>DASQOR010000031.1:0-107112 GCA_035644395.1 Steroidobacteraceae bacterium
GAGCGCGCCAGCGGCGCCGGCTTTGTCTGGGACAACGATCGCGTTGCGAGCCGGCCGGCATACACCACGACGGTCATGCCCGCCTCGACACTCGCCTGCGGCAGCTGGACCGATGCGATGGTTGTGCTCTACGGCGGTGGCGTCGAAATCAGCATCGATGCCGACGACAGCGGTATCTTCAAGTCGGGTGTCGTGCAGGTGTGCTGCGCCGTGACTCTCGATATCGCGATCGCTCATCCGGCCGCGTTCTGCGTCGCAAGCTCGATCACTTGAGGAGTTGGTGGAGCCAGCCGGGATCGAACCGGCGACCTCCTGCATGCCATGCAGGCGCTCTCCCAGCTGAGCTATGGCCCCACGAAATCGGTCCTGCCGAGAGGGCGGCGACTCTACGAGACACCCCCGGTACTGTCAAGAAAATGAAGGGTTTAGCGCGTTTTCGGCGCGCCGCTGAGCTGATTTCGCTCCGCTTTACGCATACAAGCGTAAGGGCCGGTCTTTCGACCGCTGGCCAAGTGCGTAAAGGCGGGAAAAATGAATATGCGAACGATGAAGAACGCGGCGGCACTAGTGGCTAGCTGCGCATTGCTGTTGCTCGCGGCTTGCGACAAACATTCCAACGATGGCTCGGTCGACGAGCCCGCGACCATTGTCAGCGTCGCAGTGACCCCCACGACGGCCAGCGTCGCGATCGGCGCGACCGTAACGTTCCAGGCCCAGGCCTACGCGGCCAGCAATGTCGCAGTCAGCAGCACCGTCACCTGGGCATCGTCCGATACATCGAAGGCGACGGTCGACGGTGCGGGCGTTGTTACTGGAGTTGCCGCAGGCACCGTGACCATCACCGCCTCCTCGGGATCCATCCAGAGCAATGCAGCGGCATTGACCGTCACGGATCCCGCGCTCCACCTCACCTCCATATCCGTCTCACTCGCGAGCGCCAGCATCGCGGTCGGTGAAACGGACAGCGTGACGGCCGTCGCGATGGACCAGTTCGGCGCCGCTATGCCCGGCGTCACTTTCACATGGAACTCTTCCGATCCCGCCATCGCGACCGTCACGGATGGAATTGCAACCGGCGTCGCGGCGGGAACCACCGACATCACGGCCTCAAGCGGTGGCGTGACGAGCAATGCGGCAACACTCACCGTTACCGCGGTCGTGGGGCAAAGTCTGAAGCTACTGCCAGCTCGTCTGAAATTGACGGTTGGTGATCCCGGACGATTGCTGGTCATGCACGCGCAGGGTGAAGTGACGTGGTCGACGAGCAATGCCGCCGTATTGACGGTCGATGACCAGGGTCAATTGCAGGCTTTGGCCAAGGGCAGCGCCGTGATCACCGCAACGTCCGGTTTGGGCATCGCGTCATCGACGATCACGGTGTATCAAACGACGGGCGTGAATCCCGATCCCACCAGCGATGCCCTCATCGCCTCGGCACTGGCACAAGGCACAATCACCGCGGACGAGGCGCTGACGTATCGCGTGTTCGCTTTCTTCAGCGATGACCGTTTGCCGGCGGCCTTTGACGGAGCGCCAAGTACGGTGCCCGATCACCTGCTGCTCCGCGAGTTGTCGGGCCGCATGCCGGCGCTGTCGCAGGCAACACAGGATCTACTGATGCCGTTTCTGATTCCCCCCGTCTATCAGGAAAGCTGGCTCGCACAACAGGCTGGATCGAAACCGGCTTCAGCGGCGCGGTTCGCGGGGCCCGCCCAGCCGAACGACGTGACGATCAACTGCTTCATCCCTCAGCTGGGCATTCCACCGGTCACGACCGCGCATTTCAACATCTACCCTTCGTCCAGGGACACCTTCCTGCAGGGCGACGACGACCAGCCCACCACCGAAACCGTCTCCGCCTTCATTGCATCCGTGATCGAGGAGGTCTATCAGTCCGAGACCGTGCTGTTCACGCGAATTCCGCTTTCCGATGCCGCCGAGCCCTGCAATGGTGGGAATGGAAAAGTCGACATCTACGTCGCTCCGATCTTCGGCAACCGAGCCAAGGGCGTCACTTACGCCTACCCGGGCCGCTGCGAGGACGTACCGGCGTACATCTTGCTCAACGAGAATGAGATATTCGGCGACCTCGGTGTCGCACGCAGCGTTCCGCTCGCGACGAAGAAGAAGGAATGGAAGAGCAATATTGCGCATGAGTTCCTGCACGTGCTGCAGTTCGGCATGAATCGGCAGGCGAGCTGCGCCGACTACAAGTGGTTCGATGAAGCGACAGCCCAGTGGGTGATGGACCATGTGGAACCGGACACCAATCTCGAGGATGGCGGCAGGTCGCTCAGCAGCCCACCAGGCTTTCTGCGCGCCAATAAATTCTTTGCCAACTACCTTTACAACGACCATCGGGTTTCCATCGAGAAGGCCTCGCCCGAATCAAACCCGGAGTTGAACGGCTACGGCGACTATCTGTTCTTCCAGTTCCTCGCGCGTACCCACACGCCCGACATCATCTCCGACATCTACGACGCGACAGAAACCGGTGACAGCATCGAGGCCATCGCCTCGGCGCTCGATTCGAAGGCTGGCGGCATGAAGACCGTGTGGCCGGCGTTCGCGAAGACGCTCTGGAACGATGGCGTCAACCACCTGCTGGACGACTGGACCCGCCTGGACAACTACGATTTCGGCCTTTCGACCATCTACTCGCCGAGCGACGTGAATCGGCAGGTCGTCGCATCGACCAAGCTCAAGCCCCTCGAGATCGACCAGAAGGGCAAGCCCGACGAGATCTTTACTCTCCTCGACAATGCTCTAGGTGGAAGCACCAGCGGTGACTACGAGATTCAACCGCGCAGCATCATCTACGAGCAGCTGAAATTCACCGATCCGACGGTACGCACCGCCATCTTCACGAACCCGATCGCAGGCGATCCTGACAACCAGTACATGAAGGTGTGGGTCGTCAGAAAGGTCGGCGGCGTCTGGAAGGCACCGGAGGATTGGACGGAGGAGCCGATCAAGGCGTTCTGCTTCGACAAGAACGATGAGCGCCTCGATGAGTTGCTCGTCATCGTGAGCAATAGTGAAGCGAACCGCAACGTCGAAGTGCCCTACCGTATTTCACTGCGAGCACCGATGCAGATCGCCACCACCAATGTTGGTTGCTGGCATTGGCACGGCACGGCGAGTGTCACCACGCATCAGGTCGACGGGCCCGTTGCGGTTGCCAGCGCCACGGTCGATTACTACCAGGCGCCATCGCCCTTCTTGCCCGATGCAGGGCTCAGTCTTGGCTACCTGCTGTTCGGATCCGGCAGTGGCACGGCGAGCTACAGCATCGAGGGGTTCGACACAGCGCTCGGCTGCTCCGTCTCGGCTGTTGCGAACGCGGCGATCATTCCGCGCCAGAATGGCCCAGTCGTCGACTTTGACAGCACGATCATCGTGAACTTCGGGCTGCCAGATCCGCTCCATCGTGCAGTCATCGGCAACGGCCGGACACTGATGACAGCCGTCCCCGTGACCTTCACCTGCAATGGCCAAACGGAAGTCGACCTGGCGGACCAGGATGTGCAATGGCTCGAGATGTATCAACCGCCGGAACTCGACGCTCCGACGATCGGCGACGATGGCCTGAGCTTCACTGGCGGCTGGGGGTGGACCGACGAGGAAGGTCACCACGACGCCCTGTGGGATCTGCACGCGACGCCTGAGCAGTAGGCCTGGGCAGTAAGCAATCTGGATTCAGGTCGAACCGCGCGCTGCCGACTTGGCGAGTTCAAGTTTGCAGCGCGCGAGGCCGGCGATGGCCTCGTCGAGATAGGCGACGTCCTCCGTTTGCAGGACACCCCTTTGCTTCAGGACCAGGTAGCTGGCGCGGCTTTTCTCATAGCGCGCCTGCGCGTTCGGCCAGTCGCCGACGGCGGCATACGCATGCGCCAGGCGTACGCCGATGGTCGCCTCGCCCGCCTGATAGAAAGCATTCGACTCGCGTCCCGGCAAAGACTCCGCCAGCGCCATCGCCGACCTCAGGATGCTCAATGCCTCCGCGTTCTTGCCCTCGATCCGCAATGCATTCGCAAGGTTGTTCATGACCTGCGCGTTGTCGTAGCGAATCTCGACGTTTTGCGGATCTCTCGCGATCATGGCGTCGAATACCTGCTGCGCCCGCGTGTATTCCTCGACGGCGGCCGGGACGTCATGCAGCTCCATCAAGGCCTCGCCGACACCGTTGTGGTCGACACCGACCATGGCCTGTGCAACCGCATCATTGACGTCTGCCGCGGCAAGCTGCATGGCCACCTCGAGCGCCTTTCGGTGCAAGTCGAGTGCACGCTGCCGGTCGGCATCGCTGACGGCCGCAATTCCAATCCGTGACGCCTCGCGATCGTACATGACCGAAAGCGTGCGCCGGGCCGCCCGGTCGGACGGGAGCAGTCGAACCACGGCTTCCTGCGTGTTGATGGCCTTGACACAGGTGTCCGCACTCGCGCGCGCGTCTCCTACAAACGTGAGGATCTTGCATCGATCCCCATGGGCGGCGGCGAGCGCCGAAAGAGCGGCCGCATCGCCGGCTTTCTTTTCCACCAGGGTTTGCGCCAGCGCGGTCGCCTTCTCGGTCGCGATCGAAGCCGCCGCCGGGTCTCCGTGTATGTAAGAAGCGGTACCCAACTTGCGGTACGCGCGCGATAGCTCGGCCATCACGTCAGTATTGGCCGGATCGGCGCCGGACAGGCGCTCCAGCAGCGCGACCGCCTTGCCGTAACTCTGAAGGGCGGCTCCCACATCGCCCAGGTTCTGGCGCCCAAATTCTCCCTGGATGTCACCGATCTTCACGTAAGCGGTCGCCAGCTCTTCGTGGAGCCGGGCGTCTCCGGCCGACTCGCTCGACAACTCATCGAGGTATTGCAACGCGTTGCGGACGAGCAATTGCCGCGCGGCTGTCGACCCCGGCAGTTCCGCAATCGCATCGTGCAGCTCGAACATGAAGGAGTTGGCGAGTTTGCGCACGCTCGCGAAGTGGCGCTCCGCCCTCGCCGTCTCGGCGCGCGCGATGCGGGCCTGCCAAAGCGTCGCCGTCAGGCCGCCGAGCAGCGAGAGAAACAGGAGCACCCCGGCCGCAACCGCAATCTTGTTGCGCAGGATGAATTTGCCGGCGCGATAGGCGAACTGGTCGCCGCGCGCGAGGATCGGCAATCCTTCGAGGTAGCGGCGCAGGTCCTCCGAGAATTGCTCGACCGATGCATAGCGGCGGGCCGGTTCCTTCCGCAGCGCCTTCAACGTGATGTTGTCAAGGTCGCCGCGCAGTTCGACGCTCGTCTGCTTCGCGACGCTCGGACGATCGGGCTCGGTGTCGCAGACATCGCGGATGATTTCGTGCGGCAGCGTCCCCGTCGAGCGGTACGGACTGCGCCCCGTCAGCAGTCGGTACAAGACGACCCCGAGGGAGTAGACATCGCTCGCGGTGCTTGTGGCTTCGCCCCGCACCTGCTCAGGGCTCGCAAATTCCGGCGTCAGGGCGCGCATCAGGGTCACGGTGCGCTCCTCGCCTTCCATCCTCGGCGCGAGACTCAGCAGCTTCGCGACGCCAAAATCAAGGAGCTTCACGGTGCCGTCCGCCGTTACCAGGATGTTGCCGGGCTTCAAGTCGCAGTGGATCACGAGCTGCTGGTGGGCATAGCTCACGGCCGCGCACACATCGCGAAAGAGCGATACGCGACTGCGGACCGACAATCGAAGGCGTTCGCAGTACTGATCGATCCGCTCGCCCTCGATCAGCTCCATCACGAGATACGGCAGGCCGCCTTCGGTCGCACCGCCATCGAGCAGCCGCGCGATGTTCGGGTGAACGAGCGTGGCGAGGATCTGCCGCTCGCCTTTGAATCGCGCCAGCACCTGTTGCGTGTCGTAACCGCCCCGCACGAGCTTGATCGCCACCTGCTGCCGGAACTGATCATCGGCGCGCACGGCTTTGTAGACCTCGCCCATGCCGCCGGCGCCGATGAGCTCGACGAGTTCGTAGGGCCCAATCCGCCGACCGATCCATTGCGTCCCGGGCGCATCGGCACCGAGCGCCGAAGCGGTCGCGGGCTGATCCAGAAACGGCCCGGGCTGATGGTGAGCATCGAGCAGCGACTGAAGATCCGTTCGCAAGGCGGCGTCACCGGCGCATTCGCGATCGAGAAGTGCGGCCTGTTCGACGCGCGGCAGGTCGAGCGCCACGTAGAAAAGTTCCTTGATCTGCAACCAGCGCTCCGGCGTCATGCAAACGTTCTCAGGCGAGTTCGCGGCGGAGCCACGCCCGCGCGATCGCCCACTCGCGCTTGACCGTCGCCTCGGAGATTCCGAGCACGGGGGCGATTTCTTCGATGGTCAGGCCGCCAAAGAAGCGCAGCTCCACGATCCGGCTCTGGCGGGGATCGATCGCTTCGAAGCGAGTCAAGGCCTCGTCGATGGCAACGAGATCGACGGCCGGATCTGCGGCCACGGCCAACGCGTCGCCCAGCCTCGCCCGGCAGTCACCCGTATCGTCGGCAAATGCAGCGGCGGTCTCGTCGAGACTCACGGCTTTGCTGCCGGAGCCGCGCTTCGATGCCTTCTGCCCGCGCGCATGATCGACAAGGATGCGGCGCATGAGCGTCGAAGCCAACGCCAGGAAATGGCCGCGGCTCTGCCATTCGATCTGCTTCTGGTTCACGAGGCGCAGAAAGGCTTCGTTGGCGAGAGCCGTGCGTTGCAGAGTGTGATCGGACCTTTCGCGGCGCAGGTGCGCTTGCGCGAGGCGCCGCAGCTCTTCGTAGACAAGCGGCATCAATTCGCCGAGAGCCGCATGACTGCCGCCGCTCCATTCGTGAAGGAGCTGGGTCACGCGGCTGTCGACGGGCTCGCTCATCAGATCTGGACCTGGCCGCCGATTTCCACGATGCGTTCGGGCGGAATGCTGAAGTGCGCGCCCGCGAATTCCGCATTTCGCGCGAGGATCAGGAATAAGTACTTGCGCCAGGTCGCAAGCCCCCGCCGCCCACCCGCGACGATGTCATCGCGGGCAAGGAAGAACGTGGCGTCGTGGGTCCTGACCGGCAAGCCGCAGCGTTCGGCGTCGCGCAGGAGCCGCGGGACCTGCGGCTGCTCCATGAAGCCGACCTTGACGACGACGCGCCACAGGCCCTTGCCGACTTCCGACACCGTACAGCGCACGCCGCGGCCGACGCGCGGCACACGCTGCGTCTGCACGCTCAGGAGAATGGTCTTCTCGTGCACCACGCCGTTGTGCTGGAGATTGCGAGCCAGCGTTCGAGGAATGCCGGCGGTGTCATTCGTCAGGAAGACGGCGACGCCCGGCACTCGCGCGGGCTTGTCGCGCTCAATCTGCGCCAGAAACTGCGGCACGGTCCGGCCCTGACGATGCATGAGGTCGGTCACGATCACCCGGCCGCGCGTCCAGGTGCGCATGACGATGAACACGAAGGCACCGGCGATCAATGGATACCAGCCGCCCGCCGGGATCTTGGTGATGTTCGAGAGGAAATAGACGACGTCCACGGTACCGAGCGGGATGAGGCAGTAAAGAAGGAGGCGATCCGCCCGCTCCTCGCGGCCGGTCAGGAGCGTCACGAGGAGCAGTGTCTCGATCACCATCGTGCTCGCGACGGCGATGCCATAGGCATTCGCGAGATTGTTCGACGACCGGAAAAAGAGGACGAGCGCAATGGTCGCCGCGCACAGCACCCAGTTCACCGACGGCACATAGACCTGCCCCATCGCCTCCGCGGACGAATGCACGATGCGAACCCGCGGCAGCAGGCCGAGCTGCAGGGCCTGGTGCGACATCGAGAAGACGCCGGAGATCACAGCCTGCGACGCGATGATCGCGGCGGCTGTCGCGAGCAGCACGAGCGGCACCAGGAACCAGGACGGCGCAAGATGAAAAAACGGGTTGTCGAGCGCCGTGGGCGTCGTGAGCAGCATCCCGCCCTGTCCGAAATAGTTGAGGAGGAGCGCCGGCCACACGAGCAGGAACCAGGCATAGCGAATCGGCTTGGCGCCGAAATGGCCGAGGTCCGCGTACAGGGCCTCGCCGCCCGTCACCGCGAGGAACACCGACCCGATCACGAGGAGCGACGTGGCGCTGTGCGTCCGGAGGAATTCGATCGCGAACACCGGATTGACGGCGACCAGCACCGCCGGATGCTGGATGATCCCGAAGACACCGAGCGCCCCGAGCACAACGAACCACAATGACATCACGGGGCCGAAGAGCCCCCCGATCTGGCCGGTGCCCCGCCGCTGGAGTGAAAAGAGGATGAGCAGCGCAACGATCGTGAGCGGCATCACCGCGTGCCTGAAGACCGGCGTCACGACCTCGAGGCCTTCGACCGCGCTCAGCACGGTGACCGCGGGGGTGATGGACCCGTCACCATAGAAAAGCGCGCAGCCGGCGAGCCCGAGAATCGCAACGAGCACCGGGGCGGTCAACGGCCGTTCGGAACTCACGAGCGCGGTGAGCGCGAGCACGCCGCCTTCGCCGCGGTTGTCGGACCGAAGCACGATCGCCATGTATTTCGCGCTGATCGTGAGCGCAAGCGCCCAGAAGATGAGCGACAGCACGCCATAGACCGTGACGGGATCGACTTCGGAAGTGCCGCCCGCAGTCAGGCATGCACGCATCGCGTAGAGCGGGCTCGTGCCGATGTCGCCGAACACGACACCGACGGCCGCAATTACCAGCCGGCGATGAAAGACCGGCTGCTCGTGCAGGGGTTCGAGCGCGGACATTTACGTGGCGCTGCCTTTTTCTGCGTAGGCAATGGCCCGATCGATGCGCGCGAGCACGCGCTCGCGTCCCGCGAGCGCCAGCGTCTGATCGATAGGCGGGGACACCGAGCCACCGGCGACGGCGACACGCAGCGGCTGCGCAATCTTGCCGAGCCCGAGCCCAAGCTCGATCGCCAGGCCATTCAGAAAGTCGTGCACCGCCGCGGCCGACCAGGCCTCGAGTCTGGAGAGACCCTCGCGCGCGCGGCGCATGAGCGGCAAGGATTCCGCCGTGAAGGACTTCTTCGCGGCCTTCTCGTCGTAGCCGTCGAAGTCGCGGAAGAAGAAGAGGCTGTTGCGCGCCATCTCGGCGAAGGTCTTCGAGCGCTCGCGCTGCGCGAGCACGATGCCCTCGAGTGTCGCGAGATCGTCCGTCGTGACGCCGAGGATCGCGAGCTGTTCCTGCAAGACGAGCGCCAGCCGCCGCGGGTCCGCGCGCATCATGTGCTGCTGGTTGAGCCACATGAGCTTTTCCGGATTGAACGCGGTCGCCGACTTGTTGACGTCCGCGATGTCGAAGTGCTGCGCCATCTCATCGAGCGTGAACACTTCCTGGTCGCCATGCGACCAGCCAAGCCGCACGAGGTAGTTGAGGAGTGCCTCGGGCAGGTAGCCCTCCTCCTTATATTGGAGAACGCTCACGGCGCCGTGGCGCTTCGAGAGCTTGGTGCCGTCGGGCCCGAGAATCATCGGCAGGTGCGCGTAGACAGGCGGCGTTCCGCCCAGCGCACGCAGCATGTTCATCTGGCGCGGCGTGTTGTTCAGGTGATCGTCGCCGCGGATGACGTGCGTGATCTTCATGTCCCAGTCGTCGACGACCACGCAGAAGTTATAGGTCGGCGTGCCGTCCGAGCGGGCGATGATGAGATCGTCGAGCTCCGTGTTCTGGAACACGACGCGGCCATGCACGACGTCTTCGACCACGGTCTCGCCATCGAGGGGGTTCTTGAAGCGGACGACGGCAGGAATCCCCTCGCGCGGCGCCGTGAGCTTGCGGCAGCGGCCGTCATAGCGCGGCTTCTCACCCCTCGCCTGCTGCGCGGCGCGCATCGCATCGAGTTCTTCTTTGGTGCAGTAGCAGCGATACGCATGCCCCGCGCGCAGGAATTGATCGATGACCTCCTTGTATCGATCGAAGCGCTTGGTCTGGTAGAACGGACCCTCGTCGTGCGGGAGTCCAACCCATTTCATGCCGTCGAGAATGACCTGGATGGCGGCCTCGGTAGAGCGCGCACGGTCCGTGTCTTCGATTCTCAGGACGAAAGTGCCGTGATGACGCCGGGCATAGAGCCAGCAGAAGAGCGCCGTGCGGACACCCCCGATGTGCAGCAGTCCGGTGGGACTGGGGGCAAAGCGGGTGCGGACGGTCATAAGCTCGGGTTCGCGCAAAACGGCGGTGGCAAGGGGCGCGGATTGTAGCAAAAGCGGCCGTCGAACCCGCTTTTGGGCGCCGATAAGCCCGCGTTTGACCTAGGAAAAAGGCGTCACTACACTACCGCGCCCTTCGGGACCGAATTTAGCCATTCGGGCGGTTAGCTCAGCGGTAGAGCACAGCTTTCACACGGCTGGGGTCACTGGTTCAATCCCAGTACCGCCCACCAGTTCAAAGTGACTTTGAATCAAAGCGTTGGAAAGTCGCCCGACTTTGCATTTCTTTGTGAATGGTCAGTTTTGAGCAGATTGGGAGACTTTGGGGCACCTCCAGTTTCCCGTGCCATGCGGACGCCAACACGTACGCGAAAAGGCAGGTGTCCCATGGCTACGTTCGAGAAGCGCGGAAACTTCTGGCGCGCCAAAGTCCGTCGACGCGGTTGCCCCGATCAAACACGCTCCTTCAACACGAAAGCACTCGCCGAGAAATGGGCGCGCGTCGTTGAATTTGAATTCGATCACGCTGGATTCGTTGATCGAAGTGTTACCGAGCGCACTGCTCTCTCCGAAATCCTCATTCGCTACGCACGCGAGGTGACACCGGGGAAGCGCGGTGCTCAATCCGAAGCGTTGCGTGTCACCGCGATGGCGAAGAGGCGCTTTGCGAGTATTCAGATGTCCGCGCTCACCAGCTCGCATCTAGCGTCGTTCCGTGATGAAAGGCTGCGGCAGGTGTCATCCGGGACAGTGTGTCGCGAGTTCTCGGTTGCGCGACGGCGAGGAACGGCGGCTACTGGCGGCTGTCGAGCAGGCCGCCGCTGCGCTCGCGCGTGCCTGGCGTACGCTCGACGTCACGACGTTCTCGCCGGCACTGCATGGCAGCCGCCATCCCGGCGCAGCGCGAGAATCTGCACACTGATGTCCGCGACGCGGCGTTGCAGATCGGGGTCTTGCAATGAGCGATCGCGCCAGGTCGAATCTGCATGCAGTCCCTCAAGCTCTTGCTCCATCAAGCTCGCGGCACGACATATTGTTGCGCGCGGATTCCACTCGACTCCAGCCGGCTGCTCACTCTCGGCAATGCCGAGCGCCGTTGAGACGGGCGGCACCGGGAACCAACCGGCTGCAGCGGCCAGTCTCGCCGCCCCGGCCCCTCCCTGATTGATCGAGCCGTGCGTGCTGCCACCAAGCGTCGGATCGAAGCTCGTCAACAGATAGGCAATGGTCCAGCCGAGCGACTCGACCTCAACGCTCGCCCGTGCGTCTCGCCACTCGCGACCTGCAAACAGTGCTTGTGACGCCCCGGGTTCCAAGCCAACAAAGCGATCAAATGTCACCGGCCTTGCAATGGGCGGCCCGCGACCTCCGCTTCGGAATGTCGCATGAGCCAACGCAAGCTGATAGAGAAGGTATCGCTGCAGATCGCGAGGCCGATTGAGTGCCACCGCCAATGCGACTGCGTCAAGCGCAGCATCGTGCAGTGTCAGATACCCGGCACTGATCCGCACTTTCAGCGCTCCACCCGCCTCGCGCCTGGCACCGATGTTGTAGGGTGATGGATCGTCCATCACCTCGATAACGAGCGACGACGGGCGCGATGTCGCGACGCTCACGATGCCGTGGCGGAGTGCCGGCACGACCTGGCGATCCAGAAGCGTCCTCAGACTTTCGACATTTCGCTTTGCGATCTCTGTTTGATCGACGTTATCGGGTCGAAGTCTGGCCGGCTGCTTGTCATCAACGTCCGAGGCCGCGACCAGGCCAAGGCACACCGTCAGCAGCCACAGGAGCAATGCCGGGATCGCCGCACACCGAACCGAAAAGGAGATTTTCATTCGAACCGGCCGGAACGCGTCGACCGCGGGCGCCGACGCGCAGACAAGCCGACTTGCCGCACGATCGGGCCGGTCAGATCACCGGCCCGATCGGCGGTAGGGCTCAGGCGAGCTTCGCCATTTCCCTAAGCGACGCTGCCATCGCACGCGCGTCGCTCGCGGCCTGACGGTAGGAGGCCGCTAACTTGTCGCAATGGTTGGCGAGGCTTCGAAATGACGCCTCTTGCTTGCTGCCACCACTGATCTGCACGCGGTAAAGCGCTGCCATCTTGGCGTGATGATCCGCCCGGGCCTCGAGCGATGCCGCTTCCTGCTCGGACTTCGCGGCTTCGGAGTTGTATTCCGCCGCGCCTTTTGGCATGGCCATCTCGCTGTTGTTGCTCGCTGCGGCGAATGTAGTGACCGCGATTCCACTCAGTCCAAGACCCGCGGCAAGGCTCGCCGCGAGTAAAATGTGTTTGAAGCGATTCATGATGATTTCCTCGTGTCGAATTGAAATGCGTCGCGTGAAAGGTCCACGCGAGAGCGGCGCCCGCAGGAGCGCGCTTAAATCGAGCGACGAGGAAAGTTAGAGTCGAAGACGACCGGTGCGCAGGTAGGTCAGTTTCGCGTCAACTCGCGGAGGGTCAATCGATGCGTCATGGCGCAGTGGCGCTTGAGCCACCCCCGGCGCAGGTTCCGGCCAAGCGTTTGCCAGCAGGGGATCGGAAACATCGAGACCAACGCGCTCCTGTGACGGGCGAGCGGAATCGGTCATGACGGCGGGCGCGGCGGCAACCTGCGAAGCACAGCAAGTCGGAGTACTTGCCTGTGCGACTGGGGATGATCCGTCGCCGCTTGGGCACGATGGGGAATTACCCGAACAGCAATCGCCGCCGATCGCGGCAAATGAGCAGGCCAAGGCCGGCGCGGCGAGGCCGAGGAGGCCTACACAAAGAATCGCGGCCTTGATCAATCGACGAAACACGTTTCGCCTCCCCATTTGCCCGTCCGATGGACCGCGCAGGCGCCGATACGTTCCGCGCTGTGGCCGGATATGTCAATCGTGCGACGCATGGCGCACGTCGGGGTCGGGTCCTGACAGCCACCGGCTGCGGGTTGCGGCCTCAGCCCATCGGTGCTCCAGGTCTCCCCCAACGCCGCAGCAACGCCGCCGCGTTGCCGACTGTATCCCGCTGTACACCGTCGTCCACCGGTATACGCCGTGAGCGCAGGCGAAGGGAATTCAGAAACTCACCGGAAGCCAAAGGACGCTCCGCCATGACCGGGATATTGCCTGGATCGTCAACAAATTCGCCGGCTCGGTCCTCTCCCCGGCGCCATGTCACGTGGCTTGGACGCCAACTTCTTGAGCGTCGCCCGCCTCTCCGCAACGTCCGCCACGATCTGCGGCCAGCGCGCTTTGTGAAGCGCCGACGTAGTGCGGAAATCCTCGAGCGGAATCGCCTCCAGGGGTTCAATGCCGAAGAGCAGAAAGACGCGTACGGCAGCACTTTCGCTCGCGATCTCCGCGACGCGCTCGAGCAGCTTCAGCCCCGTTCTCTCGCTGCGGGTCGCGACCTGCTGCCGAATGAATGCGCGCACGACATCGACGGCGAGTTTTGCCTGCGCGATCCCTGCACGCGTGCGCTTCTCGGGCAGCAGATGGAGATTCTGGATGCGGCTATCCATCACGTCGATCGGGTGGATGACCCGCAAGTGCCCGATGCCCGGCACCTCGATCTCCACTGCGCGGCGGACAAGGTCTTTCGTCGTGAGCCCGGCGACTCCGGATAGAAAATCGACCTGCTTCACACCGCCATTCTTGACGCGATGACTCACCTTGCCGGTCTGTGGAGTTGCGTCATCGATCGCAGGTATCCAGACCTCCCAGCCGAGGCGCTTCCCGAGGTTCTTGGCGAGAACCGCATCACCGATGAAGTCGGCATCGGCCGTGACGCCGGAAACAAGACTTGCAGGGCGTTTCACCTGCAGATAGTCCGCCCAGAAGGCCAGCGACTGGCCCCCGACGAGGAGCCCGAGAGGCGAGCAGATGCTCAGGATCTTCTTCACGTCCTCGGGTGTGAGCGCCGCTTCGGTGTCGCGCTTACTCGTCATCGAACTCGCTCGGGACGTTCAGCATCCGCGCGGCCCGCGCGCGATCCGGGGGAATCATGTGCTTCTCGCCCCATTGCGCGTCCTGCGCCGCGTCGGGCCCCGCGGCCAGCGCCGCACTGAGTGCGCGGGGCGACAGCACCACGGCGACGAGCCGACCGTGTTTCACGATCTCGACACGCCCCATGGCCGCAACGTCCTCGAGGAGGCCACCGAAGTTGTTCTTGGCGTCGCTGGCGGATACTTGTTTTGACATTTGGCTATTTTAGCCACTATATAAGTGGTATCGCAAGCGGGCGGTGCCGCCCTGCACCTCCGCAGGGGCAAGCGGATCCCTACCGATGCCCAGGATGACTCGGTCCCGTTGGCGCTCAAGGGAATCGATTTTACGAACTCGCGCTGATCTCGATGAACGCTGCCTCCATACGGCGTTCACACGGCAGGGGTCACTGGTTCAATCCCAGTACCGCCCACCAGAGTTCACGGAGTCGGGCCAGGCCTGCACCGTCACTGAAGCTTTGTGTCGCGCATCTCTGCCTCGAGCCGGACAACCAGTTTTTGATAGCGCGGATTCCGCGCCAGCGGAACGGCGTAGGTTGGATCGCGGGTTATCCAAGCAGGGCCACCGCCTGGCCGCGCGGTCGAGAGTTCTTCCAACAGCACCACGGCTTCATCTTGTGCACCCGACCAGGCATACACGGCGGCCATCGCGGATGCCACGCCGTACCAGCTGTACGCGTCGCGGGATTGTGGCATCAGTTCAAGAGTTTCTCGGGCCGCGGCAATAGCGCGCTCCCGTTGCCCGAGGAACGTCAATCCCTCGGCTGTCAGCAAACGCAGGTACCACACGTTCGCTTTGGTCTCTTTCTGCTTCGCGACGAAGTCGAGCACGGCGCGGCCCTGTGTTGCCGCGGCCGCTGGATAATTGAGAAAGAGCGCGGTCCAGCCGCGGTACTCGGCGATCGGATGCTGCCCTACGCCGAAGAAAGGCCCGGCGATGACACGAGTGGAGGTCGCGGAAACTCCGTCGAGCCGCCTCTGCATCTCCGCGTATCGATGCTCGATCGTCAGAAGAGCATAGTGCTGATCCAGCATCGTCTCAGGACTCGTGGTCTCGCTGACTCGATCGAGCGCGGCCCGCCACTCGTCCGTCCGGCCCGTGTAAGAGAAGATCAGTAGCGCGCGCGAGAATCGCAGTGACGCATCTTCGGGAAATTGCACGAGTCCGCGGTCGACGACCCGCAGCGCTTCGGCGGACCTGCCTGCATTCCACAAGGCGGTCGCGAAAAAGTTCATAAGGAATGGATTTCCCGGATCCAATCCGATCAGGTGCTCGTTGAGCTTCACAGCCTCGTCGACACGGCGCAATCGGACCAAGATGAACGATTTTCCGGCCAGGAACATTGGATCGGCGAGACCAGCCACTTCCGCGGATTCAAAGCTGGACAATGCACGAGCAAGGTCCATATCGACCGAACTCCAGTAGAGCGCTTCGGCCGCGAGCACCATTGGCTCATGCGGAGCGAGGCGCAGCCCGGCATCCACATCCTCGCGGACGCGGCGCACCTGCTCCTCACTCACGTCATAGTTGAATGCGAACAGGGCTCCCCGGAAGGTCGCTCGATGCGCATACGCCAAAGCAAACGAGGGATCGAGCGCGATCGCGCGAGTCAGCAGGCTGTCGACCTCGCGGAACCGCTCCACCGGGACAAAGGGATTCAGGAATTTGCTTGCGAGCTGTGCCTTCAGATAGAGGTCGTAGGCCTCAGGAGACCGGGTCGGCGGGACGCCAGGTCGAGTTCCGCCGACAATCTGCAAGGATAATTGCGCCGCGACCTCGCCGGCGACATCGCGTTGCAACGTCAGCGCATCGGTCAGCGTGCGGTCATAGTTCTGTGACCACAGGTGAGCGTCGGTGCGGGCATCGATGAGTTGTAGGGTGAGGCGTACTTTCCTCGCCTCGCGACGCACGGAGCCTTCGATCACATGTGTGGCACCGAGCTCCCTCGCCACTTCCGCCAGGGCCTTCGGCGCATTGCTCCGGTAGGTCATCATTGTCGTGCGCGAGATGACCTCGAGGCTGGGAACACGCTGGGCAATCGTGCTCAGGATCTCTTCGTGCAGACCATCCGCAAAGAATGCATTGGCCGGATCGGGGCTCAGGTTTTCGAAAGGCAAGATTGCGAGGCGCTGCTTGCCGGTTGCCGGCGCACTCACAATCGGAGCTGCAGCGTTCGGGACGGTCGCAGCGGGCGTGGAATCTGCCGTTGGACGGGTGAATAACCACAGTGACACTGCGGTGATCAACGCGAGCGAGATCGCGGCGCCACCCCAGGCGATGATCCTCGCGAATGACTTTGCGGGACGAGGCTCGGGAGGCACCCCAGGGCTCGCGGACTGCGCTTTCTTGACGTCCGCGACGAATCGGTACCCTCGGCCGGACACGGTCACGATGAAGCGATGTTCTTCGGGGCTCTCCCCGAGCACCCGTCGCAGCACCGTAATACTCTGACTGAGGTTGTTCTCTTCGACCACGACGTTCGGCCAGACGGCCTTCATCAGCGTGGCCTTTTCGAGCAGTTCACCGGGGTGCTCTACAAGATAAAGGAGCGTGTCGAAAGCTCTGGCGTTCAGCGGTAATACACGCCCGTCGGCCTTCCACAGCAACCGGCGCAGTGTCGCATCGACTTGAAAGTCGCCGAACTCGTAGAGGAGACGGCCTTCACGGCTATCCATAGCGGCAATTCAGAGGATTTCAGAACGATTCATGGCCTGGCCAATGAGGCTTCACGCGCCGTTGCCGATTCTACGCCCCGGACCGTCGGTACACAGAAGTCCGACGGATACGAGGATCCGCAACCGGGAGTAGTGGCATGAACGCATTGATGAAACATTCAATTGGAGCCCTGACCCTGACGGCATCGCTGCTCGGCGCCTCCGCGCATGCTGTAGCTGGGTCAGATCGTGCGCCCACGGGTGACGGACCCAGTATCCACGTCCATTTCGCGGATCTTGACCTTTCCAAACCAGCCGATGCCGCAATCCTCTACCAGCGGATTCAGAGCGCGGCACGCCACGTCTGCACTCTCAGCGCTGCACCTTGGGACGGACGAAAAGTAACCAACTGGCAGCGCTGCTACGACGGCACCGTGGAGGAGGCGGTTCTGCGCATTAACCGCCCGCTAATCACCGCCGTACATCGGAGCATGACGAAGACCACGGCTTGATCAAGCCCCGGGGTGGAATACGGCGAGCTGGCAGGCGAAGCATGAAGCAGTGACGGTGCGGCACATTGGGACGGACTTTCTGAACGGTCGTTCAGATTGGCGGCGGCTGGACGGCCATATATAAGAGTGCCCAAAAGAGGTCAGTGCCCGTGCCGGTGATGCGCATCCGGGAAATGCGCGTGCGAATGCCTCAGCGGTTTGTGCCGGTGGCGGTGGGTGTGCCGAGTTCCTGGGGCGACCGGCGGAACATGCTCGTGGTCGTGATGGGGATCGTCCCCGTGCACATGTTCGTGCTCATGTTCGAGCGCCTCGTGAACATGTTCATGCTCGTGCCGCTCGGTCAGATGCAGCCAAACACCGGCGGCCATCAACGCGGCGGCGATCGGCAACTGCGGGGTGATGGAATCCCCCAGTAGCAACGCCAGCACGGCGCCGAAGAACGGTGCAACGGAGAAGTACGCTCCCGTGCGAGCTGTCCCCAGTTGGCGCAAGGCGACGACGAACAGCGATAGACTCACACCGTAGGCGAGGAATCCGATAATCGTGGCGCCCGCGACATCGCGAATGGCCGGCGTCTGCGCACCGAGGCACATTGCGAGCACCAGATTGAGGGTGCCAGCGGCGAGACCTTTGGTCGAAGCGATCCACGTTGCGTCCGAGAGGGAGACCTTTCGCGTAAGGTTGTTGTCGATACCCCACGCGAAGCAGGCGCCCAGGACGGCGAGCGCCGGCCAGAGACCCGCGAGGTGCACCTCCCCTTTCCAGGTCAGGATCGCGGCTCCCGCCACGATGAAGACCACGCCCCAGGCGATTCGACGGTCAAAGTTCTCCTTGAACACAAACCAGGCGAGCAGCGCTGTCAATGCGCCCTCTGCGTTCAGCAGCAGCGAAGCGCCGGAGGCCGGCATGCCGCGCAATCCGAACATCAACAGCACCGGGGCGATGACACCGCCCGCCGCAACGGCGCCCGCGAACCAGAGGATTTCCGACTTTGCCATCCGCACCGGAGCGGCGTGCACCAGCCGACGGTAGAGCGCGAGTCCCACGCCCGAGCCGAGATACAGCAGGCCCGCCAGCAGCCACGGATCGGTTGTCTGCAGCAATCGCTTCGCGAGTGGAGTGGCCGCGCCGAAAAGAAGCGCAGCGCCGAGCGCCGCGAGCACGCCGGAGCGTCGAAGGCGGTCCTTCCAACCGATTGGCATCGCAGATGTCACGGGTCGCGAATATAGGTCAGGGCATCATGGTGCGCCAGAAACTCAGCGCTATCCCGACAACAGCCGAAGCGAGAACGACCGGTATGATGCCGACCTTGAATCGAAAGAGCGCAACCGCTGCTGTGATGCTGGTCAGTGGTGCACTGAACTTCAGATTCCCACGCGTGCCCTCGACGATAGGCGCACCGACGAGGATCAGCAGAAAGGACGGCAAGAACGTGAAATACGTGGCACACAGTCCGCCAAAGAGCCCGGCCACTGGCAGCGATGTCGAAGGCACGGCATGTGTCCACGCACCCACATAGCCGACGAATGCCACGACCATGATGAGCGGGCCCGGCGTCGTCTCACCGAGCGCCAGACCATCGATCATCTGTCGAGGTGTGAGCCATCGGTACTGACTGACAGCACCCTGATAGACGTACGGCAGAACCGCGTAGGCACCGCCGAACGTGAGGAACGCGGCCTTCGTGAAGAACAAGCCCATCGTCGGCAAAGTACCACTCGGCGTCTGCAATAGAACGAGCGCCGCCATCCCGCCCAGCCACAACAGCAAGCCGATGACCAGTGTTAGCAGTGCATGCGGCCAGCGAAACTGCGCGTGTGCAGGCGCCGGCGTGTCATCGTCGATGATCGCAGGTGCATGGGCGGTCGCAGCGATCTCGTGCGCACCACCGGTCCGGAATCGCTCCGGCGCCATTCGGTCGCCCAGGAAACCGATGAGAGCGGCGCTGACGATGATCAAAGGGAAAGGGACGTTGAACTCGAATAGCGCGACAAACGCGGCCAAGGCAATCGTAAACAGAGTGCCGTTGTGAAGCACTCGCTTGCCGATGCGATAGGCGGCAAATGCCACGACGACGACAACAGCGGGCTTCACACCGAAGAAAAGTGCCGTGACCAACTCCGTGTCGCCGTACGTCGAGTACGCCCACGACAGCGCCGTCAATATCGCGAGCGCCGGCAATACGAAAAGGCCGCCGGCTACGATGCCGCCCCAGGTGCGATGCATCAGCCAGCCAATGTACGTTGCCAGCTGTTGCGCCTCCGGGCCCGGCAGCAGCATGCAATAGTTGAGCGCGTGCAGGAAGCGTCGCTCGGAGATCCAGCGGCGGCGTTCGACGAGTTCCTGGTGCATCACCGCGATCTGGCCGGCCGGTCCGCCAAAACTGATGAAGCCGAGCTTCAACCAGAACCGAAGCGCCTCGCGGAACGGTATCGGCGCTTCCCGCGGCACCTCAATGGCAGTCATCCCGGGCCAGGCCGAAAGACCCAGATCGCCGCCGGTATATGATCCGTCGCCCGAATCGCGACATAGAGACGATCGAGCTCGGGCGAATACAGCAATGTCCGGGCACCCTTTGCCGTCGCGATTCGATCCACTGCCGAAAGATGATCGTTGCTGAGACTGATCACGTCGATGAACCCTTCGCCGCAGCCGACGTATGCGAGGTGTCGGCGGCCGCGCCCTCTGACGCCCAAAACTCTCCAGGCTGCGCCCCGCTGAGGTCGAAGACAGCGATCTGACGCGCGTCCGGGACGTTGACATAGAGCCGTTGCGCAGCGAGGTCGAGCTGAAACCCCTCCGGGTGTCCCTTCAGCGCGACTTCACCGAGCCTCTTGCGAGTCAAAGCGTCGAAACTTGCGACGTTCCCGCCGCCGTATCCAATGTAGACACGGTGAGCCCTCGCATCTACCCGAACGTTATCCGCTTCAGCGCCGAGCGCAAGTATGCCGTCCGCATGCCCGTTCTCGCCTCGAAACAGGTGCAACCTGCTGTCGCCGCCAGTCGCCACCCAGACGGTGTCCGTGGATGGCACATAGCCAATTCCCTGGGGTTCGTCCAGGCCGCGAATCGTGCTCAACGTACGTCGCGCCGGCAGGTCCACAACCCCTACGCTGTCATTGCCGAGTTCAGCGACGTAGAGACGTTGCCGCGAAACATCGAGCGCGAGGTGGTCGATGCGTCCTTGCACATCGCCGAGCGGAATTTTCGCCTCAAGGACCAGCGCTTGCGCACCACCCAATGCAATGGGGGCGCAGCCGATAAGACCGGCGATCACAAGCGATGCAGGCAATTGCATCTAAGCGCTCAGTCGTGCCGATGCCTTGTCCCATTGGATGTTCGCAAAGAACGCATCGATGTACTTCGGCGCCGCGGCGCCATAGTCCATCTGATACGCGTGTTCGTACATATCCATTACCAGTACCGGGTTCGTGTCCGCGGGATTCGACGCGTGATCGGAGAGCCAATGGTTTTCGAGGAGCTTCAGCTTTTCGTTGTAGCCCAGCACCACCCAGCCCGACCCGCCGCCGAGACCCTGGCCGATCTTTCGAAACTCCGACTCCCATGCATCGTAGGTACCGAATGAAGCGGCGATCCGGCTTCGCAGGTCTCCGCTCGCCTTGCCGTCACCCCCGAGATTCGCGAAGTAGAGTTCATGCAGGACGACGGAGCCGGTGCGGATCAGCTGTTCGCGCTTGAGGCCGTTGTAGACGTAAGGCGGCGTAGTCGCATCGCTTAACGCCTGCGCCAATCGACCCCGCACCGTGTTGAGCGCCTTGACGGCACCGCTGTAATTGTTCTCCCAATGGGACTGAATCAGTTTCTCGGACATTCCCCTGAGACTCTTTGCATCGAACGGCAACGGAACCGGAACGTGCTGATAGTCAAACGCCGCGGCAGTCATTTTCGTCTCCTCGGCGGCCGCGAGCCGCCCCAATGTTCCGGTGGCTGCTACCAGGGAGATCGCGGCACCCGTCCGCATGAAGTCCCTGCGCGATGTGTCGTTCATGAGGCGGCCTCCTCCAGCAGTTTCGCCGGGTACCAGCCATGTCGCTCTTCGCTCAACGACCGACACCAGGTGTAGAGCGCGTCATAGACCATGAGGCCCGCACGCAACAGCTCCTGATCGTTCTCGATGTTCGCGCCGAGACCGAGCGAGATGGCGAGGAGCCCCGCCGCCTGCGGCGACCGCTCGACAGTGTCCGTGTCCGCAGCACGAACGATGTCCGAGAGCCTTTGCAGAGCGGGATCGGACAAACGATATTTCTTGAGGAACGCGTCGAAGCTGCAAAGCGGCCCTTCGTGGGTCAATTCGACGCCGGGCACGTCGAACGCGATGGCGTCTACCTTCTGCCGGACTCCGCCGCGTCGCGTCGGATGTTCGACCAGCAGGCATCGGAGGTCAAGGCGGGCGGCGGGACGGCCCACATCTTTTCGTTTGTGAGCGACTCGATCGGGCAACAGCGAATACTCGCCGCCCTCTTCGACCGCGCTGCGGAGTACATGTCAACAAATGCCCGTGTCGACGCGTTCAAGCGCCACGTGAGCAAACGCAGCGAGCCCGAGGCGCGCCGCCAGCTCGCGTCGCTGCGGCGCGATGTGGCGGCACTCACGGCGACTGATTTTTTTCCGGGCAAGGCGCGCGCGCAGATCGAAGAGGCATTGGCCAGCGCTGAGGCGGAGATCAACGCGCATTTGTCCACCGACGAACCTTACGCGGCACACCGGAAGATCGCGCGTCGGGCAAACAAGGACTATCGGGCGCGCCTCTGGGCAACGCGCGAGCACCTGTGGATCGATCTCGTGTGCTCGGCCTGGCTCATTCGCCGCTTCGTCGATCCGAAGGCCAGGTTCCGGTGGTTGAAGCGAATCAAGGACTGCCCGAAGCGTGCGGTAGGTTTCGATTTCGATGGAGCAGAATTCAGTCACGTGGATTCGAGGGTGACCTTTGAGGTACTGATCGTGAGCTTTGGCCTGGAGAAGCATGCGGGACTCTCGCGATTGGCCGCGATGGTCCACTACCTCGATGTCGGCGGCATACCGGTCGGCGAAGCGGCGGGATTTTCCGCGATCATGGCAGGCTCCCGAGCGACGCAGCAGAGCGACGACGCGCTCCTGCGCACGATCTTTCCAGTGCTGGACTGCCTGCATGCCAGCTACTCGACGTCCGGGCAACTTGGCAGTTGACGTAAACTGTCGAGAGCACTTCAACGCGCGCCTAGTCCGTGCGCACCTCGGCGGGAGAACTGCCGAGCAGCAACCGCGCGAGGATCGCGCCCACGAGACCACCAACAAGCTGCGCCCCGATGAATCCGGGCGCGTCCGCGGGACGAATGCCCGCGAACGTGTCAGTGAGTGACCGTCCAAGTGTGATCGCCGGATTGGAGAACGAAGTCGAAGCGGTGAACCAATACGCGGCTCCGATCCACGCCGGCACCCGCCAGGCTGCCGCTCGAACGGTCATTGCACCCCGCGCAACCAGCACGAGCCCTGCCGTGGCGACCACCTCTGACAGCCATTGGGCGTAGCCCGACCGCACGTGTGTCGAAACCTCCACGAGCGGCAGGTCGAACATCGCATTGGCCAGGACTGCGCCGGTACAGCAGCCGAGGATTTGCACAACGACGTAGCCTGCAGCACGCGACACCGCCAGCTTCCCCCGGACAGCCTCCACCGCCGAGATGACCGGATTGAAATGAGCGCCGCTGATCGGGCCAAGCAATGCAATCAAAGTCGCAAGCGCGGCAACCGTCGCCCCGGTGTTTGCAAGCAATACGACAGCGAGATTGCCACCCGCGAGCCGCTCGCCCATGATCCCGGAACCGACCACCGCCGCTGTCAGCAGCAGCGATCCCAAGCCCTCAGCGAGGAATGGGCGGCCCACGTGCTCAGGCAACTTCGTCAGTCGACGCGGCCTTCCCGATTGCGTTCAGTCGTTCCTGCAGCTTGATGCGATCTAGCGAACGGATCGGGAGACTCGTGAAGATCTTGATCCGGCTCTCGAGCTCGCGGAATGCCGCGCGGAAGGCGAGCCACTTCTCGGTATCGGTTCCGATGACGACCGCCGGATCCTCGATTCCCCAATGTGCGGTCATCGGCCGGCCCGGCCACACGGGACACATTTCGCCGGCCGCGTTGTCGCAGACGGTGAATACGAAATCGAGGGTCGGCGCGCCCGGCACTGCAAACTCGTCCCAGCTCTTGCTTCGCAGGCCATCAGTCGGCAGTTTCATGTGCTGCAGAAGTTCGAGCGCGATCGGATGCACCGAACCTTTTGGATGACTGCCGGCGCTAAAACCTGCGAACTTGCCGCGCCCCCAATGATTAAGCAGCGATTCGGCGAGGATGCTACGCGCCGAGTTGCCCGTACATAGAATCAGGACGTTGTAGGTGCGCTGAGCAGTCATTTTGCGCAGCAGCTGGCCGCGGGCTCAGACCTCTGCGCCGGTACGCAGCATTCCGCCGCCTGGCTCTGGACGGGGACAACCGAAGCGCCGTGATTAAACACCGGCGTGTCCTCGCCGTAGACCGGGATGCTGCCGAGCGTGTGAAAGGTCTCCCACGCAATGCCGTTCGGATCGGTGACCCAGTACTTGTCCGAGCGAGCGTAACAGCAGGCCTGCTCGTCCTCCTGAACCCGTTGAGAGTCGGCTGCCTGCAGTTGCGCACGCAAACTGCGCAATTCCTCGCCGGAGTCGACCTGAAAGCCCAGGTGATTGACACCCACCGGTTGCCGGTGCGTCGAGATGGCGAAGTTGACTCGAGGATCTTCGAGCATCCACTTGGCGTAGTCGTCCTTGAGCACGACGGGCCCCGCGGCAAAGAGTGTTGAATAGAAGCGAATGGAGTCGCTGAGATCCGCGACGCTGACATGGACATGGAGGCGCTTCATATATTGCCGCGGTCAAGCCGCTTTGCGCCGCTTGACGGCCTTCGCGGGCCGCGCAGGCTTGCAGTCGGTTGCGCACGCATCGGCGCTCGCCGCACAGCATTTGTCGGTGAGATAGCCGACCAGATCGTTCATCACACCAAAGTCCGCGCTGTAGATGAGTTGACGGCTGGCTCGAACCGGGGCGATGAGACCCGCGTGCTGAAGCGTCTGCAGGTGAAACGTGAGCGACGACGGCACCAATCCGACGCGCTCCCCGATGGCGCCCGCCGGCAGGCCATCAGGGCCCTGCTCCACCAGAAGCCGGTAGATCGCGAGGCGGTATTCGTGGGCGAGCGCGCCGAGCGCTTCGATAACGGCTGGGGTTTTCATGCCTGCGTACGATAGTACGACTATTATCGTACTGTCAAGCGACGCGTGAGTCAGCCGGGATTTGTCACCCTCCGCCGCAGCAGGAGCAGGTAGGCGGCCGGAACGACCAGCATGGACAGGAGCGGCGCCGTGATCATGCCGCCGACCATCGGCGAGGCGATGCGGCGCATGACCTCGGAACCCGTGCCGCTCCCCCACATGATCGGAAGCAGCCCGGCGACGATGACCGCGACCGTCATCGCGATCGGGCGTACCCGGAGAGCGGCACCTTCGACGATGGCTTCCACGAGCTGACGGTCGTCCTTCAATCGACCGCCAGCTTGGCGCGCAGTCACCGCCTGATTCAGGTAAACCAGCATGACGACGCCAATTTCCGCCGCGACGCCTCCCAACGCAATGAAGCCGACGGCCGACGCCACGGACAGGTTGTAGCCGAGGAGGTACATCAGCCAGAAGCCGCCAACGAGCGCGAACGGCAGCGTGGCCATGATGAGCAGCGCATCGCCAAAGCGCCGGAATGTCAGATAGAGCAAGACGAAGATGATCACCAGCGTCGCCGGCACCACGATCTTGAGCTTCTGGGTGGCGCGTTCGAGGTACTCGAACTGCCCGGACCAGGAGATGGAGTATCCAGGCGGCAGCGGCACCTCTCGTGCGACCGCTTGCTGCATGTCGCGCACGGCCGAACTGAGATCGCGCCCATGGAGATCGATATACACCCAACCCGAAAGGCGCGCGTTCTCACTCTTCAGCATCGGCGGCCCATCAGTGATCTTGATCGTGGCCACATCGCCCATGCGAATCTGTGCTCCACGCTCCGTCAGGACCGGCAGATCGCGCAGCTTCTCAACACTGTCCCGCAACTCGCGCGGGTAGCGGATGTTGATCGGGAAGCGCTGCAGGCCTTCGACCGTCTCACCGATGTTGTCGCCGCCGATCGCCGCCGAAACCACACTTTGAACATCCGCAATGTTGAGGCCGTAGCGTCCCGCGGCTTCGCGATCAATCTTCACGTCAATGTAGCGTCCTCCAGACAGACGTTCCGCGAACGCAGATGTCACGCCCGGCACGCGCTTGACGACGCGCTCGACGGCAGCCGCCAACCGATCGACTTCGTGCAGGTCCGTGCCTGCCACCTTCACTCCGACCGGACTCTTGATGCCGGTCGCCAGCATATCGATCCGGTTGCGGATCGGCGGCACCCAGATATTGGAGAGGCCAGGCACCTTCACGATGCTATCGAGCTCCTGCACCAGCTTGTCCGGCGTCATGCCGGGACGCCATTGGTCGCGGGGCTTGAACTGGATGGTCGTTTCGAACATCTCGAGCGGCGCCGGATCCGTCGCCGTCTCCGCGCGCCCCGCCTTGCCAAACACACTGGCCACTTCCGGCACCGTTTTGATGAGGCGGTCGGTCTGCTGAAGCAGTTGCGACACCTTGCCGGCGGAGATTCCGGGCAGGGCCGACGGCATGTAGAGCAAGTCGCCTTCATCGAGCGGCGGCATGAACTCCCCGCCAATGCGAAGCACCGGCCATGCCGTCGCAAGTAGAATGAAGCCTGCAATGGCGAGTACGACCCTCGGATACGCCAGCACTCGGATGAGCAGCGGCTGATAAAGCGCGATCAGCCCGCGATTGAGCGGGCTGCGCCGCTCATCAGGAATCCTGCCGCGAATGAGATATCCCATGAGTACGGGGATCAGCGTGACCGCAAGCCCAGCAGCCGCAGCCATGGCATAAGTCTTGGTGTATGCAAGCGGCGAGAAGAGTCGCCCCTCCTGCGCTTCCAGGGTGAACACCGGAACAAATGACAGCGTGATGATGAGCAATGAAAAGAACAGCGCCGGTCCGACCTGGGCCGCCGCATCACCGATCACACGCCAGCGTTCTTCGCCAGCCAGTTGCCCGTCGGGATGCGCGTGATTCCATGCCTCGATGTGCTTATGCGCGTTCTCGATCATCACGACCGCCGCGTCCACCATTGCCCCGATGGCGATCGCGATGCCGCCCAGGGACATGATGTTGGCATTGACGCCCTGGTAGTGCATGACGATGAAGGCCATCAGCACGCCGAGCGGGAGCGACACGATAGCGACCAGTGCCGATCGCAGGTGGAACAGAAACACGAGACATACGAGCGCCACGACGATGAACTCTTCGATGAGTTTCTGCTGCAGGTTGTCGACCGCGCGCTTGATGAGACTCGACCGGTCATAGGTCGGCACGATCTCGACGCCGCGTGGCAGGCTCGACTTGAGCACGGCGAGCTTCGCCTTCACTGCGTTGATCGTCTCCAGCGCATTCTTGCCGGAGCGCATGATGATGACGCCGCCGGCAACTTCCCCTTCCCCATTGAGTTCGGCGATGCCGCGGCGCATTTCCGGGCCAATCTGCACGCGCGCGACGTCGCCCAGGCGCACGACCACGCCGGACTCACTGGTCATCAGCGGAATCTGGCGGAAATCATCGAGCGCCTGGAGATACCCCGAGGCTCGCACCATGTACTCGGCTTCACCGAGTTCCAGGACCGAGCCGCCCGTCTCCTGGTTCGCCTTCTGCACGGCTGCGACAACCATGCCGTGCGTGATTTTGAACGCGCGCATCCGGTCGGGATCGAGCACGATCTGATACTGCTTTACCATGCCGCCGACCGAGGCGACTTCCGAGACATTCGGGACGGATTTCAGCTCGTACTTCAGGAACCAGTCCTGCAGGGCACGCAGCTGGGAGAGATCCATCGAGCCGGTCTTGTCGACCAGTGCGTACTCGTACACCCAACCAACGCCCGTCGCGTCTGGTCCGAGTGATGCCCTCGCCTGCGCCGGCAAGCGCGATTGCACCTGATTCAGATATTCCAGTACGCGCGAACGCGCCCAGTACGGATCGGTGCCGTCCTCGAACAGGATGTAGACGAAGGAGTCCCCGAACATCGAATAGCCGCGGACGGTCTTCGCACCGGGCACCGACATCATTGTGGTGGCGAGCGGGTAGGTGATCTGGTTCTCGACAATCTGCGGCGCCTGGCCCGGATACGTCGTGCGGATGATCACCTGCACATCGGAGAGGTCCGGTATCGCATCGAGCGGCGCGCGAAGCATGGCCCAGAGGCCCCAGCCCGCAAGGATCAGCGTTGCGAGCAGCACAAGGAAGCGATTGCCGATCGACCAGCGGATGAGTCGCGCGATCACGGCTTCGGCTCCGTCTCGAGCCGATTTCCGGTCGACTTGAGGCTCGCCTCGGAATCGATCAGGAATTGCCCCGACACGACCACGGACTGGCCTTCACCGAGACCCGAGAGAATCACCGATCGCCCCTCTTGCTCCGCGCCGACCGACACATCGACCACTCGATACCCACCGCCCTCCCCCGCGACGATGACGACGCTCCGTTCGCCGGTGGTGATGACGGCCTCGCTCGGCACAACCAGTTGCGGCTCGGCGGCGGGTGAAGTCACATCGAGCGACACGAACATCCCGGGAGCGAGCTGGTCCGAACGATTGTCGAGCGCGACGCGCGCGGTCAGCGTGCGCGTCTCACGATTCACCTCGGGCAGCAGCGCAATCACCTGTCCTTGGAACGTGAGGCCCGGCCAAGCGGTTGCGTGGGCGAGCACGGTCGCGCCCACCGGAACCGTCGAGATCTTGGCTTCAGGTATCTGCGCGTTCACCCACACGCTCGCAAGGCCATTGATCCGAAACAAGGTCGCACCGGGCATGAATGTCGTGCCTTCGCGCACGCCAAGTTCCGTCACGGCGCCGTCGATCGGGGCGATGAGCGTCAAGCCCGCCTGGGTCTCGCGTTTCGCTTCAATCGCCTGGATGGTCGTCTCGGGCACGCCGAGCACCCGCAGGCGCCGTCGAGCGGCGTCGCGAATGGCTTGCGCACTCGGCGAGTGCGCATCGAGAAGCGCCAGATATTCCTGCTCGGCTTCGACCCATTGCGGGGCAAGAATGTCGGCGAGTGGCTGACCGCGGCGCACGCGCTCCAGCGGCGCCTTGACGTACAGGCGCGTGACATAGCCCTCGACGCGGGCTTGCACGAGTTCGAGCTTGCCCTCATCGAACGCAACGTTGCCCACCGCCTGCAGGCGCGCACTCAACGCAACCTTCTCGACTTTGCCGAGGCGGATGCCAAGGCTTTGCGCCGCATTCGCGCTGACGCGAACATCGCTGCCCTCGCCTGCCTCGTCCGCATAGACCGGCTCGAGCTGCATGTCCATGAAGGGCGATTTGCCGGGTTTGTCGAACTTCTGGCCCGGCACCATGGGATCGTGCCAATAGAGGACTTTGCGTTCGGCCGGTTTGCTCTCGGTCATCGCGGCCGAAGTTGCCGTCGTGCGATGCCCCCACCAATAGCCGGCGCCTACACCCAGTGCGAGCACGGCGAGCACGGCGGCGGCTCGCGGAATCTGGCCAGGGGTTTGTGTACTCACGGCGCGGCCCCCGAATCATGAAGAAAGTGCAGAAAGGTCCAGGCCCGTGCGACCGAGCCTTTGAGCGCGATGAATTCGAGCTCTGTGTTGATCTCATCGGTCAGCGCATCGATGGTGCTTCGCAGATCTGCGCGCCCGGCACCGTACGAGGCGACCGCAGCGTGCGCCCGGTCACGAGCAAGTGGCAGCAGTTCGGCGCTGTAGTGATCGAGGCGAGTACGACCGTGGCGCCACTCGGCGAGCGTCGCACTCACTTCGGCCGTATGCATGCGAATCTCGGCGTCGCGTTCGGCTTCCTCCGCCCTCACCGTCGCGAGCTTTTCGGCAATGATGGGGTTCTGCCGGTTCTTCGCGAAGAATGGCAGGCCGACGCGAAACTCAAGCGAGACCATGTCCGAGAAGTCCGATCCGCGCTTCTGATAACTCAACTCTGCACTCCAGTCGGGGCGCTTGTCGGCACGCGCGAGATCGACCTCGGTCTGCGCAGCCGCGATTCGCGCTACGAGGGGCGCGAGCGGCGCGTGCTGGGGAACGCCCGCCACAAGAGACTGCGGTGAGTGGCCGACTTCAAGGTCAGTCGGAATCGCCGCGAGGTGGCGCGTTGCGGCGTCGCCGACCCAACGCGCCAGTTCCGCCCTGCGCATTTCCGCATCCTGTTCCAGGGCAAGAATGCGATCGTCAAGGCGCGCGGCGACGGTTTGCGCCGCAAGTGCGTCCGTCGTGGTGGCTCGAGCGCTGGAGAGCGCGCCGCGCGCCGCCGACGCTTGCAACGCCACGTCGGGCTGCAGTTCGCGCAGTCGCGCGAGTGACTCGTCGGCGACCGCCGCGTCGATCCATGCCTCCGCAGCTGAGCGCGCCGCTTCGAAGCGTGTCTTGCGCAGCTCGGCTTGGGCGACGATGACTTCCTGCCCCGCGTAGGTTCTCTGCAGTTCCCGTTTCGCGCCGTTGGGGAATGTCTGCATCAGACCCACCCGTCGCATCGTCATGAAGTCGCGCGAGAACGAAAACCGGTCGTCTGTGTTGATCGGGAGATTGTCGACGGCTGCGACGAACTCGGGATCCGGCAACCGCCCGGCGGCGGGCGCCTTGGCCCCTGCCGCATCGAGCATCGCAGACGAGGCGACGATCTGGGGCGATTCGCCGAGCGCACGCTCGACGGCTTCCTCCAGTGTCAGCGGACGATCGTCGGCCGCCGCCGTCACGACCGGAATGAGCAGCACCGCAAGGGTGAGTAACTTCGTAAACATGCATCCACCTCGCGCTCATGAGCGCACGCGAAACGCCGGCCCGAGGCCGGCTCAATCGATCTGGGTGGACGAGTTAAAGGCGCAGACGCGCCGTGCGCAGGTAGGTCAGGGTCGCATCGGTCGCGCGTGGCGCATCAGCAGCGCGAATGCCCAGGCAGGATTCCGGCGTTCGTCCGTCGCTGCCCGTCAAGCCTGCACTGTGGAATGGTGCGGTTGTTCCACCGCCGTGCAAGGTCTCGTCGATGGATCGCGATGGCGCGAGCCATGAAGACGTTTGAGCCCCGGGAGTGGCAAGACAGCAGGACCCGCCACCCGCGGCCAGTTCCGGCATCGTGTCGCTCGCGCAACCAGACGCCGCATCCCCCGAGCAACAGTCGCTCATCGCCATGGCCGATGCGCACGCCATGAGCGGCTGCGCCATGCCGAGCAGGCTGGCGCACAGGAGGGCAATGGAGGTCAGGCGGCGAAACATGCGGGTAAGCTCTTGACGTGCCACGGAGCAGACTGCCGAAACCGCGGCTAGTTCATCCCCATCCGGCCTGCATGTCAAACGCGATGTGCCCTGGATCACATCTTCGGCTCGATCGGCACTGCGATCCCGAGGGTTCTGGCCGCCAAGCCGGAGAAAATCTATCGCGCATTCCTCGAGCCGGATGCGATGGCACGATGGCTGCCGCCGAATGGCTTCACGGGCAGGGTGCATCACATGGATGCGAAGGTCGGCGGCACTTACAAAAGGTGTCCGTCGGCACGGAATTGAACGTCGTGCAGGAGGGTATTCCGGAAGTCATCCCGCAGGAAGCGTGCTACCTCGGCTGGCAGCAATCGCTCGAGAACCTGGCGAAGCGGGTCGAACCGGCAGGTGACCCATGAACGCCATACCCAAGGCATTTGAATCCCAGACCCCGAATTTCGGCCTCCTGATCAACGGCCGGTTGGTCGCGGGCGCCCAGACCCTCGATGTCGTCAACCCCGCGACCGGCAAGACCTTCGTGACCTGCCCGCGGGCGGACATTGCCCAGTTGAATGAGGCCGTGGCCGCTGCCAAAGCGGCCTTCCCCGCCTGGTCGCGCAAATCCTGGGCCGATCGCACGGGCCTCGTGCTCAAGCTCGCCGACGCCCTGGAAGGCCGGCTGGAGGAATTCGCCGAGTTGCTGACCCGCGAACAGGGCAAGCCCCTCGCCCACGCGAAGTATGAGATCGGCGGTGCCGTCGCGATGATCCGCGCATTTGCCGCGATGGAGTTGCCGTCGAAGGTGCTGCGGGAGAATGACCGCGAACGCATCGTCCAGCAGCACGCGCCGCTCGGCGTCGTCGCCGCGATCACGCCATGGAATTTCCCCGTTCTCCTGTTGATGTTGAAGGTTCCGCCGGCTCTCCTGGCGGGCAACACGGTCGTGGCGAAACCGGCACCGACGACGCCGCTCACGACGCTGCGCTTCGGTGAAATCTGCGCATCAATCCTGCCGCCGGGCGTCGTGAACGTGATCGTCGATCAGAACGATCTCGGCGGCGCGCTGACACAGCATCCGGATGTTGCCAAGGTCGCGTTCACGGGTTCAACGGCCACGGGCCGGAAGGTCATGGCAAGTGTAGCGGGCACAGTGAAGCGCCTCACCCTCGAACTCGGTGGCAACGACGCCGCGATCGTGCTCGAAGGGACCAACGTGAAGGAAGTCGCACCGAAGCTTTTCATGGGCGCAATGGTGAATTCCGGCCAGGTCTGCCTCGCGATCAAGCGCATCTACGCGCACGATTCGATCTACGAGGAGCTGTGTTCCGAACTCGCGAAGCTCGCGCAGAACGCGGTCGTCGGCGACGGCATGAATGCCGCGACCCAGTTCGGACCGATCCAGAACAAGATGCAGTATGAGAAGGTGAAAGAGTTCATCGCAGACGGCCATGCGCGCGGCAAAGTCATCGCCGGCGGCCAGCCGCTCAATCGCGAAGGCTATTTCATTGCACCCACGATCGTTCGCGATATTCCGGACGATGCGCGCCTCGTTCGCGAGGAGCAGTTCGGTCCCGTCGTACCCGTGCTCAAGTATTCCGACGTCAACGACGCGATTGCGCGCGCGAACAGTACGGAATATGGCCTCGGCGGCACGGTCTGGGGTGATTCGGAGCGCGCCTGCGAAGTGGCGGCGCGCATGGACACTGGCACGGTCTGGGTGAACAAGCATCTCGAGCTGCCCCCGGACATTCCGTTCGCCGGTGCCAAACAGTCGGGTTTCGGCACCGAAATGGGCGTCGCGGGTCTCGAAGAGTTCACGCAGTCGAAGATCATCAATCTCGCCAAGCCTTGATCGACCTGCTCGCGAGCGCGATCGACGCGGCGTCGATCGCGCCGGCCGGGCCGTCGCTTGAAACCCCGCGATGCAACGGCTCTTGCGCATCATGGAGTGTGCGGCACTTCGCACTGTTGCTGAATGATGGTGCGGAAGGCGCTGTATTCAGGGTTTTTCTGATGTGCCGCGCCCGAAGCGTTTGCTGCAATCGGCTCCATGGGGGCGAACCGGCTGATTGGCCTGCATTCGAGCCCTTCGACGACTGGGAGAGATTCGCCCGCCAGGTCACCTTACATGGCAGCAATGATCGCTACCTCCGCCCTTCGCACGCCGGTCGTGCAGGGTTCCACCTACCCGACGGGCACCTCGTCGGGGGCGATCCGCGTGCGTGACCAGATCCAGCGGGTGGCCGGATTCAATACCAGCGTGCTGATCCTCGGCGAGTCCGGCACGGGCAAGGAACGCGTCGCGCAGGAGATCCACCGCCTGTCGCCACGGCGCGAGCGCCCCTTCGTTCCCGTCAATTGCGGCGCCATTCCCGCCGATCTCCTCGAAAGCGAGCTTTTCGGTCATGAGAAAGGCGCATTCACCGGCGCCGTGACGGCGCGCGCCGGGCGCTTCGAGATCGCGGACGGCGGCACGCTCTTTCTCGATGAAATCGGGGAAATGAGCCCGACGATGCAGGTCAAATTGCTGCGGGTCCTGCAGGAGCGGCGCTTCGAGCGTGTCGGCGGCTCCGCGCCACGCAGCTGCGATGTGCGCATCATTGCCGCCACTCACCGGCGGCTCGACCGGGACGTCGAGTCCGGCGGTTTTCGGCTCGACCTGTATTTCCGCCTGAACGTCTTTCCGATCGAAGTGCCGCGCCTGAGCGAGCGCGTCGTCGATCTGCCGCAGCTCATCGACGAGTGCAACGGCGAGCTGTTCGCACGCGGACACGAACCTGTGCGGCTCGCACCCGATGCCTGCGCGGCGCTCGCACGAAATGCGTGGCCCGGCAATGTCCGTGAGCTTGGGAACCTGCTCGAGCGCCTTTCGATTGCACATCCCGGCGAGCGCATCGTCGCGGCGCTGCTGCCGGCGGTCTATCAGGCCACGGGCCAGGACGGCGACGAATCGCGGGCACCCGCCGCTCAAGACTTCGCGACGGGATCGCAACCGGTTTTCACGGATCACGGTGCGCTCGCTCCGCTTCCCGAGTTGCCGGACGGCGGCCTGTGCCTCAAGTCGATGCTCGATGACATCGAACAGCGATTCATTTCCCAGGCCATGGCACGCGCCGGCGGCGTCATCTCCGAGGCGGCGCGGCTCCTTGGCCTGCGCCGCACGACACTCACAGAAAAGTTACGTCGCCCCGCCACCGCTGCAGCACGAGCTGCCACAACGCAGATCGTCGGAGGCCTCGAGGCGGGCTAGCGCGCGACGGCGAGTCTTTATCCCGCGACGAGCGCTGCCGTGGCAGTCGTTTCGAGGCTGGGATCAAGGTAAATTAGGGACCCCAGGGAAGAGGAACTTGCCGCATTGCGGTCAGCCCAGTGGCGCGAATAACTAGACTTATTCTGGTCGATGACCATCCGGTCATGCGCGAAGGATTGACCCAGCTTTTGCACGGGACGGCCGGCTTTCACGTCTGCGGTCATGCGACCAGCTGCGCAACCGCCGTTGCAGCCGTCGCCGAACATCGTCCCGATGTCGCGATCATCGATATCAGCCTGCCGGACGGCAACGGCACCGACCTCACGCGATGCCTGCGGCCAATGTACCCGGACCTGCGCATCCTCGTGCTGACGGCGCAGGATGAAATCCTCTATTCGGCGAGCCTGCTGCAGGCGGGCGCGAACGGCTATGTGATGAAGGGCGCGCACTCCGGAGAAATCATCGCGGCATTGCGCATCGTTGCGGGCGGCGGCACCTATCTCAGCCAGGCCGCCCGCGAGCAGATCTCCCGCCGCACCTGCCGTCCCAAGGTCGGAGCCGCCGCCAGGCTTGCCTCGCTCAGCACGCGCGAGCAGCAAGTGCTCGCCGAGATCGCAGCGGGATTGTCGACGGCGGCCGTCGCCGACCATCTCGGCATCAGTGCAAAGACGGTCTACGCCCACCTCGATCACGTCCGCGAAAAGCTCGGCCTGCAATCGACGCCCGACGTCGTGCGCTACGCCATGCTGGTCAAGCGCGACTGCGGCTGACACCGCGAATTCCGACCTTTCCCAACCCCGCGTTCAGGTTTTTTCCCATGGGCCGGCTCCAGCGCAAGTGGTCCAATGAGCCTCGACGGGACTCTTCGTGGCGCAGGGACATATGCCGGACGACGCATCGAAAGGCGCATTGCAACAATCCGGCTCGGGCAACCAGCGAGCCATCGAAGCCAATCGCCTGCTGATTGTCGCGGACGCAGCCAGCCGCAGCGATGAGGTCCGGCAGGTCGCGGCACGCTTGGGCTATGCCGTGCACCGGGTCAGTCCACAGGGCGACATCGCCGCGGCATTTGCCGAAGTGTCGCCCACCCTCGTGCTCCTCAATCTGGCCGTCAACAGCGTCGACGCCTTGTGGTTGCTGCGCCGGATCGCGCGGACCCGGCACGCTGCACCACTCGTATACGCCGGCCGCTCCGATGCCCGCACGGCACGGACCGTGGAACTCATGGCACGCGGCAGCGGCGTCACGATCGACGATTCGCTCGCCCTGCCGATCGACGTACGCGCCCTGAGCGAGGCGCTGATCCGATTCAAGCGCTGCGTGCCGGTTTGCGCCGGCAGCGATCTGCGTCGCGCGATCCGGCGCGGCGCGGTCGATGGCAGCTATCAACCTTGCGTGCGTCTCGCCGGGGGCGCCACGGCTCTCGCCGGCGCAGAAATTCACGCGCACTGGGACCTGGAAACCGGCGTCCGGCTGCACGCCGACGAATTTGCCGGCCTCTATGCCGATCCGCAGACCGACTGGGCACTCTTTCATCGCATGCTGTGGCTCGCGCACCAGGCCCAGGCTCGCTGGCGCGCGGCCGGCGTAACGGTCCCGGTCACCCTCGGCTTCTCCGCACGGCTCCTCGACAGCCCCTACGCCGCCGCACTTTCGGAGAGCTGGCTGGAGTGCGCGGTGAACCGGCTCCCCATCACGTTGAAGCTGCGCGCACGCGATGTCGACGGGACGCGAGCTTGCAATCTCGCCAGGCTCGGGGAGCTGCGCGCCATCGGCTACCACATCGCGCTCGCAATCGAGGCCGATGACCTGTGGAGCATGCGCGACGTCGGCCGCTGGCCTGCCGACGAAATCATCTTGAGGCCCTCCCTGACGCAGTCGCTCGCCGGCGCGCGCGACCGGCGCATGCTGGTAAGCGTGCTGATTCGCGCCGCGCGCGCCGCGCATGTCCTCGTGCGCGCCGACGGAGTCCAGGACAGCGATGCGCTCGAGGCGATCATGGATCTCGGCATCACGCGGCTGCAGGGCCGTCTGATCGGCACGTCGCTGTCGCAAGCGCAGCTCGTCGACTGGGCCAGCATGCGTGACCGGCCGGCGCGGTTGCATCGATCATGAACGCGGCGGCGCGCGGCTGGGACCGATCGCGTTGCTAGTCGGCGGCGCGACCGCTGACGGTCGCCGGACGCTCGCGATAGTAGTCGGGCAACAACTCTTTCAGCCGCTCGATCTTCGGCAGATCGTTGTAGACGATGTAGAGATCCGAGGGATGCTTGATCAGGTAGTCCTGGTGATAGCCCTCGGCCACATAGAAACCCCTGAGCGGGTCGATCCTCGTGACGACCTTGCTGCCAAAGACCCGCGACTCGCTCAGCTGCTCGAGGTAGGCGGCGGCGATGCGCTTTTGCGCCGCGTTCGCGTAGAAGATGTTCGACCGATACTGGGTGCCGCTGTCCGGTCCCTGCCGGTTGAGCTGCGTCGGGTCGTGCGCGACCGAGAAGAACACGCGCAGCAACTCGCCGTAAGAAACTTCCGCCGGATTGAATGTGACCTGCACCGATTCCGCGTGACCGGTCGTGCCGGAGCTGACAGTTTCGTAGTCGGCGCTCGCTTCCTCGCCGCCCGCGTAGCCGGAAAGGACCTTGCGGACGCCCCGAACGTGCTCGAATACGCCTTGCACGCCCCAGAAACAGCCACCGGAAAGCACCGCGGTCTCAAGCGCACCGGCCGCCTTGGGATTGTCCACGGCGGGAGGCGCCACGAGTGTCGCGCGCTCTCCGGCGTGTGGCGACGTGCGTGACAGCAGCGCGAGAACTCCGATGACGGACGCAACGAGCAGCCACGTCGTCGAACGCCGGCGAATCGCTTTCATGGTCCCGTCCCTCTCAGGCCCGCGGCACGAAATGCAATGCCACCGAATTCATGCAATAGCGCAGCCCTGTCGGCCTCGGCCCATCGTCGAACACGTGGCCGAGATGCGCATCGCAGAGCCGGCATGAAATGGCGTCGCGCTCGACGCCGAGATCGTAGTCGGCTGTCTTGACGACGTTGAGCGCCGAAATCGGTTTCCAGAAACTCGGCCAGCCCGTGCCGGAATCGAATTTCGCCCTGGAATCGTAGAGCGCCGTCGCGCAGCAGATGCACCGATAGAGCCCGTCGGCGTGGTTCTCGTCGTACTCGCCGGTGAACGCGCGCTCGGTGCCGGCCCGGCGCGTCACCCAGAAGGCCTCGGCCGACAGTTGCCGCTGCCATTCGTCATCGGACTTCGTGACCCTGGCGACGCGCACGACACCAAGACTCTTGCCCGCCGCCGAGAAGTTCTCGATCGACACGTCTGCGTTTTGCTTCGGGACAGGCGATGCGGCGGCCATCGCCTTGCCGATGATGGCCTTGCCGGCCAGGGCCGCAAGCCCCGCATTGATCAATGAGCGACGATCCATGGAAGCCTCCGCCAGTCAGCCGAAGGTAAATGAATAGGCCTCGACCCCGCCGTCCAGGAATTCGATGGTAAAGGTGCGCTCCGTCACCTCCCCCGACTGCCGGATCAGTTGATACAGGCGCTGCTCCCGGATCACGCCGTTGCCCTGCGCATCGACATCGACACCCCGATCCCGGGCGGGTGGCGCTCCGTCGATGCGCACTCGATAGCGGATCGACTTGCCCTTCGCGCCCGGGCCGAGCACGAGATGGAGGTCCCTGGCGAGGAAGCGGAAGGTGATGCTCCCGGGCGCGGCCCCGAGAACCGCGACGTCCTTGCGCGCGGTCCACTCCCCCGTGAGTCCCCATTGATTGCGCCGGAGCTGCTCGGGCGTGGCGTAGAGCTTCGGCCGGTCGTGCAGGTAACCTCCCGGCGAGACGAAATTCTCCGCGCGCTGGTAGCCGACGTAGGTTTCGGGCGAGGCCTGGTGCGCGTCGTCAGCGGCCGCTTCGACTCCGGTCGCCTTGAGCTTCTTCGACACCGGCGCGGGCAGATTCAGGTTGCCCGCTTCCGTGAGGAGCTGTCGCAGCGTCTGCTCGGACTCGTCGTATTCACCCTCGCCGTAGTGATGACGGCGGATGCGCCCTTCGGCGTCGATGAAATAATGCGCCGGCCACACCTGGTTGCCGAAGGCTTCCCAGATGGCGTAATCGTTGTCGAGCGCCACCGGATAATTGATCTTGAGGTCGGCGATCGCGCGGCGGACATTGTCCGCGGATTTTTCGAATTCGAATTCCGGCGCGTGCACGCCGATCACCACGAGGCCGTGGTCCTTGTAGCGCTCGTGCCAGGCGCGGACGTAAGGCATCGCGCGCAGGCAGTTGATGCAGGAATACGTCCAGAAGTCGACCAGCACGACCTTGCCGCGCAAGCTCCCGGGCGTAAGGGCCGGCGAATTGAGCCACCGGGAAGCGCCCGTCAGCGGCGGCATCTTGCCTTCGCTATGGACAGCGGGCACTGCCGCAGCGCCCATCGCCAGTGACGTGCCGGTGCCTGAAGCAATGACGAGCGTGCCGAGCAAAGCCGCCGCTCCAAGCCCACGCCGAAGCCATTCTGCGCCGCCGAGATAAGTGCTTGGGGGTATGGTCATTTCCGTATCAGACCCTGGTCAGGCGGGGATTATTTCCACGGATCGTGCGCCCTGTCGCGATTCCATTACTCTACTGCATCCCCGGCTCATTCCGGGGCGCTGGTGGCGCGGTTGATTCGCTCGCACCAAACCGTCCAACTAGCAGTCGACATCTGGGCCCACCCCTTGCACGATCAGGACCGGGAACTCGTCAAGCAACTCCTCGACGGCGACACGTCGGCGTTTCAGCAGTTCTTTGACGGCTACTTTCCGCGGCTCTACCGATTCATTCTCCGGCGCACGATGAACGACCCGGAAGGCGCCCGGGATATCGTCCAGTCCGCGCTCATCAAGGGCGTGCGCAAGCTCGATGCCTACCGCGGGGAAGCCTCGCTCTTCACCTGGCTCTGCCAGATCGCGCGCCGCGAGCTGCTGGACCAGCAGGCGAAAGCCGCGACGGAGCGCAGCCGGCTCGTGCGCATGGAGGAAGATCCGTCCGTGCGGGCAACGCTCGAGTCGATGGACTGGGTCATGGACTCGGATCCCGACGCGCTGCTGCAACGCGCCGACCTTTCCCAACTGGTGCACGCGGCGCTCGACTACCTGCCGGGCAAGTACGCAAGGCTCCTCGAACTCAAGTACGTCCAGGAACTGCCGGTCGAGGAGATCGCGCGACGCCTGGGCCTGACGCTGATCTCGGTGCAATCGCTGCTGGCCCGCGCCCGCAGCGCGTTCCGCGAAGCCTGCCATGCGCTGAGCGATGAACTGGATGACTTCGGACTGAAGGGACCCACAAGATGACTACCGACCGACCCGAAGGTTCTGACCCCGATTCCGGGCGCGACGCTATCGGCGAGATGATCTCGCGAGCGGGTGCCCGCACGGCGCCGCCGGATGCGGCGCGCCAGGCGGTGTTGGCCGCGGTGGCCGAGGAATGGTCGACGCTCGTCGCCGAACGGCACCGCGGCCGCACCCGGCGTTGGTTGCAGGCCGCCGCCATTGCCCTGGCCGTCGTTGGCGCCTCCTTTTATATAGCGATGCATCGCCCGCAGGCCGGCCCGATCAACGCCGGCACTTTTCTCGCCTCGCAGGGCCGCGTCGAAATCACTCGGGACGGCGCCACGTCTCCGATCGTCGGCGGCGACAACATTCCGGCTGGCGCGAGAGTCACGACCGCCGCCGAGGGACGGGCACTCTTTTCGGTCGCGGGCGTCTCCGTGCGAGTCGGCGGTGGGAGCGATGTGACGTTCGAGAGTCCGGATCAGGTGCGGGTCGATGCGGGGCTCCTCTACGTCGATACCGGCCTGCGTCGCGCGGGTCCCGCGACGTCCGAACGGCGAACGATCGACGTCGCAACGTCGCTCGGCACGGTCCAGCACATCGGGACACAGTTCGAAGTGGCCGTCGTTCCGGATAGCTTGCGGGTGCGCGTGCGGGACGGCATGGTCAGCATGCGGTCGACCTACACCATGGGCACTCTGGGTGCCAGCGATGAGCTGACGATCGCCGCGTCCGGTGATGTGACACGCACGACCGCCGCGCCCTACGGCGACAGCTGGGCGTGGACCAACGACCTCAGCCCCGGGTTCCCGATCGAGGGCCGGACCTTCGACGAGTTCCTGCAATGGTTCAGTCATGAAACCGGCCGGCGCCTTGAATTCGACGCCGACTCGACTCGCGAGCTGGCGGACGGCACCCGCCTCAGCGGCAATATCACGGGCATGCGGCCCGATGCGGCCCTGGTTGCGATCTCGGCGAGTACGCGCTTTGTCTGCGACCTGTCTGACCCGTCGCGGCTGCGTGTCGCCGCCTCGCCGTCGGGCTCAGGCCCGACGGGCGATGCTAAGCTCGGGAGCGATGCACAAGCTCCCGGGCCGGCCTCGCCGTCCACGAAAGACTGAAGCCAGCGGCCGCCGTTCGGCGAACGGCGCGTGCCTTGTTCTTGCGGCGATCTGCCTGACGCTGAGCTCCGCTGGCGCTCCTGCGGCGAGCATCGGCGAGTCCTTGACCGACGCGTTGCACGAACTGCAGCGCACGGGCATACGCGTCATCTTCAGTTCGCAAACGGTCACACCCGACCTGCGCGTGCTGCGTGCACCTGAAGGCGCGACCGCCGAAGAACAGCTCCGCTCGCTCCTTGGTCCGCACGGTCTCGGTCTGCAGCCCTTGCCCGGAGGCGGCTGGGTGGTCGTCATCGAGCGGCCGGCACGGCCGGCGACCCTCACGATCGCGGTAACAGCCGAACCGGACGGCGCCCCCGTGCGCGGCGCGGTCGTGTCGATCCCGGAATTGAAGCGCACCGCCCGCACCGATCGCCGGGGCCGTGCGGAGATTACCGATCTCGGCCGCGCGAGCTACACCGTGGTCGTGCGGGCGGAAGGATTCGCCACGGCCGTCATTCATCGTGAGGCGCAGTCAGCACCGTCCGTGGAACCGTTGGTCGTACGCCTCGCCCTGGAGGCGGGCCAGCTCGCCGAAGTCGTGGTGCAGACAAGCCGCTACGGTGCGGATGGCCCGGGTTTTGGCGCGAGGACCAATCGATCGCGCGCCGAACTGGAGGCGTCGCCCGGCATCGACGAGGACCTGGCGCGCGCGCTCCAGCAATTGCCGGGCGCGGCCTCCGGCGATTTTTCGGCGCGCACCCACGTGCGCGGTGGCCGTGACAACGAAACCCTGTTCCGCTTCGACGACGTCACGCTGGTGGACCCGTATCACCTGAAGGACTTCCAGGGTCTTTTCAGCGCCATCGATCCGGCGAACAGCGAGGCCACCGCGTTCTGGACCGGCGCGTTTCCGATCGAGTACGGCCAGCGCACGGGCGCCATCGTCGACATCGAACCGCGGGAGATCACAAAGCGCACGGCGGAGCTCGGCCTGTCGGTGCTCAATTCGAGTTTTCTCTTCGGGACTCCGTTCGCCCAGGACCGCGGCACCGTATTCGTGAGCGGCCGCGTCAGCAATCTGGCCCGCATCTCGCAGTGGCTCGACCGCGACATCGGTGAGCCCGAGTTCCGGGATCTCACCCTGCGGGCCACCTGGAGGCCCGGCGAGCGCACGCAGCTCGCGGCGGGATTGCTGGCGATCGAGGATTCGATCGACGTGTTCAGCACGTCGCGATCGCAGCAGGCACGGGCTGACTACGACGATTCCTATTCCTGGCTGCGGCTGACACACGAATTCAGGCCCGGCTTTTCGAGCAGCACCCTTCTCTCGCGCGCCAGCCTCAGCGACGTCAGATCGGGTCAGCTGGATCGCACCGGCATCAGCAGCGGGAGCCTGGGCGAGGAGCTGCATTCCTATTTCAACACGCTGCGCCAGCAGTTCGACTGGAGCCCGCTCCCCACGTGGTATTTCACCGCCGGGGTCGAGTGGATCGACAGTGCCGCGGATTACGACTTCACGAGCGATGCGACCTACCTCGCCCCGTTTTTCCCGGGACTCGTCGCGACGCCGACGGTGACACGCAACACCGATACGTCAGCCGACGATTCGACGACGGCCGCCTACGCGAGCGCACGCTGGCAGATCCGGCCCGGCTCGACTGCCGAGATCGGGCTGCGGCACGACCGCCAATCCATCCAGGGCGGCGCCGCAGACGGGCAATGGAGCTTGCGAGCGAACTTTCGCCAGCGGCTCTCGCCCGCCACGACCGTGCGCGTCAGCTGGGGTCAGTTCTCGCAGGCGCCCTGGGTCTCGGAGGCGCTGGTTGCGGACGGCCTGACAAGCCTGCCCGCCACCGCACGCGTGACCGAGTCGAATCTCAGCATCGAGCATGCCTTCGATCGCGGCTGGCTCGTGCGTGCGGAAGCGTACGACAAGCGCGAATCCGAGCCTCTCACGTATTTCGGGAACGAGCTGTCAGCGCTCGTGCTGCTGCCCGAAATCGAAGTGGACCGCGCGCGCGTTGACGCCACGAGTGGGCACATGCGTGGAGTCGAACTGACGGTGGAAACCGATCGCGCCCGCGAGTTGAGCGGCTGGCTGAGCTACACCTGGGCGCGAGCCGAGGATCGCGTGGCCGGCCGGGACGTTCCCCGCGCCTGGGATCAGCGCCAGACGGTGCAAGCGGGACTTGCGTGGACCCACACGCGCTGGCAGGTGACGGGCGTCCTCAACTGGCACAGCGGCTGGCCGTTCACCCCGCTCGAAGCATCGACGCTCACCTGGACCGACCCGCAGACGGTGACGCTTGCGTACGGGCCACGCAACAGCGCCCGCTACTCCCAATTCATGTCGCTCGATCTGCGTGCGAGCTACGAGTGGCCGTTCGCACGGGGTACGCTGCAGGCATCGGTTGAAGTCCGCAACGCCTTCAATCGGGGCAACCCCTGCTGCCGGACGCTCACGGTGGAAACCGAGCCGGACGGCACGAATCTGCTGGAGATAGAAACCGGCAACGGCCTCGGCATGACACCGATCATCGGGGTGCGCTGGCGGTATTGACGCCGATTGATTTGCCGGGGTCGCGGGGTCTAACCCGCATGCCGGATGTTGGCACCCAGCAAGCCCTGCAGCCGCTCGAATCCAGGCAGGCGGCCGGCCTGTTGCCACGGGAAACACCCTCGCTGGCCCGGATTCGCCTCGCCAACCTCGGCTGGATCCTCCTGCCCGTCGCCGTCGCGCTCTGGTTCGTGCTGCTCGCGTCCCGACCGCTCTTCAGGCCTGACGAGGGCCGCTATGCCGAGATTCCGCGTGAGATGGTCGCGACCGGCGATTGGCTGGTGCCGCGTCTCAACGGCCTTGTGTACGTTGAAAAGCCGCCGCTCCAATACTGGTTGACCGCTGCCTCCTTCCAGGCCTTCGGGAGCAGTGCCGGTGTTGCGCGGCTGACTTCGGGCCTCGCCGCCGTATTTTGCGTCGCATTGACCGGTTGGGCCGCGCGGCGCCTGTGGGGACGGGGTGCCGCGATCACCGCCGGCGCGCTTTGCGTTTCCGCCCCGCTCTACTTTCTCGTCGGCCAGCAGCTCACGCTCGACATGCTCTTCACGTTCTTCCTGACGGGCGGCCTGGTCGCGTTTTGCGCCGGGCAATCGGTGCGCGACGATCGAGCCCGGTGCCTGGGCTGGATGCTGCTCTGCTGGGTGAGCATCGCCGCTGCGGTGATGGTCAAGGGCATCGCCGCCCTGGCCATTCCCGGCCTGGTGCTGATCGTTTACTCCCTCTGGCAACGGGACGGCCGGGTCTGGTCATCGGCGCATGTGGCGCCGGGACTCGCCATGTGCCTGGTGCTCGCTGCGCCCTGGTTCATCGCTGTGGGCCGCGCGGTCCCGGGCTTCAATGAGTTCTTCTTCATCCACGAGCATCTGCTGCGCTATGCGACGCTGAGCGCGCATCGCTACGAACCCTGGTGGTTCTTCATTCCGGTCGTGCTCGGCGGCGTCGCACCCTGGATCCCGCAGACCGTCCGCGCCTGGAGGACGCGCAATGAGATGCGCACGCCGCGCGGTGGATTCGACGCACGCCGGCTCCTCTGGGCCTGGGTCTGGGTCACGCTGATTTTCTTCTCCGCCTCGAAATCCAAGCTCGTGCCGTACGTGCTGCCGATGGTTCCCGCGCTGGCACTGCTCGTGGCGGGCAGCAAGGCGCGCCTCCATGTGCGCGACGCGCGCTGGAGCGCGATCATCACGCTCGCCGCCGCCGCCGCCGTCGGGATCGGCATCGTCGTATTCCGGCTCGTCGCGCACCAGGAAAAGCAGCTGGCACTCGTCGATCTCGCGACGCCTGCGCTGGTAGCGACGACGCTCGCGCTGGCGCTCGGTGGCGCCGCCGGTCTGTGGCTGGCTTACCGGCAAGGCGCGGGCGCGGGCCTCAGCGGCATCGCCATCGGCTGGTATGCGGCGAACGCACTGATCGTCGGCTGGGCGGCGGCCGCGGCCAGCCCGCTCTACTCGAGCGAAACCCTGGCCGCAGCGATAGCGACGCGGACGCCGCCGCCAACTCATGTCTACAGCGTCGGCTATTACGAGCAGACCCTGCCCTTTTATCTCGGCCGCACCATCGAGATCGTCGACTTTCGCGGCGAGCTGGACTTCGGGCTGCGACTGGACCCGTCGCGGGCATTTTCGCTGGAGAATTTTCGCCAGCGCTGGCAGGCGGAGCCCGACAGCTGCGCCATCATGCAGGGATCCACCTATGACTCGCTGGCCGCTTCCGGGCTCCCGATGACAGTCATCAAACGCGATCCGCGTTACGTACTCGTGGCCCGCCAATGAGCCGCACGGGCCTCGTCCTTGTCCTGATCGGCGTGCTGCTCAATGCATTCGCGCAGTTTTGCCTCAAGGCTTCGACTCACGTGACGGGCCCCATTGCCCTCAGCGCCGGCGGCATCACGGCGGGTCTCGGACGGGTTGCCACGCTTCCGTGGTTCTGGGCTGGCGGCGCCTGTTACGCATTGAGCTTGATCGTCTGGATCCTCGCGTTGTCCCGCGTACCGGTCACGATTGCCTATCCGATGCTCTCGGTCGGCTACATCGTCAACGCCCTGGCGGCACGACTCTGGCTGGGAGAGACGCTCGGCCCTGCGAAGCTTGCCGGCATCGGCATCATCGTGCTCGGTGTCTTCATCCTCGCCCAGTCACGTGCGCCGGGGGTGGCCCCATGACGCGCCCGTTCCTGCCTTTCGCACGGCCCGACATCGATGAGACGACCATCGCGACCGTCTCCGACGTGCTGCGCTCGGGCTGGATCACGACCGGCAAGCACGCCGCGCGTTTCGAGGAAGTGCTGTCGGAGCTCGTTGGCGGCCGGCTCGTCCGCGCGCTCACGTCCGCGACGGCGGCGCTCGAAATCGCCCTTGAGATCGCCGGAATCGGCCCGGGCGACGAAGTGATCGTGCCGGCCTTGAGTTTCGTTGCGAGCGCGAACGTGGTGTTGCGGGTCGGCGCGCGTCCCGTGTTCGTCGACGTCGACCTCGAATCGCGCAATATCGATTTCGACCGCCTGGAAGCGGCGATCTCGAAACGCACGAAGGCGATCATGCCGGTTCACTTCGCCGGCCTGCCGGTCGATCTCGACCGCCTGTATGCCTTCGCCCAACGGCACAACCTCCGGGTGATCGAGGATGCCGCCCATGCGATCGGCAGCCGCTGGCGCGGTAACGCGATCGGGGCGCTCGGCGATCTCGTCTGCTTCAGTTTCCATCCGAACAAGACCATCACGTCGATCGAGGGCGGCGCGGTCGTGGTGTCAACCCTGGAGGAAGCCACGCAGGTCGAGCTGCACCGCTTCCACGGGCTCAAACGTGACGCGAACGGCGAGTCCGAGGTGTATGCCGCCGGCGGGAAATCGAATCTGACGGACGTTGCCGCCGCCGTCGGAATCGGCCAGCTGGCCCGTCTCGACGAGTTCGTGCGGCGGCGGCAGCATCTCGCGCGACGTTATCTCGCCGCGCTGGAGGATTGGCGGATCGGGGAGCTGCCGGCGCCCGGCGATGACGGCCACAGCTGGCACCTCTTCACCGTCCTGCTGCCCTTCGACCGGCTCGGCATGTCGCGAGCCGGCTTCATCCAGGCCATGCGGGCGCTTGGCATCGGCATCGGCATTCACTACGACGCCATTCCGGCGTTCGAGCTCTACCGCAAGCTCGGCTATCGGCCGGACGACTATCCGCGCGCCGCACGCATCGGGCGCGAGACCGTGAGCCTGCCGCTGTTCCCCGCCATGACCGATGCCGACGTCGATCGCGTCTGCGACGCGTTGCGCGCGGTTGCGAGGCGCTAGCCATGGCTGCGGCCGCGAACGATCAGCCCCTGCGGATGCACGCGCCGCCCCCGCTGCTCTCGGTCGTGATTCCCGTCTACAACGAGGAAGCCTGCCTGCCGCAGCTATTCGACCGGCTGTTCGCGGCACTCGATGCCCTGGGCAGGACGTACGAAGTCGTGTTCGTCGATGACGGCAGCGCGGATCGTTCGGCCGCGCTCCTGCGCGAGCAGTTCGAAAGGCGGCCGGCGGAGACCCATGTGGTGCTCCTGCGCCGCAACTTCGGACAGCACGCGGCCCTGCGCGCCGGCTTTCGCCACACGCGCGGCCGTTACGTCGTGACGCTCGATGCGGACCTGCAGAACCCGCCGGAAGAGATCGTAACGATCGTGGCGAGCCTCGAGGCGGGCCATGATTGCGTTGGCGGCGTGCGCAGCACGCGCGAGGATTCCTGGTTCCGCCGCTCGGCCTCACGGGCGGCCAACTGGTTGCGCGAGCGCACCACGCGCATCCGCATGAGCGATCACGGTTGCATGCTGCGTGGCTATCACCGCTCGCTGGTCGACGTCCTCAACCAGCTGCAGGACGTGAATGTCTTTCTGCCCGCACTCGCCTACACGCTCGCGACGCGACCGACGGAGGTCGAGGTGCGGCACGAGCCGCGGGCCGCGGGCACGTCGAAGTATTCGCTGATGCACCTCGCGCGGCTCAACTTCGACCTGATGACCGGATTCGGCGTCGCACCGCTGCAGTTTCTCTCCGTCATCGGCGTCGGGCTGTCGGCTGTCTCTGGCCTCCTGATGTTGCTCCTCGTCATCCGGCGGCTTACCGTCGGCCCGGAGGCGGAAGGCGTCTTCACGCTCTTCGCGTTCGTATTCTTCTTCCTCGGCTTCGTGCTCCTCGGCATCGGGCTCCTTGGCGAATTCGTCGCCCGCATCTATCAGCAGGTGCGCAACCTTCCGACCTACCTCGTCGGCGCCGTCATCGAAGAGCGGGCGGACGAACAGGACAAGACGCCATGACCCGGGCGGTGGTGTTCGCCTACAGCGAGGTCGGCTACCGCTGCCTCGGAGCGCTGGTCAATGCGGGCGTCGACGTTACCTGGGTGGTCACGCATCGGGACGACCCGCAGGAATTGCGCTGGTACCGCAGCGTCGCGGAACTCGCGGCGTCTTGCCGTTTGCGGGTGGCCGAGTACGAGACGCTGAGCGCAGCCGAGTGCCTGAGGGCATTGCGGGGCATCGCACCGGATTTTCTCTTCTCGTTCTACTTTCGCCGCATGCTGGCTCCCGCGCTGCTCGCGACGGCGCGCAGCGGCGCGCTCAACATGCACGGCTCGCTCCTTCCGAGCTATCGGGGCCGCGCGCCGGTCAATTGGGCGATTGCAAACGGCGAGTCGCGCACCGGCGCGAGCCTGCACTACATGGTGGAGAAGCCCGACGCCGGCGACCTCGTGGATCAGGAAGGCGTCGACATCGGGGTCGACGACACGGCGCTCGACGTGTCGGTCAAGGTCGCGGCGGCTGCGGAAGCGGTCATGCGCCGCTCCCTGCCGCGCTTGATCACCGGCGATGCCGGGCGCCGGCCACTCGATCTTGCGCGGGGATCGTACTGCCGCGCGCGCACGCCGGCCGACGGCGAGATCAATGCCGGCGCGCGCGCCTGGGACATCCACAATCTCGTGCGCGCCGTTGCGCCGCCATTTCCCGGGGCGTACGCCGACCTCGGCAAGCTTCGGCTGCAGCTGCTCGGATCACGCTGGTGCAACGAGCCCGCTGCCGCCCCGGACTCCGCGCCCCGCCTCTACTGCGAGAACGGCCGCTTCTTCCTCGATTGCACGGATCGCCGCCGACTTCACATCACGAGCGCGGCGATCGACTCGGAACCGCTGGACGCCGGGACCTTCAACCGGCGCTTCGGCGAACTCGTGCTGCCCCTGCCCGCCCAACTTGCGAGTGCGCCGACATGAAGCGACTGCTGATCCTGGGTGTGAACGGCTTCATCGGCCATCACCTGAGCGCGCACCTGCTGCGCACGAGCGACTGGCACGTGTACGGCATGGACCTCGAAAACGACCGGGTCACCGGCTTTCTCGACCACCCGCGCTTTCATTTCTGCGAAGGCGACATCACGATCCATCGCGAGTGGCTCGAGTATCACGTGCGCAAGTGCGATGTCGTGCTGCCGCTCGTCGCGATCGCAACGCCCGCGACCTACGTGAGCGCGCCCTTGAGGGTGTTCGAGCTCGATTTCGAGGCGAATCTCCCGATCGTGCGCCTGTGCGTGAAGCACAAGAAGCGCATCGTGTTTCCCTCGACTTCGGAACTCTACGGCATGTGCGGCGATGCGGAGTTCGACCCCTACGAGTCGAATTTCGTCCTTGGCCCGATCCCGAAGTCCCGCTGGATCTATTCCTGCATCAAGCAGCTCCTCGACCGCGTGATCTGGGCTTACGGCACGGAAGAGCGGCTCGATTTCACGCTGTTCCGGCCGTTCAACTGGATCGGCCCGGGCCTCGACAACATCAATGCGCCGAAGGAAGGCAGCTCGCGGGTCGTGACGCAGTTCCTCGGCCAGATCGTCCGCGGCGACAACATCACGCTCGTCGACGGCGGGCGGCAGCGCCGCTGCTTCACGAGCGTCTACGAAGGCGTCGATTGTCTGGCGCGCATCATCGAGAACCGCGGTGGCATCGCCACCGGCAAGATCTACAACATCGGCAATCCCGTCAACGATCACTCGGTCCGCGAGCTCGCCGAGATGCTGCTCGGCATTGCAGCCACGATGCCGGAGTACCGGGAGCGCGCGCGCAACATCCAGTTCGTCGAACGCAGCGGCAGCGATTTCTACGGCGCCGGCTACCAGGACATCCAGACGCGGGTTCCGCGCATCACCAACACCCGCGAGGAACTCGGCTGGGAACCGCGCGCGAGCCTCGCGGATTCGCTCATGGACATCATGCGCAGCTACGCCCCGAACGTCGTCGAAGCCGGGCGCCTGATCGAGGACGAAGAACACGTGTCGGTGGCGCCGGTGGAGCGACGCCACGTCGACGAGACCCGCGCCTAGCGGCGTTCCGGAATCAATCGCCCCGGCGCGATCCATGCAGCGCATTGCCCTCAAGATCGACGTCGATACGCTACGCGGCACGCTCGAAGGCGTTCCCGCGCTGATCGACGTGCTCGGGAAAGCCGGCTGCGGCGCCTCCTTTTTCTTCAGCGTCGGTCCCGACAACACCGGCCGGGCCTTGCGCCGGGTGTTTCGGCCCGGCTTCTTCTCCAAGGTCCGGCGGACCTCGGTGCTCAAGCACTATGGCTTGCGGACGCTGACCCGCGGGCTCCTGTGGCCCGGCCCATCCATCGGGCGGCGCGCCGGCCACGTCATGCGCCGGGCACGCGACCAGGGATTCGAGGTCGGCGTCCACGCCTACGATCACGTGCGCTGGCAGGACCACGTCGCGCGGCGTGGTTCGGCATGGACAGGCCGCGAACTGGCGCGCGCTTTCCTGGAATTCCGCGATGCCCTTGGCGCGCCCCCGGACGCGCATGCGGCGGCCGGCTGGCAGCTGAATGCGTCGACACTCTGGCTCGAATCGCAGATGGCGTTCCACTATGCGAGCGATACGCGCGGTCACGAACCGTTCCTGCCGTCCTGGGGTGAGGCGGACGGCGTCTGTCCCCAGCTGCCGACGACACTGCCGACGCTCGATGAATTGATCGGCCTCAATAACCTCACTCCCGACACGGCCGCGCGCGAGATCGTGTGGCGATCCGGGACCTCGCTGCCTCGAGGGCACGTCTTTACGCTGCACGCGGAGCTTGAAGGCATGGCGCTGTTGCCGGCGTTGCAGACGATGCTCGACACCTGGCGCGACAACGGCTTCCAGCTGGTCGCGCTGCGCGATGTGTTGCGGACACTCGAGCCGGGCCCGCTGCCGCGCCACCGGATCCTGATGCAAGCCATTCCCGGCCGTGCGGGCCTCGTCGCCACGCAAGGGCCTCGATGTCCCTGATCTCGCGCTACGTCTTTCGCGAGTTCCTGACCAACTGGCTGGCCGTCGCGATCGCGCTTTGCGTGATGGTGTTCGGCAATCAGTTCACGCGCGCGCTCGAGCGCGCCGCGGAATCGAATCTGCCGAGCGACGTCGTACCGCGGCTGGCGTTCGTCACCTTCGTGCAGAGCTTCGCCGTCATCGCACCGATGTCACTCATGCTCGGGATCGTGCTTGCCTTCGGACGGCTCGGCCACGACGGCGAAATCACCGCCATCCGCGCGACCGGCGTCAGCGTCTGGAAGTGCTCGACCGGCATCGGCGTATTCACGCTCGCATTTTCGGTGGGTCTCGCGTGGCTCACGCTCGAGCTCGCGCCCGCCATGGCGCAACGCGAACAGGAGACGCTCGGCGATGCCTTCCGCCGCGCGCAGCTCGCGGCCTTCGAACCCGGGCGCTTCACGCAGGTGCCGGGGACGCAGATTGTGGTGCATGTCGGTGCCGTCGACGCCGACGGCACGCTGCGCCGGGCGCTTTTCACCCGGCGGACCGCCGACAGGGTGGAAGTCATCACCGCCGAGCGGGCGCGCTACCGGTTCAACGAGGCCGACGGGCACGTGGAACTGACCGCGGACACCGGCGTTCGTATCGAGGGGCGTCCGGGCCGGCTGGCGTCCCGACGGATCGAGTTCGAGACCTATCGGACGGAGCTGCCGCTGCATGACGTCCAGCGCAGCCGCTTCAGCCGCGATGTGGTCACATCGAGCGAACTCTCGCGATCTTCCCGTTTCGACGATCGCGCGGAACTCGAGTGGCGCTGGTCGATGCCGCTCATGTGTGTGGCACTGGCGCTGATCGCCCTGCCCCTGTCGCAGCTTCGGCCCCGCCAGGGCCGCTACGCCCGCGTCGCACCGGCGCTTCTGCTCTTCTTTCTCTATGTGAATCTCCTTGCGGCGAGCCGCAGCGCGGTCGCACGAGGCACGCTCGCTGCCGTGCCCGGCCTGTGGTCGATTCACGCGATCATGCTGCTGGGCGCGGGCGCCGTCCTTCTGTTGCTGCGCTGGTGGGGCGGCGCACGGGCGCAGCGGTGATCCTGGCCCGCTACATCGTCCGGACGCTGCTCGCGCACATGCTTACCGTGCTGGGGGCGTTGCTCGCGCTCATCACGGTCTTTAATTTCCTCGAGCAGCTCGACGACGTCGGTGTCGGCGACTACACGCTGCCGGCCGGAGGACTGCATGCACTCATGCTCGTCCCCTCGTGGCTCATGAATTTCGCGCCGGTTGCCGCCTTCCTCGGCGCCCTCACCGGCCTCGGGCGCCTACATCAGGACAGCGAACTCACCGCGATCCGTGCGGCCGGCTGGTCGGTAGGCCGCGTTGCCCTGACCGCCGCCTGCGCAGGAATGCTGCTCGCGCTGGCCTCGACGCTCGCGGGAGAGTTCGTTGCGCCACGGCTCGCCCAGGCCGCCGACCGGATGAAAGCCGAGCTGCGCTTCGGCCGCCAGCTGTCCGCCGGCAACAGCGGCTGGTGGACGGCCGACGGCTCACGCCTCGTCGGCATCGATCGGCGGCCGGGCAATCCCGTCGTCACGGTGATCGAGCTCGGCGCCGACGGCGAGGTCGTGGCGCTTGGCGAGGCGCAGGACATTCGGCAGGATGCCGACGGGACGGTGAGCTACTTCGGTTACCAGGAAACCCGCTATTCGCGCGACGGCACCCGGATCCGCGATTTCGCAGTGCTGCCGGAGAAAAGCCTCGCCGTCGCGTCCTTGTTGCGGCTGTCGCAGGGGACGGCGCGATTCGCATCCCTGCGCCAGCTGGTCGCGCGGCGTCGCCAGCTCGAGCGCGCAGCGCTCGACACCAGGGAAACCTCGTACGAGATGAACGAGCGGCTTGCCCGCATGGTCACCTCGCCGTTGCTCGTCCTGCTCGCGGTGCCTGCCGTGCTCGGCGTGCTGCGATCGAGCCGCCAGGCCGCGCGCCTGGTGCTCGGTCTCGCCGTCGGCTTCGTGCTCGCCATGGCCCAGGACATCGCCCACAGCATGGTCGTCGTGTTTCGCGGCCCACCGGAACTGCTTGCGTGGACGCCGGCAGCGCTGACGCTGATCGCCGCCGTCATGCTTGCGCGCAGGCTCAGGCCCCGGAGCGCGCCAACCGATTGATTCATGCCAGCGCCCCTGTCCAAACATTGATGCCGAACAGGACCGATGCCCGCCCTGGCCTCCCGCTTTGCGCCATTTTCCTGTGCGTCATGCTGCCCGGCCTTGCATCCGGGAGCGAGATTCCCCCAGCGAGTCCTCCGCCGACACCCGCCGAGCTCGCGGTGCCCGGCCTCGTGATCGGCGACATCACGATCGACAATCAGAACATCTTCGACGTGCGGGACCCCAAGGAAGACAGGTCGCTCTACCGCTTGGCCAATCGCCTGCACATCAAGACGCGCCCGCAGGTCATCCGCGACCAGCTGCTCTTGCGGCCCGGAGATCCGTACTCGGCAAGACTGCTCGAGGAATCCGAGCGGATCCTGCGCGGAGCGCGCTACCTGTATGACGCCTCGGTGCGCGCGGTCGCGATCCATGATGGCCGGGTCGACGTCGCGGTGACGACTCGCGACGTGTGGACGCTCAATCCCGGCATCTCGTTCGGCCGCCACGGCGGCAAGAATACGGCCGGCATCGAACTCGAGGAGCTGAATGCGCTCGGCACCGGAATCTCGCTGTCGGCGGGCCACAAATCGGGCCTCGATCGCACGGAAACGACGTTCGAAGTGCGGGACCCGCACATCGGCAGCAGCTGGTGGGACGTCCAGGCGCTGTACTCCTCGAACAGCGACGGCTATCGGCGGGAGTTTTCCAGCGAGCGGCCCTTCTATGCACTCGACACCCGCTGGGCCGCGGGCGTCGGCGTCTTCGACGATGACCGCGTCGATTCGCTCTACGATCTCGGCGAGATCGTCGACCAGTTCAAGGAACACCGCCGCTTCGCCGACGCCTACGGCGGCTGGTCGCGCGGGTTGCGCAACGGCTGGGTGCAGCGCTGGCGCTTCGGTGCAACGTACGATGAGCGCGAGTTCGCGCCGGCCCCGGGGTGGACGGGCACGAGCACCGTGCCGGACAATCGCAAGCTCGTCTACCCGTGGGTCGAGTTCGACCTGGTCCAGGACGACTATCGCAAGCTCCGCAACCGCGATCAGATCGACCGCACGGAGGATTTCCATCTCGGCACGCGGGCGAGCGTGAGGCTCGGCTGGTCCGACCCCGCGCTCGGTGCGGACCGCTCGGCGCTGATGTTGGCCGCGGGGCTCGATCACGGTGCCGCACTCTCCGATCGGGTGACGCTCCTGTCGGGCGTGGGCGTCGGCGGACGCGTGGAAAGCGGTGTGTTTCGCAATACGCTCGTCGGCGGCGCCCTGCGCTACTACGACAAGCAGTCCGATCACTTCCTTTTCTTCACGACCCTGGAAGGGACTTACGGCCGCCATCTCGATCTCGACAACCAGGTGCTGCTCGGTGGCGACAACGGCCTGCGGGGCTACCCGCTCCGCTACCAGGGCGGCGACCGGCGGATGCTGCTGACGGTCGAGCAACGCTTCTTCAGCGACTGGTACCCGTTCCGCCTGTTCCGCATCGGCGCCGCGGCTTTTGTCGACATCGGCCGGACCTGGGGCGAGGCACCGCTCAACACGCCGAGTCTCGGCGTCCTCAAGGACGTGGGCGTCGGACTCAGGATCGGCAACAGCCGCTCCGGGCTCGGCAACATCATCCATGTCGACGTCGCCTTCCCGCTCGACGGCGATCCGTCGATCAAGAGCGTGCAATTTCTCGTCGAAACGAAGCAGCGTTTCTAGAATCCCATCCCTTAGAATCCAGGCGGCATGCCCGAGCCCAAGCAAACCCGCCTCCCCTGGCTGAATCGCACCGTCGTCGGCGTCGGCCTGGCATCGCTCTGCAGCGACTGGTCCCATGAAATCGCGACGACGCTGTTGCCCGCGTTCCTCGCGACGATGGGCGTGGCCGCCGCCTGGCTCGGGCTCATCGAAGGCGTGGCCGACGGGCTCTCGAGCTTCGCCAAGATGGCATCCGGCTACTACACGGACCGGCTGACGCGTCGCAAACCGATCGCGGTCGCCGGCTACGTCATCACCGCGCTCGGGACCGCTGCATTCGGTCTCGCGACGTCCGCCTGGCACGTCCTCATTGCGCGCTCGGCCGCCTGGCTCGGACGTGGCGTGCGCACGCCGGTGCGCAAGGCACTGCTGGCGGGGGCCGTCACGCGGGACAGCTACGGTCGCGCATTCGGTTTCGAACGGATGATGGACACCTGCGGCGCGATCGTCGGGCCACTCACCGCGCTTGCCCTGCTGCAGCTCATCGGCACGAACTACCCGGCGCTCTTTGCACTCACGCTCATCCCCGGCCTGCTCGCGGCCGTGATGATCCTGCTGGTCGTCCATGAGAAGGCGCGAATTCGCGTCACGCACATCAGCTTCGGCGAGAGCCTGCGGGCGTTGCCCGGCGGCTTGCGCCGCTTTGCGGTCGCGGTCGGCCTCTTCGGCCTCGGCGACTTCGCGCACACGCTCCTTATTCTTCTCGCCATCCAGTCGCTGACCCCGGCCTGGGGCGCTGCTCACGCCGCGGCCTTCGGCGCCGGGCTCTATGTGCTGCACAACGTGGTCTACGCGGCGTCGTCATTGGCCGCCGGCTGGCTCGCGGACCGCATGGACAAGCGGTGGGTGCTCGCGGCGGCCTATTTCCTCGCGGCGCTGACGGCGCTTGCAATCATCCTGCTGCCACTCAACGCCGTGACCCTCGCCGTGATTTTTGCTGGCGCCGGGATGTACGTTTCGATCGAGGAAACGCTGGAGGATTCGCTCTGCGCCGAACTGGTGAGCGAAGAACACCACGGCATGGCGTTCGGCACGCTCGCCACGGTCAACGGCATCGGCGATTTCGCGTCGAGCCTCGTCGTCGGATTGCTGTGGACGTTCTTCGGCACGTCCGTCGCCTTCACCTACAGCGCCCTGCTCTTCGTCGCCGGCGGCGTGCTGATCCTGAAGCTGGCACCGACCCCGAGGCGCTGACGCTCCGTCGCCCGGTTGCTAGGCGCCTGGCGGGTGAAATCGCTTCACCGCGCCATAGCCAAGCGCGACGAAGAGAGCGAACACGAGCCCCTGTGCGATGGCGAACGGCGGTTCGTTGCCGAGCGGCGCGAGGTCGTGGAGCGCCGGTATCTTGAGGAACGCCTGCACCACACCCACGAAGACATTGAGATAGAGGGCGAGTACCGCCGTCACGGCATGGATCGCGCGCCAGCGGCCGGCCAGGTGGAAGGTGTAAAGCGCGAGCAGCGTGACTGCAAGCACCACGAGGGAGATCGCGCCAACGATGTGCGGTGGCCCGATGGCGGTCGAGTGAAAGAGGAAGCCGGTCACGCTCGTCGCGATGGTCGTCACGAGAAATACCGCCGTCCATCCGGCGGGCCGCTTCGCGGTCCACATGCCGTAGACGACGATCACCCCGGTCGCGATGCCGATCAGGCTGATCACAACGTGCAGCAACGTGAACGTCGCAACCGACATGCCCAGGATCATGATGGTGAGTTCCCTTTCTTGTTGTTCGAATTCGACCTATGGACGGGCCGATCGGCCGGCAAAGCTTGCGACCGCCTCGGCCGCAATGTCCATCTCCTCGCCCGTATTGTAATGCACGGCGCCGATGCGGAGCACGCCGCCCGCATCGGCGAGCCCCAGCCGTTGCACGACGTCCACCGCGTACGAATGACCGCTCCACGCACAGATGCCCTGGCTTGCGAGCGCCTGATCCCACGCATCCGGATCGACGCCCGCCTTGGAAATCGAGACCGTCGGCACGCGATGCCTCAATAGGGTGCGATCGGTGATGCCGTGGATCCGGACACCCGGCAATGCCCCGAGATTGCCGATCAAGCGCGCGCTCAAGGCTTGCTCGTACTCGGCAATCGAGGTCATGGCGGCATGCAGGGTACGGCGACGCCCGGTCATGCCGTCAATGCGCGTCGCGATGTCCTGTCCCATCGTTGTCCCGACCCATTCGAGATACTCGATCGCACCGAGCGTGCCCGCCTGGCCTTCGAGCGACGGCGTCCCTGTTTCAAACCGGCCGGGCAGTGCATCGGCAGACGCGCGGAGCTTGTACGGCCGCAGTTCCTCGAGGAGCGCCTCTCGCGCCCACAGCACGCCCTGGTGCGGACCGAAGAATTTGTAGGGCGAGCAGGCGAGCACGTCGCAACCGAGCGCCTGCACGTCGATGGGACCGTGCGGCGCGTAGTGAACGGCATCGATGAAACTGAGCGCGCCGGCGGCGCGGACCTTGCGGCAGAATGTCCCGGCATCATTCACCGTTCCGGTGAGATTGCTGGCAAGCGACATCGCGGCGAAGCGCGTCCGCGACGACAGGAGCGCGTCGAGGAGCGAGAGATCGTAGCGGCAGGATCCGGGATCGAACTCGAGCACGCGCACGACGAGCCCCCGCTCCTCGGCCATCAAGCGCCAGGGCGTTACGTTGGCATCGTGCTCCATGCGGCCGAGGATGATTTCATCGCCTTCGCGAAAGCGCGGGCCGAGCGACCGCGACAGCATGAAGGTGAGCGTCGTCATGTTCGGCCCGAACACGATCTCGCGCTCGGACGGCGCATTCAGGAGATCCGCCATCGCAAGATGCGCGGCCGCGGAGATTTCCGTCGCGTCGCGGGTCGTGCGGAAATTGCCGCCGAAATTCGCGTTCGAGCGCACGAGCGCCCGGGTCATGCGATCGACGACCTGCCGTGGCACTTGTGTTCCCGCGGGGTTATCGAGGTGGACGGCTACCTGGCCCTCATCCAGCAGGCCGAGCGCCGGAAACTGCTCCCGGACTTTGCGCACGTCGATCGCCATGGCGGCTCCAGATGTTCCTGACAGCCGCCATTGTGCCGCAGGTGACGGCCCCGGTCATCGCGGGTTTCCGGTGCGGAACTGCCAGCTCACGCTCAGGCGCGGCGCCGAATAGTTGAAGGATTCGGATTCGGCCGCGACGCCGTTATTCGCCTCGATACGGCCGAATTCGTAGATCCCGCGCAGGACGATGTAGTTGCTCCGGCTCGGGCGCCAGGCATAGCCGATGCCCGCCTCGAAGGCCGGGCCATGGCCCTCGCGCGCGGCCGCGGTCGTCAATTCGCTGTCCGTGAAATCGGTGAAGCCCGCACCGACGTGGAAAAGCCACCCCCCATCGGCACGCGCGTTGTAGTCGGCCATCAGGAACAGGTGACTGAGCGAACGTCCCTGACTCCCAAAATAGAGATCGTAGGAGTCGGTGATGATGCTGCCGATGTCGAGGCCGACCAGCCAGTGATCGCCGACCCGCATGCCGCCGGCGAAGTCAAACGATATGCCGTCCTGAGATCCGCGGCCGGACGACTCGCGATCGCCGCCCACCGTTGCAAAGCCGGCGCCTGCCTCGAACCACCAACGGGTCCGGTCGGGCGTTTCGCCATCCGCCGCCTGCACGGACGTCGCGCCGAGCAGCATCAACCAGACAAGGCTTCGTGCTTTCACGCCGCGTCTCCGGGTCACTGCCGATTGCAGCGTGTGACTGTTTACGTGGCGTCGCAGCGCCGATCCACTTACAGCTTACATACGATCCGATTGCAGTGTGATTAGCGTCATGCGCTTCGCGAGCACGGGCGGGTCCGGGAGAACGCCGATGCTGAACATCGGCCGGCCTGATGCCACAATGCCCGGGCTTCAAGGGAGTACCGATGACTCAACGCATTGCTCTCGTCACCGGCGCCGGCTCCGGCATCGGGCAGGCCTGCGCCGTGGCCCTCGGCCGCGCAGGATTCACGGTGGTGCTGGCCGGCCGCCGACGCGATCGCCTGGACGCCATTGCCGCCGAACTCGGCAACGACTCGGTCGCGGTAACGGCCGACGTGACCGACGAAGCTTCGGTCGACGCCTTGTTCGAAGGCATCCGCAGCCGCTTCGGCCGGCTCGACGTGCTGTTCAACAACGCCGGCACGGGCGCGCCCGCGCGGCCCCTGGAAGACACCCGGCTCGAGGAGTGGCGCGCCGTGGTCGAAACCAACGTCACGGGCGTCTTTCTGTGCACGCGTGCGGCGTTCCGGTTGATGAAGGCCCAGACGCCACGCGGCGGCCGCATCATCAACAACGGTTCGATTTCCGCCATGACCCCCCGCCCGAACATCGCGGCGTATACCGCCTCGAAGCACGCGGTCACCGGGCTCACGAAGCAGGCGGCGCTCGAAGGGCGCCGGCACGACATTGCCTGCGGGCAGATCGACATCGGCAACACGGCCACCGACATGGCATCGCAGATGTCGAAAGGCGTGCTGCAGGCGGACGATTCGCTCAAGCCCGAGCCGACGTTCGACGTGCGGCATGTGGCCGAAGCGGTCGTCTACATGGCGCGGCTGCCGCTCGACGCCAACGTGCTTTCCATGACGGTCATGGCGACCCGGATGCCTTTCGTCGGCCGCGGCTAGTGCGGACGGCGCCCCGCGACGACGCCGATCATGCTGCGCGCGATCGCGAGCAATCGACGGTCATCTCCACTGCGACCCGCGAGTGACAGGCCGACGGGCGCCGAGCCATCGGCGTGGCAGGGCAGCGAGATCGCGCAGCCATCGAGAAAATTGACGAGCGACGGATTGCGAAGGATCAGGCGGTTCGCGGCGACATAGGCTTCATTGGCGGCCAGCGCACCGATCGGCATGGCCGTGAGCGCCACGGTCGGACTGATCCAGCCGTCGACATCGCCGAGCGCATCGTCGAATGCGCCCTGGATGCGCGCGCGGGTATCGATGAGGTCGAGATAGTCGGCGGCCGACATCGTGCTGCCCGCCTCGATCCGCGCCAGCACGCGCGGATCGTAGCTCGCGCGGTTCCGCGCGATGAGCGGACGGTGCCACGCGTAGGATTGCGGCCCCGAGAATCCGCCCTTCGCGTTGATCTTCGGGATTTCGGCGAGCATCGGCAGCGCGCGGTCGATGAGGATGGCGCCGGCTTCGGACAAGTGCGTGAGTGCCTGCTCGACGCTCGATGCCACCTGCGGCTCGGCATCGTCCCACACGAGCGTGCGCGCGACGGCGAACTTCAGGCCCCGCACACCGATGGGCGCCGGCACATCGGCCGGAATGCCGGCCATGACGGCATCGAGGAGCGCACAACATTCGACCGTGCGTGCGAGCGGACCGATGGAGTCGAGCGTGCGCGACAACGGCACGGTGCCATCGCGCGGAATGCGCTTTGCGGTCGGCTTGAACCCGACGAGTCCCGTGAGGGCCGCCGGGATTCGCACCGATCCGCCCGTGTCGGTGCCGATCGAAGCGATCGACATGCCATCGGTGACGGCAATCGCCGCGCCCGATGACGAGCCGCCGGGAATCCTGCCGCGCGCGCGCTCGAACGGATTGCGCGGCGTTCCGAAGTGCGGATTGATGCCAAGGCCCGAGAACGCGAATTCCGTCATGTTGGTCTTGCCGACGATCACGGCTCCCGCCCGGCGCAAGCGCCCGATGATTTCGGCGTCGGAGCCGGCCGGCGGCCGGCCCGCGAGCGCGCGCGATCCCGCGGTAGTCACCTCGCCGGCGATGTCGAAGAGGTCTTTGACGCTGATCGGAAGGCCCGTGAGCAGGCCGGGCCATTGGTCTTTCGCAATGGCATCCCAGGCGACGGCCTCCTGCCCCGCCCGGTCGGCGTAGAGTTGCGTAAAAACGCGCGCCCCCTCGCCTTCAGGGTCCGACGCTCGGACAAGCGCGTCGGCGACCAGCGCCCTGGAAGTCGCCGCCCCGCTCCTGAGCATCGCGGCTGCCTCGGCGATAGAGGGTCCCGGCGTCATCCTTGCTTCATCCCTTCGGCCCGAATTCCCGCATGCGGCCGGCAATCGTCCGCGCTGCTTCGTCGGTTTCGAGCCCGAGCCCCGCAACTGCGCCCGCCCGATCGGCCGCATTGCGGTTCTGGCTGAGCTTCCACTGGCCCGTGAGCCGCTCGACCGCGATCTCGAAGCCGACGATGGCTTTCATCGTCTGCGCAATGTGATTCGCATCGAGGCCCGACGGGCCGGCATGCACGAGCGCGGCAAGCGGTTGCGCGCGGATCAGCTCGTGCAGCACTGCGGGCCGGCCTTCGGCGAAATACGACGGGATATCCATGTTCGCGCAAGTATAACGCAGCTCATTTTCGGGCCCGCCGGTCCACAATCGCCCAGGACGCCTGCCGCGGGCGCCCTGGGCTCGAAACAAAACCGCTCGGCTACATATGGTGCGGCCTCCAGTGAGCATCCTGGTCGTGCCGGCGCTTGTGGTGCGAATCCGGCCGCTTCAGGTTCGTGCCGACGATGTGGTCGTCCGGCGCCGTCGCGGCGAATGTCGGGAGGTTGCCCGCGCGCGCATGCGTTGCGGCTTCGAAACCCGACGCGAGCTTGATGAGGGTCGGCTCACTGAACGCCGTCCCGAAGAAGCTGATCCCGAGCGGCAGGCCGAAGGCATCGCCCGCCGGCACCTGCACGATCGGGTAACCCGAGGGCGCCGCGAGACCCGAGCTGCCGAAGAGGAAGTGATCGCCATAAAGGAGATCGGTGGACCACGCCGGGTTGTCCGTCGGCGCGACCACGGCGTCGAGGCTGAAATCCGCCAGCGCCTTGTCGATGCCGTTGACGCCGGCCAGGCGGTCGATCTCGAGCGCCTGGTTGTAGGTCATGCCGCCAAAATCCGGCTGCGGATCGTCCGGCCCCGGCGCGAGCCCGTCGGCGAGCTCGAAGATCTCCTGTGCGAAGAACGGCATTTCGGCATCCGCATTGTCGTTGTTGAACGCGATCGCGTCCGTCAGCGTCTTGCCCGCCATCGGCACGCCGGTGCGCGTCGCGAAATAGCTCTTCACGTCGTTTCGAAAGTCATACACGAGCACGAGAAATTCGCCGTCGGCGGGCGGAAACGTGAAGCCCGCGCCATCGAGATCGACGACGGTGGCGCCCGCCGCTTCGAGCGCGGCGACTGCCGCATCGAAAGCCGCAATCACCGCCGCCGGCGCGCTGTCGACACCCTGACGCGTCACACCGATGCGAGCCCCCTGCAAGCCGTGCGCGTCGAGGAACTGCGTGTAGTCGGCCGGAATGTCGGCCGGTCGCGGCCGCCCCGTCCAGCCGAGCGGCACTCCGCCCGTTGCCGGATCGCGTCCGTCGAAGGTTCGGCTCTGGATCACCGAGAGCACCGCGGCCGCGTCGGCGACCGTGCGTCCGTGCGGGCCGACCGTGTCCTGGATATGCGAGATCGGGACGACGCCGGCGCGGCTGGTGAGCCCGACGGTCGGCTTGATGCCGACGATGCCGTTCACGTTGGCCGGGCACACGATGCTGCCGTCGGTCTCGGTGCCGAGTGCGACCGTCGCGAAGTTCGCCGAGACGGCCGCCCCCGATCCGGAACTCGATCCACAGGCATTGCGGTCGATGCCGTAAGGGTTATGCGTCTGTCCGCCGACCCCGGACCAGCCGCTGCTCGAGGTGAATGAACGGAAGTTCGCCCACTCCGAGAGGTTGGTCTTGCCGAGGATGACGGCCCCGCCGGCACGCAGCTTCGCGGCGACCGTCGAGTCCTGCAGCGCTGGCCTGCCGAGGAGTGCGAGCGAGCCCGCCGTGGTCTGCATGCGATCGCCGGTATCGATGTTGTCCTTCAAAAGGATCGGGATGCCGTGCAACGGACCGAGCAGCGTCCCGTGCCGACGAAGCTCGTCGGCGCGGCGCGCCTGCGCGAGCGCACCCGGATTGAGTTCGATCACGGAGTTGACGCCCGGCCCGCGCTGGTCGAGCGCGATGATGCGCGCGAGGTATTCTCGCGTGAGCTGCTCGGATGTCGTGCGACCCGTCGCCATTTCCCACTGCAGCTGCGCGATCGTCGCCTCGTTGTGGCGCGAGGGCACGGCGTTCGACGAGTCGGCCCATGAAACCAACGGGCAAAGCCATGCCGTCGCGACGATGAGTCGCCTGATGAGTGTCGTCATTTAAGTCCCCTTGCGATCCACGGATTTAAGGATCGCGAACGAAGATGATCCCTTGAACGTTCCGGCCGCGGCCCGGATCGTTGGCGTTGTTATCCGGAGCGCAAGTCCATGCTACGCGCGCTTATTTGAAGGGGTCAATGTGTAGGATTTTCAACGTCAGAGTGCGATGCGGGAACCAACCCCGCGAGCCTCGGCGCGTGCCAGCAGCGCCTCGGCGACGAAAAGATCGAACAGCGCGTTGCCCGCGGTCTTGTACGCCGTAGTGCGCTCAACGGCGATGGTTCGACGGCCAAGCACGAGTTCCACGACCGGAAAGACGTCGGAATCCTTGAGGATTCCCCTCGCGAGAACATTGACGATATCGCCGACTTCCTTGCGCGCTCCCTCGGTATCGATCGCGAGCGATTGCGCAAGGCGATACACCGAGTCGGGCAATTCCTGCATCGAACTCCGATACGAACCGACGCTGACGAAATGTTTTCCTTCGAGCAGACGGGGTTCGTCAGGCAGCACCGGTGACCCGGACGTCGTCGCCGCGATCACGACCGACGTACTCTTCAGGAGTGCGTGGACATCGCTGCAGGCGATGACTTCGACCGAGGGCGCATGGCGCTTGACGGTCGCTTCAAAGCGTTGGTAACTCGCCGGTGACCGCTTGAGTGCGAAGACCTCGCGGATCGGCCGCACGGCGCAGGCTGATATCGCCTGCCAGGTTCCCTGCACGCCGCAGCCGACGATGCCGATGGATGCGGTGTCGGCTGGAGTCATGTACTTGAGGCCCAGCGCTCCGACGGCGCCGGTGCGCAACGCCGTCAGTGCGCCCGCATCCAGAAGCGCCCGCGGCTCGCCCGTCTCGGCGCTCGACAACAGCATGACGCCGATCGTGACCGGCAGCTGGCGCGCGGCGTTGCCGGGAACGACGGCGACGAATTTGACGCCCGCGGCGGAATCGCTGACCGCCGGCATCGAGAGAAATGTGTTGCCGCTGCGCTCGATGTGATGGCGTTGCGGGACATCGCAGCGTCCCGCATCCTGCGCGCGCAAGGCCGACTCGATCGCCGCGACGGCATCCCGGGGAGCCAGCAGGTCGAAGATTTCGCTGGCGCCGAGCAGGATCAATGGACGAATGCCTGGACGAGCGGGCTGCGAGGCATGACGGGGAATCTCCGCGGTTCGTTCGACGCCATTCTACCGGGGTAGACTGCCGGCATGCGCGTCATCCGTTCCCGCGAGTATCGCCACATGCCGTGGAAGAACGGCGGTGGCGTCACCCTGGAAGTTGCGGTGGGCCCGCCCGATGCGGGCCTTGACGATATGGGCTGGCGCATCAGCCTCGCGCAAGTCGACTCGGACGGCCCGTTTTCACGGTTCCCGGGCATCGACCGCACGCTCAGCATCGTGCGCGGCCACGGTATGCAACTGGCCGTGGCGGGCCGCCCCACGGTCACCGTCGATCCGCAGTCGCATCCCTACTCGTTCGCAGGCGATGCGGCCGCGAGCGTCAAGCTCGTCGACGGCCCCGTCACCGATCTGAACGTGATGACCCGCCGGAATGCCCATCGACACGTCGTGCAGCGGCATCGGATGGTCGAGCGCCGGGAACTAGCCTTGCGTGCTGCGATCACAGGCGTGGTCGTTGTCGAGGGCAGCGCGACTGTCGATTGCGCCGGAGTCGCGGCAAGGCTCGATCCACTGGACACGGCCCTGCTCTTCCCGGATGCGGTCAAGGCGATGCTGACAGCGACCGGACCGTCGACCGTCCTCTTGATACAGATCGACTGAAGGAGACTCATCGATGAATCGTGTCAATGGAACTAAGCTGCTCGCCGGCCTGACCGTCGCGCTCACTGCGCTCGGCACCCCGGCGCCGGCCGGCACGGCAAAGCCCGTGGCCCTCTCGAAGGCCGTCGTGACGGCCGTCGCGGACCCCGCACGGCCCGAAGCGGATCGTGCGCGCGATTCCGACCGCAAGCCGGCTGAATGCGTCGCCTTCGCGGGCTTGAAGCCCGGGCAGACGGTCGTCGACCTGATTCCGGGCGGCGGCTATTTCACCCGCATCTTCAGCGCCGTCGTCGGAGCCAAGGGGCACGTGTATGCCGTCGCGCCGCCGAAGCGGCCCGACGCTCCGGCGGATCGTCCGGAGCCCGCGGCTGCGGTGAAGCAGCTGGCGGCGGACGCGCACTACGCCAACGTCTCCGTGATGGTCCAGCGCGTGCAGGAGCTCGCGCTGCCCGCAAAGGTCGATCTCGTCTGGACCTCGCAGAACTACCACGACGTGCACAACCTGCCGAACTTCGACGTCGCCGATTTCAACAAGGCGGTGTTCAAGTCGCTGAAGCCGGGCGGCATCTACATCGTGATCGATCACGCGGCCGAAGCCGGTTCAGGCTTTCGCGATACCTCGACGCTCCATCGGATCGACGCCGAAGCGGTGAAGAACGAAGTGCTGGCGGCCGGCTTCCAGTACGTCGGCTCGAGCGACGTCGTGCGCAGCAAGGCCGACGATCACACGCTCGCGATCTTCGACAAGCAGCTCCACGACAAGACGGACCGCTTCGCCCTCAAGTTCCGCAAGCCCAAGTAATCCGGGTGGCATCAGCGGAAATGGGGAAATGGGGACATTCCTGATTTCGCGCCCGGGATCGCGAAATCAGGAATGTCCCCATTTGTCTCAACCGGCGGCCGTTCTTTTCTTCTTGTCGATGTCGTCGAAGGGCAGCGTGTGCGCGACCGCCGGGCCTTTGACCTTCTTGCCACGGATTTCCAGTCGCGTACCGTGCACCGCAACCGGCACCTCGAGGCGCGCGATCGCCATCGACTTCTTCGTGAGCGATGAATACATGCCGCAGGTGATTACGCCGACCCTCTTGCCGCCGGAGTAGACGGCGTCACCCAGGTCCGTTGCCGACTGGCCCTCGACGAGCAGCCCGAAGATCTTGAAGCGCTCCCGGCCCTTCAACTTGTAGTGCTCTTCGGCGCCACGGAAATCCGTCTTGCCCGGGCTCACCGTGAAATCGAGTCCGAGTTCCCACAAGGTGTCGCCCGGCGGCTCGTTCTCGAACGGGTACATCTGCGACATGTCGTAGGGATAGAACAGCAGGTAGCTTTCGACGCGCAGCATGTCGAGCGTCGAGAAGCAGGCCGGAATGATGCCGAGGCTCTCTCCCTCCTCGAGGATCGTGTCCCAGATGGGGCCCGCGTCCTCGCCCTTGCAGAAGATCTCGTAGCCGCGCTCGCCCGTGTAGCCGGTACGTGACAGCGTGATGGGCCGGCCGAAGAGCGTTGCCGGCCGGTGGTGAAAGTACTTGAGGCTGCGTATGTCCGGGATGTGCCGCGAGAGGTATTCGACCGCCAGCGGGCCCTGCAGCGACAGGTCATGCAGGTCGTCATCGACGATCATCGAGGCATTGCGGCCGATGACGCCCTGCACGAGCGTTTCATGCCCCGCGCCGCTGCCGTGCACGACCATCCAGGCATTCGGACCCGTCCGGTAGAGAATGCAGTCCTCAATGAAGTGCCCGGCCTCGTTCAGCATGCAGGCGTAGACGCACTTGCCGGGATACACCTTGCTCACGTCGCGCGTCGTCGCCTGATGGATGATGGCCGATGCGTGCGGGCCGACGACGTGCAGCTTCTTGAGCCCGGATACGTCCATGAGCCCGGCCTTCGTACGAATCGCCACGTGATCGAGCGCCATGTCGTGGCCGTAGGTCCACGTCGTGCCCATGCCGTTCCAGTCCTCGAGCTTCGAACCGAGTGCCCGATGACGGTCCGCCAGGACCGATGTGCGCCAGCTGAGTGCCATGACCGCCTCTCCTTTTTCTCTTTGCGATTACTCGGGCGCCGTGCCCGCGCTCGTCGGCGCACCGTCGTCGTACGGAGCGAGCCAGGCGGCTACGGTCTCCCGGTAGCGCGTGAGCCCCTTGTAGTCCGCGAGCGCAGGATGGAGCGATTTCAGCACCCGGTGCATGCGCCGCGCCCATTTCGGAATCGTGACGAGCTCCGGCATGCTGATGAGGTAGGCGCGCACGCTGAACACGATGCCGTTGCTCCGCGGCAGCCGCCACAGTCCCTGCAATTCCACGCGCAGGTACGCGTCGCCCGCGTTGGCGAGCGTGACGCTCGCGCGATCCGGGCCCCATTGGTGGTAATTCTCCGGAGACGTATCGAGCCGCGGGTGGATGGTCATGGTCCAGTTGAGGCGCCGCACGGGTTCGTTCAGCCGCAGGTTCAGCAGGTACTTGAGCGCGCGGTCGAAGACCCCGAGTTCATGTGCCACCGGCACCGGTCCGTGCCACTCCTTGAAGGTCATGCCGACGTCGAAGTCGAGCGACCAGTCCGCCTGCGTCGTGACCATGCCCGCCTCGCACCAGAGGTCGCCCTCACGCTGGTCCATCACCACCCAATCGCCCTGCGTCTGGCGGGTGATGTACTCGAGGGGCTCCTGCGGCAGCGTCGTGCGATCCCCGAAGGTGAAGGTGTGATCGATACCGAGCGGCCGGTTGATCCAGTGCCAGCGTGCGCCCGTCCTGGCAAGGCTGAAATGCGCCGGATAGTCGCGCGCGAGCGATTCCATGATGAGTTCGAGACAATCCCACTGTGCACTCATCATGTGCGGCAACGCCTGGTAGCGCAGCGGTTCGGCGGCGAGCACGATGGCGCGCTCGCGGCACTCGGCAACGTAATGCTCGTCGACGTCGATCGCGAACTCGGTGACCGACCCTTGAGGACCTGCAACGTGCGGTTCGATATTCACCGAGTACATGTACTCGTCTTCTGCGAACGGGAACGGGAATCGCCGGATGGCGTGCGTCGAGTTGGCGAAGCGGAACTCGTCGCGAAACGTCTCGTCGGGCTTGAAGACCACGTTCATAGATCGAGCACCAGGTTGCGGCAGCGGGCGCGTGACACGCACGGCATGAGGTACTTGCCGGAATTCTTTTCGTCCGCCGACAGGAAATGGTCGTTGTGGATCAGCTCGCCGTCGAGCTCGACGACCTTCGTGAAACAGAAACCGCAGACGCCACCCCGGCAAAGGTAGGGCACATCGACGCCCGCGGCCTCGATCGACTCGAGCAGGCTCTGATCCGGCAGCACGTGTACCTTGAGCTTCGAGCGCGCGAGAAAGACCTCGAAGGCGTCGCCCACGGGCGGCGCGCTGAACTGCTCCCAGTGAATGTGGCTGTCGGCCCAGCCCGCCGCGCGGGCCGTCGCGACGACATGTTCGATCATGCCCGCCGGACCGCAGACGTAGACGTGGGTTCCGAGCGGCTGCGAAGTCAGCAGCCCCTCACAGTCGATGACCTCGCCGCGACTGTCGTAATACATGTGAAGGCGCTCGCCCTCCTCCTCGCCCAGGCGATCGAGGAATGCCGCGTGTTCCGGCGCGCGCACCGAATAGTGCATCTCGTACGGCACGTTCGCCGCGTGCAGATCCTGCAGCTGCGCCATGAAGGGCGTGATGCCGATGCCACCCGCGATCAGCACGTGCTTGCGCGCGATCTTGTCGAGCGCAAACAGGTTGACCGGATGCGCGATCTCGAGGCGACTGCCGACCTTGACCTCGTCGTGCATGAAGTGCGATCCACCCCGCGAGGTTTCCATGCGCCGCACGCTGATCTCGTAGGAATCGAGCCGGCCTGGCCTGCTCATCAGGGAATAGGGATTGCGATGCACGCGGTCCGCGCGCTTCATGACCACGACGATGTGCGAGCCGCCCGAGAACGCGGGCAGGGTCCCGCCCGCCAATGGCGCGAGCGTGAAGTGCTTGATGAGCGGCGTGACCTGCTCGATGGCGGCGACCTCGACCGCGATGGTAGCCGCCTGCGTCAAGCGAACACTTCCTTGATCGGCGGCAGCTCGCCCGGCACTTCGGCGTCCGCCATCACGCCCATGTAGGCGGCGAAGCGCCGGGAATAGTGGTCCCGGACGATCAAATGGCGCCGGCATGCCACGCACTGCGCGATGTTGGTCCGGACATTCTCGGTCGTCGCGCGGCAATGGATGCAATAGACGCGCCGCGCGAGCGAGCCACACTCCTCGGCACGGATCTCGTCCTTGTTGAGGTTGAATTCAAGCGCGATCCGCATGGCGACGCCGATGAAGCTCTCAGGTCCCGCGACGTAAAGGCGCGTCCCCATCAGCGACGTCGTGAGCAGTGCCCGAAAATCCGCAAGCAGTTCGGGCACGCCGCCGAACTGACGGACGTCCCTGACCCGGGCGGAGAAACGCGCGCCGTAGCCATCCACGGACCCGGCGTCGGCAACATACAGGACGCGGGTCCGTGCGAGCGCCTGCGGCGTCGACGCCGCGAGCTCTTCCAGCACGCGCTCGAGCGGTGCGCCGCCCACCCCATGACCCAGCATCAGGTGATAGCGCCCGGCCGCATCCGCCAGCAGGGGTGCATAGATGGGCTTGCTCTTGATTCCCGTAACGAGCATGACTCGCGCATCCTTCGACGCCGTGAAGCCGCGGCGTACTGGTCGACCGCTTCGCCCCTGCCTCGCCGACAGACCCCCGGGCGGCCGACCCGTCGCGGCGTCCATGAGAGCCGCGCGGCCCCGCGGCTGTCAAGGTCCGCCTGTTGCATGGCGTGAAAAAACAGTGCATGGTGCGCAAACTGTCGCCGGCCCGGAATTTTCGCCCGGGGATTGCCTGCCACGGGGTGATAGGCATATTGTGATGCCGCAATCAACAAGAACAACGACCAGCGGCGGTCCGGCGAGGCCGCCAAAAAAATACTGAATGCAGACGCCGTTGCGGGTGGCCGTTGGCCCGCGCGCGTTCGGCCAGGTTCTTCACAGGGGAGCAAGCGATGGACAAAGACATAACTGCCTTGCAGGTCTTGTTCACAGAGACCTACTACTGGATCACCGTCGTCATGATGTTCCTGATCCACGCAGGCTTTTGCATGTACGAGGTCGGTGTATCCCGGCGCAAGAATCACATGAAGACGTTGATGAAGAACGTCATGGTGATTCCGACCGTCGGCGTTACGTTCTACCTCTTCGGCTGGTGGCTGTACTCAGCCATGGTCAACGGCCCCGGCATCACCGGTGGTCTCGTGCCGTCGCACTTCGCCGAACCCTGGAACGAGCTGATGGCGGCGCACATGGGCGGAAAGCCGCACGGCGCAGACCTCAGCGCCGCCGACACCGCGCTCTGGGCGCGCTTGAACGGCGTCTTCTGGGCCGCGTTCCTGCTGTTCTCCTGGACGACCGCATCCATCGTTTCCGGCTCGATCATCGAGCGCGTGAAGTCGGGCGCGTTCTGGCTGATCGCGGTCATGCTGGGCTCCGTCACCTGGATCATCGACGCCGCCTGGGGCTGGCACCCGGCCGGCTGGATGGTGAAGATCCTCGGCTACCACGATGCGTACGCGTCGGGTGTCGTGCACGCGATCGCCGGTGGAACCTGTCTCGCGGTGCTCCTGAATCTCGGACCGCGCATCGGGAAATTCAAACCCGACGGCACGCCGCGCAACATCCCGCCGCAGAATCCCTGGCTGGTGTGCATCGGGCTCTTCCTGATCTACACGGGATTCTGGGGCTTCTACGCGGCCTGCAATATCCCGATCTACGACGTGCAGCCGGGGGACGCGGTCTTCTGGTCGGCGACCAATATCTATCTGCAGCCGACGACGCTCTCCGCGATCACCTTCAACTTCATCATGGCGCTCTGCGGCGGCCTGATGGCGGGCTACATCATCTCGAAGGGCGACGCGTACTGGACGTTGTCCTGCGGCCTGTCGGGTGTCATCGCGACCTCCGCCGGCAATGACCTCTACCATCCGATCCAGGCCTTCCTGATCAGCGCGATCATCATGGTGATCATCTACAAGATGCACTACTGGGTGGAGCGCAGGTTCAAGCTCGACGACGCGGTCGGCGCGGTCGCTGTCCACGGCTACTCGGGCTTCCTTGGGGTCGTGGCCGCGGGCTTCGTCCTCTGGGGCTATCCATCGTCACCGGACGCGTTGCTGGGCCATGCCGAACCCTGGGCCCGCATCACACCCTGGGGGCAATTGGCGGGTGCCGTGATCATGTTCTGGGTCCTCGGGTTCATTCCGGGGTATATCCTGTCGTGGATCCTGAACAAGTTCGGGCTGCTGCGCGTACCGCGCGAAGTGGAGCTTGCGGGACTCGATCACGCCGCCATGGCCGAGGTCATGCGCGAAGACGACGAAATGCGGGCCGTCCTCGCGCAGGAAGCGCGCGCGTCGGCGAAGTAACACCGAGGAGAATGAACCATGACCAACACAGCGCCGTTTGAAAATTGGGACGGCAACATGTTCGACCTCGGGCCGCTCTATCCCATGGTGGGAACGGAGGTCACGCTCGTCGTCATTCTGGTGATCTGCTGGATCGGCTGGCACATCCTGCAGATTCGCCAGGAAAACAAGGATTACGAAGACGAAGCGCGCAGGCTCCGCGAGGGCGGCAACCTGCAGAAGGCGTTGCAGGACGAGCACACGCTCGAGCGCATGTAGGACGACGGGGTCAGACCTGTTTTGGGTCTGACCCCATTCCCGGAATCCACGACGTGCCGGCGAGCGGCACGCCGGACATCGCGGCCGCTTCGATCGTGAGCGCCGCCAGATCCTCACGTTCCAGGTGGTGCACGTTCTGCTTGCCGCAGGCGCGCGCGATCATCGTGAGCTCCATGTTCAAGGTCTTCAGATAGTTGCGCACACGTTGCGCGCCAACTTCCGGCTCCAGGCGCTTCTCGAGAACCGGGTCCTGCGTGGTCACGCCGACGGGACAGCGCCCCGTGTGGCAGTGATGGCAATAACCCGGCGCGGTCCTGAGCTTGCGGTAGTCCGCGACGGCGGACAGATGTTTGCCGTCCTGTACGTAGCTCTCGGAATTGCAGCCGAGCGCCATCAGCACGCCCTGCCCGATCGCGACCGCATCTGCACCGAGCGCGAGGGCCTTCGCGACATCGGCACCGGTACGAATGCCGCCGGACACGATGAGCTGCACCTGCTCCTTGACGTTCAATTCCTCGAGCGCCAGCACTGCCTGGCGTACGGCGGCGAGCGTCGGGATGCCGACGTGTTCGATGAAGGCGAGCTGCGTCGCCGCGGTGCCGCCCTGCATGCCGTCGACGACGATCACGTCCGCGCCCGCGTGCACGCAGAGCTTGACGTCGTGAAACACGCGCGTGGCGCCGATCTTCACGTAGATGGGCTTCTCCCAGTCCGTGGCTTCGCGCAGCTCCTTGATCTTGATCGTGAGGTCGTCGGGCCCCGTCCAGTCAGGATGACGGCTCGCCGAGCGTTGATCGACGCCCTCCGGCAGGGTCCGCATCTTCGCAACGCGTGGATTGATCTTCTGGCCGAGCAGCATGCCTCCGCCGCCCGGCTTCGCACCCTGCCCGATGACGACCTCGATGGCATCGGCCTTGCGCAGGTCGTCCGGGTTGAAGCCGTAGCGTGACGGCAGGCATTGATAAATTAGCGTCTTCGACGAGCGGCGCTCCTCCTGCGTCATGCCACCATCGCCCGTCGTCGTCGACGTGCCGAGCGATGCGGCTGCGCGACCGAGCGCTTCCTTCACGTTCGCCGACAGCGCGCCGAAGCTCATGCCGGCGATCGTGATCGGAATGTCGAGCTCGATCGGCTTCCTGGCAAAACGTGTCCCGAGCACCGTGCGCGTCGTGCATTTCTCGCGATAACCCTCGAGCGGATAGCGCGAGAGCGATGCGCCGAGGAACACGAGATCGTCGAAATGCGGCAGCCGGCGCTTGGCGCCGAGCCCGCGGATCTCATAGAGACCGGTCGCCGCGGCGTGCTGGATGTAGTCGAGCACGTGGCGGTTGTAGAGCGAGCTCTCCTCGCGTTGCAGCGCCTCGGGAATCGCGGGCGCCTCGATGTGGGGATCGGTGGCCATGTTCAGTACTCCTGGTTCGCGTCCGCGTTCCAGTGATAGAGCTTGCGCGCGGAACCCACGCGCTTGAATTCGCGCGCCGCGTGCTTGAGTCCCGCGGCGCCAAGCAATTGCGTCAGCGTCGCGACATCATCCGCCGTCATCGGCTGGACTTCGGCATCGGCGCCGAGCGAACGGATGTCGCCGCGCACGTAGAGCACGGCTTCGTAGAGCGAATCGCCGAGGCCCTCGCCCGCATTGCCGCACACCACGAGATGCCCGGCCTGCGCCATGAATGCCGAGAAGCTGCCGACATCGCCGCCGACCACGATATCGCCACCCTTGAGCGAGATGCCGCAGCGCAAGCCCGCATCGCCGCGAATCACCAGGAGGCCGCCATGCGCGGAAGCGCCCGCGCCGCCGCTTGCGAAGCCCGCGACGTCGACAGTCCCCGACATCATGTTCTCGGCGACGCCGGGGCCGGCGTTGCCCTCGATGATGACGGTCGCCCGCTGGTTCATGCCGGCGGCGTAGTAGCCCGTGTGGCCGCCGATCTCGATCCGGACGGGCGCATCGACCGCGACCGCGATGCTGTGGGCGCCGTCCGGGTTCTCGACACGCACCGCTGCGACGCCCTTGAGGTCGCCGTGGAGGAACTGGTTGAGCTCCCGCACCGACTGCCTCCCGAGATCGAACACCACGGGTGCCGCATCCCGCGCGCGCATCACACGGACCATGAGTACACCTCGGACGGCTTCGGTTCGAATACCGTGGCGTTGCGCACGTTCGGCAGGTGCGCGAGGGAGCGGAATTCCGACGCGATGGCGACGTACTCATCGGTCTCCGCGACGACCGCGGGCTTGCAGGCGAAGGGATCGCGCACCAGCGCGAGCTTGTCGTGCGTTCCCATCAGGAACGTGAAGAAGCCGTCGAAGTCCTCGAACGCGTGATGCAGCGCCTGCTCGAGCGTATCGCCCTCCTGCAGGCGCCAGTGGATGTAGCGGCAAGCGCCTTCCGTGTCGCAGTCGCTCTCGAACGTCGCCCCGAGTTTTTCGAGCTTGCGCTGCAGGCTCCCGGGATTCGCGAGGGATCCGTTGTGCACCAGGCACCAGTCCTCGCCGGCCGTGTACGGGTGCGCATTCTCCGGTGTCACCGCGCTTTCGGTCGCCATGCGCGTGTGACCGACGAGATGCGTGCCCTTGAAGGCACCGAAGTCGTAGCGCTCGGCGACTTCGGACGGCAGGCCGATGTCCTTGTAGAGATCGATGGTGCGGCCCACGCTCAGCACATGAACCGCCGGATAGCGTTCGTGCAACCAGGCACGCACGTCGAGCGGCGGCGATGAAGTTTTCAGGACGGCGTGATTGGTTTTCACGGTCAGCTTGACCTGCGCGAACTTGCGGCTCGCGCCCTCCTTCAGCTTCGACCAGCTGAAGCCCCGGTCGGCGCAGTAGAGACTGAACTTGCGCAGCTTCCCCCCAAGCGGCTCGGTGAAGACGGCCATGCCCGACGAATCGGGCCCGCGCTCCGTCATGCCGATGAGCATCGGGACCATCCATTCACCGAGGTGCTCGCGCAGCTTCGGCTTCTTCACCAGCAGTCCGACGATTCCACACATTGCCGTCTCCCGGGGGTCCTTGTGGCTAGAACATTTCGACGTAGCGCGCCGTTTCCCAGTCGCTCACGTGCCGCGAGTATTCGATCCACTCCATGCGCTTCACCGTGAGGAATTCCTTCGCCAGGTCCCCGCCGATGCCCGCCTTCACCACCTCGTCCGCCTCGAGCGCGTCGAGCGCCTCGGCGAGGTGTTGCGGCAGCAAGCCGATCTTGCGGCGCTTCAGCTCCTTCGCCGGCATCTCGTAGAGGTTTTCATTGAGCGGTTCGCCCGGATCGAGACGGCGCTCGATGCCGTCGAGCCCCGCGGCGAGGATCGCCGCGCCCGCGAGATAGGGATTTGCCGCGCCGTCCGGCAGCCGCATTTCAATGCGCCCGCCCGGGATCCGCACGCAGGCCGTGCGGTTGTTGTCGCCGTAGGCGATGTACGCAGGCGCCCAGGTCGCGCCCGAGAGCGATCGGCCGACGACCAGCCGCTTGTAGGAGTTCACGGTCGGCGCACAGATCGCCGTCAGCGCCCTCGCATGCGTGAGGATGCCGGCGAGGAACTGATAGCCCATCGTCGAGAGGGCAAGGCCCCGCTTGTCGCTCTTGTCGTAGAAAAGGTTCGGCGTCTTCTTGTTGCCCATCGAGATGTGGAAGTGCGCGCCCGTGCCCGTGCGGTTCGAGAAGGGCTTGGGCATAAAGGAAGCCACCACGCCGTGCTTGCGCGCGATTTCCGACGCCGCCATCTTGAAGAGCAGGAAATTGTCCGCCGTCTTGAGGACATCCGCATAGGTGAAGTTCACCTCGAACTGGCCGTTGCCGTCTTCGTGATCGATCTGATACACGTCGACGTCGACGGCGCGCATGCTGGTCGAGATCTCGTCGAGGATGGCGGTCGCGCGCGACAGGCCCTTGTAGTCGTAGCAGGGCTTGTCGAGCGTGTCCGTGTCATCGAAGGGCGCGTAGCCACCGCTCTCCTTGCGCTTCAGCAGCATGAATTCCGGTTCGATGCCGGCGTACATCGTAAGACCCTTGCTCTCGAGACGTTTCAGCTGGTTCTTGAGCGCGACGCGCGAGCAATAGGGATAGGGCGCACCGCGCACATGGCCGTCGCAGGCGACGCGCGCGAAGCCCGGCATCCAGGGCAAGGCACACAGCGTCTTCGGATCGCCGACGCCCATGTAATCCGGGCCGTGCGGCCCCATGCCGAAGCCCCAGAGTGCGAAACCGGCGAAGCCGGCGCCATCGCCGAGCACCATGTCGTAGTGTTCGACCGGCACGGCTTTCGCCTTGGCCGCCCCGTGGATATCCACGAATTGCGCGAGCACGTAGCGGATCTCGTTGTCGGCAAACCACTTCTTCGCCTGTTGCGGTGTCATTCTTGTTTCTCCTCGAAAAGCGGGACGGGGGAAGTCAATTCGTCGGCGATCGCCTCGAGCGTCGACTCGAAATAGTGTCCGAAGCTGGGATCGCACCAGATGGTATACGTCACGCCGGGGCCGTCGCGGCGCGGAATGACAGTCACGCCGACTCCGATCATCGACGTCAGGACCAGCGGGCCTTGTGCCGCCTGCGCGCCGCGCTCCAGCGCGCGAAAGTCGACGTTACAGGTCTCGACCAGCAGATCATTCGCCCGCGCGCCCCCGAGCTCAAGGACCCTGTCTTGCCGCAGGACCGGATAGAGCGCCGTGCGACGTTGCGCCGGGTCGAGCAGCGAATGGGCAATCTCATCGATGCGGGCATTGGCCGGCGACAGGGATTCCACCAGAAACTCGGACGTCGCGAGCCGTGCCACCAGCACGTCGCCCCGCTCGCAACTCCATGAATTCGCGGGCACGGGAATCTCCAGGCCGAGGTCGCGCAACCAGGCTTCCGCCGCCGGCCCCTTGCAGCCAAAGCGCGGCCGCGCCGAACGATCGGCAAGCGTGACCGAAGCGCGACGGGCCGTGCTGCTCATGCCGCTCCTCCGCTTGCGCCGGACTTCTGGCGGGAGCCGGCCGCATCGTAGAACGGTGTCGGCACGACCGGCGCGTGCACCATCGCATGGTCGTCAACGCGGATGTGAAGCACGCCGTCCTTCGCGGCAGCTGGCGCCACGAGCGCAAGGCCGATCGTACGGCCGAGCGTCGGCGATCGCCCGACGCTCGTCACGCGTCCCGCGATGCGTCCCTGCCGGATGACGAGGTGACACTCCTTGACCGCCGGCGCAGGTCCGGGTTCGAGTGCAAAACCGACGAGCTGCTGGCGACGCGCCCCTTTTGCAATGATCGCAAGGCTGCGCTGGCCCGTGAAGAAAGGCTTGTCCATTTTCACGGCCCAGCCGGCGCCAATCTCGAGCGGGTTCGTGAGGCCGTCGGTGTCCTGGCTCACGATGATGTGGCCCTTCTCGAGCCGCAGCATGCGTTGCGCCTCGACGCCGAAGGGCACGATGCCAGGTTCCGCGCCCGCCGTGCGAACGGCGTTCCACACGCCGGCTCCCTGCGACGCGGGAATGTGGATTTCGTAGCCGAGTTCGCCCACGAATCCGACGCGCATGAGGCGCGCCGGCACCCCGGCCACCTGCGCTTCGCGCACACCGAGGTACGGAAACGCCGCATCCGCGAGATCGAGCGATGTCAGCTTGGCGAGTACCTGGCGTGACCGTGGACCCGCCAGGTTGAAGGCCGCGAGCTGGCCGGTGAGATTCACAAGCCCGACCGCCATTCCCCACCCGGTCGCGAGCCGGCCGAGTTCCCGGAAGATCGTCGCCGAATTGCCCGTGGTGGTCGTGAAGTAGAAGACTTCCGGCGCCAGCCGTGCGATGACGCCGTCATCGATGATGACGCCGCTCTCATCGAGCATGAGTCCGTAGCGCGTCATACCCGGCTTGAGAGTGTCGAAACGGCCGCTGTAGACGCGATCGAGAAACGGCCCGGCTGCGGCGCCATGCGCCTCGATCTTGCCGAGCGTCCCGACGTCGATGAGGGCGACGCCCTCGCGCACTGCTTTGACTTCCGCAGCGATGCATTCCTCGCGCGACCGATCCGGGCGACGGTAGTACTCGGGCCGGCGCCAGTTGCCGGCTGGCATCCAGACAGCCCCGAGCCGCTCATGCTCGCCGTCCATCGGCGTGCGGCGTTCGGGGGTGAATCCCCGGCCCGCGAGATGCGACAGCGGCACCGGATGAAACATCGGACGAGCGGTCGTCGGCGCCAGGCTCTCGAGCGCAAGCCCGCGCGCCCGCGCGAGCACACGCAGCGCATTCAGGCTCGAGTGCTTGCCCTGGCTCGGCCCCATGCCGACAGTCGTGTAGCGTTTCATGAGCTCGGCGGAATCGAAGCCCTCCTGGATGGCGTTCTCGAGATCCTTGACCTGCAGGTCTTCGTCGAAGTCGACGAAGTTCTTCGCCTTCGGGTGATCGACGATCGGCCAGGGGTGGCTGGCGGGCTCGACGGGCACGCCGACGGCCTCGTGGCCCCGATGGGTCTCAAACCCGCAATGCCTCGCGGCCGCCGCGCCCGCCCGGGCGCCGTCGGCCAGGCGGGCATCGAAATCATAGATGCCGTTGGTCTTGCCGCAGGCAAAGAGACCCGGCGGCAATGCGCCCGGCAGAAACTGGTTCATACGCGCGTCATAGTGCAGCCGCGCGCCTGCCTGACGCAGAAGTGCATCAGCGGGAGCGAATCCGACACTCATCCAGATGCCGTCGGCCGCAATGGGATCGCTTGTGGCAGGGTGCCATGCGCCGTCGCGCCACTCGGCGAGTTCCAGCGCGGCGACGCAGCCCTTGCTGTCCGCTTGAGCCGCATAGACGGCCGCGCCCGTCAACAGTCGAACGCCCTGCGCGCGGAGCATCTCGCCGAGGAGATGCGACTGCGTGCCGGGCCGCTCGCGCAGATCGAGCACGGCGGTGACTTCGATGCCGGCGGCGCGCGCATCGATTGCCGCGCGGTAGCCGTGAACATTGGCCGTGACGATCGCCACCCGCGATGCCGGCGCCACCGCGTAGCGGCGCATCAGCCGCTGTGCGCCGGATGCGAGCAGGATGCCCGGCAGGTCATTGTTGCGAAAAACGGCGGGCTGTTCGTAGGCGCCTTGCGCAAAGACGACCGAGCGCGCCCGCAGCTTCAGAAGCCGATCCGGCGCATCGAGTGCGAGCCAGTGATCCGCGTAGTAACCCACCGCCGCCGTCGAGGTGAAGCGGCGGATACGCGCGTGCGATCCCGCCGCCTGTTTCATTTCGGCGACTCGCTGCGCCGCAGCCGGGTCGGAGCCCAATGCATAGGTGCCGCTGCCGCCCAGATGCGGATGCTCATCCGCGAGAACGACGTCGGCGCCGGCCTCCGCGGCCGCCAGGGCGGCCGCAAGTCCGGAGGGACCGGCGCCGACGACGGCGACATCGGCAAATTCATAGCGCTTCGCGGTCGGGCGTCGCGGTGCCTTCAGATCGACGCTGCCGAGCCCCGCGAGATCCCGGATCCGCCGCTCCCAGTAGGGAAACCAGCGCCTGCTGTGAAACGCCTTGTAGTAGAAACCGACCGGCAGGAACGCGGAAAAGCGATCGAGCCACGCGCGACCGTCGCGCTCGAGACCGCCCTGCGTGTTGACCGCAAATGCCTCGAGCCCTTCCTCGATTGCCAGCGTGTCCGCGCGCTCGTTCGGCACGCTGCCGTGCACGCGGCGTACTTGCACCACGGCGTTGACGTCGTGATTCGCAACAGAGAGCGCGCCGCGCCGGCGGTGATACTTGAAAGAGCGGCCCAGGGTGCGCTCGCCGGACGCGAGCAGCGCGCTCGTCAACGTGTCGCCGCTGAAGCCACGATAGCGCCGCCCCTCGAACGTGAAACCGATCGGCCGGGAACGGTCGATCCACTCGCCGGCCTGTGGGCCGAGCCGCTTCATGCGCCGCCGCCCGCGTTCTTCGTATAGAGATACGTGCGCAACACGGCGTCCGAGCCGGTGTCGCGTTCCGCGATGAACCACACCCCGCTCGGCGTGTGACACCACCACTCGTGCTTCACGCCGGGAACGCTGTTGCGGTTGAAAACGTAGTCGGACCATTCGGCGTCGGTCGCGCGCGCCGGGTCCGGCATCTCGCGCAGCTCGCCGCCGTAGGCGAATTCGCTCACCGGGCGCGGACCGTTGATGGGACAGGTGAGGATTTTCATGGCTAGTGACCGACCGACGCGGCGCCCTTCTCGCCCGTCAGCTCGTAGCGCGCAAAGCGCTCGAGGGAGAAGCCGCGAATGAGCGGATGCGCCTCGTCCTTCGCGACGGTATGGCTCATCGTTTTTCCACAGACCGGCGTTGCCTTGAATCCCCAGGTTCCCCAGCCCGAATCGAGATAGAAGCCCTTGACCGGCGTCTTGCCCATGATCGGCGAGAAATCCGGCGTCATGTCCGCCATGCCGGCCCACTGGCGCACGATCTTCACGTCCGACAGGAACGGGAAGAGCTCGAGCATGTGCGCGCTCAAGCTCTCCGCGAAGTCGAGTGTCGAGCGCGTCGAATGCAGCTCATACGGATCGAGCGAAGCACCCATCACGAGCTCGCCGCGCGCCGACTGGCTGACATAGACGTGCAGCGACCCGGAGACGATGACCGGATCGAGCCAGGGCTTGAGCGGCTCCGAGACCATCGCCTGCAACGGGTGGATGTAGATCGGCGTCCGCAAGCCGGCCATCGCGAGCATACGCGGCGTCGAGCCGGCGACCGCACAGAGGACCTTGCGTGTCGCGATGCGTCCCCGGCTCGTCTGCACACCGACCACTGCGGGGCCCGACCCGCGGTCCTCGAGCTCGATCCCCGTGACTTCGGTTTCCTGGTGGATTTCGACACCGCGCCGGTCGGCACCCCGCCCGTAACCCCAGGCGACCGCGTCATGCCGGGCGATGGCGCCGGGTGCGTGGTAGAGCGCGCCCAGCACGGGCGGGCCATGGCCGCCACAGCTGAGATCCATCATCGGCAGCGCCGCGGCAACCGACTTCGCGTCGATGGCTTCGCTGTCCACGCCGAAATGCTTGTTCACCTCGGCGCGCCAACGCATCGTGCGCATGGCGGAGTCCGTGTGCGCGAGCGTGAAATGGCCGCGCGTCGAATAGAAGAGATTGAGGTCGAAGTCCTGCGACAGGTCCCGCCACAGGCGCAGGCTTTCGTCGTAGAACTGCACGCCCTCGGGCGTCAGGTAGTTCGAGCGGATGATGGTCGTATTGCGGCCGGTGTTGCCCCCGCCGAGGTAGCCCTTCTCGAGGACGGCGATACTCGAGATTCCATGATCGCGCGCGAGGTAGTAGGCTGCAGCCAGCCCGTGACCGCCGGCACCAATGACGACCACGTCATACACGCCCTTCAGAGCGTCATGACGGGTGAACATCCGCGGCTCGGGATGGCTCTTCGACAGCGCGAATTTAACGAGACGCCAGGGCATGAGGCATCGGCACCAGAACCCAAGGTCGGGATCGGCATGTGTAGCACCCTGTTGCATGACATGCAAGAATATTGACCGTCATGCATATGGCCGCCCGTAACCGCCGGACAAAGCCCGATAAATCAACGACCCACCGCACCGGAGCGATGGCGCGGCCGGGCGTCCCGGCGGGCGAGCTCGGGCGCGTCGCCCGCCGCATCCGTGACGGCCAGGGTCTCACCCTCGCCGACATCGCAACCCGCGCCGGCATCAGCGCGGCGATGCTGAGCCGCCTCGAAACCGGCCGCACCAGCCCGAGCCTCGAAACCATCGTCTCCCTCGCGGGCGCTCTCGGCGTCCGGCCGTCACAGCTGCTGCAGGAGATCGGCGTCAATGACGAGGCGGCGCAGATCGTGCACGCCGGCCAGGGCATGGAGGTCGTCCGGCGGGGAACGAAGCGGGGCCACACCTACCACCTGCTCGCCGCCCAGCGCGGACCCCGGAAGGTCTTCGAGCCCTTTCTCGTGACCCTGACGGACAAGAGCGAAGTGTTCCCGGGCTTCGAACACCCGGGCACCGAGTTCATTCACCTGTTGAGTGGCGAGATCGTCTACCGGCTCGGCCGGCGCGCCTACCACATGAAGCCCGGCGACTCGCTCACGTTCCGCGGCGACATTGCTCACGGTCCCGAGAAGCTCGTGAAGGTGCCGATCCGGATGCTCTCGATCATCATCTACGGCGATTCATCGGAACGACACGGCTGAAGTCCATCAGGAGGATTCCATGGCATTTTCCCTTCGCGACAAGCTCGGTTCCGGCGACGGATCGGGCGGCCGTGCCCTGCGCGTCCTGCCGGCAGTCCTGCTGGCCATCGGCGCGCTCATACTGGTCTTTGCAACCTCGTACACCGTGGAGACGGGCAATGTCGCGGTCAAGCAGACCCTCGGAACCGTCGACCTGGAGGAAGTGGGCCCCGGCTTCCACATGCGGCTGCCCTTCGTTACGTCGGTGCGCGAATTCTCCGCGAAGGAAAATGCCTTCGACCTGACCGACCTCACGCCGAAAGCGGCCGACAATCTGTCCTTGCGGGAGCTCGACGTCACGATCTTCTACAGTGCCGCGGCGAGCAGGATTGCGGACCTGAGCGTGAAATACGCCGCGACCGAGGAGCGCGGCCCGGGCGGCTTCTTCTATCCGGCCTACGGTGTCGTCTGGCGCGAGGGACGCGGCGCCGTCTACGAAGTCGTTGCCAAGGTCGACTCGCTCCAGCTGCACAAGCAGAGGGACTCCCTGCAGGCGGACGTGCAGACGCTCCTGCAGCAACGGCTGGACGCCAAGGATCCCGGGGCGTTTTCGGTACAGCGCGTCGTCGTGCGCGCGCTCAACACCGATCCGTCGATCGAGGCATCCATCCAGCTCGCCGTGCAGAATCAGAAGAAGCTGGAGGCGAAGAAGATCGAAGTGGAAATCGCCGCCAAGGAGGCTGAGATCGAAGTCGCGCGCGCGCAAGGCATCGCCAAGGCGAATCAGATCATCAATGCCTCACTGACGGCCGAATACCTGCAGCACGAGATCAACCTGGCGCTGTCGGAGTTCGCGAAGAACGGCGGGCAGACCGTCGTCATTCCGGCCAACATGCAGGGCTTTCAGCTGCTCCTCAACCAGAACCGCCTGCACAAGGAACCGCCCGCCTCGAACTAGCAGAAAAGGGGACAGATTTATTTTCTCCGATAACTACGCGTTCACGTGAGATATGCGAGAAAATAAATCTGTCCCCTTTTCTGCTTGTCCCCGTTTTCAGCCGCGGTGCGGCGCCGCCAGGGCCTCTTCGGTCACGATCTTGACCGCCTGGCCGTCCGACAGACGTTCGCCGCCGCGAATCACGAGGCGGTCGCCCGCACTCAGCGCCCCGCGCACCTCGACAAGGTCAGCGACCGTGATGCCGGGCGTCACGATGAGCTCCTCGACCGTGTTCTTGCGCGTCACGCGCAGCACGTAGGAGCGGTTGGCGCGGATCATCAGCGCATCGCGCGGCACCGTCATCGCTTTCCGCTCGGGTGCGGTGGGCAAGCTCACTTCGATCGGCGTGCCGACCAGCCAATCGGATTTCTCGAAGGTCACGCGCACTTCGAACTGCCGCGAGCGATCGTCGCCGACGGGCACGACGGTACGGACTTTGCCTGCGCGTTCCGTATCGCGGTCACGCACCGTGATCGTCTGGCCGGGCTTGATGTTCGACGCAAGATCGAGCGAAGCCGTGGCGCGGGCCTCAATATCGCCCGTGTTGACGAGCCGCACCGTCGCGGCACCGACTGCCACGAATTCACCCTGCTGGATGAAGCGCTCGGTCACGATGCCTGCGAACGGCGCGCGGATCCGTGATTCCTCGATGTCGTGCTGCGCCCGGCGCAGCTGCGACTCGGCGCGCGTGACGTCCGCGTCGGTCATGCTGACCTGCGCCCGCGCCTCCTCGAGCTGGCTCGCGCTCAGCACGTGCGTGGCCGCAAGCTGGTTGTAGCGCTCGAGCTGCGAGCGGGCGAGTTCGCGTTGCGCCCGGGCACGCGTGACCTGGGCTTCGAGATCCGTCGATTGCAGGCGGATCACCGTGTCGTCGAGACGCGCGATGGGCGCTCCCGCCTTCACCCGCTGTCCGACTTCCGCAACCCATACGACCCGACCGCCGACGAGGCTCGCAATGCGCGCATCGGACCGGCTCACGATGGAGCCAGGAATCCAGGAGCGCGGCGAGACAGTTTGCACCGTTGCCGGCGCGATCTGCACAGGGACCGCTTCCTGGGCCGGCGAATTGGCGGCGTCCACTGCCATCGCGAAACCGAAGGCGACGAACGCCGCCTTCACCCCGTGCCGAGTCTTCATGTCGATACCTCGATCGCCGGTTGCGATCTGCGCGCCTGCTGCCGGGCATGCATGAGCCGCATGAGCGCCGGAATCAGGACGAGACTGAAAACAAGACTGACGACCACGCCGCCGATGTTCACCGCGGCGAGGCCGCGATAGATGACGCTGCCGGGACCGGGATTCACCGCCATTGGCAACGCCCCGAGGGCTCCGGTGAGCGTGCTGGCGAAGATGGCGCGCAGGCGCTGGTTGAGCCCCGCGCGAATGGCCCCCTCGATGTCCGCGCCTTCCGACTCGGCGCTGCGCACGGCGGCGACCAGCAGGATCGCGTGATTGATGATGACGCCGATCATCATCACGAAGCCAATCATGGAGAGGAGATCGAGCGCCTGGAACTTCACGACATCGAGCAAGCGCAGGCCGAGCACGCCGCCGATCAGCGAGAGCGGCACCGTCAGCAGCACGATGAGGCTGTCGCGCAACGACTTGAAGAGCGCCGTCATCAGGAGCAGCAACACGACGATGGCAAGCGCGAACACGCGGCCCATGGTGTGCAGCGTCTGGCTCAGGCTGTCGGCGCTGCCCGCCATGCGGATGGCGCCGTCGGCCGGCATGATCGCGTGCAGTTTCGGCAGGATGTCGTTGTCGATCTTTCGCAGCGCCTCCTCGAGCGAGAGCGAGGCCGGCGGATCGATGGTGAGCGTCACCGTGCGGCGGTGATTGAGCCGCCGGATCGCCGGCGGCCCGAATTCCGTCGAGAGCTGCACGAGCTCGCCGAGGCGGACGACCAGGCCGGAAGGCGTCATCAAGGGCGCGTTGGAGAGATCCTCGGGCGTCGTGCCGTCGCTCGCCCGCATCATGATCGGCAGGCGCGTCTTGCCGTCGAAGTATTCGCCGAGCCACGCACCCTCGCCCACCGTGCGAATGACCGTCCCGAGCGTCGCTCGATCCCAGCCGACCTCCGCGATGCGCCGGTCGTTCGGCTCCGCCCGCAATTCGAGTTGCGACTCTTCCGGATTCGGAAAACTCTGGACCGCGGCGCCCGGGAACGCCTTGTCGAGGAGGTTCCGCCCCTCGACGGCAGCGCGGTTGAGCGCCACCGTGTCTTCGCTCTGCAGGTGGATCCCGATCGAGCGCGCGGAGCCGCCGATGCCGGAGAAGAGATCCCCTTCGAATGCGAACGCGCGCGTGTCCGGCAGGCCCGCGATGATCTTGTCACGCACCAGCGTCTCGAGCTCGCCGATTTTCGTCTCGTCGACGACGCGGGCGCCGATCGTGCCGCCGCCCGGCCAGGTGATGAGATACCAGTTCTTGAGTCTCGGCTCGAGCTTGCCCTCCATGTAAGGCTGCATGCGCTCGAGGAGCTTCGGCGAGAGTTCCCGATTCACGGCTTCCGGGCTCATGCCCGGAGGAAACTCGAAGAAGGCGTCGATCGCCGCGCGCTTGACCGGCGGCAGGTAATCGAGCGGCGGAAGCATCCACCAGCTGAGGAGCAGAGGACCGACGAGCAGCCCCGCGATCCAGCCGACCTGCTGACGGCGCGTCCTAGTCACGTGCAGGACCCATTCGGTCAGGCGCGGCCAGCCGTGCCCGTAGCCGGTCGGCTTCATCGGCCGGTCGAGGAAGTAGCGCAGCGCGACCGGCAACATCGTCAACGCCACGAGCACGGACACGGCAACGGCGATGGAGATGGTGAGCGCGAGATCGCCGAAGAGCTGGCCTTCGACGTCCTTCAGGAAAAGGACGGGCACGAACACCGCAATGGTGGTGGCGGTCGAGGCGATCAGGGCGCCGGCCACCTGTTTCGCGCCGGTCCGCGAAGCATCCGCGATCGACAGGCCCGATTCCCGCAGGCGCACGACGTTGCCCGAGACGACGATCGCGCCCTCGACCACCATGCCGACCGCGAAGGCGAGGCCCGCGAGCGATATGACATTCAGGCTGCGGCCAGTCAGGTCGAGGATCGTGAACGTCGCGCACAGGCACACCGGAATGGTCGTCGCGATCAGGAGCGTCACGCGCCGTTCGCGCATGAACCACCAGACGACGATGAGCGCAAGCAGTGCGCCGACGAAGAGGTTTTCGGTTAACAGGTTCACCGCGCGATGGATGAAGAGCGAGGCGTCGAACGATTGCTCGATGCCGAGGCCCTTCGCCTTCAGCGGTCCGTCGCGAAGCTCGGCGACCACGGCCTTCACCGCCTCGAGCGTCGCGAGCACGTTCGCGCCGTTCGCGCGGATGACCCTGAGGCCGATCGCCGGATTGCCGTTCTGGTAGGAGAAGAACGTGCGCGCCGGCGGGCCCACGTCAATGGTCGCGACATCGGAGAGCTTCACCGGCCGGCCGTCGCGCCACGCGAGCACCAGCTCACCAAGCTGCGATGGGGCGAAAAGGCCCGTAAAACGCAGCGTGTACTGGCGACGCCCGACGTCGAGCTGGCCGCCGGAAACGTTGCTCGCGGTTGCCGCCCGGGCGGCAATGTCCGGAACCGCGATGCCATAGGAGGCGGCGCGCGCGAGATCCACCGTGATTCGCACATCGTTGGTCGGACCGGCATTGACCTCGACAGCCGCGACGCCGGGCACCGCTTCGATTCGCGGGCGCACCGTGTCTTCAATGAAGCGCTCGTACGAGTCGATCGGGCCGGGTGTGCCTGGCAGGAGTTGCACGAAGAAAAACGAGAGCTGCTCGTTGGTGTTGCCCTGCCCGCCGAGCGTCACGATCGGCCGGTCCGCATCGGGCGGCAGCGGCGGCAGCCGGTTCAGCCGGCCGATGACTTCGACCAGCGCATTCTTCATGTCCGTGCCGATCGCAAACGTCAGGTTGACGCCCGCGAATCCGGGGCCCGCGTTGCCCTCGACTTCTTCGACGCCCGACAGCCCTTGCAGCACGCTCTCCAGCGGCTCGAGGAGCGCCGATTCCACTTCCTCCGGTGACGCGGCGCGCCAGCCGGCCTGGATCGAGATCTGGGGCGCGGTGATGTCCGGAAAGAGCTGCAGCGGAAGACGGGTAACGCTAAGGGCGCCGAGCAGGCCGATCAGAATGGCGATGACTGCCACGCCCACAGGACTGCGGCCAGACCACGAAACGGATTCCATGACTGATATCCCTCGGGCTCCGACGGGGACTCGGGTGCCGCGAACCCTTCAGATGCTAGTCTCGCCAAAAGGGTTGCACCGGCCTGATGCGCCGGGCCGTTGCGGGGGTGCGGCGTGGCGAAGGGCTAGTTGACGGAATCCGCCAGTTCTTTGATCGCCGCGACGATGTGATAGAAGCTGCTCGCGGGCGCCGGTTCGTTGACGAAATCGTTCTCGAGCGTCAGCCGGTCATGCCACAGACCGGTCATCCTGGTATCGAGAAAGCGGCGAAAACCCTGCACGGCCGCGTCCGCCATGGCCCAGTAACGTGCCTCGCCGGTCAGGCGCGCCGCGATCAGCGCCGCCTTGATGCGCTCGGTCTGCGGCCAGAGCCGTGCCGTTCCATCCTTGACCGAGAAATCGTCGAGCAGTGAATTGATGGCGACGCCGCGCCGCACACCGTGCTGCTCGCCCACTTCGATCAGGCGAAGCGCGACGGAACGCGCCGGCGGATGACCGCGCTCGCTCCAGCGCAACAAGAGCCACGCCCACTCGAACTGGTGCCCGGGCTCGACGATCTGGCCGGCCGTGCCGGCAAACGGACGCCATTGCGCATCGAAGGTCTCGCGCAAAGCGCCACTCACGGGATCGACGAAATTCCGGAGCGCGAGGCTGGCGATTTCATCCGCGAGCATGCGCCAGGCCGGGTCATCGTCGATGGCGAGCCAGGCAAGGCTCGCTTCGAAGAGATGCATGTGCGGGTTCGAGAGGAGCGGCAGGCGACCCGGCAACCCGGTGTCGAATCCGAAGTTCGACCGCTTGAAGTACCTATATATAAGAGTACGGAGCCCGGCCGCCTCTTTGACATAATCTGGACGCGGCCCGAGAACACGCTGGCTTTCGGCGAGCGCCAGCAGCGCGAACGCCTGATCGTAAAGGACTACCCGCTCATCGAGAGCCGCGCCCTCAGGATCCGCCAGCGTGAAGAAGAATCCATCCGGTCGGCGGTACTTGGCGAAGAAGAAGTCGAGAGCGTGCGTGACCGCATGGGCGGCATCCCCTTTCCAGCCAAGCGCCGGGGCCATGGCAAAGGCGTATGCCTGGCGCGGCTGCACGCGGGCACGACGCGCCTCGGCGAGAGGCTGGCCTTCCATCGTCAGGCGCTCGTGAAATCCCCCGCGCACGAGGTCCATGCCATGCGTCGACCACAGTGGATAGGCTGAATCGCGCAGCCAGGACGCAAGCTCGGCGTGAGCGATCGTCAGCGACAAGCGCGTGTTTCGACCCGTGGGATCGCTGGCCAATCGATCGCTCCTATCTCGTCAATGCGAAGTTCCGGTCGCCGCACGGGTCACCGACACGACGGGCGCCCGGGCGGAACTGAAAGCTACGAACGCGATGGCAATGTACGCCGCCAGCGGGATGAAGAATGCGGTATTCAGGCCGACGCTGTCGACGGACCGTCCGACGATATAGGGCAGGATCGCGCCCCCGATGATCGCCATGCACAGGAGGCTCGAGGTCGCCGCGGTCGAGGCTGTCGACCGCTCGAGCGTCACGGTGAAGATCACCGGAAACATGATGGAGTTGAAAAGCCCGACCGCGAGCGCCGCGTAGCCAGCGACCGTGCCGGACCCCTGGGTCACCGTGAAACAAAGGATGGCCGCGACGATCGCGAAAATCGTGAGAAGCCTTGGCGCTGACACTTTGGTCAGCAACCAGCTGCCCGCAAATCGACCGACCATGGCGCCGCCCCAATAGTAGAGCCCCGTCATCTTGCCGGCTCGTTCGAGCGTGACATCGAGGACATCGGGACGATTCAGAAAATTCGTCATCAGGCTCGCGATCGACACCTCGGCGCCGACGTAAAGAAAAATGGCCACCGCGCCAAGGACCGCCCATCTGGAGCGGAACGCTTCGAGCACCGATGAATGTGCACCGGTGGCCGTCGGCGCCGCGTTCGCCATGCGCTCGCGCGAACGCCAGAAGTAGACAACCAGGACGACTAGCACCGCCGCCAGGATGAAATACGCGAGATCGATCTTCTGCAGCGACTCCGCGCGCACCGCCGGCGTGATTTCCACGGCACCTTCGCTGAAGAGGCCTCCGCGAAGCATGATGTGCGCGCCCATCCAGGGGCCGATGACCGTGCCGAGCGAATTGAAAGCCTGCGACAATACCAGCCGGAAGTGAGATTGCTCCGGCCGGCCGAGCGCCGCCGACAGGGGATTGGCCGCGACCTGCAGGACCGTCATGCCACTCGCGATGATGAAGAGCGCCACCAGCACGAGGCCATAGCGGTCGGCATGCGTTGCCACGGGCATGAAAAGGCAGCCCGCCACCATCGCGAGCAGCGCGAACACGATGGCGCGTCCGTACCCGACACGCGCGACCAGCGCACCGCCCGGAATCGAAACGATGCCATACGCGATGAAGAACGCGAATTGAGTCAGCGTCGCTTCGGCATAGTTGAGGCTGAAGATCTTCTTGACGGCTGCGACCAGCGGATCATTGATCGAGGTGACGAAACCCCACGCGAAAAAGAGCGTCGTCACGGCGATGAACGCGGCCAGGAGGCCGCCTTTTTTCTGCTCGGTCATCGATCCCCCGGAAGTGTGAGTGCGCGTCGCTGTCCAATCAGTCGCCCGCTGTTTTCATCAGCGCGAGGCGCGTCGGCAGGAGGCGGTGGCTGAAAGGCAAAATGGCGGCGCCAACGGCGGGTGCGTCATCCGAGGTCGCGGCGCGGGCGACCGTCGCAATGGCTGGAATGGAAAACGCGTAGGCCTGGAGCCGCTGGTTGAGCCGCTCGGCGAGCCGGTCGACCAGCGTCGCGGGCAGACGCCCGCCGATGAGGATCGCTTCCGGGTTGATGAGGCAGTTGATGGCCAGCAGCGTATCGACGAGCGTCTGCGCCGATGCCTCGATCCAGGCATCGACAATGCGGCTGCCCTTCTCATCGAGCCGCGTAAGACCCCGCGGCGAAGCGACGTGGATGCCTTCAGCCGCGAGGCGGCTGTAGATGGCGGAGAGCGACACCATGTTCTGCAACTGGCGCGGCTGGCCGGTCTCATCGCGGCCGCGTAGCCAGCCGAGCTCGCCGCTGCGGCCGCTCGCGCCACGGAAATAGTGCCCGTCGATGACAAGGCCGCCACCGAGCGCTGCCGTGATCAGCACATAGAAAAAGCTCTGGTATTGCTGGCCGAGGCCGAACTGCATCTCGCCCATGGCGGCCGCCGCGGCATCGTTCTCGACGAAGATCGGAATCGGCAGCGTCCGCGCGAGCAGCCTCTCGATCGAGACCGAGCCCCAGATCGAATAGTCGGAAGGCTGGTCCGGCAGGTCCGCGCGCTGGATGTCGTCCGGAAAAGCGACGCCGATGCCGACCAGCTGCTTGATCTCGATGTTCGCCTTGTCGAGCAAGTGCCCGATCGAGCGGCGGAAGAAGGTCTGCACGGTGTCCGGCATCGCGAAGCTGATCTCGCGCGAGGAGCGCGCGCGCACCCGGCCTTCGAAATCGAGCACGACGAGCGTGATGTGGTCGCGGTCGACGTTGAAGCCGATGGAAAAGCAGCTGTCGGGATTGATCTTGAGCTTGGTCGCCGGCTGCCCTCGCCCGCCCTGCCGCCGCCCCGCCTCCATGATGAGGTTGTCGTTGAGGAGGCGCTTCGTGATGTTCGCGATCGCGGGCGGCGTGAGCCCGGTGATGTCGGCGAGGTCCGTGCGCGTGATCGGGCCGTTCACCCGGATGGCGTGCAGCGTTACCCGCTGATTGTGATCGCCCGCGCGCTCAAGATTGGTGCCCGAGAGGTGCAGGCCGCTCGTGCGGCCAAGGTCCTCGTCGTTCTTCTTTTTCATCACGCTGGAATGGCGGACGGGGCCCTCATTGTCAAGCATTTTTGTCCGACACGGCTTTGGCGAATGGGCGCACGGCGCCGCCTGCATCGGCCGCGATGGCCAGTGCGCCGAGCGGTCCGGCAAGGTCGCCGAGGCTCGGCGGCACGACATAGCTTGCGAGGTCCCGCGAGATTTCCGGCGCCACGATATAACCCGCGAGGCTCCGTTCGAGTGCCTTGCGGACACGCACGAAGAGGTGCTGCTGGGCATTCACCACACCGCCGCCGATGTAGATGCGGCGCGGCCCGGTCGCGAGTACCAGGGCGTGCAGGAGCTGGCCGAGCGCATGGGCAACGCTCTCCCAGACCGGGTGATCGGCCGCCAGGCGGTCCGGCGGCATGCCGACGCGAGCTTCGATGGCAGGGCCGGAGGCGATGCCTTCGACGCAGTCGCCGTGAAACGTGCAGCAGCCCTCGAACCGGTCGCCCGCCATGCGCACCGGCCGCAGGTGACCGAGCTCGGAATGCGAGATGCCGAAGACCGGGCGGCCACCGACGATCGTGCCGACGCCGACGCCCGTGCCGACCGTGATGTAGGCGTAGTCGTTGAGGTCCTTCGCCGAGCCCCAGCGGCCCTCGGCGAGCGCGGCGCCGTTGACGTCGGTATGGATGCCGACCGGCACGCCGAATTTGCGCCGGAAGCGGCCGGCCATTTCGGTCTGGCTCCAGCCGACCTTGGTCGTCGACGTGACGAACCCGTACGTCGGCGATCCGAGCTTGAGATCGATTGGGCCGAATGAAGCGAGGCCGAGCGCGCGCACCGGGCCATGCTGCTGGCGCCAGCGCTCGAGGATGGTTTCGATCTGCCGCAGCGTCTGCTCGCGTTCGCCCGTGGCGACGCGCTCCTGCGCGCGGATATCGCCCGGCCCGGTGCCCAGGATGCACACGCATTTGGTTCCGCCGAGCTCGACCCCCGCCAGCAGATTCGTCGAAGTCGTCACTCGGGGCGCGCCTGGCTCATGGGTTTCGGCCGGAAACGAGCTTCCAGCCCTTGGCCGTAGCCGTGTCACCCTGGGGCGCATCGCGAAAAAAGCTGTCGTGCGCCGGCGCCGCCGCGACGTTCGCCGCAACCCGTGCGCGCACCTCGCTCATGATGATCTTCACGCGCTCGAAATCGACCGTGTCGACCATCGGGCTGTAGTCCTTCGGCCGGATGCCCATGCCGTCCAGCACGAAGAACCAGCTGAGGTCGGTGAAGAGTTCGTAGCGGTGCGGAAAGATCCGTCCCGTGCGCCGGTAGATGTCCATGCGTGCGGCGAGGCTGTCGGGAATCGCCATCGACCGGCAGTACTGCCAGAGCGGCGAATCGACGCGCTCGGTCGCGCAGTAATGCAGCACGATGAAGTCGCGGACCCGCTCGAACTCCTCGATCAGTTGCTCGTTGTAGTGTGCGATGTTCACCGGATCGAAGCTCTTGTCCGGGAAATGATCGATGAGGCTGTAGAGCCCGCTCACGACGAGATGGATGCTGGTCGATTCCAGCGGCTCGAGGAAACCCGAAGCCAGGCCGAGCGCAATGCAGTTGCCGTTCCAGAACTGCTTGCGCCGGCCGGTCGCGAAGCGCAGGAATCGCGGATCCGCGAGCGGCTCCTGCCCGAGAACGCCGAGGAGATCGTCCAGGGCCGCGTCATCGCTGACATGCGAGCTGCAATAGACGTAGCCGTTGCCGACGCGGTGCTGCAAGGGAATGCGCCATTGCCAGCCCGCCGGCCGCGCCGTCGACAGCGTGTAGGGCGTGCGTGGCCCCGCGTGTGCCGTGGGCATGGCCACTGCGCGGTCACAGGGCAGGTAGCGCGTCCAGTCCTCGTAGCCGGTCTTGAGCGTGTCCTCGATGAGGAGCCCCCGAAACCCGCTGCAGTCGATATAGAGGTCGGCCGCGTGCCGTCCGCCATTCTCGAAAATCAGTTCGTCGATGAAGCCGTCGGCACGCCGGGTCGCGCCGACCACCTTGCGTTCGAGGCGCACGACACCGAGATGCTCGGCGTAGCCGCGCAGGTAACGGGCGACGAGCGTCGCGTCGAAGTGCAGCGCATAACGCAGCTCCTGGGCGATGCCGAGGGAATTGCCGGGAAAGATGAACTTGTTCGCCTCGCCCATCGCCTTTTCCAGGCTGAAGTGCTCGACGGCGGGCTCGAGGCCCTGCGCCCGGGCCTTGTGCCAGAAGTGGTAGAAGGGATGGCGGTTGATCTGCGTGCCGAAGACGCCGAAGGGATGCCAGTACTTGTGACCAGGGCGCAGCCAGTCCTTGAAGGCGATGCCGAGCTTGAAGGTCGCCTGGGTCTGCTCGACGAAGTTGTTCTGGTCGATGTCGAGGAAGCGCAGGAAGTCGAGGATCGGCGGAATGGTCGCCTCGCCGACGCCGACCGTGCCGATCTCCGCCGACTCGATGAGTTGAATGGAACAGGTATTGCCGAGCAGGCGCGCCAGCGCGCTCGCCGCCATCCAGCCGGCCGTGCCGCCGCCTACGATGGCGATACGGCGGATGCGCCGGTCGGCTGCGGGGTTCTCGACCTCGTGCGGGCGGTGTTCGGTCATCTACATCCCTCGCAAAGGACCTCGGCCTGCCTTACGCGCGGCAGGCCGGATACTGAACGACCGCAAGGGTTGTTGCGACGTTTGCCTTGGGCGTAGCGGTCGCGGCCGGGACGACGGAAGTCGTTGCCGGCCGCGACCTGGACGCTACATCTTCGCCTTGAAGCCGAAGAAGATGCGCTTGCCCGTGTCGTCATACGTGAACGGCAGGTTCGGATACTGCAGGTACGTATGCTGCTTCTCGTTGGTCAGGTTGACACCCGACAGCGTGAGACCGAAGTGACTGCTGAAATCGTACCCGATCTGCGCATCGAGCTGACCATACGAATCCGCGTACACGCCATACACCTGCTGTACGCCGTTTTGGTCCGGGAACGAGAACGTCGAGCCGACGAGCGAGCTGTTCACCGACTTGCTGCGCCAGGCATACGCCGCCCTCGCGGAGAAGCCGAAATGCTCATAGAACGCGATGAAGTTCGCCGAGTTCTTCGAGACACCCGGGATCGGAAGGTCGGTTGCGAATGCCGTGTCCTGGTCCGACTTCGAGTCCGAGTACGTGTAGTTCGCGGCGAGGCCAAAGCCGTTTTCCCAAGCGTACTGACCCGAGAGTTCGAAGCCATAGATCTTGCCCTTGCCACCGTTGACGGGCGTCGCCACGTTGCCGACCGTCCCGCCGAAGTCGTCGTCGACGAGCGTCGGAATATTCGCCGTGGTAACGAAGTTGTCGACCTGCTTGTAGAAGAAACCGGCGCTGACGAGCCCGCTCGGGGAGAAATAGTCTTCCCAAGAGAGGCTGTACTGAGTCGCCCGGAAGGGATCCAGATTCGGGTTGCCCGCGTTGCCATTCGCAAATTGGAACTGGGCATTGCCCTGCGGGTCATTGGGTCCGCGGGTGAAGTTGTACGAATTGCCGCGGCCGAGATCCATCAGGTTCTGCGGAGCGACCACGCGAGCCGCACCCGTGCGGATCTTCTGGTCGTCACTCAGATCGAACACGAAGTTGAACGATGGCAGCACATCCGTGTAGCTGCGGCCGTGCTTGATCGCCACGTTATTCGAATTCAGCCCGTTCCAGGAAGCCGTGCCATACCAGTTGGACAGCGGCGCCGGCTGAGCGCTGTCGATGTCCAGCTGCGTCTTGACGACTCGCACGCCGAAGTCCGCGTGATACGAACTGTCGCTGCTGCCGGTGTCGCCCATGAGGTAGAAGGACGTCGTCTTTTCCGTGATGCCGAAGGAGCTGATCGTGTCCTCGAAGAACGCTTCGTTCGGATTCGCGACGCCCCCAGCGCCCCACAGTGTGCTCAGGTAGGTCGACGGATTCGTCATTCCGCCCACGTGCGGATCCTTCACTGCGATCGTGCCGCTGGCAAAGCTGCTGTAGAGCTTGACGAGATCGGGATTCGACGCGCCAGCGCTTCCCGGAGGCAACGTGCCTGCAATCGAGAACGGAATGGTCGCGTAGCCGGGATCGGAGTAATAGATATTCGTCCCGCTCTGTCCGGGTATGTCCGAAATGCAGCAGTTGCCCGCCGAGGTGCCGGCGGGTGCGCCGCCCGTACCGAGCGTTGCCGCATCGATCAGGAAGCGGCCGAAGATCTGATCCACATCCCGCTTAGCGAAGCGCAGGCCGCCCGAAATCGTGAGGCCCTTGCCTGTGTCGAAATGCAGATTGCCCTTGATCGCCGTGTTCTTCTCGTCCGTCTGGTTGGCCCAGGCCCAGTTCGACTTGAACGTCGTGTAGGCCGGATTCGACAGCAGATCCGTATAGCCGAACGCGTCGGGGTAGCTGACCGTCGGCAGGCCAGAGGTGCCGCCATTGGTCCAGTTGAACGCGTAGCCGTGGTTGCCCGTGTCGCAGGCCGCGCCGCCATTGTCGCAACCCGGAGCCGCGGGAGACGTTGGCGATCCCGTGCCCGCTGCAGTGCGGTAGTTATACAGGCCATGTTCGACGTCGGCCTGCGCAGCCGCGAAGTCACCCGAGGCTTTCGCGTAGGCGAGCGCGAAGTCGCCGCTAAGCGGGCCGCCGCTCTCGAAGGCCGTACTGAACTGGAAGGTGTTCGATTTCGCGTCGAGGTTCTGATAGAGCGTCGCCGTTTCCGCGCCGTTTGCCATGAAGGTGGCTGACTCGACCACGCCATTCGCGTCGATCGAGTACGGTTGCGAGGGATCGATGCCGGGATGCAGCGATCCCACCGGCGAACCCTGGCCGTTGAACCAGACCTTGTTGGAGTACGTGAAGCTCTCGTCCGTCTCGTTCACGTAGAAATAGTTGAAGCTGCTCTTGATCGAATCCGACCATTTGAAGTCGACACCGAGCGTCGCGCCCTTGTTCTTCACCTGCTGATTGACGTCGCTGAGATACGCGAGCTGAGGAATGATGTAGAGCTGGCCGCCAGGCATCGTGCTCAATGTGGCCGTCGACGGCGAACCAGCGTAGGAGCCGATCTGGGCAGCGTCCGTGACACGCCATTCACTGCGATTCTGGTCCTGGAACTGCTTGTCGCGGGTTTTCTCGTCGTCGTACGACAGGCCAACCGTCACGCCGAAGTTGTCGCTGAACTTGAAGCCGCCCACCAACGTCGCGTTCGGAGTCACGCTGCCCTCGGCATCATCCGCCTGCGTGCCGCGAATGTTCGCGGCAAGGCTGAAGCCGTCTTTCTGCGCGAGTGCCGAGCGCGTGATCAGGTTGATCGTGCCGCCGAGCCCGCCTTCGCGGTTCGAGGCATTCGGATTCTTGATGACGTCGATGCCGCCGATCTGTTCGCTCGGGATACCTTCGAGCGAGGCGTACTGGACGTTGCCGCCGTTGCCGCCGCCAGAGGCTTCACCGGAGACGTACATCTCGCGGCCGGTGAGGAACACCTCGCCGTTGAGCGTGATGAGGTTGTTCTGCAGGCCGTCGATGAGTACCTGGGTGCCCTTGCCGCCCGAGCGATTGATCTGCACGCCAGGCAAGCGCTGCAGCGACTCGGCGACGTTCTGGTCGGGCATCTTGCCGATGTCTTCGGCGACGATCGATTCGATCGGCTGATTGGACGCGCGCTTGCGCGCGATGGCGCTCTCGAGCGATGCGCGGTAGCCGGTGACGACCACCTCTTCGATCGTATCGCTACCTTTCGCGGCATCCGCGGCCTGGTCCGCCTTCGACGGAACGGCTGCGCACAGGATGTCGAGTGCGAAAGCGGTCATCAACGCTGCGCGCTGTGCGCGCTTCGTTCGATTCGACATATGGACTATCCCCCCAAGGTTCGAATGAGTGTTGCGGCCTAGCTGGTACAGTTGCTCACAAGCTGTTTTTATTCACGGCGCGGGCGAAACTACTCCCGCGCGGAAGCCAGTGTCAACGACTTTAATAAATCGAATTTATTTATTTCAAAGCCAGACAAACCCTCGCGAGCGATCGATGCGTAATTTTCCGCGCAGATTTTCAGTGATACGATGGCCGTGTCAGAATCAGAGTTAACTAATTAATAGTTAAAGATAAAGTGGAGACCTTCAATGCTTTCAAGGATGCGTTTTCAGACCCGCGTTGACACTGTTGACGGTCAAACAAATTGGGCCGCAAAGGCTGTCACAGGCACGTCGAGCACTCGCTCGTCAGGTGAGATTCAACACAGTCTCGCCGCGCTAATCGCGGGAGCCGTCGCGCTTTTCGGCGGTTGCTCGCCGGCAACGCCGCCATCGGGCGCGGCGGCGGCGGCGCCATCGCCCACGGCCGTGCATCCAGATGCATGGCCTGCCGTGAAATGGCCGCTTGTGGCGGATGCCGCGCTCGAAGCGCGCGTGCAGGAATTGCTGAAGAAAATGACGCTCGAGGAGAAGGTCGGCCAGATCGTTCAGGGAGACATCAACAGCCTGACGCCGGAGGATATGCGCAAGTACCACCTCGGGTCCGTGCTTGCCGGCGGCGGTTCCTCACCGGGCAAGAATGAATTCGCGCCGCCGGCCGAGTGGCTCGCGCTCGCCGACGCGTTCTATGCGGCATCCATCGACAAGAGCGATGGCGGCGCCGGCGTTCCCGCCATCTGGGGAATCGATGCAATGCACGGCCACAGCAACATCATCGGCGCAACCCTCTTTCCGCATAACGTCGGGCTCGGCGCCATGCGGGATCCCGATCTCATTCAACGTATCGGCGAAATCACCGCGGTCGAAGTCCGCGTCACGGGCATCGACTGGACGTTCGCACCGACCGTTACCGTGCCCCAGGACGATCGCTGGGGCCGTACCTACGAGGGCTATTCGGAGAGTCCCGATGTCGTCGCCTCTTACGCGGGCCGCATGGTCATCGGTCTGCAGGGCGAGCCCGGCAAGCCGGATTTCCTCGATGCCTCGCACGTGCTCTCGTCGGCGAAACATTTCCTCGGCGACGGCGGCACGCACGACGGGCGAGATCAGGGCGATGCGCAGGTTTCCGAAAGCGTGCTGAGCACGGTGCACGCCGCCGGCTACCGGCCGGCGGTCGCGGCCGGCGTGCAGACGGTCATGGCTTCGTACAGCAGCTGGAACGGCCTCAAGATGCACGGCGCGCACGATCTGCTCACGGACGTGCTGAAGGGCCGCATGGACTTCCAGGGATTCGTCGTCGGCGACTGGAACGGCCACGGCCAGGTCCCGGGATGCAGCAACGAGAACTGTGCGCAGGCCTTCAACGCAGGACTCGACATGTTCATGGCGCCCGACGGCTGGCGCGGGCTCTATGAAAACCTCGTGAAGCAGGCGCGCGACGGCACGATCACCGCCGCACGCCTCGACGAAGCGGTGGCGCGGATCCTGCGCGTGAAGTTCCGCGCGCACGTCTTCGAGGAAGGCCCGCCGTCGAAGCGGCCGCACGCTGGGAAATTCGAACTTCTCGGCAGTGCCGAGCACCGGGCCGTTGCGCGGCAGGCCGTGCGCGAATCCCTGGTGCTCCTCAAGAACAACGGCGCCGTGCTGCCGCTGAATCCCGGCAAGCGCGTACTGGTCGCGGGCGACGGCGCCGACAATATCTCGAAGCAGTGCGGCGGCTGGACCATCACCTGGCAGGGCACGGGCCTCACGAACCGGCAGTTCCCCGGTGCGACCTCCATCTGGAAGGGGATTCAGGCTGCCGTCACGGCGGCAGGCGGCCATGCGGAGCTTTCCGCCGACGGCAAGTACAAGGCGAAGCCCGAGGTCGCCGTGGTCGTATTCGGCGAAGACCCCTACGCGGAATTCCAGGGCGATCGGAAGGTGCTGAGCCTGCCCGGTACGGCGACCCGGCATCTCGAGATGATGCGCAAGTTCAAGGCGGACGGCATTCCCGTCGTCGCCGTGTTCCTTTCCGGCCGCCCGCTCTGGGTGAATCGCGAACTGAACCTGTCGTCCGCATTCGTCGCGACGTGGCTGCCGGGCTCCGAAGGCGCGGGAGTCGCCGATGTGCTCTTCCGCAAGGCGGATGGCAGCATCGCCAACGATTTTCGCGGCCAGCTCGCATTCTCGTGGCCGCGCAATGCCGCAGCCGTGCCGCTCAATATGGGTCAGCCGAACTACGATCCGCTCTTCCCGTTCGGCTTCGGGCTCACCTACGCCAAGGGCCAGGAACTCGGCGACCTGCCGGAAGAATCAGGGGTTTCGGCGGAGCTCATGTCGACGGGCCTGTACCTCGATCATGGCGATCCGGTGCAGCCCTGGTCGATTCAAGTCACGGACGGCGCCGAGGACATCACGCGCATCACGACGATGCCGGCGACCGCAGTCGGCGGGCGTGTGGAAGTGTCGGCCGCGAAGGACGAGGACGGCACTGCGCGGCGCTTCCTCTGGAAGGGCGGCGGCACGGCGATCGTCGAAGTGTCGGCCGTCACGTCGGCGGACGTTTCGCGCGAAACGAATGGCGACGTGCTGCTGCTCGTTCGCCTCAAGCGTGACGGCACGCCATCCGCACCGGTGACAGCGACGATGCGCTGTGGAGCGAAGTGCGCCGGCACGATTGCGTTCGACGCAGCGCTCGCCAGCGTGCCGAACGGCAAGTGGCAAACGATCGGCGTGCCGCTCAAATGCTTTCAGCGTGCGGGCGCCGACGTCGCGAAGATCGTTGCCCCGCTCGCGATCGGCACAACGGGCACGCTCGACCTGAGTGTCTCGCACGTGGCGCTCGGCACCGTCGCCGACCAGGTGGCGGCCTGCCCCTAGGCGGCCGCGGGAGTCAGCGATTCAGGTCCTGCGGGCCTCGATCGCCGACTCCATCGATTCGAGCTCGACGCCGCGCGTTTCCGGAAAGAACGCCGCGACAACGACGAACTGCAGCGCCATGCAAGCCGCGAAGAACACGAACGGCAGCGCCCGCGTATGCGCGGCGACGTACGGAAACGCAAACTGCAACACCGCGTTCATGGCCCAGTGCGTGGCGCTGCCGATGCTCTGTCCCCGCGCCCGAACGGCCGTCGGAAAGATCTCGCTGAGATACACCCAGATCACCGCGCCCTGCGAGAACGCGAAGAAGCCGATGAAGCCGGTCAGCATCCAGATGAGCAGCGATTGCCCGTGCTGGGTGCCCATGATCACGGCGACGCCCGCCTGGGCGAGCGCCGTACCGACCGCACCGATGAGGAGCAGGCGCTTGCGGCCAACCTTGTCGATGACCGTAAGCGCCAGCAGGGTGGCGGCGAGATTCGCGGCGCCGATCGCGACGGCCTGCAGATCGCCCGACCAGCTGGAAAATCCCGCGGCCGCGAAGATGTCGTTCAGGTAGTAGAGGATCGAATTGATTCCGGAGAGCTGGTTGAACATCGCGAGCACGATCGCAAGCACGATCGGGCGGCGATGGCGCTGCCACGAGAGCCTCGCGTGCCCGGCCCCGCTGGCTGCGCGCCTGAATTCCTCGATCATCGGCGCCGGGTCCGCGATGCCCAGCTGTTTCAGGCTCGTGGCAGCTTCGTCCAGCCGCGCGCGCAGCACGAGCCAGCGCGGGCTCTGCGGAATCGTGTAGAGCAGGATCAGGAACAGGGCCGCCGGAACGGCAGCGACCGCGAGTTTCCAGCGCCAGGCGTCCGCGCCGCCCGTGAGCTGCTGGACGATGAAGTTGCTGACATAGGCCAGCAGGATCCCGAGCACGATGTTGAACTGGAAGAGCCCCGTCAGCGCTCCCCGGCGATTCGCCGGCACGATCTCCGTGATGTAGACGGGAACGAGCACGGAAGATCCGCCGATCGCGATGCCGCCGATGAAGCGGAATGCGATGAAGGAGCCGAGACTCCAGGTGAATGCACAGCCGACCGCCGAGATCACGTACAGCAATCCGACGACCTTCAAGGTATCGCGGGTGCCGAACCGGTCGCCCGGCATACCCATGACCAGCGCACCGATGAGAGTGCCGACGAGCGCGCTTGCAATGGCGGCCCCGAACCAGGGATCGTCGGCCGCGAGCACGAACACTTCCCGCAGCGATCGCGTGACGCCGGAGATCACCGCCGTATCGAATCCGAACAGCAAGCCCCCGAGACTCGCGACGATAACGGTGCCGAGATGCCTGCCCGCGATCATTCTCGTTGTCCTTCTGCCGCAAGAAGCGCGGGCATATTAAATTAAAATGATTGCATTATTCGCCTATAGTGGCGGCGTCACGCACCCGGGGGATGCCGATGACGCTCGCCAATCGCCTTTATTTCATGGCCTTCCTCGCTGTGATCGCGGCGATTCCACTCACGACCGGTGCGACGCTGCCGCCGGGTCCGGCCGCGAATTTCGGTCCCTACAACGCGACTTTCCTCGACGGCGGCATCGGCATCACGCGGCCGCTCGCCGCTGCGGCCCCCGTCTTGAAGGCCGATGCCCCCTGGTCATTGAGGGCCTGGGTCCGTCCAACCGTGCCGCCGATGGGCACTATTGTCCTTGGCGGGATCGGCGACGCCGGTGCGGACGCCTGCCGATGCCTGATCCTGGACAGCGGCAAGCTCGCCATCTCGCTGGGCGATGGCAAGCGCCTCGGTTCGCCGGCCACGCTCGAGGCCGGCGCCTGGCGCGCCGTCAGCGCATCCTACGACGGCAAGACGGCGCGCCTGTTCGTCGACGGCAAGGAAGTCGCCGCGCAGAAACTTGCGTCGGTGCCGGTTCCACCGACGATGCTCGTTGCGCCGGACAGTCTCACCCGCATCGGCGCGCGCCACTTCGGCGGATCACTCGCGCTGTTCGAACTGCGCGATACGCCGATGAGCGCAAGCGACGCGCGCGACTTCGCGACCGCCCGGCCGGACTTCGATCTGATCGTTTTTCATCAGGTCGGCGTCGGCTGGCCGTGGCAGCTCAAGGCGTGGCGAGGGCTGCAGGAACCGCAGGATCCCTGGACGCTGCCGAAGGGCAAGGCGCCCTTCAGCAAGCCGGTCGCGCAACCCGCGAACGCCACACCGGGCCTCAAGGCGACGGACGTAAACACGTGGACGGTCGGCGCCTGGCGCCTCATCGAAGCGCCGAAGGTCAGCGGCGACGGCGCAAATCTGTCGCAGCCGGGATTCAACGACGCGAATTGGTACGTCGCGACAGTGCCAGGCACGGTGCTCACGACATTGATCGATCGCGGCGTATATCCGGACTACGACTACGGCCTCAACAACCTGGCGATCCCGGAAAGCCTCGCGCGGCAGGACTACTGGTATCGCTCGACGTTCGATGGGCCCGCTGCGCTCGCCGGCCGCGACCTGACGCTGACTTTCAAGGGAATCAATTACGCGGCGGAAGTCTGGTTGAACGGGACGAAGCTCGGCTCGATCCGCGGCGCCTTCATCCGCGGACGCTACGACGTCAGTGCGATTCTGAAGACCGGCGCGCGCAACGTGCTCGCGGTGCGCGTCTCACCGCCGCCGCATCCGGGCATTCCGCACGAAGAATCGATTGCTGCGGGCCCCGGCGAAAACGGCGGCAACGTGGCGCTCGACGGGCCGACGTTCGCCGACACCGAAGGCTGGGACTGGATCCCGGGCATCCGCGATCGCAACACCGGCCTCTGGCAGGGTGTCGAGCTCGCGGCCAGCGGGCGCCTGCAGCTCCTCGACCCGCAGGTCATCACGCAGTTGCCGCTGCCGAAGCTCGACCGCGCGGACATTTCCATCCGCTTGTCCGTCGACAATCGCGGCGCATCCGCGGCTTCCGCCGTGGTCGAGGCGAAATTCGACACCGTAGCCGTTCGCAAGAGCGTGTCGATTCCGCCGGGCCACAGCGAGATCGTGCTCACGCCCGCAGAATTTCCGCAGCTTGCGGTGGCCAATCCGCGGCTCTGGTGGCCGAACGGCTACGGCGAGCAGAACCTCTACCATCTCTCGCTCAGCATTTCCGGGAGCGATGGCGTCGTGTCGGACACCAGGACGCTGCGCTTTGGTGTCCGCGAATACACCTACGAGCTCTCGCTCTTCGCGCAGGACGGTCAGCTGAGACGAGTGGAAGTCGATCCGACCGCCGGCAGCGCTCGCGGCGAACGACTCGTCGACGTGCGGCACGAGGCGATCAAACAGAGTCCGCGCGGCTGGGTCGAATCGCTGACGCCTGAAGGTGAGACCTCGCCGGCCGTTCGACCCGTCGACAGCGTCGAACTCACGCCCTATCTCGTGATCCGGGTGAACGGCGTGCGTATCGCCGCGCGCGGCGGCAGCTGGGGCATGGACGATTCGCGCAAACGCATCTCGCGCGAGCGGCTGGAGCCCTACTTCAAGCTGCACAAGGCCGCGAATCTCAACATCATCCGCAACTGGATGGGCACGAACACCGAGGACGTCTTCTACGACCTCGCCGACGAATACGGGCTCATGATCCTGAACGACTTCTGGGCGTCGACGCAGGACTTCCAGGTCGAGCCGCAGGATCCGGCGCTCTTCATCGCGAATGCACGCGACACGATCCTGCGCTACCGCAATCATCCGTCGATCGTCGTTTGGTTCGGCCGCAACGAAGGCGTGCCGCAGCCGGTGCTCAACGAGGGACTCGCCGAGCTCGCTGCAACGCTCGACGGCACGCGTCACTACACGGGGAGTTCCAACAACATCAACCTGCAGGGCAGCGGCCCCTACAACTACCGGCCGCCGGAGAAATACTTCACGGAGCTCGCGCAGGGTTTTTCCGTCGAAGTCGGCACGCCCTCGCTCGCGACCCTCGAATCGATTGAAGCGACGGTACCGAAGGAAGACCGCTGGCCGATCAGCGACACGCTCGCGTATCACGACTGGCATTTCGGCGGCAACGGCGACGTTGCGAGCTTCATGCAGACGCTTGGCGTCCAGTTCGGCGAAGCGACGAGCCTCGAGGATTTCGAACGCAAGGCGCAGATGATGAACTACGTCACCTACCGCGCCCTCTTCGAGGGCTTCCTTGCGGGTCTGTGGACGAAAAACAGCGGACGGCTCCTCTGGATGACGCACCCGTCCTGGCCGAGCAATCACTGGCAGATCTACAGCTCGGACTACGACACGCACGCGTCGTATTACGGCGTGAAGAAGGCGTCCGAGGCCGTGCATGCGCAGATGAATCTGCCCGACTTTCGGCTCGCGGTGATCAATTCGACGCGCGAGGCACGCGCTGGGCTCACGCTCGAGTCGCGCGTGCTTTCGCTCGATGACAAACTGCTGTTGGAGCGCAAGGACGCTGTCAACGCAACCGCTGATGCCGTGACGAACCTGGGCGCTCTAGACCTTGCGCCGCTCCTCGCGCAAGAAGGCCTCGTGCTCGTGACACTTCGGCTCACCGACTCCGCCGGAGCGCTGGTCTCCGGGAATTTCTACTGGCAGGGGCGCGACGAGGCGAGCTATCGCAAGCTCAACGACCTTGCGCAGCAACCCGTCGGTCTCAGTGCCCGATCCGTTCGAGTCAGCGATGAGATGGTCGTCACGGCCCAGCTCGAGAACCGCGGGTCCCAGGCTGCGCTCGCCGCGAAGCTGACACTGGTCGATGACACGGGGGCGAGGATCCTGCCGGCGCTCTACAGCGACAACTACGTCTCGCTGTTGCCGGGAGAATCCAGGAGCGTCGAGATTCGCTATCCGGCCCATCTCGGGAGCGCGGCCAGCCTCAACCTCCGCGGATGGAACGTGAGGCCGGGCACGACGCTCGTGCGGGCGCTGCGCTGAACGGCGCGAGGCAGGGACTATTGGTCCTCGAGTGCCGTCGGATTCGGTGTCGCCGCCCCGATTCGGGTGAGCGTATTGCGATCCGTGTGCGCAAACGGCTCTTTCTGGCCGTGCACGAGCAATGTCGTCGTCTGTTCGTAGGACCAGGTATCGGGGCCGTCGATCGTGACCCGGATGCGGTAGTCCGTCGTCGTAAACGCCTGCTCGAGGAAATCCGCCGAGCAGATGCCGAAGCTCGTCGAGCCGCGTTTCGCACTAAGCTCGAAACTCTTCGCATCGGGAGCCGCCTTGCCGACCGCCATCGCCACCTGCGCGCGCGGAATCGCGAGTGTCAGGATCACCGTGCCGCTCGCAGGCTCCCAGAGCCAGAAGCCGACCTGATCGTGAAACGCCTCGACCTCTCCCGGCTTGACGATGCGCGTGCTGTAGCGCAAGCCGTAGTAAAGCTGCGGGCCATTGGCCTGCGGGTCGATCGGCTGCAGCTCGTAGCGCTCGATAAACGCCTGGCGCTCGGGCCCTTCGGCCTTGGGGCTGACGTCGAGTCCCCGCTTGCCCTCGAAGATTCCCGCCATGGGCCCGAGGGGCCCAAGATTTTTCAGGGTGTCGTGATCGACGTCTTCGGGTTCGGTGAAGATGTCGTCGGGAATGCTCTTCATTTGAGTCCTTCAGGCCGGGTCGATCACCGGCACCGGCTCGCCGCGCCAGCGGAAGCGATAGGTCTTTCCCTTGCGGAGGTGCGTTACCAGTGCCGGCCGAAAACAGACGATACACGTGCCGCCCTCGTTCCGTACGCTCGGATACACGACACCGAGCGAGCCCGCATCGAGCAGCCGTTCGGCGAGTGCCTGCGACTCGACGTAGCTCGACGGGTGCAGGCACCCGTCGAACGCGGACGCCTCGCGCAGGTCGTGAAATTCGCCGTTGAAATCCGCCTGGTAGTCGTCGAACGTCACCTCGTCCTCGAACCGCCCGACTTCCGCGAGCTGCACGCTCTTGTGGAACGCGACCTCCGCTTGCGCCGTCTTGAGTTCAAAGCCGGCGTACCAGGCACCGCGATCCGGCCCATTGAAGCGGCTGCCGAGCGGATGCGCATGGGTGAACACGGCGTTCACGATGCGGTACTGCGGGACGCCGAATACGAGCTCGTGCACGCCGATGCCGGGCAGCCGGTCGTTCTCCGCGAGCAGCCGGTCGTTCGTCGCGTTGTCGAGATCAAAGAGGTCTCCGAGGTGCGCATCGTTGTCCGCAATGCGCGCAAGCGCGCTGCCTTCATCGCCGTACTTCGACGGGATCAGGCGATGCGTGTCGCGCCGGCGCAGGCGCGAAGTCGCCGGGACCGGCGCACTTGCGGCCCGACGCTCGGTCAAGCGCCGCCCCGCCGGGCGTCGAGGAGCCGCCGCACCGTCAGCATGGCCGGCGTTCCTCCCGCGATCAGGTAGGCAATCGGCGTGAGCCCCGCAAAGATGCGGTTGGTATTCGGCAGCTGCACCCAGTCGTCCGCGAGTTTCTTGCCGTGCAGGATGTTGAGCGCCTTGAAGATGCCGACCAGATACGAAACGCGTAGCAGCTTGTCCGCGTCGAGCACGCGGTTGCCCGGGGCCTTCTTCATTTCGTAGAAAGGACCGTTCGTGACGCCGCCAAGGAGCTGGCGCGCATCCTCATCGCGCACCTCCCAGCGCTCCATGATGTTGAAGAAGGCCTTGAGGGCCGAGGGACCGAGGCGCTCGCGCTCGGCCTTGGAGCTGAGGTCGACGAGCGGCGACGGCTCGTAGCGCGTAACGGGGTACTTGAAGAGCTGTGTCCGGGCGGCCATGGCTTCTCCTTCTCAGGAGAATATATACTCCTGATCAGGAGACTACAAGTTCGCGACCACCGCCAGGCCCACCTCGACATTGCCCCGGATCGCGTTCGAGTACGGGCAGACCTGGTGCGCACCCTCGATCAACCGGCCGGCGTCGGCCTGCGAGAGGCCCGCCACGGTCGCCGTCAGCTGTACTTTGAGGCCAAAACCGCCCTCGTCCCGCGTGCCGATGCCGATTTCGGCCTTGATCTCGACGCCCTTGGGGCTCAGCAACTTCGGCACGGACAGGTTCACGTCGACGAGCCCATCCGCCGATCGCGTGTGTCCGTTGCGGCCGCCGACGGCGATGGCGTAGGTTGTATAGAGAACTTTGACACCATTCGAGCCTCCTTTGGTCGATCTGAACGGCAAACTCCGCTTACACAGTGCATTCAAGCACTCGATCGAGCATATCGGCAACGAAAGGTCGCCCGTCCTCGTCATCGACAATTTCCTTTCGGATCCAGAGGTCCTGATCGACTTCGCAGCGGCGCATGCACAGTTCGAATCCGTGTCCAATGCCTTCTATCCGGGCGTGCGCGCGCCCATTCCCCCTATTTACAGTTTTGCCGCACGCTCGTTCCTGAGCGACCTCATCAGCGACACCTTCGGCCTCGGCGGCAACCGGGTGACGAAGGAGTTGTCACACTTCTCCCTGGTCACGACGCCGCCCGCGCGCTTGCACGTACTGCAACGCCTGCCGCATTTCGATCACACGGACGACAAGCAACTCGCCCTCCTGCACTACTTGTGCCCGGCGAAACATGGCGGGACCTCGTTCTATCGACACCGGGCGACCGGTTTTGAAACCATCCGTCCCCATCGGCTGGCCGATTATCGAAGGGTGCTCAACGCCGAGTTGACGGCGCTTGGCCTGCCGCCCCCGGAGTACCTGCGCGGCGACAATGCCATGTTCGAACGCATCGCCTCGTTCGAGGCCGTCTTCAATCGCGTGCTGGTCTACCGCAGCATCACCCTGCACAGCGGCGACATCCCGCCCGGTTTCGCCGGTGAGGCCGATCCGCGAACCGGGCGCCTCACCGCGAATACATTTTTCTTCTATCGATGAGGCGCGTCAGGCCGGGCCTTAACGCCCGGCACGGCAGTTCCTTGCGATGAACTCCGCGTGCGTCGGCATCGCATCGACCGTCTGGCGAATCACGGTCTTGAGGTGGAGCAGCCGGCGCCGCGTCTCCTCTTCCGGCATGACATTGGCGAGCGGATCGTAGCGCTTTGGCCAGATGTTCTGGCCGGTCAGCACGGACAGCCAGTTCGATTCAACGAAGAGTTCGGAGTCGTGAAAAGCTACGCGCCCGCTCGACTGGAAAAGGCGCATGCGGTACGCGAGCGACTCGGGGATCGACATGTGCTTGCAGTATTTCCAGAGCGGCTGGTCCTCGCGCTCGGTGGCAAAATAATGGAGCGTGATGAAGTCGCGGATGCGCTCGTATTCCAGGATCTGCAGGCGGTTGTACTCTGCTTCATCCATTGGATCGAAGCTGCGATCGGGAAATATCGCCGCGAGCTGCGTGACGCCGCTCTGGATGAGGTGGATGCTGGTCGATTCGAGCGGCTCCATGAACCCGCTCGCAAGCCCGAGCGCAATGCAGTTCCTGTTCCAGAACTTGCGCCGCCGGCCCGTCGTGAACTTCAGCACGCGCGGCTCCGCCAGTGCCTTGCCATCGAGGTTCGCGAGCAGCGTCGCCGCCGCCTCATCGTCGCTGATGAAGCGGCTGCAAAACACGTAGCCGTTGCCGATCCGGTGCTGTAGCGGGATACGCCATTGCCAGCC
>DASQOR010000032.1:0-2099 GCA_035644395.1 Steroidobacteraceae bacterium
CGTGCGCTGCGGCATCGGGAGGAAGAGGCAGTCGCTCATGTCGCCGCCACGTACGCGCCGTCCGTCGTGGCGCAGAACATGACCGGGCGACCGATGGAGGCGCCGAACGCTTTTGTGTGTTCGTGCTCGACAAGCGCAAGCACGCTGCCGCCGAAACCGGCACCCATGATGCGGGCGCCATAGCAGCCGGCCGAAGCCCACGCCTTCTCGACCAGCGCGTCAATGGTCGGGGTCGACACTTCGAAATCGTCGCGCAGGCTCTCGTGGGACTGTTTGAGCAGGCGTCCCAGCTCATCGAAATCTCGCGCACGCAGTGCGTTCACGAACGCGTGCACCCGTGCGATCTCCGAATCGATGTGGCGGCGGCGCTTCGGGTCGCCGGACTCGGCCTCGTGCCGGCGCTGGTTGTACGGCGTCGCCGCAAGCGAGCGGTGCTCGCCCGAGTCGATCACCGCGATCGCCAGCTCGTCCGGGAATCGCACGGCTTGATATTCCAGGGTCGTGCAGTCGAGCAGCAACGCATGGCCGCGGCGCCCGAGCGCCGACGCGAACTGGTCCATGACACCGACCTGCACGCCGGTCGCGCGCTGCTCCGCCCGCTGGCACGCGAGCGCCGCCTGCTTTCCATCCATCTCAGGACGGAGCCCAACGGCCACCGCAATGAGAAGAGCGGCGGAAGAGCTGATGCCCGCCGCCGGCGGCACCTCTGAGGTGACCTCAACCGATTGCGGTGCGACGCCCAATTCCTCCCCCACCGCACGGACGTAGGCCAGGCCGCCCTGGACGTTGCTCCGCATCGCCCACTCCGACGCGGGATGTCCGGTCACCTCGGTGTGCCGGTCGACGGCGGCCGGCAGGACGACGCCGCCCATGTAATCCACGTGCTCGCCGATGAGGTTCACGCGGCCGGGCGCGCGCCCGCGCCAGCGACCCTCGAGCTGCCTAGATTCCACGCAGCTCGGCCGCGGTGTCCTCGGCGCGTGCGTCGAGGATGAACGCGCCGGCGCCGAGCTCCGACCCGGCGAGGTATTTCAACTTGTCCCGGGTTCGGTTGGGTGGATAGAACTCGATGTGGAAGTGGTGATGGCGGCCTCCGCGGCCGGGAGGCTTCTGGTGCATCGCCATGACGTACGGCAGCGGCCGGTCGAAAAGGCGGTCGTATTTCTGGAGCACGGCCTTGAGGTTGCGTGCGAACGACTCGTCGTCTTCGTCGTCGAGGTCAGCTAGCGCGCCCCGATGACGGATGGGCGCGAGATGGACCTCGTAAGGCCAGCGTGCGAATGGCGGGACGAAGGCGATCCATCTGTCGTCATCGAGCACGGTCCGCTCACCTCCGCGCTCGCCCTCGATGACATCGCAGTAAAGGCACCGGCCGGTCTTGCGCATGTGCCGCGTTTCTGCATTGAGCTCGCGCTGTATGACCGTAGGCACGAATGGATAGGCGTAGATCTGTCCGTGCGGATGGCTCAGGGTGACGCCGATGACCTCTCCTCGGTTCTCGAAGACATAGACGTAACGAACGTTGGGCAGCCGGCCGAGCTCGCTGGTGCGATCGCGCCATACCTCGATGAGGTCGAGGATGTGATCGACGCTCTGCTCGCCGAGCGATGAGTCGTGAACTGGCGTGTAGCACACAACCTCACACCGGCCCTGCTCGCCGGTGTAGGAGGGAAATCGGTTTTCAAAAACTGCGATGTGATAGTCGGGCTCTGGGATTTCCGTTTCGAGCTTGCCCGGGCGCGTCGGGCACAGGGGACAGTGATCGGCCGGCGGGTGATAGGTCCGGTCCTGCCGCCAGGGCGCAACGGTGACCCACTCTTCGAGAAGCGGATGCCAGCGAAGCTCGCTCACTTCTTTTCGTAGTAGATGAGATAGCGACCGTCGGGCTTGATGACGACCCGTCTGGTCAGCCGCTTGAGTTTCAACAGCTCGCCTGACCGCCTCTACGTCGAATTGACCTCGAGTGCCGGCAAATGAGGGTTTGCCAGTTCAGCGAAACCCGCGGGAGCCGGCACCGGCTGGAAATTTCAGCTGCGCACACGGCTATGTATCTGCGGGGCATCGAGCGAAGAGTCTAGGGACTGCAGCACACAAGGTTT
>DASQOR010000033.1:0-2379 GCA_035644395.1 Steroidobacteraceae bacterium
CTCGCGCGGTTTCGCAACGAGGTGCTGCTGCCCGGTTTCGAGAGCGGGATGCGGCTGTCGCTGTACAACCCGGCGAACCTGGTGCGAATGCTCGGTGGCGGCATCAACGCCCGCGAGAATTTCGGCGATACGCTCGATCGCCAGGTTTTTCACGGCGCGACGTTTGCGGACATCTTTCGCCGCCCGGGACCCGACATACGCATTCAGGCAACGGACCTCTATCACCGGGTGCCTTTCCCCTTCTTTCCGCCCCTCTTCTCGGTTCTCTGCAGCGATCTGTCTCGCTATAGCGTGGCCGACGCGGTCGCGGCGTCGATGGCGGTGCCGGTGCTTTTCGCGCCCGTCGTCGTCCGGACGTTTCCGGAGAGCTGCGAGCCGCTCCCCGCGGAAATCGCCGCGATTCGCTCCAGACCGGAAGCCTCGCGGGTCTTCAATTCGATCGCAAAGGCCCTCGCAGCCTACCGCGACCCGATGCGCATCGAGTACATCAAGCTCGCCGACGGCGGCCTCACCGACAATTTCGCGGTTACCACCCTGGTGATCTCCCGCCTGGTGTACGGCACCCCTTACGCGCCGATGACGGAGCGCGATGCCGTGCGAATCCGGCGGCTGCTCCTGATCGTCGCGGATGCCTCTCAAGGCCCAAATGGCGACTGGACGCACCAAGAAGCCGGCCCGAGCGGTGTCGATCTGGCGCGCTCCGCAACCGACGCTGCGGTCGACTCGGCTGCGCGCTACGCCGCGGACGCCTTTGGCCGCATGGTCCAGGAATGGCAGGACTCGGTCATCGCCTTTCGCTGCGGCCTGAAACCGGCCGACGTGATCCGCCTCGGCGGGCCGGCGCAATGGAATTGCTCCGATGTGAAGTTCTCGCTGGCTTACCTCTCCGTCGACGAGCTCGACAGCCCGATGCGCGAGCGGATCGAGGCGGTCCCGACCCGCCTCACGCTCGAGGCGGACCAGGTGGATGTGGCCATCCAAGGCGCTCGCGAAGGCACGCTCGCGCTTCGTCGCTTGCGCACATATCTGCGGGATAGGGTCGCGTCAGGCGGCCGTTAAAACGGGAGGGAGCTTGGCAGCGGTATCCACTCCGTCTCGCCTTCTATGCGCGGCGTCTGATGAGCACTCCACTCGGAGGCTGCTGCCGTGATCTGCTCGCGCCTCGAGGACACGAAGTTCCACCAGATGAAGCGCGGCCCATCCAGCGGCTCTCCGCCGATGAGCATGACCCGCGCAGGCGTTTCCGCTTCCACGCGCACGGTGTCGCCCGCCGGCAGCACAACCATCGCGTAGGGCTCCATCCGCCTGCCCTGCAACCGGTAGGCGCCCTCGACCGCGTACAGCGCCCGCTCTGGAGCGAGCGCAGGAATGTCCAATCCGCCACCCGCCGGAAGCGATATGTCGACATACAGCGTTTCCGAAACAGGTGTGACCGGAGATTCCATGCCCCAGGCTCTGCCGACCAGGACGCGAACCTGCGCCTGCTCGCGCTCGTCGGCGGGAATCGCCGGCGCGCCCGCATGAGCAAAGCTCGGCTCTGCGTCTTCCAAGGCTTTCGGCATGCCCGCCCAGAGCTGCAAGCCGTGGGCGCGGCGGCGCACCCCGCGCAGCTCCGGCGGCGTGCGTTCCGAGTGCGCAATGCCGCGGCCTGCAGTCATCCAATTGACGGCGCCCGGCTCGATCGACTGGACGGAGCCGATGCTGTCGCGATGAACCATCCGTCCTTCGAAGAGGTAGGTCACCGTCGACAGCCCGATATGCGGGTGCGGACGGACATCGTTGTCCCTGAATGGCTCGAGCTCTTCGGGGCCGAAATGATCGAAGAACAGGAATGGCCCGACGGCCTGCCTTTTCGCGGCGGGAAGAAGGCGGCGAACCTGGAATTGGCCCACGTCCCGCATTCGCGGCTGCAATATCAGGACGTCAGCCACTACTTCAAACGGCGCTCTTCCGCGCAACCATCAGGGCGCTCGCCGAACTCCTTGATATCCTTGCCCTGCTGCAATGCGGCCATGAAATCGGCGCCTTGCGGTTCCACTCCGGATAGGCGTAGTCGAGAGCGTTCTTGAGCACCGCGGGCATGCTGCGATTGTATTCCGCGGTAACGGAGATATAGCCGTCGAACTCCGCGATCTTCTTCTGCCAGCGCTTGGCCACCTCGTTCTTCGACGGTACCCAGGCGTTCGACGCTGGCTCGTCGAAAAAGGGCATCGGATAGTCGCGCAGGTCGATGAGCTCCACGCTCATGGGCTACCCATCACGGTAGCAGTATTTTTCGATCGGAATCATCGTTCCCGCCGATGGATTCCGCGACTGGCGCCTTCACGTCCGCGCCGCGGCGGGACTAGGCGCCGGACGCAAGACCAGGTTGGCGATCAC
>DASQOR010000034.1:0-2406 GCA_035644395.1 Steroidobacteraceae bacterium
AGTGCGGAAGCGCGGTCCGAGCATCCATTCGCGAAGGCGATCCTGGCCAAAGTCGCGGAACGATCGCTTCGCACCACGGCGCCCGAGACTTTTTCGTACACGCCGGGGAAGGGCATTGTCTGTCGCGCTAACGGAGAGGACATCGTGGTCGGTAGCCGAGACCTTCTCCACGAGCGTGGGGTGACCGTACCCGACACTCCGACCGATGGCCACAAAGATTCCCAGATCTTCGTCGCGCAAGGAACGCGGTTCCTGGGTACGCTGCGCGTCAGCGACCGCACGCGGGAGAACGCCCGAACGGCAATCCAAGCCGTTCGGGCGCTTCGCATCAGGACGACCCTCCTTACCGGGGACAGCGCGGCGGTCGCGGCAGCCGTCGGCCGGGACATCGGCGTAGATCAGATCGAGTCTGAATTGCTGCCTGACGAGAAGCTCGCGAAGATTGCTGCACTGACGACAGCCGGACGAACCGTGATGATGGTGGGGGACGGCGTCAACGACGCGCCGGCACTCATGAAGGCGAGCGTCGGTGTGGCGATGGGTTCGGGTACGGACGTCGCGCGCGAAAGCGCGGGCGTCATGCTCCTCGGCAACGACCTCACGGCGCTCGCCGACACATTGAAGCTCGCGCGACGCTGTTACCGGATCATCATGGCGAATTTCATCGGGACGCTCGCGGTCGACGGCCTCGGCGTCGGCCTCGCAGCGTTCGGATTCCTCAATCCGCTCGTCGCCGCCTTCATCCATGTATCTTCCGAGCTCATCTTCATCCTGAATTCTGCGCGGCTCCGCCGGAGCGCTAAGTACGAACACCCGGCATGAATCCGCGCACGACTTGCCGGGGTGCGGAGCCGTTCTTTACGAAGGCGCGGAGGGACTTGCAAGCACGGGTACGAAGGCCGGGACGAAGCTGGACCAAGTCGACCTCGAATCCGAGGATGTTTGATATCGGTGGTTGCGGGCCCCCGCAACCATCGATCACGAGGGGTTAGCGGACGTTGAAGCCGCTAACCCCTTTCGTTTACCCAGACAACACCCCGGAAGTCGCTTCTTCGGAAGGTGTTCGACGTACGGCACCACCATTTCGATTTCGTTTGAAGGATGGCTTCGCTCAGATGATCGCGGGATAGCGAAGCTCGGTCATCATGCCCGTCATCATGTGGTAGAGATTGTGGCAGTGAAACGCCCAGCGGCCGGGATTGTCGGCGTCAAAGGCGATGGTGACGCTGCCCATTGGCGGCACCAGGACGGTATCGCGCACGGCACCCGCGCGCGGCGCGCCGTTTAGGGCCATGACCTGGAAGGCGTGGCCATGGAGGTGCATCGGATGCGCCATCATCGTGTGGTTTAGCATCTCAATTGCCACGCGCTGACCCGTGGCGATTATCAGCGGGGTGACGTTAGGCCAATATTCGCCGTTCAACGACCAGGTATACGGCGCCATGGCGCCGGCGAGGATCACACGGTGCGTCACGTCGGGCGCGCGCGGCGCCAGGGGGGTGACCGCTTCGAGGCGACGTTCGAGCGAAAGATCGACCGGCGGCGCATTTTCTGCGGCCTCTGCGGCGAGGCGTGACACAGGCGCGCCGGACGCTGCGAGGACGATCCCCGTGCGTGCCCGCTTGCCCTCGACCTGCGCGAAGATTGGATAGGCACCATTCCCAGGAAGATCAATCAGCACGTCGAGCCGCTGGGCGATGGCGAGCGGGAGACGGCTGCCGCGCACCGGTCGAACCGGATGGCCATCGGTGGCGACGACGGTGCCGGTGAGCGCACCGAGATCGATCCAGAACTGCGTCGAGGACGCGGCGTTGATCAACCGCAGCCGGACCCGCCCGCCCGGTTCGGTGCGGATGACCTCCGGATCGGCGAGCGTGCGGTCATTGGCGAGGAATGCGTCGTAGTCAATGTCGTTCAGGTCCATCGCCATGCCGGATCCCATGTTCATGGCGCCCATGCTCCCCGAGCCCATGTTCATGTCGTTGCCCATGCCGCTCTTCGGCATCGGGCTCTGACCGCGGTTGGATTTGGTGAGTCCGGCGAGCAACTCGTCCGGCGTTTGGAAGCTGAAATCATGCAGCATCAGCAGCGCTTCCTGGCGGTCCTCGCGCATATCCTCGGCGCTGTGCACGATCAGCGGCGCGCTCATCAGGCTCTGTTCCTGCATGCCGTGATGCGAGTGCATCCAGAACGTGCCAGCAATCGGCGCATAGTCATAGGAGTGGGTATCACCCGCCGGGATCGGCGGCGTTTGCGGCCAGGGAAAGCCGTCCTGCGTCCAGGGCGGCAACTGACCGTGCCAGTGGACAATGGTGGATGTGCCGGCTCGATTCACGAGATCGACGTGAAAGCGCTCGCCGGGCGAGAGCGCGATGCCAGGTTTTCCGTTCGGCCCGATAAGGCCGA
>DASQOR010000035.1:0-4149 GCA_035644395.1 Steroidobacteraceae bacterium
GCGGTGCGGGTCGAACTGTTCGACGACCAGGTCGACACGTTGAGTTTCTTCGATCCTCTCACCGGCGAAGTGCTGCGCAAGGTGCCGCGTCTCACCGTGTACCCATCGTCGCACTATGTGACGCCGAAGGAACGCGTTCAACTGGCCGTCAATGAGATCCGCGACGAGCTGCGCGTGCGGCTCCGGGAATTGCACGATGGAGGCAAGCTGGTGGAAGCCCAGCGCCTGCAGCAACGCACCTTGTTCGATCTCGAAATGATGAACGAGGTGGGATATTGCGCCGGCATCGAGAATTACTCGCGCTATCTGTCGGGCCGCGTCGCCGGGGAGCCGCCGCCGTGCCTGTTCGACTACCTGCCGAAGGACGCCTTGCTGGTGATCGACGAAAGCCATCAGACCATTCCGCAGCTCGGCGCGATGTACAAGGGCGATCGATCGCGCAAGGAGACCTTGGTGGAATACGGTTTCCGCCTGCCGTCGGCGCTCGACAACCGACCGCTCCGATTCGAGGAATTCGAGCAAATGGCGCCGCAGGCCATCTATGTCTCGGCGACGCCGTCCCACTACGAGAAGCGCGTCTCCGCCCAAGTCATCGAGCAGGTGGTGCGGCCCACCGGTTTGACCGACCCGGCGGTGGAGATCAGGCCGGTGCGCGCCCAAGTGGACGACCTTCTATCGGAGATTCGACTGCGCGCGCAGGCCAATGAGCGCGTGCTGGTCACCACGCTCACCAAGCGGATGGCGGAGGATTTGACCGAGTATTTGAACGAACATGGAGTCAAGGTCAGGTATCTTCATTCGGATATCGAGACCGTCGAGCGCTCGGAAATCATCCGCGATCTGCGCTTGGGAAAATTCGATGTGATCGTCGGCATCAATTTGCTGCGCGAGGGGCTCGACATGCCGGAGGTGTCCTTGGTCGCCATCTTGGATGCGGACAAGGAAGGCTTTTTGCGATCGGAAGGGTCCTTGATTCAGACCATTGGCCGGGCTGCGCGCAACGTGCAAGGCAAGGCGATTCTGTATGCGGACGTGAGGACAGGCTCGATCGAGCGCGCCGTCGCGGAAACCGACCGGCGCCGTAACAAGCAGATCGAGTTCAACGCGGCGCACGGCATTACGCCCCGCACCATCGTCAAGGCGGTCGCGGACGTGATGGAGGGCGCGCGCTCGGTCCAAGAGCGGGAGCGCCTCGGCGCGGACGACGATGCGTTGACGCTGGCGCCTGAGCAGGCGTTGAAGCGCATCAAGAAACTCGAAGCCGACATGATGAAACTGGCGCGCAATCTCGAGTTCGAGCAGGCCGCGCGGTTGCGCGATCAGATACAGAAGCTGCGGCATGCGGCTTTTGGCGTACCCGACACTCGGGCGGGCTAGCGAAGGGATTTATGGCAGAGGAATACAGACATCCCCCGGAGACGGATCTCGACAGGACCGATGAGTTGCCGATTCTGAAGGACGTCGTGCTCGATTTCGATGTCGAGGACGATGCGGTGCCGCTGGACCGCACCGCGGTGTTGCAGGGCCTGCCGTTGCACGCGGCCGCCGGTATGCCGAACTTCGCCCGGCCTTCCGGCGTTGATCTGCCTTCGCTGGCGGAGAGCGTGCGCTCGGTGGAGGAGCGCATCTCCCGTCAATATGCGGAATACGAGGCGCTGACTCGCGCCTATGAGCGCGCGCGGGATGCCGAGTCGGCCTCCGTAGCGCGCGCCAATGCCCTGGCAGTCGACCTTGCGGCGGCCCGCGCGGCGCTCGAGTCGGAGCAGAGCCGGTCGCGTGAATTGGACCGCGCAATGGCCGACCGGGCCGGTGCCGCCGAGGCTGCCCGCTCGCGGGTCGAAGAGGCGCTGCGCGAATCGGAGCGCTATCAGAGCGAATCGCGAACGCTGCGGGATTCGCTCGCGGCGCGCGATGCCGCCATCGCGCAGGCGCAGCATTCTCTCGGCGAGCGCGACGCGCAATTGACGGCGCTGCGGGCGGAGCACGCGAGGATCGTGCCTGCGCTCGAAGCCACCTCGAAATCCACGTCTCAGCTGGAGGCGGAATTACAGGCATCGCGTTCGCAGGCGGATGCGCTCGCGGCGGAGCTGCAGACCGCCCGTGAGTCGGTGGCGGCGCTCGACGCGCAGGTCAGGCGCAGCGAATCTGAAGTGAACGCGGCGCGGTCCGAGCTCGGCGCCGCGAAGACTCAGGCGAGTTCCTATCTCGAATTGCTGCAGACGCGCGAATGGCGCTTAGGGTTCGATCAGAATTTGTTCCGCGAAATGGATGCGGAGGTCGGCGCGGTGCACGCCGGACACGGCGCGCTCGAGTCGGAGCGCGACCGCTTGCGGGGCCAAGTGGCGAACCTGGAAGCACGGCTGGCCGCGCAATTGGCCGCGGCGGAGACGGAACGGACGCGTTTGAGCGCGGAAATGGCGGCGCGCGATCGGGCGCTCGCGGAGGCGCGCGAGCGGAGCGCCGGCGACGCCCGCAGGGTCGCGGAATTGCTGGAGGCCGCGAAGCTGAGGCAGGCCGAGCATGCGACGCAAATGGCGCAGCTGCGGGGCGAGCAGGTGGCGCAAATGGCGCAGTTGGACGCCGACCTGGCGGGGGAAATCGCGCAATTGAAATCCGAGGCGGAGACGCGCGATTCGGAAATGACCGTACTGATGGCGCACCTGCAGGAAGCGCGGCGGCCGACCCGGCCGATCGAGGCCGACATCAAGCGGTTGACCGATGAGCTTAGCGTAAAGACCGCGGCGTGCGCGGCACTCGACGAGGAAAACCGCGATCTGCGGGCGACGCTGGAGCGAACCCGCGGTGCGCTCGAGGAGCGCGAATTCCTGATCCGGCGGCTGGAACGCAGCGAAAGCAATAACGCGAATGTGCTCGGACGAATTCAGACCAGCATGGAGAGACTGGGATCGGTTCCGGTGGGGTCGAGCGCGGCAGCGGCGCCGGCGGCGGATTGGTCGGCGGAGCTGATCAGGATCGACGGCGAGCGGCCGGTCACCCATGTGTTGTCGCGGCGGACGCGCATCGGCCGGGCGACGGGGTGCGAGCTGCAGATCGATTCCGGCTCCGTGAGCCGTCACCATGCGCTGATCACGGTGGGGCCTCGCGAGTCCGTCATCGAAGATCTCAACAGCACCAACGGAGTGCTCGTGAACGGCCGCAAAGTCTCGCGCCAGGTGCTCTGCGACGGCGATGCCGTCACGATCGGCGAGACCCAATTCCGCTATATGGCAAGGCCGCTAAACGCTGCGCCTGCGGAGAAGCCTGCGGAGCCGGCCCCTAGGAGCCTGTCTGACTAATGATGCGCCTACTGCGGCCGCCCCATATCGGCATATTTCTGCGATCGTTTCACTCACATAGTACCCACTATGCGTAGCGTTTCGATCGCAGAAATCTGCTCGATATGGGTCGCCCTCGTGACGGCGATCATTAGTCAGACAGGCTCCTAGGACGTGATTTTTCGCTCAAGGTGCGGTATCTTTCGCGCCCTTCCAGCGCGCTTAGCTCAGCGGTAGAGCATCACCTTGACATGGTGGGGGTCAGTGGTTCGATCCCACTAGCGCGCACCATCATTCCCGGCACCCGGCGGGATTCCCTTTGGTAAGATGCATCTATGCCTGTTATTACTCTTCCTGACGGAAGTCAGAAACGCTTTGATCGCGCGATCTCCGTGGCGGAGGTTGCCGCGAGCATTGGACCCGGGCTTGCCAAGGCGGCGCTTGCCGGCAAGGTCGATGGGAAGCTGGTCGACACTTCCGCGCTCATCGATCATGACGCCGCCTTGGAGGTAGTGACCGATAAGGACCCCGACGGCCTCGAGATCATCCGGCATTCCACCGCGCACCTCTTGGCGAATGCCGTACAGGAGCTGTTTCCCGACGCCCAGGTCACCATCGGCCCGGTCATCGAGGACGGCTTCTACTACGATTTTGCGTACAAACGGCCGTTCTCGACCGAGGATCTCTCGGCGATCGAAAAGCGCATGGCCGAGATTTCCGCCAAGGATCTGCCGGTGCACCGGCGCGTGCTGCCGCGCGATGAAGCGGTGGCGCACTTCAAGAAAATCGGCGAGCACTACAAGGCCGAGATCATCGGCGCCATCCCGGCGGGCGAGTCGATCAGCCTGTACGGGCAGGGCGATTGGGAGGACCT
>DASQOR010000036.1:0-2832 GCA_035644395.1 Steroidobacteraceae bacterium
GCGGCCTCCTGCGGATCGTTTCCCCAGACGGAGCCGCCGAGGCCCACGTCCAGGGCGTTCGCACGGCCGATGGCCTCGTCCACCGTTTTGTACTTCACGATCGGAATGACCGGGCCGAACTGTTCCTCCTTCACCACGCGCATGTCGTCGGCCGCATCGGCGATGACCGTCAGCGGATAGAAGAAACCCGGCGATTTCGGCCGCACACCGCCCGTGACGATCGTGGCGCCGCGGGCACGCGCGTCGTCGACGTAGGCTGCCACCTTGTCGAGCTGCATCTTGTTCGAGACCGGCCCGATGAGGTTCTTGGGATCGAGACCGTCGCCGACCGGCATTTTGGCGACGTACTCCGAGAACTTCTTGACGATCTCGTCGTACTGATCCTGGTGGACATACAGACGCTTCAACGCCGCGCAAGTCTGTCCGGCATTGATGAAGCAGCCCCAGAACAGCTTTTCCAGCAGCGGTTCGATGTTCGTGCCCGGCAAAACGATGCCCGCATCATTGCCGCCGAGCTCGAGCGTGACGCGCTTCAAATGCTGCGCGGCGCTGCCCATCACCTTTTTGCCGGTGGCGATCGATCCCGTGAACACGATCTTGTCGATACCCGGATGGTTCGTGAGGTGGTTGCCGACTTCGACGCCTCCCGTCACTGAATTGATGACCCCCGGCGGCAGGATTTGGTTCATGAGCTCCACCAGACGCAGCGTCGAGAGCGGTGTGAATGGTGAAGGCTTGATGACGACGGTGCAGCCGACCCGTATGGCGGGCATGACATGCCACACCGCAATCATCAGCGGCCAGTTCCACGGAGTAATCGACGCAACCACACCGACGGGCTTGCGGCGCACGACGATCTTGCCGCTCTCGTCGTCCTGGATCGTCTCCTCCACGATGGACAGGCCCGCCGTGACGCGTGTCCATGCGGCGGCGCCGCCTACCTCGAGATTGGCACCTGGACCGCTCTGGGTCTTGCCCTGCTCGCGCGTGACGAGCTCGGAAAGCTCCGTGTGATGCTTTTCGATCGCGTCGGCGATTGCCAGCAGCTTGGACACGCGCTCCGAGTCGGGCAACGCCGCCCACGACGACAGTGCGCGGCGCGCGCTCGAGACGGCTTCATCCACCAACGCGGGGGTGCCCTCCGGGCAGGCTGCGACGACGGTCTCGTCGGCCGGGTTCAGCACGTCGAAGGTCTTCGGCGTCGTGACGGCTTTGCCGCCGATCGTCAATGCATAGTGTGACATATGAAGGCTCTCCTGAAAAATTCTCATGCCCATTCCTGCGGATCCGCTACGACGCCGCGAAGTACTCTTCGACGACGGCGCAGGCCCTCTCCGCCAGCAAGGGCGTCAGCTCGCGCGCCGTGTCGCTGTCCTGCCGTGTGTGCACCCAGCCGAGATACGTCGTGCCGCGCGCGGCCAGAAACAGAGGCAGCCATTCGAGCGCCTCGTCGGGCATCTCCCGTTCGGTGCGGTAGCCGCGAATCAGCGACTCGCGGGCCGTCGGGTAGATGCTGTCGCCGGTGATGAAGTAGAGCGAGGTCGCGAGCTCGAACAAGTGCCAACCGAACCCCGCGTCATCGAAATCGATCACCTGAACTCGGTTGCCGTCGACGAGCAGATTTTCCGGGACCAGATCGGCATGTATGAGCCCATAGCGGTCAGGCTTCGTGCCGTAGGCTGCGAGCTCGCCCGCCATCTTTGCGCGCGCGCGCACGAGCAGCTTCGTCTGCCCCGGCGTGAGCGCGGCGAGCTCCCAAAACCGTCCCCAGAACGGCTGCTCGCCGACGAGGCCCGCGGCATCCCAAGCGTGCCGCCGGAACCCTGTCGGGCACTCCCAGCCGGCGGCATGGTTGTGCATGCGCGCCGCAACGGCGCCGATCATGTGGTACTGCTCGGCAATGGCGGCGCCTTCGCCGCTGACGCCGCTCTCGACGGATCCTAGCTGGCGTCCATCGATCCACTCGAACACGTCGATCTGCCGCGCGCCGCCGATCGCCGGCATCGCGACGACTTCAAAGTCGAGGCCGCGCCTCGAGCGAATCACGCGCGGAACCGGGATGCCGGCCGTCTCCAGCGCACGCATCCAAATGAACTCCGAATTGAGCTCAGCGTCCGAGTGATAGCCGCTGCGATGCACCCGCAACACGGCCCGCCCGCCGTCCGCCAAGTCGATCCTGAACACCGCATTCTCGCGCACCTTGATCGGCGCGAGATTCGCGACCTTGAGATCCCAGTGGCGCAAGGCGGTGAGCGCGAGCGCCTGCATCTCGTCGAGGAAGGCCGCCGACTCAACTGACGGATTCTCGGTCACAGCGACGCCAACACCTGGTCGAGCGTGTCCACGAGCAGGTCGGCATGCTGCGTCGAGAACGGCATCGGCGGGCGGATCTTCAAGATATTGTCGTGGAGCCCGATGCGGCTGATCAGCACGCCGCGCTCGCGCATGAGATTGACGAGCCGTTTGGTTTGCGCCGTCGCGGGGGTCTTCGCTTTGCGGTCGCTGACGAGTTCGACCGCGAAGAACATACCCGCACCTCGCACATCTCCGATGAGCACATGCCGGTCTGCGAGTTTCGCCAGCTTGGCGAGCGTGTAGTTGCCTACGGTGACGGCATTGTGAAGCAGGCGCTCGTCCTCGATCACATCGAGGACTGCCGTGCCGACCGCGGCCGAGACTGGGTTGCCGCCGAACGTATTGAAATACATGTTCCGGCCCGTAAACGCGGTGACGAGATCGCGGCGCGCGACCACTGCGGCCAACGGGTGACCGTTGCCCATGGGCTTGCCCAGGGTGACGATGTCCGGAATGACCCCCAGCTTTTGATGTCCC
>DASQOR010000037.1:0-18753 GCA_035644395.1 Steroidobacteraceae bacterium
GCCCGCCAAGCCGAAGTAACCGCGATGCGGCCCCGCATGATCCGGCGAATCATCGTCCTCATCATCGGCCTCTGCTCGATTGCAGCAGCGACGGATAGCTCGCTGACGACCCTTTCGGAGCAATCCGGCTTCACGCGCACCGGCCGCTACGATGAGGTTGAGCGCTTGTGCAAGGCATTCGCCTCGCGCTGGTCGGGCCAGCTGAAGTGTTTCCAGTTCGGCACGACGCCCGAAGGCCGGCCGATGATGGCGCTTGCCGCATCGGCGGACGGCACGACAACGGCCGCGCGCGCACGCGAGCGCAAGCGCCCCGTCGTGCTGATGCAGGGCGGTATTCACGCGGGCGAGATCGACGGCAAGGACGCGGGATTCCTCGCGCTCCGCGAGATCCTGGAAGGCAAGGCAGCGCCCGGCGCCCTCAAGAAGGTCACGTTCCTCTTCGTGCCGGTCTTCAATATCGACGGCCACGAGCGTTTCGGCGCGTGGAACCGGCCGAATCAGCGCGGCCCGGTCGAAATGGGCTGGCGCACGACGGCGCAGAACCTGAATCTCAACCGCGACTACACCAAGGCGGAAGCGCCGGAGATGCGGGCGATGCTGCGCCTCCTCGACGACTGGGATCCCGTCGCCTATGCGGACCTGCATGTGACGGACGGAGCGGACTTCGAACACGACGTGTCCGTCACCGTCGGGCCGGAAGAAGACGGCGATCCCGGCATCGCGGCGCTTGCGGCCGCCGTGCGCGATGAACTCTGCCGGCGCCTCGACCAGCAAGGCTCGCTCGCGCTCAATTACTATCCGTCCTTCGACCGCGACGACGATCCGGCGTCGGGGTTCTCCCGCCAGCCGACATCGCCGCGCTATTCAAACGGTTACTGGGGATTGAGGAACCGCATCGGGCTCCTGCTCGAGACGCATTCCTGGAAGGACTATCCGACCCGTGTGCGCATCACGCGCAACTTCATCGTCGACCTCCTCGAACTCGCCGCCGAGCGCGGCGATGAATGGCAACGGCTGATGCGGACCGCGGACGACGGCAGCTCGCACGTGCAGGGCGCCGCGGTGCCGTTCGCGTTCGTGAACACGAGCGCGACGCGCATGGTCGATTTCCGCGGCTACGCGTATACGCGCGAGCCCTCGCCGATCTCGGGCATGCTGGTGACGCGCTACGACACCTCGAAGCCGATGACCTGGCATGTGCCGCTGCGCGAGGAAGTGCGGGCGACGTTCGCCATCGATGCGCCGCTGGCCGGCTACGTGATTCCACCGGCGGTGGCCGAGTGGCTTGCCGATCGCCTGCGCCTGCACGGCATCCGCTTCGAGAAGCTCGAGTCGGCCCGCGCGGCCTTGAGGGTCGAGGCCTGGCGGGCGACCAGGGTCGAACTCGCCAAAGAGAGTTTCGAAGGCCGGGTGGCAACTACGCTTCAGGGCGCATGGCGGATGGAACCGCATGACGTACCGGCGCAATCGCTCTTCGTTCCCATCACGCAGCCGAATGCGCGCCTCGTCATGGCGCTGCTCGAGCCGCAGGCGCCGGACTCGTACGCGAGCTGGGGCTATTTCGCGACGGCGTTCGAGCAGAAGGAGTACGTCGAGGCTTACGTCGCCGAGCAATACGGGCGCGAACTCCTCGAGAAGGATCCGGCGCTCAAGGCCGAGTTCTACCGCAAGCTCGCGACCGACCCCGAATTCGCGCGGGACCCGAAGGCGCGGCTCGACTTCTTCTATCGCCACGAACCGTCCTGGGACCTGAGCTACAACCTCTATCCCGTGTATCGGGTCGACCAACGGCCCTGAAGGAGAGCCGCCATGCCTGCCGCGTCACGATCCCGATTTCAGCGCTTCACGACCTGGACGGCCCACGCGACCGGCCGGCCACTGGCGTTCCTGCTCGCCGTGCTGGCCGTGATCGTGTGGGCGGCCACCGGGCCCTTGTTCGGCTTCAGCGACACGTGGCAGCTCGTGATCAACACCAGCACGACCATCATCACCTTCCTGATGGTGTTCCTCATCCAGAGCACGCAGAACCGCGACACGGCGGCGCTGCAGGTGAAGCTCGACGACCTCATCCGCGCGATGGACGGCGCCCACAACGTGCTGCTCGATCTCGAGGAACTCGAAGAGAAGGAGCTCGAGGCGATCCGGGCACGCTACCGGCGCATCGCGGAAAACGCGCGCCTCGAGCTGCGCCGCGGCGTTCTCGATACGGGCATTGCCGCTCTCGACGAGAAGTAGGGCGGCGTCAGGCGACGACGTTCACGAGGCGTGCGCCGTAGCTTTCCAGGATCGATTCGAGCATCGGAGCAGGGCAGACGAGCGCGCATTTCGTGAGTCCGTCCGCGATCGCCGCTTCGGCCGCCGTGACGGCGACCCATCGGCCTTCGATGCTTTCGCCGGTCGTGCCGCGATAGAAGCCACGATGCTCGCGCGGTGAGGTCTCGCATCGGGGAGCGCTCACGGCCAGCGCCGCGTTGACGAGTTGCAGCGGCGCCACGGAGCCCGCAGCCGTTCGCAGGAGCACGCTCTGCGGCAAATCGCCGAACACTCGAAGATCGCCGCCGGCATTCACTACGCCATTGCGGCAGCCGTGCGCCTGCAGCGCGTCCACCGCGCGATCCACTGCAAATCCCTTGGCAATGCCGCCGAGATCGAGCGCGGCAGGGGCGCGACAGATCACCGTGTGGTCGTCGCCGAGTTCGAGCGCTGTCATGCGACCGGCGGCGTGCGCGAGGCACGGATCGAAAAGGCCCTGCGTCGCCGTGTGGAGCTCACGTGCAAGCCGCAGCACTTGCCAGGTCCAGGGGTGGATCGTTAGGGGCCGGTTCAAGGCGGCGCACGCGATCTGTTGAGCGTCGCTTCCGACCGCAACCGGGTGCATCAGCCGGGCCACCTGATCGACCGCGTCGAAGGCCGCAGCCAGCGCCCGTTGCGCGACTTTGTCGTCTGGCGCCCCAGCCTCGACGGCGACCAGCGTGCCCAGGGCGGGTCTAACCCGCTGAAAAGTAATGACTCCTTGACCTTGGTCAATCATGGATGATGCAAACACAAATGCGAATCATTATCATTCCGCTACTTTCGTCGATCAGGGATCGTAATGAAACCCGCGTCTCGTTGCCCGTTGGCCATGCGCCGGGCCTCCGGCCTATCGGCCCTGCTGGTCATCGTCTCCCTCGCGGGATGTTCCGCTTCGAGCGGCGGTAACGACAACCCGGCACCGCCTGCACCCCTGACGTCGGCCGCCGAACTCGGCGAGCTGATCTTTCACGATGCCAGCCTGTCCGCGGGCGGCAACATGTCCTGCGCGAGCTGCCACGATCCCGGCAACGCGTTCGCGGCAGCACCCGGCGGCGCCGCGGTTCCGCTTGGCGGACCGGCGCTCGACGTGCCGGGATTCCGCAACGCGCCCTCGCTCAAATATCTCACGCAGAATCCGGCGTTCTTCTTCGACGGCGAGGGTACGCCGACCGGCGGCTTCGACCGCGACGGCCGCGCCGACTCGCTGCAGATCCAGGCACGCCGTCCGTTCCTCTCCGCGCATGAAATGGCGAATGCGACGGTTGCGGACGTCGTGACGAAACTCGGCCACGCGACCTATGCCGACTCGTTCCGCGCGCTCTTCGGCCAGGACATTTTCTCGACGCCCGATGCCGCGTTCGATCGCGCGATGCTCGCCCTGCAGAAATACCAGCAGGAAGACGTCGCCGAGTTCGCGCCCTATACGAGCAAGTACGACGCCTTGCTCGCCGGTCGCGTCGCCTTCTCAGGCCAGGAGATGCGCGGTCTTGCGCTCTACAACGATCCGACGCGCGGCAACTGCGCGGGCTGCCACCCGAACAGCCGCGGCCCGGACGGCGCGCCGCCGCTCTTCACGGATTTCACCTACGACAATCTCGGCGTCCCGCGTAATGCGAACATTCCGGCGAACGCGGACCCCGCGTATTTCGACATCGGCATCTGCGGGCCGGATCGCGCCGATATTGTCCCGGACCATCCGCAGCTCTGCGGCGCCTTCAAGGTGCCGACCTTGCGCAACATCGCGCTGACGGCGCCGTACTTTCACAACGGCCGTTTCGACACGCTGCGCGAAGTCCTCGAGTTCTACGTGCGGCGCGACACCAACCCGGAAGACTTCTATCCGCTCGACGCGGGCGGCCAGCCGATCAAGTTCAACGACCTGCCTGGTGAGTACCAGGCCAACGTCAACACGACCGAAGTGCCCTACAACCGCCACGCAGGCGATGTGCCGGCGTTGAGCGACAGCGACATCGACGACGTGATCGCGTTCCTGAATACCTTGACCGACGGATTCCAACCCTGAGGACGATGTGATGCTGACCCTGACCAAGATCCCGGCAAGCGCCGTGCTGCTTGCAATCATGCTGGTTCCCGCTGCGCGGGCGGCAACGCCCGAAGAGCTGGAAGCGAAGCTCAACGCGTTGTCCGCGCAGGTGTCGCAACTGCAGTCGGAACTGGCCGAGCTCAAGGCGCAGAAGGCGCCAGCTGCAACCGCCGCGGCCGTGCCGGCCTCGAGCGCAGCCGTCACCGCACAGGCGACGGAACCGGAATCGAAAGTCGAGTGGTTCGGCTACGGCGAGCTCAACTACTCGCGCCTGACGGGCGATAGCTCCTCGGCGACGGCGGACGTCGGCCGGTTCGTGCTCGGCGCGGGCTACCGGTTCGACGACAAGACGCGCTTCGTCAGCGAGCTCGAGATCGAGCACGCGGTATCGTCCGCCGACGATCCCGGCGAAGTCGAGGTGGAGCAGGCCTACATCGAGCGCCGCCTCGGCGAGCGGACGTTCGCGAAGATCGGGCTCTTCCTCATTCCGGTCGGCATGCTGAACGAGAATCACGAGCCGACGCGCTACTACGGCGTGTTCCGCAACTCCATCGACACGGCCATCATTCCGACGACCTGGCGCGAAGGCGGCGTCGGCGTGCAGGGCAATACCGAAGGCGGACTGCGCTGGGATGTCGGCGTCACCACGGGATTCAACCTCTCGAAGTGGGATGCGACCTCGACCGAGGGCCTCGAAGAGCCGCTCGGCTCCATTCACCAGGAGCTCGCGCTCGCAGCGGCGGGCGACCTCTCGGGATTTGTCGCGCTCAACTACACGGGCGTGCCGGGCCTGCGGCTCGGCGCCTCGGTCTTCTCCGGAGATTCCGCGCAGGGGCAGCCGGGGTTCGACAACAACCGCGTCACGCTCTGGGAGGCGCATGCCCGGTGGAACCCGGGCAACTGGGACCTCTCCGCTCTCTACTCGCACGGCCACATCGCGAACACGGCGCCGATCAATCTCACGCTCGTCGGCAATCCGGCCCTGATTCCGGAAGGATTCTTCGGCTGGTACGTCGAGGGCGCGTACCGGTTGACGCTCGCGAACGAGTGGACGCTCGCCCCATTTGCGCGCTATGAGCTCTTCAACACCGCTTCCAGCTATGCTTCGCTCGGTGCCGGCCTCACACCCGATCCGCTCGACGATGAAAAGGTGCTCACGGCCGGTATCAACCTCGACATCGCGCGCGGCGTCGTCCTCAAGCTCGATTACCTGCACTTCGATCGTGACGACGACAACGACCGCTTCGATCTCGGCGTGGGTTACCAGTTCTGAGGAGTCGCGGGGGGCATGAGCCGGTTCCATACTTCAGCGCTCTGGCAGTCGGTCGCCGTCATGACGGCGGCCGCGCTGCCTGCGCAGGTGACGATCGCCGCGACCTACCTGACGACGGAAAAGGCCCAGCGCGCACTGTTTCCCGAGGCGGAGGCCTTCGATGCGCTCGCGCTCGCCCCGTCGAGCGAGCAGCAACAGGCGGTGCTGAAACTTGCCGGCCCGCAGGCCGCGCACGGGAATCTCCTCGCATGGCGGGCGCGGCACGGCGGTTCCACGGTCGGCTACGTATTCATCGACGAAGTGGTCGGCCGGCAGGACTTCATCACCTACGCGGTGGGAATCGATGCCGCGGGCAAGCTCCGGCCCGTCGAGATCCTCGAGTATCGCGAGAGTCACGGCGGTGAAATCCGCAACCGGCGCTGGCTCGCGCAGTTCAACGGGCGGAGCGCGCAGGGCGAATTGCGATTTCGTACGGACATCAAGAACATCGCGGGCGCGACCTTGTCCTCGGAGCATGTGACGGCGGGCGTCCGCCGCATCCTCGCGCTCTGGGAAACCCTGCTGAAACCGGCTGCGGGCGGGAGCACCTGAAGCGTGCGTTCATCACCCGCCTGGTTGCGCGCGACCGTGCATTCGAGCTTCGGTGCGCTGTGGCTCGCCGGCGCCGCGGTATTCGTGCTCAAGCATTTCTTTGCCGTGACGACGGAGTTCGGCACGGCGCCGCATCCCTGGCAGCCGAAACTCCTCGTCATTCACGGCATCATCGCGGTGCTCGTGACGTTCCTCTGCGGCTGGATATCGGGCGATCACGTGAGCAACACGTGGCGGCGCGGTGTCGATCGCGCGAGCGGCCTGTGGCTCATCGCCTTGATTGCATCGCTCATCGTTACCGGGTTTGCCGCGTTCTTCCTCGTGGACGACGCGCTGCGGTCATGGAACGGCACGCTGCACGAGATCCTGGGGCTGCTCTTGATGCTGCCGTGGATCGCGCACCTCTTGTGGGGCCGCGGACGCCGGCGCTAGGACTCGGCGTCGAGGCGATAGCCGACGCCTTGTTCTGTGAGAAGCAGCTTCGGATCGGTGGCGTCGCGCTCGAGCTTTGCCCGGAGCTGCGCCATATAGAGTCTGAGGTAGTGTGCGTCCCCGGCGTGCGACGGTCCCCAGATTTCACGCAGCAGGTGCCGATGGGTAAGGACCTTGCCGGCATTGCGCGCGAGCTCCGCGAGCAATCGGAACTCCGTCGGCGTCAGATGGATGTCGCTCCCGTCCCGCGTGACGCGCCGCTGATCGAGGTCGATGATCACGCCGTGATGCCTGAGGACGGCGTCGGCCGCCGCTCCACGATTCGCGTGCCGCCAGGCCGCGCGAATCCGCGCCATCAGCTCGCCCGAGCCGAAGGGCTTCACCAGGTAGTCGTCCGCGCCCAGATCGAGCGCGGCGACCTTCGCTTCTTCCTGGCCGCGAGCGCTGATGACGATGATCGGCGTCGTCGTCCAGGAGCGGAGTTGCCTCACCACCTCCAGGCCGTCGAGGTCCGGCAGCCCCAGATCGAGCAGGATGATGTCCGGCCGTTTCGCGGAGGCCTCCGCGAGCCCGCGCTGCGCCGTTTCGCTTTCGTGCACGTCGTAGCCACTTTCGGCAAGCGCGTTGCGCAGGAACCGCCGGATCTGCGGATCGTCCTCGATGACATGCACGCGTGTCTTCACTCGCTTCCCGGCGGTTCGTCGCCGCGCGGTATCGAAACGCAGAACGCCGAGCCGCCGCCGGGCCGGTCCTCCACCCACACGCGACCGCCATGCAGGGTGGCAATCGCCTGGCATAGTGCAAGCCCGAGGCCGACGCCGCCCTGGGAGGGTTCCGGCGCTCCACGAAAGAACTTCTCGAAAATCCGCTGCTGGTCGGCGAGCGGAACTCCGGGACCGCGATCGAGCACCCGGATGCGAACGTCCTGAACATCGGCGGTCGCCGCGATCTCGACCGGCGTGCCAGGCGGCGAATAGCGTGCGGCGTTCTCCAGGTAGTTCTGCAGAAGCTGTTCGAACAGCCTCCCATCGACCTCGAGCAGCGGCAGGTCGGCCGGAATCGTCACGGTGACGTCGCGGTCCTTCAGGAGAATCGCAAGCCGGTTGCGTACGCCGCCGATCATCTCGCCGAGCGGAATCCATTCCTTGCGCAGATCGGCGCGTCCCGAAGTGAGGCGGGCCATGTCGAGGAGGTCGGAAGTCATGCGCGACATGCGGGTCGATTCATCCGCGATGGTTGCGACCAGCTCGCGGGCGGCAGGCGACCCGAGGGCGCGATCGTTCTCGAGCAGCGCGCTCGCGGAGCCGATGATCGCGGCGAGCGGCGTGCGCAGATCGTGCGAGAGCCCGGAGAGCAGGGCGTTGCGGAGGTCCTCCGCCTGGATGGCGAGTTCGGCTTCACGCGCATGCTGCATGAAATAGACGCGTTCGCAGGCGATGGCCACCTGCCGTGCATAGGCATCGAGCGTGCGGCGTGGTTCGGGCAGCAGCAGGCGCCTGAGGCTGGCGGGCCGGATGGCGAGGACCGCAAGCGCGATGGAAGCCGAACGGGCCGGAACGTAGTGAACCTCGCCCGAGGGCAGGGTGTCCGTGCCGATGCCGGCGGGCTCGCCGCGATCGAACACCCAGCGCGCGAGCGACTCATCGAAACTGGCGAGCAGGCGCCGCATGCCTTTCGTATGTATCTGCGCGAGCGGCGCACTTTCGGTCCGCGCCAGAAACGCAACTTCCGCGTCGAAGGCATTCGCGATGCTGTTGCAGGCGAGTTCCGCGATCTCCGGGATGGTCTGCGCGGCGAGCAGGCTCTCGGTGAATTCCGCGAGCGCCACGGCGCGTTCCTCGCGCTGCAGGGCAATCCGTGTCTGCCGGCGCGTGCGTGCCGCGAGCTCGCCGATCAGGAGCCCGACGACCAGGAGCGCGATGAACGTGAGGACGTCGTCCACCAGGTCGATGTGCAGCGAAAACCGGGGCAGCGTGAAAAGATAGTTGAAGGTCAGGCCCGCGAGGAGCGCCGCGACGGCGGCCGGAGCGCGGCCCAGATACAGCCCCACCAGCACGACCGCGAGCAGATAAATCATCACGAGGCCGGCGGCCGGCACCTCCGGATAGAGGGGTACGGCGACCGCGGTTGCGAGAGCGACGATGAACGCGGCTGGCGGAAAGCGCCGCCAGCGCACCCGCCACTTGTAGTCCGGCGCGAGGCCGGCGACGCCGGCCGCGGCGCCGCGATTGGCCATGAAGTCGGCGGCCGGCTGCTGCGCGACCAGGTGCACTTCGAAGCCCTGGGCATTCGTCACGAGGACGTCGACCAGTGAACCGGCGAGGCGGCGCAGCCAGTGCTGGCGAGTCGGCTTGCCGATCACGATGCGCGTGATGCCGCGCGACTTCGCGAACTCGAGGATGGTACGGGCGATGTCGACGGAGCCGAGCGTGACCGTGTCGGCTCCGAGCTGTTCGGCGAGCTTCAGGGTCGCCAGCACGCGCTCACGGGCTTCGGACGGAAGATGCGAGAGGCGCGGCGTTTCGACGTAGAGAGCCGTCCAGCGCGCGTGCATCGCCGCCGCGAGACGCGCCGCCGAACGCACGACGACCGGGGCCATCGCATCCGGGCCGACGCAGACGAGCACGCGTTCGGCGACGCGCAACGGCTCCGATCCGCCTTCGCCCTGGCGCAGCGCCTGCAGCTCGGAATCGACGCGCGCCGCGGTTTCGCGCAGCGCGAGCTCGCGCAGCGCGACGAGATTCGCGCGCTTGAAGAAATTCTCCGCCGCCCGCTCGGCCTGGGCGCCCTGATAGATCTTGCCCGCGTGCAGGCGGGCGAGCAGTTCCTCGGGCGGCACATCGACGAGTTCCACCGCATCGGCAGCGGCGACGACGCGGTCCGGCACCGTCTCCCACACTTGCACGCCGGTGAGGCGCGCAATCTGGTCGTTCAGGCTCTCGAGGTGCTGGACGTTGACGGTGGTGTAGACGTTGATGCCGGCGGCGATGAGCTCTTCGATGTCCTGCCAGCGCTTCTGATGACGCAGGCCCGCAACGTTCGAGTGCGCGAGCTCATCGACCAGCAGCAGTACCGGGCGGCGCGCGAGCGCCGCCTCGAGATTGAAATCCTGGAAGGCCTTGCCCTGGTATGCGACATCCTTGAGCGGCAGCCGCTCGAGGCCCTCGGCGAGCGCGGCCGTTTCGCTCCGGCCGTGCGTTTCCACGAGACCGATGACGACGTCGTGTCCCTGCGCGCGCAGCGTGCGTGCCTCGGAGAGCATCGCGTAAGTCTTGCCGACGCCCGCATTGGCTCCAAGGAAGATCTTGAGGCGGCCGCGGCGCCGCTTCTCTTCGGAAGCGCTGACCGCCGCGAGCAGTTCGTCGGGATCGGGCCGGCCCTCGCTCATTTCCCGAGGCTAGCCGAATCGAGCGCCATATTCAGCTCGAGCACGTTGGCGCGCGGTTCGCCTAGAAAACCGGCCGAGCGGCCGTGCGTGCGAGCGTGTACGAGCCTGCGCACCGCATCCGCCGTCAGGCCCCGGGCGCGGGCGACGCGTGCCACCTGATACAGCGCGGCGGCCACGCTGATGTCGGGATCCAGGCCACTGGCGGATGCGGTGACGAGATCGACGGGAATGGGCGCGGTGTTGCCGGGATCGGCCGCGCGGAGCGTATCGATGCGGGCCTGGATGGCATCGGTCAACGCGGGATTCAGTGGCCCGAGATTCGACCCGCCTGAGGCAATGCCGTTGTACGGTGAGCTGCCGGTCGCCGATGGCCGGCCCCAGAAATACCCGGGTGCGGTGAAGTTCTGACCGATGAGCGTTGAACCGACGGCCTTGCCGTCACGGACGATCAGGCTGCCAGCGGCCTGACCGGGAAACGCTGCCTTGGCAACGCCGGCGATGACAAACGGATAGATGACGCCAAGGAGCACGGTCATCAGCAGCAGCAGCACGAGCGCCGGACGAATCAAGGTACGCATGATGGCGGGCTCCTCAAGTCCAGTGCGCGGCCGCGAGACCGAGGTCGATCAGCTTGATGCCGATGAACGGAACGATGATGCCGCCGAGCCCGTAGACCAGTAGATTGCGACGCAGGAGCGCGGCTGCACCGAGCGGACGGTACTTCACACCCTTGAGCGCCAGCGGAATGAGCACGACGATGATCAGCGCATTGAAAATGACCGCCGAGAGGATCGCCGAGCAGGGGCTCGCGAGGCGCATGACGTTGAGCGCGTTCAATTGCGGGTAGGTCGTCGCGAATGCCGCCGGGATGATCGCGAAGTACTTGGCGACGTCGTTCGCGATGCTGAAGGTCGTGAGCGAGCCGCGCGTCATCAGCATCTGCTTGCCGGTTTCGACCACCTCGATGAGCTTGGTCGGATTCGAATCGAGATCGACCATGTTGCCGGCCTCTTTCGCGGCCTGCGTGCCGGAATTCATGGCGACGGCAACATCCGCCTGCGCGAGGGCGGGCGCGTCATTGGTGCCGTCGCCCGTCATCGCAACGAGCCTGCCCTGCGACTGGTGCTCGCGAATGAGTCTGAGCTTCGCTTCCGGCGTCGCCTCGGCGAGGTAGTCATCGACGCCGGCCTCCGCGGCGATCGCCGCTGCCGTGAGCTTGTTGTCGCCGGTGATCATGATCGTCTTGATGCCCATGCGGCGGAGCTCGACGAAACGCTCCTTGATGCCGCCCTTGACGATGTCCTTGAGCTCGATCACGCCGAGGACGCGCCCTGCGTCGCTAACGAGGAGCGGTGTGCTGCCGCGACGCGCAACTGAATCGACGGCCTCCTGGATGATTTTCGGCCAAGCCTGGCCCTGCGCTTCGATGTGCTTGCGGATGGCATCCGGCGCGCCCTTGCGCACCTGGCGATCGCCGATGTTCACGCCGCTCATGCGCGAGTGCGCGGAAAACGGCACGAACGTCGCGCCGAGGCTCGAGAGATTGCGCTCGCGGATGTTGTAGCGTTTCGCCAGGACCACGATGCTGCGCCCTTCCGGGGTCTCGTCCGCGAGCGAAGCGAGCTGCGACACGTCCGCGAGCTCCTGCTCCGTCGCGCCGGGCGCCGGAATGAACGCGGCCGCCTGGCGATTGCCAAGCGTGATCGTTCCGGTCTTGTCGAGGAGCAGCACGTCGACATCGCCGGCTGCTTCCACCGCGCGGCCCGACGTCGCGATGACGTTCGCCTGCAGCATGCGGCTCATGCCGGCGACACCGATGGCCGACAGCAACCCGCCGATGGTCGTCGGGATGAGGCAGACGAGGAGCGCAATGAGCGCGGTGATCGTGACCGGGGCGCCGAGTTTGCCGACCGCGACGCTGTAGATCGAATACGGCAGCAGCGTCGCGGTTGCAAACAGGAACACGAGCGTCAACGCGACGAGCAGGATCGTCAGCGCGATCTCGTTCGGCGTCTTCTGCCGCCTGGCGTTCTCGACCATCGCGATCATGCGGTCGAGGAAGGTCTCACCCGGATTCGCACTCACGCGCACGACGATCCAGTCGGAGAGCACGCGCGTGCCGCCTGTCACGGCGGAGAAATCGCCGCCCGATTCGCGGATGACGGGCGCGGATTCACCGGTGATCGCGCTCTCATCGACCGAGGCGGCGCCTTCGATGACTTCGGCGTCGACCGGAATGATGTCGCCCGCCTCGACCAGCACGATATCGCCCTTGCGCAGGGCGTCGGCGCGCGTGCGCGTGGGCGTGGCGTGTGCCTTGGCATCGGAGAGTTTCTTCGCAAACACCGTCTGCTTGAGGCCGTGGAGCGCGGCGGCCTGCGCCTTGCTGCGGCCTTCGGCGAGCGCCTCGGCGAAATTGGCAAAGAGGACCGTGATCCAGAGCCAGACCGTCACCGCAAGGATGTACCAGGCCGGCGCTTCGCCGGCACCGCCGAGCGCCTGGACCCAGAGCATCGTCGTGAAAAGGCTGCCGAGGTACACGACGAACATCACCGGATTGCGCCACTGCGCACGCGGGTCGAGCTTGCGCAGGGAATCGGCGAGTGCCGGCGCGATGAGCCCGCGATCGAACAGGGAAGGCTTGCGGTGGGTCATGGCCAGAGATCCAGGTGTTCGACGACGGGCCCGAGCGCGAGTGCGGGGACGAAAGTGAGGGCGCCCACCAGGAGCACGGTGCCGATGAGGAGCGTTACGAAGAGGGGGCCATGCGTCGGCAGGGTGCCGGTGGTCACGGGAATGCGCTTCTTGGCGGCGAGCGAGCCCGCCACGGCGAGCACGGCGACGATCGGCCAGAAACGGCCGAGCCACATCACGATCCCGAGCGCGGTGTTGTAGAAGGGCGTATTCGCCGAGAGACCGGCGAACGCGCTGCCGTTGTTGTTGCCGGCCGAGGAGAACGCATAGAGGATTTCGGCAAAGCCGTGCGCGCCGGGATTGGCGACTCCCGCCTTGCCCGCGTCGACGCTGACGGCGATCGCGGTGCCGACGAGCACGATGAAGGGCATCACGAGGATGGCGACGGAGCTCATCTTCATCTCGAACGCTTCGATCTTCTTGCCGAGATACTCGGGTGTGCGGCCGATCATGAGTCCCGCGATGAAGACGCCGATGATCGCGAAGATCAGCATGGAATAGAGGCCCGTTCCGACGCCGCCAAAGACGACTTCGCCGAGCTGCATCTGAAAGAGCGGGACGAAGCCGCCGAGCGGCGTGAACGAGTCGTGCATGCCGTTGACCGCGCCGCAGGACGTACCGGTGGTCGCCGTTGCGAAGAGCGCCGAGGCGCCGATGCCGAAGCGCGTTTCCTTGCCTTCCATGTTGCCGCCGGATTGCGCAAGGCTCGCGGTCTGATCGGCGCCGAGCGCGGCGATGCGTGGATTGCCGGCCTGCTCGTTGTACGTCGCGACGCCCAGGAGCGAGACGAAGAGGATGAGCATGGCCGCGAGCACGGCCCACCCTTGCCGCGTGTCGCCCACCATCCGCCCGAAGGTGTACGTGAGCGCGGCGGGAATGAAGAGGAGTGCCAGGATCTCGAGGAGGTTGGTGAGTGGCGTCGGGTTCTCGTACGGATGCGCCGAGTTTGCGTTCAGGAAGCCGCCGCCATTGGTGCCGAGCTCCTTGATGGATTCCTGGGAAGCGATCGGTCCCATGGGCAGCGTCTGGGTCTGCGCGCTCTCGATAGTCGACACATCCCGGTAGCCGTCGAAATTCTGGATGACGCCCTGCGAGGCGAAAAAGAGTGCCAGCACCATCGACAGGGGCAGCAGGACATAGAGCGTGCAGCGCGTGAGGTCGACCCAGAAGTTGCCGACGGTCCTCGCGCTGTGACGCGCGAGCCCGCGGATGAGTGCAATGGCAACAGCAATACCCGTGGCGGCCGACAGGAAATTCTGCACGGCAAGGCCCGCCATCTGGGTGAGATAGCTCATCGTCGATTCGCCGGAATAGCCCTGCCAGTTCGTGTTGGTGGTGAAACTGACGGCCGTATTGAACGAGGAGTCGGGCGAGACGTTCGCGAAGTGCTGGGGATTGAGCGGCAGCCAGGCCTGCAGCCGCTGCAGCAGGTACAGGAGGAGTGCGCCGAGCGCATTGAAGAGGAGGAGTGCGAGCGCGTAGCGCTTCCAGCCCATCTCGACCGCGGCGTCGACACCGCTCACCCGGTAGAAGAGGCGTTCAACCGGCGCGCCGATGCGAAGCGGCCAGATCGCCTTGCCCTCCATCACGTTCGCGATGTAGAGCCCGAGCGGCTTCACGCAAAGGAGCAGCACGCCGAGCATGACGACGATCAGGATAACGGTCGCAGCCGTCATCAGAATTTCTCCGGCTTGAAGAGCGCGGTCAGGAGGTAGACGAGAAGTCCTGCCGTGAGGACGATGGCGAGCAGCATCGCCCAGCTCACTCGAGTCTCCCGAGGTGCGCGAGCGCCGCGGTGATCCAGGCAGTAACGGCCAGCAGGGCAACGATTGCGAACACGAATAGCGCGTCCATGGACCCTCCGGAGAGTTTCTAAAGGGTAGGGTTTCGCACATAAGGATTTCGTAGGGATTTGTCCGGCGGGTGCCGTCCGGTACCATCCGGCCCCTATGGCGGCGAGCAACGACCCCGGCGACCTGCTGCGGCAGGCGGCGATGCTTGAACGCTCGGGCCAATTTGCCGAGGCGGAAGCGGCCTATCTGCGTGTGCTTGCGCGCCGGCCCGACTTGCCGGACACCTGGTACAACCTCGGGCTGCTGCAGCGGCGGACCGGTCAATTCGACAAGGCGCTCGCGTCCTATCGGGAAGCCCTCAATCGCGGTGTCAGCCAGCCCGAGGAGGTGCATCTCAATCGCGGCGTCATTTATTCCGACCACCTGCGTCTCGACGAGGCCGCGGCGCAGGAATTGAACACGGCGCTCGAGATCAATCCGGACTACGTGCCGGCGCTTTTCAATCTCGCGAACCTTCACGAGGACTTCGGTCGGCGCACGCCGGCCCTTGCGCTCTACGAACGGATCCTGGCGCTGCAGCCGGGTGACCCTGCGGCGCTCGCTCGCTACGCCAATCTGCAATCGATCACGGAGCCGGACGATACGCTGATCGCTCGATTGCGCGTTGCCCTGGCAGGGCACGCTGCGACGGATGCCGACAAGGCAGCGCTCGGTTTTGCGCTCGGCCGGCTGCTCGATGCCTGCGGGCAGTACGACGCCGCGTTCGACGCATACACCGCCGCGAACCGGCACAGCCGCGCGAGCGCGAGCCCGGGTGCGGCGGCATACGATCGCAAACTGCACGAGCACTTCATCGAACGCGTGATCGAGGTGTTTGCGCCGGGCCGCGTCAAACCCGTCGCGCCCACGCTTTCGGCGCCGCCGCTATTCATCTGTGGGATGTTCCGGTCAGGGTCGACGCTCACCGAGCAAGTGCTCGCCGCTCATGCGCGCGTCACGGCGGGCGGCGAGATCGACTTCCTGCCGAATCTCGTGCGGACCCGGCTCGCGCCGTTTCCCGAGCGTTTGCTGCAAACGTCGGCAGCCGAGCTCGAGGTGTTCGCCGCCGAGTACACCAGCACGCTCGGGCGCCTCTTCCCCGGCGCTGACCGGATCACGGACAAGCGCCCGGATAATTTTCTCCATCTCGGGCTCATCAAGACGCTGCTGCCGGACGCGAAGATCGTGCACACCACGCGCGATCCGCTCGACAACTGCCTCTCGATCTATTTCCTGCATCTCGATCACGGCATGGGCTACGCGCTCGACCTCATGGACATCGGCCATTACTACGTCGGGTATCGGCGCCTGATGACCCACTGGAAGTCGCTTTACGGCGCGGACATCCTGGATTTCGACTACGACGCGCTGGTGCGCGATCCGCGGCCGGCCATCGAGAAGCTGCTGGCGTTCTGCGGCCTCGACTGGGATGAGAACTGCCTGGCGTTCGAGCGGGTGGTGAACGCGGTCAAGACGGCGAGCGTCTGGCAGGTGCGTGAGCCGCTCTATCGGCGCTCGTCGGGGCGCTGGAAGAACTACGAGCGGCAGCTCGCCGGGCTGCGTGAATACCTGGCGAAAGCTAGCCTGTAACCGGCCGCGTCCGGATCCACTGCGACAACAGCCACTTCTCGCCGCTCGACGGCGGTAGTCCGGCGTGCACTGTCGAGTAGTCGGGCGCGCCGGCGCCATCGATGTTGGTGAAGAACATCGCGCCGCCGCGCGCACCCTTGTAGCGAAAGCCGACCTTGGGAAATTCCGTCTCGCCGCCTTCATAGCCTTCGTTGAGATAGACGAGGAGCGTCATCGCACGCTGGCCCCGGGCCTCGACTTCGCGCACCAGCTCGGGCGTGTTGAGCTCGAGGAAATCCGCGTGCAGGCCGAAATGCTCATCGCCCCGGTAGTGCAGGAGCTTCGTGATTTCGAAGTGTGACGTCGGCGCGCGCGTCGCGACCGCCATGCGCTCCCGGATCAGGCTCAAGGTGATGTCGGCGCGAAAGACGGTGAAGTCCGCCTCGCTGTTCGTGCGCTCGTCGGCGGTCTCGAGCTGCTCGCTCCCGTGGTAGACGCGCGCGCGGCGCAGCTCCGGCCGCCCGCGCTCGATGAGCCAGTCGCACTCTTCAGTCGATGCAAAATGGTCGATGACGACGATCCGCGGGCGTTCGACGGCCACGCGCATCGCGGGCGGCGTCGTGAGCGCCGTGACGTCGACTTTCCGGCGCAGGGCGGCCCAGTCATCGCCACCCGCCCGTGCCAGCAGGCGCAATTCACGCTGCGCAAGTTCGCCTCCCAGTTGTGCCGCCCGGGCAAGGTGATCGAGGGCGGCTTCAATGTTCCGTGGCTGAAGGACCGCCCAGGCGGCAAAAACGGCAAGGAGAGCATTCGCGTCGGCATTGCCGCGCGCCGCCGCGTCCCGGATCAGAGCGATGCCCTCCTGCGGCGACTGGCGGATACCCTCGCCGACGAGCGTGCACTTGCCGAGCGTCGTGAGCGCGGAGAGATCGCCGCTGCGCGCTCGGGCACGCAGTTGATCAATAGAGTCGGAGGACATGGATGCGCCCTTATCGCGGCACGATAGGGGAACGCCTTGCGACCATCAAGGTGTTTTCACTTGCGCACTGATCGTAGATTCCCTTTGTGCGTGCTCGACCGAAGGTGCATGAAGATCTCTTAACTGAAACGTATCGCTTGCTGCGCAATATTCATGCGGACGCCAGTGAATGGACGTGCGGGATGCACACTGGCCGAGGATTGGAAAAATGAAGCTGTAAGGGAGACCAAATGGACGGTCTACGCTCTTCACATTCTGTACGCAGCTGGATTGGCGTGGTGTGTTTGGCGGCACTCTGCGGAGCCGTCGCGACCTCAGCGCAGGCAGCCGCTGGTCGCACGCCGGGCAACTTCGCTGTCTCGGCTTCGGGCGCCGCACAGTACTCGATTTCGCTATGGGCCCCGGCCGGGATTCACGGCGTGCAGCCCTCGCTCGCGCTCGTGTACTCGAGCCGTGCGGGCGATGGGTACTTCGGCGTTGGCTGGTCGCTGTCGGGACTCTCCAGCGTCTACCGATGCTCCAAGACGTGGGCGCAGGACGGCCTCAATCGCGACGTGCGCGATGATTTGAGCGATCGATTTTGCCTTGACGGCAACCAGCTCAAGCTCACTGGTGGTACGTACGGCGCCACCGGTTCGACCTATCAGACAGAGATCGAGACTTTCTCCCGCGTGACTGCCAATGGCTCGGCCGGCAACGGCCCCGCTTACTGCGGCAACGGATGTTGGACTCCCAGGCAACAAGAAGACCCTATACGATGTCTACTTGGTCGGGCCAGTAGGTACCGAACGGTCAAACGAAAGGATCTTGACGCTGCAGGCAGGGTCGAACGTCTACTACTACGCGCCATATCATTACAAACCGGGCCCTGGTGCGCCGAGTGGATTTGTGGCAATTATTGATATGCGGGGACAGTGACGAGCAGCGATCGACGGACAGAGAAAGTGAGGATCATCTAGTGCGTGGATACGCGGGAATCGATCAGCCGCTATCTAACTGTGTGCACTTCGTGCGTGCGGACCATGTTGACGAATCGATCGCGGCTATTCCGCAAGATTTGTTTCAGCGATCAATGCGTCTAGCGTATGTCGACTGCTCGTTGATTCCCAGCGATGAGGCAACGCTGGTGAACGCAATTGCGAAAGCACTGCGACTTGAGAACCAGCCATATGAATTGCAGCCAGCTCCTCGCCAAATGGTGCCTTACGTGCAGTTCTTGGATGACTTGGGTGCACTTTCGCTATCGGCCGGCGGGGTCTTAATTGTCGTGGACCGCGCGGACCTGTTGTTGAAAGATCGTCCAGATCAGATGTTTGACTTAATCGAGGCGTTTCTCGTCCAGTTCCATCACTGGTTCGAGGCAAAGAAGCCGGCTCATCTCTGGTTCCAGATGGAACACAACGGAATCGTCGGTACCACGTTTCGGAATATTGAAACCGGCTGACGAGCTAGGGAATCTCTGCACAGGTGATCGTGCGGAAGCATAATGAAATGAATGGAGCTGCGAAAGTCATCGGGACGGTTCGGCTGGGCGGCTTTTTGGCCAGGTCGCCTGGGTTGTCTCGAGCCCTCTGCCGCTCGGTGCGATCACGAGAGACACGTCCACTGCGGTGGCAACAATCGTCGGCGCAGCAGGTACAAGTTCGCCAGGGCAAA
>DASQOR010000038.1:0-2435 GCA_035644395.1 Steroidobacteraceae bacterium
GTGCGCAACGTGCTGACCTATTGCGGGCTCTTCACGCTCGGTGACACACCAATGCAGGCCGTGCGCGGCGTTGCGGAGGACGCCCTGGACGGATTGAGACGCCTGAATGCCGTGACAAAGCCCGAGCGGCATCGCGGCGTGTACGTGGTGTTCGACCCCGAGGCCGTCAAGCTGACGCTCGATCGGCTCTGCGCGGAGGCGGGCGTCGATGTCTTCCTGGACAGCTTCGTGAGCAAGGCGGAGCGGAAAGACGAAATGATTACCTCGATCGTTTTCGACGACCACGGCGGTCGGCACCGGATCAGAGCCAAGGCATGGGTGGACGCGAGCGGCGACTGCGATCTCGCGACATTCGCCGGCGCCTCCGTGCGCTATGGGAACCACGGTCAGGTAAACTTGGGCACGCTCGGCACGCGCTATGGCGGGATTCCAGCGGGGGTCGAGATCGATGCGCAGCGGTTCAAGCAGGCCGTAGACGCGGCCCGCGCATCCGGTCGCCCGGTGACGAAGGACGCGAGCCTGTTCGCGCGGCTGCCGATTTCGGGTGATATCTGCTGCTATCTCGCGTCGGCCGACTATGATCCGCGCGACGTGCGCAGCATCAGCGCGGCGGAGGCCGATGGGCGTCGCCAAGCCTACGCGTATCTCGAAATCCTTCGCACCATGCCCGGCTGCGAGACGGCGTATCTCGTCTCCACCGGACCTGGGTTCGGTACGCGAGAGTCACGCCACATCAACGCTGTCGAACAGCTCAAATGGCAGGACGTCCGCGATGGGCGCAAGCGATCCGATGCCGTGGCGCTGGGCGCCTGGGGCGTCGAGTGGCACGATCGCAGGACGTTCGGGAGCACATTTGAATTTCCGCCGAACGGCGCGGCCTATCCGATTCCGCTCGACTGCCTCAGAAGCCGCGATACCGCGAACCTGTTCGCCGCCGGCCGCACTGCCGATGGAGATCGAGAGAGCGGCGCCAGTTTGCGTGTCATGGGAACGTCCTTCGCAACGGGACAAGCAGCGGGGGTCGCGGCCGCCTTCTTGGCCAACGACGGCACCGTCGAAGTCCAGAAGGTGCAATCAGCGCTGCGCAATCAGGGCGCCGTTCTCGATCCGAGCGACATGCGCGAGTGGCGTAGTGGAGCGCGTTGATTCCAATCACAGGAACGGAGCGCCCACACTCTACTCTGGAAAGAGGTAGAGATAGCTTCAAGCGGCCTTCCGTCACGTCGCCGCCTCCATCCGCGAGCCTTCCGCAGAGATCCATTCTCTGTGGGCATCCCGAGCTCACCGCGCTTTGCCGCCGTTCAGGGATGTCAAGACGGCGCCTTCATGTCTGCGTTGCCATCCCGTCGTCAGCCCTTCTTTCCCTTGCAGATTAGTTCCTGCTTGCTCGGCCAAGCCGCGTCGAAGGAAGCAGGTCGAGGTCGTGAAGCTCTGGGACGCAATTTACTCACGCGCCGCCTTCACGTCGGCGGGCACGCGCAAGTCGAAGTGATGGCGACTCAACCTGGCGGTACCTTCGACACAGTGAATCGGAAGACAGCGCCGCAGGGCACGCCCGGCGACGCCCAGAGCTGCCCGCCATGCGCTGTGATGATCGATCGGCAGATCGACAGCCCCATGCCCATGCCTTGGGGCTTGGTCGTGAAAAAGGGTTCGAAGATGCGATCGGCCGTCGCCGGGTCGAGCCCCGGGCCCGTATCTGCGACGGCAACGAGCACGCCGTCCGGTCCGGCCGGCTCTGAGGAGATCGTCAAAACCCTCTGGTGGCCCGCGACTGCTCTCATCGCATCGATGCCGTTCAGGATCAGATTCATCAATACTTGCTGCAGCTGAACCCGGTCAGCGAAGACCGGCCGATCGCCGCTGAACAGGTCGGTGTGAAGCACTACGCCGTGCCGCTGCATCTCGCCGCGGGTGAGCGCCAGCACCTCGAGAATGGTGTCATTGATGTCGAGCTTCGCCAATTCCGGTCCGGTTTTCTTGGCGAGCGCCCGGAGGCCGCGGATCACGTCCGCCGCGCGGGCGCCGTCCCGCACGATGCGCGAGAGCGCAGCCCGCGCTTCGTCGAGATCGGGCTGACCCTGGTTGAGCCAGCGCAAACCGGCGCTGCCGTTGGTCACGATGGCGGCGAGCGGCTGATTGATCTCATGGGCAAGCGAGGCCGCAAGTTCGCCCATCGTCGTCAGCCGCGCCACGTGGGCGAGGTCCGCCTGCGCCTTCTGCAGCGCTTCCTGCGCACGTTTCCGCTCGGTCAAGTCGAGCACGTAGGAGACGCCCTCATCCCGCCCCTCGGCAGCCGGGTGCCGGTGCTTGTCGGCGCGGCGGCCCTCGAGGGGCGGGATGAGGGCGTCTCCTACGTGCTCGACTTGACCGAGCGGAAACGTGCGCAGGAAGCGCTGCAGAAGGCGCAGGCGGACCTCGCCCACGTGGCGCGG
>DASQOR010000039.1:0-2119 GCA_035644395.1 Steroidobacteraceae bacterium
AGGTAGAGCATCGGCGCGTCGCTCACCATCGTGATCGGCACGAAGTCGCGCTCGAGCTCGTACGGCACGTTGTCGAACAGCGCCGGGTTCACCGCGAACTCGCCGGTGTGCGCCATGAGAAGCGTGTACCCGTCCGGCGCCGACTTCTGCACCGCCGTGGTGGCAATGAAGCCGTTGCCGCCCGGACGGTTCTCCACCACGAAATTCCAGCCGAGCCGCTCGCCCATCTTCTGCGTCAGGATGCGCGTGCTGGTGTCCACCGCGCCGCCCGGCGCGAAGGGCACCAGGATCCGGATGGGTTTAGAGGGGTAGTCCTGCGCCTCGGAAGGCGGAACGAATAACAGGAACACCAACCAGATGAGTGGTCTCATGTCTGCCTCAATTTCCGCGCCGCGAGCTTCACGGCCTCGATGATCTGCGGATAGGCCGCGCAGCGGCACAGGTTGCCGGAAAGATAGTGCCGGATGCTGTCGTCGTCCGGCTCGGGGTGCTCCTCGAGCAACTGGCGCGTCATCAGGACGAACCCCGGCGTGCAGAAGCCGCACTGCAGGCTGCCGCATTCGATGAACGCTTCCTGCACCGCGTCGAGCCGGCCGCCAGCCTCGATGGTCGATACCTCGCCGCCCTCGGCGAACGAGGCGAGATACAGGCAGCCCGACACGGCGCGGCCGTTGACGAGCACCGTGCAGCAGCCGCAGAGGCCTTGCCCGCAGCTTTCGCGCGCGCCGAACAGGCCGAATGCGTCCTGCAGGACTTCGACCAGCGTCTCGTGCGGCGCCACCTGCGCCTCCACCGCCTCGCCGTTCAGGCGAAATTGAATGCTGCGCCTCATTTCGCTTTTTGCAGTTCCATGAAAATGGATTCCGGATTGAGCGGGAGTACAGTGAGTCTCACTCCAACCGCGTCGTGGAGCGCGTTGGCGATGGCCGGGGACACGCCGAAGGTCCCGGTTTCGCCGACGCCCTTGGCACCGAAGGGACCGGAGCGCTGCTCGGCGCTCACCGCTTCATTGATGATCTCTTCGGGCAAGTCCAGGAAGCCCGGAATCTTGTACTCCGCGAGCGACGCATTGCGCAACTGGCCGTGGTCGTCGAACAGCATCTTCTCGAACAGCGTGAAGCCGAGCTGCATGATCGCCGCGCCGGAGAGCTGCGTCTCGACGATCTTTGGGTTGATCGGCGTGCCGACGTCGGCGACGTTGACCAGCCGCGTCACCCGCACCCGGCCCGTCTCGGTGTCCACCTCGATCTCCACGCCGCTGCCGCCGACCATCCAGAACGGCGTCGCGTTGCTCGTCAGGCCGGTGGCGTGGTCGGGCGGCGCGTAGCTCGGGATGAAGCTTCCCGTGCCGACGACGTTGCCCGCCTGCATGCCGTATTTCTTCTTGAAGATTTCAGCGATCGCGGCATCGGGCGGCATTTGTAATTCGCTTTTCAACTGATTTAATTTTTTCAAAGCGTCCTCGGCCGCAAGCTTTACCGCGTTGCCCATGTGAAACAGCGAGCGCGAGCCGAGCGTCGCCATGTCGTAAGGCGTGACGTCGGTGTCAGAATGCACCACGCGCACCGATTCGGCGGGCAGGTTGAGCACTTCGCCGGCGATCTGCGCCATCGCGGTGTCCGAGCCCTGCCCCATGTCGACGGTGCTGCAATAGACGGTGCAGCTGCCGTCGCCATTGATGTTCACTGCAGCCAGCGACGTGGTCGGTGAGACGCAGGCCTTGAAGCCGATGGCAATGCCGCGGCCGCGGCGCAACACCCCCGTGCCTCGATCAAATGGACGATTCCATTCCAGCAGAACGGCGAGGCGGTCGAGGACCTTCTCGATCGCCGCGTCGCGCATCAGGGTGCCGGTCGCCTGCGGCCGACCGTCGCGCAGCAGGTTCCTGCGGCGAAACTCGATCGGGTCGATTCCCAGTTCGCGCGCCATCATGTCGGTGTGGCACTCGTAGGCCCACACCAGCTGCGGGATGCCGAAGCCGCGCAGCGCGCCGGCAGGCGGCAGGTTCGTGTACAGCGCGTACGAATCGATCGCGACGTGCTCGATGTCGTAAGGGCCCGCCGCGGTGAAGCCGGACTTCTGCGTCACGCGCGGCCCGATGTCGGCGTAGGCGCCGCCG
>DASQOR010000040.1:0-115262 GCA_035644395.1 Steroidobacteraceae bacterium
GACGAAGCCGGCGACGGTACGACGACGGCGACGGTGCTTGCCCAGGCGATCATCCGCGAGGGCCTGAAGGCCGTCGCCTCCGGTCGCAACCCCATGGACATCAAACGTGGCATCGACAAGGCCGTGCTCGTCACGACAGCCTTGTCGATGCCGCGCTTGATGTCCATCGGATTGCGGCCCGAAGACACGGCCTTGAGGCCTTCGCGGATGATTGCCTGGGCAAGAACGGTGGCGGTGGTGGTGCCGTCGCCGGCCTCGTCGGATGTGTTGGAAGCAACTTCCTTCACCATCTGCGCGCCCATGTTCTCGAACTTGTCCTTGAGCTCGATTTCCTTCGCGACCGATACGCCGTCCTTGGTGACGGTGGGGGCCCCGAAGCTCTTCTCGAGCACCGCGTTGCGGCCCTTCGGGCCGAGCGTCGCCTTTACGGCGTTGGCGAGGACGTTGACGCCGCGGAACATGCGGCTGCGCGCGTCATCGCTGAAACGTACATCTTTAGCTGCCATTGAAGTGGTCCTCTATCTCTAGAAATAGCGAATGCGGGTGGCGGGTTATTTGCCTTCGATGATGGCCATGATGTCTTCTTCGCGCATCACGACGAGCTCATCGCCATCCATCTTGACTTCGGTGCCGCTGTACTTGCCGAACAGCACTTTGTCGCCAACCTTCACGTCGAGCGGACGGACTTCGCCCGACTCGAGAATCTTGCCCTTGCCGACCGCAATGACCTTGCCCTGGATGGGCTTTTCGGCTGCGGTGTCCGGAATCACGATGCCACCCGGAGAGGTGCGATCCTCTTCGAGTCGCTTGACGATCACACGATCATGAAGCGGTCGGATCTTCATGTAACTCACTCCTGAAAGGTCTTTGGTGTTGGAATTGGGTGGGGCGAGGCGGTTAGCACTCTCCCCATGCGGGTGCCAATCATAGCGGTGGATCTTTCGAAATCAAGCGCGAACCGGTGCAATGACAATAACTTTCCCCCTCGCTATGCTTGCGGCCGCTTTTCTGCCCCTGTGCCCTCTGTAAGCTTTTGACTTCAGGACGGTTTATGACCGGATCGCCGCGTTCGAATCGAATGCTGTCAGTGGCCGCCATGCTGCTCGCAACGGTGATTGGACAAATTTCCTTGTCCAATGCAGCGACGCCTGACGATGACCTGCTGAAGCCGGAGCAGGCCTTCCGTTACTCGGCGGCTGTCCAGGGCGACGAGGTCGTCGTCACCTACACGCTCGCGCCCCATCACTATCTCTACCGTTCGCGCATGGGTTTCAAGACCGACACCGCGGGCGTCACGCTTGGCGAACCGCGGTTCCCGGCCGGAAAGATTCACGACGATGAGAATTTCGGACGGCAGGAGGTCTACTACGACAAGGCCGCCGTCGCCGTCCCGTTCACGGTCACGGGCACGCGTCCGGCGACACTCGCGCTCACGCTGAAACTGCAGGGCTGCAATGAAGAGCGCGGCATCTGCTACCCGCCGCAGACGTGGCTTACCAATGTCCCGCTCGGTGCCGGCGGCGGCGGCGTCGATCCGCTTTCGTTCGGCAAGTCGCGCCCGAATGGAGCGACGACGCCGGCGGACGTTCTGCCGGTCGCGCAGGCCTTCAAGCTGAGCGGCGAGGCCTCGGGCCCGGAACGCATCAAGCTCACCTGGGTGATAGCGGAAGGCTATTACCTCTATCGCAACAAGATTTCGGTCGCGACCGGCAGCAAGCTGATCGCGCTCGGCACACCGGCCCTCCCTGCCGGCGAGTCGATTACCGACGACAACTTCGGCAAGCAGGAGGTCTATCGCACCGTCCTGGAAGTCGAGGTGCCGTTCTCCCGTGCGAGCAAGGACGCCGGCGAAGTCGATCTCGATGTCGCTTACCAGGGCTGCGCGGAAGGCCGGGTCTGCTATCCCCCGGAGCAGCGCAAGGTCAGCGTCACCATCGACGCGAGTTCCGCGGGCGCCGCCAGCGACGTTTCCGAGCAGGACTGGCTGGAGAGCAGGCTCAAGGGGCCGCTGCTGGTCGCGCTGATGTGGTTCTTCCTCGGCGGCCTCGGTTTGTCGTTGACGCCGTGCGTGCTCCCCATGGTGCCGATCCTCTCGGGGATTATCGGGACGCAGGGCAAGGACGTGACAACCGCGCGGGCATTTCTGCTGGCGCTCGTCTACGTACTCGGCATGGCGCTGACGTACGCTGCGGCCGGGGCAATTTTCGCTCTGGCGGGCAAACAGGCGCAGGCAGCGTTCCAGTCACCGTGGCTGATCGGGACCTTCGCCGCGCTGTTCGCTTTTCTGTCGCTGCCGATGTTCGGCATATTCGAGCTGCAGATGCCGTCGTTCATTCAAACGCGCCTCGCCAACATCAGCAATCAGCAAAAGGCCGGCACCTTCATCGGCACCTTCGTGATGGGGGTTCTGGCCTCACTCATCGTCACGACCTGCGTGGCCCCGCCTCTGGTCGGGGCACTCGGGTATATCGCCCAAACCGGCGAGGTACTGCGCGGGGCGCTCGCACTCTTCGTCATGGGGATCGGCATGGGTGTGCCGCTGCTCGTCGTCGGTGCCTCCGCAGGCAAGCTGCTGCCGAAGGCTGGCCCGTGGATGGTTGCGATCAAGGCGTTCTTTGGCGTGCTGTTCCTTGGCGTCGCCGTTTACCTGCTCGACCGGATCCTGCCACCCACCGTGATCATGGTGCTGTGGGCTGTCCTGACATTCGCCACGGGCTATTGGCTCTGGGCGCTCGGACGCGCCCGCGAAGGGCAGTCTGGAAACGTCGTCATCGCGGCACTCGGCCTGATGCTCGTGCTGTACGGCGCGATACTCGCCGTCGGCGCCTCCGCCGGCAGCTCGGATCCACTGCAGCCGCTCAAGCGCCTTATGATCGCGGGCAGCACGGGCGCCGCCGCCTCGCAGGTCGTTTCCGTCGATCGCTTCGCGAAGGTGAAAACAGGGGCGGAGCTCGATGCAAGGCTCGCCGCGGCCAGGGCTGCGGGCCGGCCGGCGCTCGTCGACTTCTATGCCGACTGGTGCACGTCCTGCAAGGAGCTGGAAAAGTACACGTTCACTGATCCCGGCGTGTTGCAGACGCTCGAGGCCGCCGACCTCATCCGCGTCGATGTGACCGACGATTCGACCTTGCTGACGCGCTTCGGGCTCGTCGGTCCCCCGACGCTGCTGTTCTTCGATCGCGCGGGCACGGAACTCAAAGCCCACCGCATCGTCGGCTACGTCAAGGCGGAGGCGTTTCGAGAACTCGCCGCGAAGGCGTTTGCCGAAGGGGCATGAACAAGGCGAGTCAGCTGGCGACGGCCGCCATTCTCCTGGTCTCGGCATTCGCAGCCGGTGCGCTCCTCTACAAACACTTTGGTCCCGGGAGTGCATCGCCCGCTGCGGGTACCCCCGGCGAGCTCGAGCCAGTTCCCGCCACGCTTGTCGGGGCCGCGCCTGTGCCTGGAACCCTGCCGGACTTTTCCCTGCCCGACATCGACGGCCGGGTGCACTCCATTCATGAGTGGGCGGGCCGCCCCCTCGTCATCAATTTCTGGGCCACCTGGTGCGCGCCCTGTCGTGAAGAAATCCCGCTATTGGAGAAGATCCGGAGCGAAAAAGCCTCTAACAGGCTGGAAGTTGTCGGCATCGCCGTCGATATTGCGGATGACGTGCGCAAGTACCTCGCGGCGCAGCCCATCGAGTATCCGATCCTGATCGGCGAGGACGACGGGCCGGAAGTGGCCTCCGCCTTCGGGGTGCATGAGCTGCTGCTGCCCTTCTCGGTGTTCGTCGATGGGCGCGGCCGTATCCTCGCCTTGCGATTGGGACAGCTGCACGAGGATCAGGCGGCCGTCATCGTCGCCGCGCTGCTCGACCTGGATTCGGGCAGTCTCGATTTGCCGTCCGCCAGGGCGCGTGTTGCTGCCGCCCTACGCCGATAGCAGGGGACAGGAGGGCCGAGACGGGCCGAAAATAGGGCATAATTTGCGCCGGCCAGCCTCCTGCGGCACTAAAACAACAGTGATCTTGTGCCGATCTGGCAGCGATATTCTGGCAATCTTCTGCGAAAAGTACCGTAAACGCGCCAAATGTGATTAAACTTGCGCCCTTCCGCGGCAGCCAGAAAGCGAGCCTGTGCCAGTGGCCAGACTCCTGCTATTAAACGGTCCGAACCTGAATCTCCTTGGGACACGCGAGCCCGGGGTCTACGGCGGCGAAACGCTGGCGTCCATCGAGGCGCGGCTGAAGAGCCAGGCCGCCTCGAAGGGCCACACGCTCGACGCTTTCCAGAGCAATGCCGAGCACGAGCTCATCCAGCGCGTGCAGCGGGCCCCGCAGGACGGCATCGCGTTTATGCTGATCAATCCCGGCGCCTTCACGCACACCAGCATCGCCCTGCGCGATGCGTTGCTGGCCGTGAAGGTGCCCTTCATCGAAGTGCATCTGTCGAACATCTTCGCGCGCGAGCCGTTTCGCCATCACTCGTATTTCTCGGATCTCGCGGCGGGCTGCATCTTCGGCCTCGGGCCGCAGGGCTATGAGTTCGCACTCGAAGCCGCGATTGCACGCCTTGCTGCCAGCAAGCCGCCCTCGTGAACAATTCCAAAAAGAAGGGGAGCCGGATGGATATCCGTAAGGTGAAGAAGCTGATCGAGCTCGTGCAGGAGAGCGGGATCGCCGAGCTCGAGATCAAGGAGGGCGAGGAAACGGTGCGCATCCGGCTGAGCGAGCCGGAACGCGTCGGGACGCACGTACTGCATGCTCCCGCCCGCGCCGGGCACATCATGAGCGCACCAATGCCGGCCGCCGACCACGGCGCCGCGGCCATGGCGGCTCCGGAGAAGGCGCACAAGGACGAAAACGTCGTCACGGCGCCGATGGTCGGCACCTACTACTCCGCCCCGGCGCCCGGCGCCAAGCAGTTCGTCGACATCGGCTCGGAAGTGAAGGTCGGCCAGACGCTCTGCATCATCGAAGCGATGAAGATGATGAACCAGATCGAGTCGGACAAGGCCGGCAAGGTGTCGGCCATCCTCGTGAAAAACGGCGAGCCGGTCGAATTCGGCCAGCCGCTCTTCGTCATCGAGTAGCACTGCCGATGCTCGAGAAACTCGTGATTGCCAATCGCGGCGAAATAGCGCTGCGGATCCTGCGCGCCTGCCGCGAACTCGGCATCAAGACGGTCGCCGTGCACTCGACGGCCGACTACAACCTGAAACACGTGCTGCTTGCCGATGAAACCGTCTGCATCGGTCCGCCACAGTCGCGCGACAGCTACCTCAACATGCCGGCGATCATCAGCGCCGCGGAGGTTACCGACTCGGTCGCCATCCACCCGGGGTATGGCTTTCTTTCCGAGAACGCGGATTTCGCGGAGCGCGTGGAGCGCAGCGGCTTCACGTTCGTCGGGCCGCGTGCCGAGACGATCCGCATGATGGGCGACAAGGTTTCGGCCATCAAGATCATGAAGAAGGCCGGCGTGCCCTGCGTGCCCGGTTCCGACGGGCCGCTCGGTGCCGACAACGACGAGAATTTCCGCATCGCGCGCGACATCGGTTACCCGATCATCATCAAGGCGTCGGGCGGCGGCGGCGGACGCGGCATGCGCGCAGTGCACAGCGACGCGGCGCTCCTGAATGCGATCAACATCACCAAGGGTGAAGCGCTCGCGGCATTCGGCAACGACATGGTCTACATGGAGAAATTCCTGGAGAAGCCGCGTCACATCGAATTCCAGGTGCTCGCGGACAACTTCGGCAACGTGATTCACCTCGGCGAACGCGACTGCTCCATGCAGCGCCGCCACCAGAAGGTCATCGAGGAAGCGCCTGCACCCGGCATCACGCTCAAGCAGCGCAAGCTCATGGGCGACAAGGTCGCGCAGGCCTGCAAGGACGTGGGCTACCGCAGCGCCGGCACGCTCGAGTTCCTCTTCCAGGAAGGCGAGTTCTACTTCATCGAGATGAACACGCGCATCCAGGTCGAGCACCCCGTAACCGAGATGATCACGGGCATCGACATCGTAAAGGCGCAGCTGCACGTCGCCTCCGGCGAACGCCTCGCCTACGAGCAGGGCGACGTCGAGATTCGCGGCCACGCCATCGAGTGCCGCATCAATGCCGAGGATCCGAAGGGATTCATCCCCTCGCCGGGCCCGATCAAGCTCTGGCACGCACCTGGCGGGCCGGGTGTGCGCGTCGACAGTCATATCTACAGCGGCTACAACGTGCCGCCGTACTACGACTCGATGATCGGCAAGGTCATCGCCCACGGGGAAACACGCGAGGTGGCGCTTGCGCGCATGAAGAACGCGCTCTCGGAGATGGTCGTCGAAGGCATCAAGACGAACATCCCGCTGCACCAGGAGATTTTCAACCACGCGGCATTCCGCCAGGGCGCGCTCGACATCCACTATCTCGAGCGCCGTCTCGGCCTGAAGTAGCCGGCCGGCTGCCGGCGATGCCGTTTCTCGAGCTTACGTTCGCCGCCCCCGACGGCTCGGCCGCTCAAGCCGAAGAAGCCTGCTTCGGGCTCGGCGCACTTGCGGTCACGCTGCGTGACGCGGCGGACCACGCGATTCTCGAGCCGGCGCCGGGCGCGACGCCGCTTTGGCCGCAAGTACGGGTCACCGCCCTCTTTGCCGCCGACGCCGATCCGAAGTCCATTCGTCGATCCCTGTGCACCGCCATCCCCGGGCTCGCGGATGGCGACATCGAGGCATCGGAGCTCGCCGATCGGCCGTGGGAGCGCGAGTGGCTGCGCGATTTCCATGCCATGCGGTTCGGGCGGCGGCTGTGGGTTGCTCCGCGACATGAAACGGTGAGCGAAGCGGGTGCCGTCGTCGTTTCCATGGATCCCGGGCTGGCCTTTGGCACGGGAACCCATGCGACGACCGCGCTGTGCCTCGACTGGCTGGACGGCGCCCGGCTCGCTGGCCGTCGGGTCATCGACTACGGTTGCGGCTCGGGTGTGCTCGCAATCGCCGCGCTCAAGCTGGGAGCCGCGCACGCCCTCGCGGTCGACATCGATTCCCAGGCGCTGATCGCGACGGCCGCCAACGCGGCCGCGAATTCGGTCTCGGAGCGGATCGAGACTGGCACACCCGAAAGTGCGACGAGTCCCGCGGATATCGTCATCGCGAATATCCTGGCCGGGCCGCTCATCGATCTTGCGCCGCGGCTTGCCGGGCTGGTCGCCGCCGGCGGCGATCTCGTCCTCTGCGGGATGCTGGCCGCCGAGGCGGATGCCGTGACAGTGGCTTATCAGTCGTGGTTTGATATGAACCTGCCGTGCTCGCGCAATGAATGGGCACGCATCGACGGGACGAGACGCCCGACCTGACAACCCGCCTGCCGCTACGTGTACACCCAATGCCCTCAATGCCAGACGCTCTATCGCGTAACCGCGGAGCTGTTGCGTGCCGCGCGCGGCCAGGTGCAGTGCGGCCGTTGCGCAGCCGTATTCGACGCCCTCTCATTCCTCGTTGAAGACGAGGCCATAGACGGCGCAGCCGCCGAAGCCCAGAGCACCACGGTCCAGCAGGTTCCACTGCCGCCGGGATCCACGGCCGAGGTGCACCGCGTCGACGAATTCACGTCCGGTAGCGGGGCCTGCTCGCGGGACGATGAATCGGAGCCGACCCTTGAGTTCAATCTGCCGCCCGACGCCGTCGACCGCGTATTCGTCGAAGCGCCAAAAATGGCGATCCCGGCTTTCGCGTCGGTCGCCGTGCTGAGCGAGGCCGCCGAGGTCCACTTCGTCGAGGCCGACATGGAGCCTGAAGAGGACATCGACATCCCGCTCACCGTCGATGAACCGTCGAACGATCCCGTCGCGGTCGAAGCCGAGCCGGATTCCGTCGACGAACCGCCGCAAGTCGAGGAACAGGACGGCTGGGAAATCGACGCCGTGCCCGCGCCGCCCGAACCTGAGCCCGAGGAGGAACGTCCGACCCATATCGTCGAACCGGATGATGCGACCGTTACCGAGGTCGTCGAAGCCGGTGAACCGGCGAACGAGGATCGCGCGCCGGGCGGGCTGCGACGCCGGACGCCCGCGATGGCGGATGACGATGCGCCGGAGGATGCCGTCGAATTCGGCGATACGGCCATCCTGCGTGAGCGCGCCGTTCACTACGGGTGGCGCATCGGCGGAGTCATGCTCGGATTGCTGCTCGTTATCCAGTTCGTGCACTACGACCGCCACGACCTGGTGCGCCGGCCGACGTTCGGACCGTTCCTGCAGCGCGCATACGCCGCGTTCGGCCTGCCGCTGTCGCCCGAATGGAACCTCAAGGCATATCAAGTGCGCCAGTGGGGCGCTGCGGCCCCGCCCGGAGCACAAGGCACGCTGCGCGTGCGCGCGAGTGTCGTGAACAGCGCCGAGCATGCCCAGCCGGTGCCGCTCCTGCGCCTCACGCTCGCCGATCTCGCCGGCGCACGTGTCGGCGTGCGCGACTTCGAACCGCACGAATACCTGCCGGCCGCGGCGACCAATGAAGCGATGCTGGGCGCCGGCCGGCGCATCGATGCGGAAGTCGTGATCGTCGACCCGGGCAAGGATGCCGTCGGCTTCGAAATCGACGTGTGCCTGCGCGACGACGAACACCGCGTCCACTGCGCCAACGACCCCGTCCCGGCAGGCTGAGATGAAAATCGGCCGCCACGAATTGCGGGGCCGCGCCCTGCTTGCGCCGATGGCCGGCGTGACCGACCGCCCGTTTCGCATGTTGTGCCGGCGCTTCGGTGCGGCGCTCGCCGCCTCGGAGATGGTGACGAGCGATACCAGCCTCTGGCATACCGACAAATCGCGCCGGCGCCTTGATCACAGCGGCGAAGCCGCGCCCCGCGTCGTGCAGATCGCGGGTGGCGAAGCCTCGATGATGGCCGAGGCCGCGCGCCTCAATGCGGATGCCGGCGCCGAGATCATCGACATCAACATGGGATGTCCCGCGAAGAAAGTCTGCAATCGCGCGGCCGGATCAGCACTTTTGCGCGACCCAGCGCTCGTCGCGGGCATTCTCGAGGCGGTGGTCGGCGCGGTCGATGTGCCGGTGACGCTCAAGATCCGCACTGGCTGGAGCCCGGAGGAGCGCAATGCCCTGCTCATCGCGCGCATCGCCGAGGACGCCGGCATCCAGGCGCTGGCCGTCCATGGCCGCACGCGCGCGTGTCACTTCGCAGGCAGCGCCGAGCACTGGACGGCGGCGGAAATAAAATCGATTGTGAAAATTCCGGTAGTTGCGAACGGCGACATCAGGAACGCGCGCGATGCAGCGGAAGTTTTGCAACGCACGGGCGTCGATGCAGTGATGATCGGCCGCGCGGCGCAGGGACAGCCATGGATCTTCAGTCATGTCAACGCGCTGCTCGAGACGGAAGGAAATGCGGGAAAAAATTTCGCGCCGGTCGACCGCGCGCAAGTCCGTGCTATCATCCGCGCCCACCTCGAAAGCCTGTACGAATTTTACGGTGATGAAACCGGCGTTCGGGTGGCGCGCAAACATTTCGGCTGGTACTGCCGGCAACAACCGGGCAGTGAAGAGTTGCGGCGAGCATTCGTCGCGGCATCGGACACCGGGACGCAGCTTGCGCTTGCGGGGGCGTTTGGGGACGTCGGTGCCGCGGATCTTGTCGACGCGGCGTAGAAGAAGAACAAGCTTTTTCGCGGGGATCGTCGGATGGTGACGAAGAAAAAGCCGAGGTGGCGGCGGGAGCCCCCGTCACGCTCGATTTCGAAAGACATCCCTCTGCGCGACCATGCAGAGGGCGCCTTGCAAAAATATTTCGAGAACCTGAACGGCCACCGCCCGGCGGCGCTCTATGACCTCGTCATGCGCGAGGTCGAGGAGCCCTTGTTCCGGGCCGTAATGGACTACGCCGAGGGCAATCAGAGCCGCGCCGCGGTCATCCTCGGCATCAATCGCGGGACCTTGCGCAAGAAGCTCCGCGAATTCGGCTTCACCGAATAGCCCGGCCTCGAAGGCCGCGGCCAAGGATAGGATGCTAAGACCAATCCGCCGCGCCCTCCTAAGCGTCTCGGACAAATCGGGTGTCGTCGATTTCGCCCGGGCGCTGGTCGCACGCGGAGTGCAGCTGCTGTCGACCGGCGGGACGGCGAAACTTCTCACGCAATCCGGCCTCAGCGTAACGGAAGTGGCCGATCACACCGGCTTCCCGGAAATCATGGGCGGGCGGGTGAAGACGCTGCACCCGAAAATCCATGGGGGCCTCCTGGGGCGGCGCGGCATCGATGAAGCGACCATGCAGGCGCACCGCATCGAGCCGATCGACCTCCTGGTCGTCAACCTCTATCCATTCGCCGAAACCGTGGCCCGCGCGGACACGAGCTTTGGCGAAGCGATCGAACAGATCGACGTGGGGGGCCCCGCCATGTTGCGGGCGGCCGCGAAGAACCACGACGGCGTTGCGGTCGTGGTCGACACCGCCGACTACGGCCCGATCATCGACGAACTTGCGCACAACGACGGCAAATTGTCGGGCGAGCTGCGGCTGCGACTCGCAGCCAAGGCATTCCGCTATACGGCGGAATACGACGCCCGGGTTGCGAGCTACCTCGGCCGGCGGGCGGGGGTGACGGCGGATCCGCCGGAAACATTGACCCTCGTGATGGCGAAGCGCTTCGACCTGCGCTACGGCGAGAATCCGCAGCAACGCGCCGCGCTCTACGCCGATCCCTGCTCCACGGTCGCCTGCGTGGGACGGGCGGAACAACTGCAGGGCAAGGAGCTGTCGTACAACAACCTTGCGGACGCCGACACCGCGCTCGAATGCGTGCGCCAGTTCCCGGAGCCCGCCTGCGTCATCGTCAAACACGCGAACCCGTGCGGCGTCGCGCAGGCGGAATCCCTGCTCATGGCCTACGACCGCGCCTATCGCACGGACACGACGTCGGCGTTCGGCGGCATCATCGCTTTCAACCGGCGCCTCGACGCCGCGACGGCCGCCGCGATCGTCGAACGGCAGTTCGTCGAGGTCATCGTCGTGCCGACCGTGGAGCCTGGCGTCGAGCAGGCGCTCGCCGGCAAGGAAAACGTGCGCCTGCTCGTCGTCGGGGATCTCGGCCAGACCGAATCGCCGCGGATGGAATACCGCTCGATACACGGCGGCCTGCTCGCGCAGACCGTCGACATCGGGCGCGAGTCGGCGAGCGATTTTCGCGTGGTGACGCGGCGCGCACCGACCGGCGCCGAATTGCGCGATCTCGTGTTCGCCTGGCGGGTTGCGCAGTTCGTGAAATCGAATGCCATCGTGTTCGCGCGCGACAACGCGACCGTCGGCATCGGCGCCGGCCAGATGAGCCGGGTCGTGTCGAGCCGCATCGCCGCCATGAAGGCCGCGGACGCGAACCTCAAGGTCGAAGGCGCGGTCGCGGCTTCAGACGCGTTCTTTCCGTTCCGCGACGGCGTCGACATCGCCGCGCAGCAGGGAATCGCCGCGGTCATCCAGCCCGGAGGATCGAAGCGCGATGACGAAGTCATCGCAGCGGCGAACGAGCACGGGCTCGCCATGGTGTTCACCGGCGTGCGTCATTTCCGTCACTAGGGCTGCGCCGCCATGAGAGTGCTGATCATCGGCGGAGGCGGTCGCGAGCATGCGTTCGCATGGCAGGTAGCCGCCGGGGAACGCGTCACGCAAGTCTTCGTCGCACCGGGAAACGCGGGCACGGCGCTCGAAGCCAAGACCCGCAATGTCCCGATCGCCGCCGACGATGTCGATGGGCTCGCCGCCTTCGCCGAGCGCGAGCGCATCGACCTCACGATCGTCGGACCCGAAGCGCCGCTCGTCCTCGGGGTCGTCGACCGTTTCACGGAAAAAGGCCTGCGCTGCTTTGGACCATCGCAGGCCGCTGCGCGGCTCGAGGGCTCGAAGGCTTTTGCCAAGGCCTTCCTCAAGCGGCACCGGATTCCGACCGCCCGCTCGCGCACATTCACCGCGAAGGACTACGACGCGGGCTACGTGCTCAATCACCGCACGCCCGTTGTCGTCAAGGCGAGCGGCCTCGCGGCGGGCAAGGGCGTCGTGATCGCGACCACGACCGCGGAAGCGCTGGCCGCCGTCGAAGAGATGTTCAGCGGTCGTTTCGGCGCCGCCGGCCAGGAAGTGGTCGTGGAAGAGTTCCTCGAAGGCGAAGAAGCCAGCTTCATCGTGATGGCGGGACGCGGCAAGGTGCTACCGCTCGCGAGCTCGCAGGACCATAAGCGCCGCGATGACGGCGACCGGGGACCGAATACCGGCGGCATGGGCGCCTACTCACCGGCGCCCGTCGTAACGCCAGCGATCCATGCGCGAGCGATGCGCGAAGTGATCGAACCGACGCTCCAGGGGCTCGCGGCGGAGGGCATCGAGTACACCGGCTTCCTTTACGCCGGCCTCATGATCGCGGCCGACGGCACGCCGAACGTGCTCGAGTTCAATTGCCGCTGCGGCGATCCGGAGACCCAGCCGATCCTGTCACGATTGAGATCCGATCTAATCCTGCTCTGCGAGAGCGCGCTGGACGGCACGCTCGACCAGGCCAAAATCGATTGGGATCGGCGCGCGGCCGTCGGCGTCGTCATGGCTGCCGGCGGATATCCGGACGCGTATCAGGCCGGTGACGGGATCGAAGGCCTGGAAGCTGCCGCGCGGCTGCCCGGAAAAGTCTTTCACGCCGGTACAAAGCTCGCAGGCAACCGGATCGTCACAGCGGGCGGGCGGGTGTTGTGTGCCGTAGGCCTCGGCACGAGCGTCACCGAGGCACAGCGGTCCGCTTATGCGCTCGTGGAGTGCATTGAGTGGCGAGGCGCGCACTACCGGCGCGATATCGGCGGGCAGGCAGTCGAACGCGAAAAATGGGGACATTCCTGATATCGCGCCGGTTATGGCGAAATCAGGAATGTCCCCATTTTTCTAAAGAATCTTGTGGTAGTGGATCGCGTTGCCCTGCGGTGTCTTTTCCGCGACGCCGACGAACACGTGGCGGCTGAGCCAGTCATAGCGCCCTTCCGGCGCGTCAAACTTGGGTGTCGTCCGCATGTAGTACGAGCCGGCCGGCACCGGTTCGTGGCGTGCCATCGCGGCCATCACCTCGGGCGAGCCCCAGCGGTAGCCCCGGTTCTGCATGTAGATCAAGACGTCGTCGTCGGTCTTCAGGAGATAGCGTGCGTCGAAATCGATGACGCCGTTCGGCCTGACGAGCGGCCAATCGCCGCCGCTCTGCGGGAGCACGATGCCGCGGATGTGGGGTCCCGAGACCTCACCGCTCAGCGCGTAGACCGCGCCGCGCGTCGCGCCCTGGCTCGTCGGCTTCACCCAGAACACCTCGCCGAGCGTGACGGACACGGTGAAGGCGTATTCGGAGGCAAGCGGCGGAATCGAAGCCAGCTGTGAGTCCTTCTCCGTCGTGGCGGTCTCAGCGGCCGGCGATGCGGTGATGCCAAGTGCCGCGGCCGCGCCGCCGGTCAGCGCGGCCGCCAGCCATTGACGCCGGCTCGCATTCGAATCATCGGAGTCCATCGTTTGTTCTCCCCTCCGGGTTCCGGCGCGAAGACTACCGCAGCTCCGTCGCGCGCCACAGATACCAGCTCGCGATGCTCCTATAAGGCCGCCAGCGTTCGCCGCGCCGCCGGACCGTGATCGGCTTCGGCATCGACTTCATCGCGTAGGCGATGCGAAAGCCAGCGCGGATGCCATAGTCGTCGACGGGCAGCACGTCCGGGCGGCCAAGAGTCGACAGCAGCAGCATCTCCACGGTCCAGCGGCCTACGCCATGGACCGTGATGAGCCGCTCGACGATCGCGTCATCCTCGAGGCGCTGTATGACACGCCGATCGGGCACGACACCCGCGAGCGTCTTTGCCGTGAGGTCCCGGATACAACGGATCTTGCCCCGCGAAAAGCCGGCCGCCCGCAGTTTGCGGTCCGGCGTTGCCGCGACTTGCGCGGCGGACGGAAAATCCTTTTCAGGGTAGAGCGCGAGGAACCGCCCGAGAATGGCTCTGGCCGCGGCGCCATGCAGCTGCTGATGCGCCACGGCGTGAACGAGCGACTGATAGGGGGAGTGCCGCCGCCGGATCTCCAGCCGGCAGTCCCCGACGCGCTCGATGAGCCCGCCGAGGACGGGGTCCGCGGCGCGCAGGTGATTCACTGCGCGCTCTATCGCTGCCGGGGTCAATCGCCGCCGCCTCGGTCAGCGCTTCATCGACTCGAAGAACTCGGAGTTGGTCTTGACGTCCTTCATCTTGTCGAGCAGGAACTCGATGGCCGCAAGCTCGTCCATCGGATGCAGGAGCCGGCGCAGGATCCACATCTTCGCGAGTTCGTCCTTGTCCGTGATGAGCTCTTCCTTGCGGGTGCCCGAACGGTTGATGTTGAACGCGGGGAAGATGCGCTTTTCCGAGATGCGCCGGTCGAGGTGCATCTCGGAGTTGCCGGTGCCCTTGAATTCCTCGTAGATGACGTCGTCCATCTTCGAGCCCGTGTCGATGAGTGCGGTGGCGAGAATCGTGAGACTGCCACCCTCTTCGATGTTGCGCGCGGCGCCGAAGAAGCGCTTCGGCCGCTGCAACGCGTTCGCGTCGACGCCGCCCGTCAGCACCTTGCCGGACGACGGCACCACGGTGTTGTAGGCGCGCGCGAGGCGCGTGATCGAATCGAGGAGGATCACGACGTCGCGCTTGTGCTCGACGAGGCGCTTCGCCTTCTCGATCACCATTTCGGCGACCTGCACGTGGCGGCTCGCGGGCTCGTCGAACGTGCTCGAGACCACCTCGCCCTTCACGGTGCGGATCATCTCGGTGACTTCCTCGGGCCGCTCGTCGATGAGCAGCACGATCAGGTACACGTCAGGCTGATTCGCCACGATGGAGGTTGCGATGTTCTGCAGCAGCATCGTCTTGCCGGCCTTCGGCGGCGAAACGATGAGGCCGCGCTGGCCCTTGCCGATCGGCGCACACAGGTCGATGACACGAGCCGTGAGGTCCTCGGTGCTGCCGTTGCCGCGCTCGAGCTTCAGGCGCTTGGTCGGGTGGAGCGGCGTCAGGTTCTCGAAGAGCACCTTGTTGCGCGAGCTCTCCGGCGAATCGAAGTTGATCTCGCCGACCTTGAGGAGCGCGAAATAGCGCTCGCCATCCTTCGGCGGCCGGATGAGGCCCGAGATCGAGTCGCCGGTGCGGAGGTTGAACCGCCGGATCTGGCTCGGACTCACGTAGATGTCGTCGGGACCGGCGAGGTAGGAGCTGTCGGCCGAGCGCAGGAAGCCGAAGCCGTCCTGCAGGATCTCGAGCACGCCGTCGCCATAGATGTCCTCGCCCATGCGCGCATGGGCCTTGAGGATCGAGAAGATGATGTCCTGCTTGCGCGAGCGGCCCATGTTCTCGAGACCCATCTTGGTCGCGAGATCGACGAGGTCGTTCACGGGCTTGAGCTTCAGCTGCGTCAGGTTCATCGAGCTGCGCGATTGCGCAAGGTCGGCCGGGGCTATGATCCCCAGGTCCTCGCCCTCGGGCAGCATGTCATCCATCGGCAGGTCGTCGCGCCCGCCGTTGCCGCGATTGCCGTGCTGCTGATGCCGGCTGTCGTTGCTCTGGTGGTTGCCGTGCTGGCCGTGCTGTCCGCCGCCGCCGTGGCCGCCGCCGCGGTTCTTGTTCGGCCGGTTGCGGGCCGAGTTACCGAGATAGCCCCTCACAGGTTGTTATCCAGAAACGCGGCCAGCTGCGATTTCGACACAGCGCCGACTTTCTGGGCCTCCACGGTACCGTTCTTGAAGAGAATCAGCGTCGGGATGCCGCGGATATTGAACTTCGGCGGCGTCTGGGGATTCTCGTCGATGTTGATCTTGGCGATCTTGACGCGGCCTTTGTACTCCTCGGCGATCTCCTCGAGGATCGGCGCGATCATCTTGCAGGGGCCGCACCATTCGGCCCAGAAGTCGAGGAGAACGGGCGTCTCCGACTTCAATACGTCGCTCGAAAAACTGGTATCACTGGTGTGAACAATGCTGTTGCCCACTCGGGTCTTCCTCCTAGGAAAGTGCTCGCATTGAGAATGCGGTTGGGGTTCGAAAGAAATTTGGACGGAAAAGGTGGATTGGTTTGCGGCCGCGCGCTGCCGCTTTTGAGTTACGCGCTTGGGCGCCGATGTGGCGCGGTGTATGCTGTCTGCAGTTACACTCAACCCTTAAGGCTAAGGATCTGTTTGGGAAACCTGCTGGGAAGCAACGGTAGGTGCGGATGGCTCCGCTGGCTGAGACGTATTGTGCTCATGTCCAATTGCAATTTGCAAGCCTCCGTCCTGGACCCGGTCTCAATTCCATAGCGAATGCCAGACGCACATCTTTCGGACCTCCGGTTCGATTCACTCAAGCTCCCGGATTCTGTCGCACGCGGCGTTGCCGATGCGGGATTCGATCGCTGTACGCCGATCCAGGCGCGTACCTTGCCGATCGCCCTCGCCGGCCGCGACGTCGCGGGGCAGGCGCAAACCGGCACCGGCAAGACGGCCGCCTTCCTGCTCGCGATGTTCAATCATCTGTTAACTCGCGAGCCCCGCCCGACCCGTCCGCTGACCGCGCCCCGTGGCTTCATCCTGGCGCCGACACGCGAACTCGCGGTGCAGATCCATGCCGACGCCATGGTGCTCGGCGCCCATACCGGCTTCACGATCGGCCTCGCCTTCGGCGGCATCGACTACGAAAAGCAGCGTAGAACGCTGGAACGCGGCGTCGACGTCCTGATCGGCACCCCGGGACGGATCATCGATTTCTTCAAGCAGCGCGTCTTCGAGCTCCGCCACGTCGAGGTTGCCGTGCTCGATGAAGCGGACCGCATGTTCGATCTGGGCTTCATTGCCGATATCCGCTACCTGCTGCGCCGGCTGCCGGCGCCCGAGGAGCGGCTCAACATGATGTTCTCGGCGACGCTCTCGCAGCGCGTGCTCGAACTCGCCTACGAACACATGAACGACCCCGAACTCGTCAAGATCGAGAGCGAGAGCGTCACGGTCGATCGCGTGCGCCAGTCGATCTACTTTCCGGCGATGAGCGAGAAGCTGCCGCTCCTCGTCGCGCTCCTCAAGCGCATCGACGCGCGGCGCACGATGGTGTTCGTCAATACCCGGCGCGTGGCGGACAAGCTGGAACAGTCGCTGGTCGCGAACGGCTTCAATGCCGCGGCGCTCTCGGGCGACGTCCCGCAGAAGAAGCGTTTGCGCATGCTCAAGGATTTCCACGCGGGGGACCTTGCGGTCCTCATCGCAACCGACGTGGCCTCGCGCGGGCTGCACATCCCCGACGTGAGCCATATCGTCAACTACGACTTGCCGCAGGACGCCGCAGACTACCTGCATCGCATCGGCCGCACGGCCCGTGCGGGCGCGGAAGGCGACGCCATCAGTTTCGGCTGCGAGGAATACGTGGTGTCGCTACCCGAGATCGAGGGTTATATCGGCAGCAAGATTCCGGTCGAGACGATCACGCCGGACCTCATGCCGGAAATCCTGCCGCCCGGGCGCGGCCAGCTCGAACGACTGCAACGCCCGCACCGGCCCGGCAATCGCGGCGGCGGTGGCGGCGGCCATCGCGGCGGCCCCAGGCGCCACGCCGGCTCACGCCGCTAGAAAAAGGGGACGAAGAAAAAGGGGACAGATTTATTTTCTCGGGTATCTGGGCGTCTGCATCAGATTCTCGAGAAAATAAATCTGTCCCCTTTTTCTTCGTCTGTCCCCTTTTTCGTCGTCCCCTTTTTTTCAAGGCGCCAATAGCTCCGCGATGTAGTCGACCGCCGCGAACTCCGCCGCGTCGCTGCGAGCCTGCGCGGAGTCCGGATGCAGGATCTGGCAGAGCCAGCGCACACCAAAGGCCTGCGCGGCGCGCAGCACCGGCACGCTGTCATCGGCGAACAGCGTGCGCCCGGCGACGAACGGCTCGCGCACCTGAAAGCGCCCCCAGAATTCCGGATGTTCCTTCGGCAACCCGAACGGGTGCGTCGAGTACATGACCTCGAAGTGCCGCGCGAGGCCGACCTGCCCATCCTTGATGGCGAGCACGCGAGGATGGGCATTCGTCAGCAACACCCGCCGCTTGCCGAGCGTCGCAAGCCGCCCGAGGAAGCGCTCGGCGCCCGGCTGAAACGTCACGCGCTCGCGCACATCCTGTTTGACGGTCATCACGTCGAAGCCGAGCTCGCGGCTCCAGTAATCCGTCGAATACCAGTCGAGCGTGCCTTCGACCGCGCGAAATTTCAGCCGCAGCCGCGCGAGCGACTCGGCGACCGTGATGCCATGCAGTGCCGCGTAGTGCTTCGGCACGAGGTCCAGCCAGAAATGATTGTCGAAATGCAGGTCGAGGAGCGTGCCGTCCATGTCGAGCAGCACGGTGTCGATCGCAGACCATTCGAGCGGCGGATGTTTCCCCATCCGCGCATGATAGCGAACGCCTGCCGGCGGCAGCCGGCCGGCTGGTAGACTCCGGCCAATGCTCTGGTCTCCCTACACTTATCTCACGCTGCTGCTCGCAGCCGTGATTGCGATCGTGCTCTGGCACCGCAATCTCGCCTGCCGCGAGCTCGCAAACCGCATCGCGAGCGAGACCTGCAAACACGCCGACGTGCAGCTCCTCGATGGCACGGTCGCGTTCTCGCGCTTTGCCGGCGGCCGCGACACGGCAGGCCGTTGGTCGCTGCTGCGGACGTATGTGTTCGACTACACCGACAACGGCGTCAACCGGCGGCAGGGCTTCGTCGTGCTGCGTGGCCTCAATCTCGAGGCGGTCGGCCTGGCCCCGGTCGCGATCCATTGATCGACCTGCACCTGCATTCGACCGAGTCCGACGGCGTGCTGGCACCGGCAGCGGTCGTCGCCCTTGCGGCAAGCAACGGCGTCCAGATGCTTGCCTTGACCGATCACGACACGACGGCGGGGCTCGATGCGGCCCATGCGGCCGCCCGACGGCATGGCATTGCCTTCGTCGCAGGAGCCGAGGTCTCCGCCAATTGGGGCGGTCGCGCGATCCATGTCCTCGCGCTTGCCATCGATCCACAAGCGTCGGCGCTTGCCGCGGGGCTCGAACGCACACGAACCCTGCGGCGGGAGCGGGCGCGCAGCATGGCGGACCGGCTGAAACGGCACGGCTTGCCGGGCGACGAGCTCTTCGAAATGGCCAGCGCCACGGCCCAGGTCCTGACGCGCACGCATCTCGCCCGGGCCCTCGCGCAACGTGGAATCGTTCCAGACGCGGCGGACGCCTATGCCGAGTGGCTGGGCCAGGGACGCCCCGGACATGTGGCGGCCAACTTTTGCCCTCTGGGCGAAGTGGTGGGCTGGATCCGCGCCGCCGGCGGCCACGCCGTCATCGCGCATCCCCTTCGCTATCGCCTGTCGGCAGGCCAGAGGCGCAGCCTGATCGCGGATTTCAAGGCGGCGGGCGGCGCTGGCATCGAAGTGGTTACCGGCGGGCAGTCGACGACGCAGATCGAGGCTGCCACCGGCATCGCATTGCGCGCAGGGCTTGCCGGCTCGGTAGGATCGGACTTTCACGATCCGGCCATCCCGTGGAATCCCCCGGGCCGGTTGGCTAATCTACCGCCCAGCGTGACACCGATCTGGGCGAGACCCGGCTTTCCACCGGGCGCATCGGGCATTGCATGACCGAGGACAACAAGGTCGAAACCGACCTCTTCAAAAACATGGAGAAGCTGCGGCAGCTGCGGATCGAGCATCGCGACCTCGATGACGTGATCAACCGGCTGTCGATCGACTTTTCCACCGACGAGCTGCAGATGAAGCGCCTGAAAAAGCGCAAGCTCATGCTGAAGGACCAGATCGCCCGTCTCGAGAGCCAGCTCATCCCGGACCTGAACGCCTGATGCAGACAAGCCCCGACGTCCCCGACTGGTTCGAGCACTACACCACGCCTCCGATGCTGACGCAGGAGGTGGCGATCCTGGTCGCGTGCCTCCTCGCCCTGTTCGCCGCGCACTTCATCCGCCTCGCCTATCTCAAGCGCCCGCGGCCGCAAGTACCCGACTGGACCGATCTTGCGCTCGAAGCGGGCGCGCTGATCAACCCGCCGTTCGTGATCATCGTATTGCTGCTCGCCGCGCGCGGCGTCTTCACCGCGGCGAAGTTCGACAGCGGCCTCCTCGACATTGCGCTGCAGCTTGCGGCCGGGTTCGCGATCGTGCGCCTCGTGACCTTCGCGCTGCGCCTGATGATGGGGCCGCGTTCCTGGTTCGTGCGCTGGGAAAAGCGCCTGACCTGGGTCGCGTGGATTGGCCTTTCCACGCAGATGCTGGGCTGGCTCGAACCGGTGCGCCTGTTCCTCGATTCCCTCGACCTCGCGCCGGGCGAGCGCACGAAGTTCAGCCTGTGGATGCTGATGGAGAGCATCGTCGTCGTCACGCTCTTCGTCGTGGTGGCGAGCCTCGTTGCGGGCGCGATCGAGCGCCGCGTCATGCGCTCCGAGTCGGTGGCCCTCTCGACCCGTATCGGCATCAGCAAGTCCGTCAAGGTCGTGATGGTGGGCCTCTCGGTGCTGCTCGGCCTCAACGCGGCAAACGTCGACATCACGGCGCTCACGGTGCTCACGGGCGCCGTCGGTCTGGGTCTTGGCTTCGGCCTGCAGAGCATCGCGGCGAATTTCGTGAGCGGCTTCGTGCTCCTCATCGACAAGTCGATCAAGCCGGGCGACGTGATCAGTTTCACCGGCCACACGGGCACCAGCACGGAGAACTTCGGCTGGGTGCAGGAGCTGCGCGGCCGCTATGTCGTCGTGCGCGATCGCGACGGCGTCGAGACGCTGGTGCCGAACCAGAACCTCATCACGAACCAGGTGATCAACTGGAGCTACTCGGACCGCAAGGTGCGCCTGAAGCTGCCCGTGCGCATGAGTTATGGCGATGACCCGGAACTCGCACTCGCGGTGCTGCTCAAGTCGACGACCTGCAACAGCCGCATCCTGCAGGACCCGCCGGCCGTGTCGCGGCTGATGGGCTTCGCGGATCACGGCATGGAGCTCGAACTCAGGTTCTGGATCGCGGATCCCGAGAACGGCGTCAACAACGTGCGCTCGGACGTCAATCGCACGATCTACCGGCTCTTCAAGGAGCACGGCATCGCGATCCCCGTGGCGCAGCGCGAGGTGCACGTGACGAGGCGCAACGACTTCGATCCGGACGACATCGATCACGGACCGAAATCGACGTGAAGCGCTACGTCCTCATCATCATCGTGATCGCCATCGTTATTGCGCTCTTCGTGCTGCGCGCGAGGCGCAAGCCGCCCGGCGACGAGTAGGCCCGTGGCGCCGATCGAGATTCCGGACACGGACCTGGAACTGGCGTTCATCCGCTCCTCCGGCCCCGGTGGCCAGAACGTCAACAAGGTCGCGAGCGCGGTGCAGCTGCGCTTCGATCTTGCCGGCACCCGCGTCATTCCGGAACATGTGAAAGTGCGGCTGCGCCGGCTCGCCGGCAATCGGGTCACGGACGACGGGTCGCTCCTCATCGTCGCGCGCGAGACCCGCAGCCAGGAACAGAACCGCCGCGCCGCGATGCAACGCCTGCAGGACCTGATTGCCCGGGCGCTGATCGAACCGAAGCGCCGGGTCGCTACGCGACCGACCCGCGGCTCCAAGGAACGGCGACTCGAGGGCAAACGCACGACCAAGGCGCACAAGTCGCGGCGCGGGCGGGTGACCTGGGATGAGTGAGAGTTCGTTTTCGCAATGGAGTCCCCCATGAAGCTCTACTACCTGACTGGCGCGTGTTCACTGGCTTCGCACATCTGCCTGCATGAATCGGGACTTGCCTTCGAAGTCGCCAGCGTCGATCGCAAGAACCGCAAGACCTCCGACGGCCTCGACTACGATCAGGTGAATTCCAAGGGCTACGTGCCGTCGCTCCGGCTCGACAGCGGCGAACTCCTCACCGAAAACGTCGCGGTGCTGCAATACATCGCGGATCGCGTGCCGGCAACGAAGCTCGCACCGGCGGCGGGGACGATGGAGCGCTACCGGCTGATCGAATGGCTCGCGTTCATCAACTCGGAAATGCACAAGTCATTCAGCCCGCTCTTCAATGCAATGGCGCCCGAGGATGCCAGGACCTTCTCGAAGGCGAATCTCCTGCGGCGCACCGACTGGCTCGAGCGGGAGTTCGGTTCGCGTGCCCACCTCCTGGGCGACGCGTTCACGGTGGCCGATGCCTATCTTTTCACGGTGCTCGGCTGGTTCGGCCTGCGCGGCATCGATCTTGCGAAGTGGCCGGCTCTCAAGGGCTACCACGAACGCGTGGCCGCGCGGCCGCACGTGCAGGCCGCGATGAAGGCCGAGGGCCTCATCAAGTAGCCGACACTGGCAATCGCAAGCGGGTGCGAACGGCGGCGAGCAAGACGGCGCCTATTTCACCCGGGCGAGTTTCTGCACATCGCCGTCGACGATCGTCACCTGGTAGTGAGCACCGCTCGAGAGCACGTAGGTCCATTTTTCGACGATCGACGTGCCGCGCGACACCGAGCCCGTGCCGACCTTGCCGCGCACTTCGACTTCCTCGCTCGTCTTCGAGGCCGGCTCGCCGCATTTGCCCAGGATCTCGGACACCGAGAGCTCCGCCGTGATGATCCATTGGCCGCAGCGGAAGGATTCGTCCGCCCGCGCGCCCGTCGACACGACGAAAGCCAGGGTCAGGAATAGCGTTCGCATGGCGGCCTCCGTGAAAGCCGTGGTGATGTCTGCATGTTACGGCCGCGGACGATGCTTGCGCCACGCGACGAGTGCGGGCGATATGTGAAACAGGTTCCGAGACGGGACATGCCGGAGAAGCATCACTTGCACGGATACTTCGCTGCAAGGCGCGTAATCGTTTTCATGCCTCGGAAAGTCGACTTGACGCCGAGCGTCCGCTCGAAGAGCGCGTTCGAGAACGTCGACCCGCTTTGCGTCTGCCGGGAAAGCCAATAGAGTTCCCGATTGTTCACGGCGAAGCGGTCGATGGCGTTGCCAAGCGCCATGAGCTTGCGCACGGCACCGGCAGTCAGCGGCTCGGCGAGGAAGCCTACGACGAAGGCACGCGCACCCTGCAGGTCGCCGGCGCTGAACGGCTGGTGCGCGGCGATAGCGGCGAGCTCGCGATCCGTACGGACGAAAGTCGCGACCTCATAACCGAGCGCCTTGCGCATCGCCTTCTCGATCTTCGAGGCGATGGCGGGCGCGCTCGCCGATCTGGTATCAAAAATGACGTTGCCGCTCGCGATGAAGGTTGCAACGTCGTCGAAGCCGAGCTCCTCGAAAGACTTTCGCAGGCGATCCATCGTGACGAACCGTCCGCCGACGTTGATGGCCCTGAGGAATGCAATGTGGCGTGGCACCGATGCGGCTCGACGCTCGGGAGATCCTTGACGCAGCGAGCGGCCGTGGGCGCCGCTCGCCTGCGTCGAATGGCCCGCGTTCGCTAGGCGGACTTCTTCATCGCATTACGGATGAACCCGATGATCGCCATCAGCACGCCGCCGCCGACACCGCCACTCGCGATGCTGGCAATGATGGAGCCGATGTCCAGAGAACCGGTGGTGCCGACGCCGGCCCCGCCGAGACCCAGCAGCCCGAGCAACTGGCCGCCGAGCCCGCCTCCCAGGATGCCGACAATGGAATTGCCCACCGTGCCGAGACTGAACTTCTTCATGAGTCCGCCCGCGAGATTTCCGCCGACGGCGCCGCTCGCCAACTGGATGATCACTGCAACGATATTCATGGCTTCACCTGCTTCAAGTTGTTATCGAATCTTCAGCACATGAACCCCCCGCGGACTCTTTAGGTCCGCCGCTTCGGCAAGTCAAGCTTCGCGTCCCTGCGCGGGCGTTGTTTTGCCGAAACCGATTTCACGACCGTGTAGCCCTTGCGTCCCACCGGCAGCGGCGTCGAACCGTACGCGATGGCGGCGCGGACCGCTTTTGCGACGGCACGGCCCTTGAGTGTCGCCGGGCCGTCGAGCCGGACGAATCGCGTCTGGTTGCCGCCGCCCTGCAGAATGCCATCGGGATCCGGCAACCGCGCGCCGTATATGAAGCACAGCGACACGCCCCTCGCTGAACAGGCAAGCGATACGATGCAGTCGGATGCGCGTTCGGTGCTGCAGAAGCCGAAGACGAGAAAATTGTAATTGTCGTAGACGAGTTCGATGGCGGTCGGCATCAGCTTGCGCACGGCGCCGCGGCAGGCGCGAATCTGCCGCGCGACCTTCGGGTCGAACTTCGCGATGAAACCACGGATGGCCGCAGTCGGGTCGACGCGAGGCAAGCGCGGATCAGGGCTCGGACGACTCATCGGATTTCGACCCCACGCGGTGGACGACCTTGCCGATCACGGTGGAACGTGGAATGGCCCCCCAGGTGCGGCTGTCCAGGCTGTTGCCGCGATTGTCGCCGAGCATGAAATAGCTGCCGGGTGGAACGTGTACGGGCTTCATCGTACTGGCATAGTCGCTGCTGACGTCGATATTGCGCGTGAATGGTCGGCTCCATGGCGTAAGAGCTGTTTCGGTACGGCGAAAACCCCCAAAGCCGGGCCCTGGGGTCGTGGCTCGGCGTACCGAGTGGATTGAGGACGTAGATCGCCACCGCCAGGGCGGCGACGGCAAGGCCGACGCGCAATGGAGTGATTTTTCGCTTCACGGCCGCGTCGCCGCGCCTGGTCCGTCGTCACGGCGATCACTTGAGCATCGACTCGGCTGTAGGGGCCGATCGGCTTCATCGCATCGGGCGGAGAGTACGTCTCGACTGTCATTCGGGCCGCCGTCCCTCGGCCTCATCACGCATCAGCGCCCACAATTCCTGGAGGTGCCTGCGCTGCGTCGCCTCGGCGCCAATCGACACGCGCACCATCCACCGCCCATCGAGAATCGCCGATGTGAGATAGGCGCGCCCGGACTGGTTGATGCGATTTGCCCAGCCCTGTGTGTGGCGATCGAGCGCTTCGCCCTCGAGCCCCGCAGGTTCATGGCGCACGCAGACGGTCTGCAATTCCACCCTGTTCAAAACACGCCAGCCGGTCGCGCCCGCGACTTCGCCCGCGAACCATTGCGCATTCTCGAGATCGCGGCGCAGGCGGCACTGCAATCCCTCGACACCCTGCTCGCGGATGAGGAACCAGAGCTTGAGCGCGCGGAAGCGCCGGCCGAGCGGGATGCCCCAGTCCCGGTAATTCTTCACGTTGCCGTCGGCGGCCGTCTGCAGGTAGCTCGGGTTCGACGACATCACGCGCACCAGATGTTGCACATCGCGCACGAAATACACGCTGCAATCGAATGCGACGCCGAGCCACTTGTGGGGATTCAGCACCATCGAGTCCGCGCTCTCGACGCCTTCCCAGTGTGGCCGCAGCTCCGGGCAGATCATCCCGGAGCCGGCCATGGCTGCATCGACGTGCAGCCAGATGCCGTGGCGCATCGCGATCTCCGCGATCGGCGCCACGGGATCGAAAGATCCGGTCGCCGTCGTGCCGGTTGCAGCGACCAGGGCGCAGGGCACGCGACCCGCGACGAGATCCTGCTTGATCGTGCTTTCCAGCACATCGACGCGCAAGCGGTGCTCGGCGTCGGTCGGTATCGGGCGCAGGTTGTCGCGGCCGAAGCCTGCGAGCATCGCCGCCTTCTCGATCGAGCTGTGGCTGATGACCGAGTAGTAGACCGTGAGCGGGCGCTCGGCCGCCTGCAGGCCGCCCTGATGCGGCCCCTTCGCAAGTGCGCGCTCGCGTGCGCACAACATTGCAACGAGGCTCGCGGTCGAGGCGGTGTCGTGAATCGTTCCCTGCCAGGCGTTCGAGAGAGCGAGCATCTGGCGCAGCCAGTCGGTCGTGACCTCTTCCACTTCCGTGAGCGCGGGACTCGATTGCCAGCTGAGTCCAAGCTGGCCGAGGCCCCCGCTCACGAGATCGCCGAGAAGCGACGTGAGCGTGACGTTCGCGGGGAAGAATCCGTGAAAGCGCGGATGCTGCCAGTTGAAGCAGCCGGGCAGCACGATGCGATCGAGATCGCGCAGCAGGTTCTCGAACGGCTCGCCTTTCGCCGGCGGTGCCGCGGGCAGTTGCCCCCGTACCCAGCCTGGCGCGACATCCGGCATCACGCGCGCCTCGCCCGCGTTCATGCGGGTGCGGTAGTCCGCGATCCAGTCGATCAGCTCGTGGCCGGCCTGGCGGAATTCTTCAGGTGTCATGGCTTACCAGGCGATGCCGTAGTCTTCGCCGTGATTGCTCGATGCACCCCACATCGTGCCGTGTGCGAAGTCGAACATCACCGCGTTGATCGGCCCGGAGGTGCGCGCCCCGTACTCCAGCTTGTAGCCGCGCGCAACGAGATCCTTGCGCACCCAGTCGGGGATCGAGTCGTTGATGAGGATGCGGCCGTTGAAGCGTTCGTGCTGGTCGAACGAATCGTGCATCTGGTAGCTCGTGAAGTTCGGCGCCTCGACTGCTTCCTGGGGAGTCATGCCGAACTCGACGACGTTCAGGAAGAACTGCAGCAGGTTCTGATCCTGCGTATCGCCCCCCTGCACGGCGAAGGCGAGATAGGGCTTGCCGTCCTTCATCGCAAGACTCGGCGTCAGCGTGGCGCGCGGGTGCTTGCCCGGCTCGATGACGTTGAATGGATTCTCGGCGGCGTCGAGCACGAACGACTGCGCGCGCTGGCTCATGCCCATGCCCGTGTGGCCCGCGATCACCGCCGGCACCCAACCGCCGCTCGGCGTCACTGACACGACCCAGCCCGCGGCGTCGGCTGAAATCACCGACGTCGTGCCATTGAAGAATTTCCGCGCCGACTCGTCTAGCGCCTCCGCGGTTTGCGGCAGCGGTGACGCCGGCAGCGCCTTCGCCCACTTATCGAGCGTCGCGCGATAGGGATTCTTCTCGCCCTGGTAGGGATACGGATCGCCAGGACCGGCCGACGCATCGTTCTTGTCGAGATTGATCGTGGCGAAGCGTGCCTTCGCGTAATCCTTCGACAGGAGCCCCTTGATCGGCTCGACCGGCGGCACGTAGGGGTCGCCGTAGTAGAAGTCGCGATCCGCGTAGGCGAGGTTCATCGCCTGGTACACGGTGTGGATGTAGCGGCCCGAGTTGTAGCCCATCGATTTCAGGTCGAAGCTCTCGAGCAGGTTCAGCGTCTGCAGCATCACCGGGCCCTGCACCCAGGTGTTCAGCTTGTAGACGTCGATGCCGCGATAGTTCGTCTTGACCGGCTCCTCGATGTGGACCTCCCACCTGGCGAGATCCTCTTTCGTGATGAGGCCGCCCTGCTCCTGCGCACCACGCGCGAACTCGGCGCCGATGTCTCCTTTGTAGAAGCGATCGTATGCGGCATGGATCGCGGCCTTGCGCGACTTGCCGGCGGCACGGGCCTTCTTCTCCGCGTCGACGAGCTGCCGCAGCGTCGCCGCGAGGTCCCGTTGCCGGAACACTTCACCCGCGGCCGGCGCCTCGTGCGCCTCGCCAAGATGCGGCAACATCACCGCCTTCGAATACGGCCACTGCTTGAGCCAGCTCTTCTGCCGCTCGATCGTGCTGACGAGCTCCGCTTCGATGGGATAGCCGTCGGCGAGCTCGATCGACGGAGCGAGCACGTCGGCGAGCGAGAGCTTGCCGTACTCCGCGAGCATCACCATCAGGCCGCCCGGGGTCCCAGGCGTCACGGCAGCGAGCGGCCCGTATTCCGGCGGGTACTTGTAGCCCTTCGCCTTGTAGAACTCGACCGTCGCGCCGGTCGGCGCGACGCCGAGTCCGTTGATCGCGATGATCTTCTTCGTCGCGGGGTTGTAGATGAGCGCTTGCGTCTCGCCGCCCCAGGAGAGCGTGTCCCAGAGCGTCGAGGTCGCCGCAATCATGGCGCACGCGGCATCGACCGCGTTGCCCCCGCGCTCGAACATCATCGCACCCGCGGTCGCCGCGAGCGGCTTGCCGGTGATGGCGATCCAGTGCGACGCGTGCAGCGGCGGTTTTTGCGTCTTCTGCTGGGCCTGCGCTGGCGACTGCGCAAGAGCGCAAGCGAACAGTAGCGCCGCGGACAGGACGGACAATACTCGTCGATACATGGTGCACCTTTGAGTCAGAATGCCCGGCGGCGCTCGCGCCACCAGGCCCGAAGCAGCAGGAAATCGATCGTCAATGCCGCCAGGGCGCAAACGCCGGCGGCGGCAAACGCGAGATACCCACCATAATAAATCTTCTCGCCCGCCATCCCGACGACCCCGTAGACACCAACGCAGGACCAGGCCAGCACCGGCAGCTCCAGCAGTCGCGCGGCGACCAGCAAGCGGCGCCGGTGAATCAGCCCGATCGCGACAGCGAACGCGAGCGGTCCTGCGAACACGGCCCACACCGTCAGGCCATCAAGCGAATACGGTTCGACGTCCTCGAGTGCGTAGTGATATTCCGTGACCCCGTGCGCGCCAGCCGGCAGCGTCGTCCTGTCTGCAACGGCCAGGCGCTTCCCGTCGGCGCTTTCGTAGTGCGTGCAGGTTGCCAGAGGCAGACTGAGGCACACGACGAGCAGGACCGCCGCGATCATCCGTAGTCTCTCGGCCCACGACCTCACGAGCGGCTCGCCGGAGCGCTACGACTGCGCGACGGCACGCGGCCGCACGAGCCACACGGCAAGCGCGGGTACGACAAAAATCGCCGCGAGCATGTTCACGAGGAACATGAAGGTGAGCATGATGCCGATGTCGGCCTGGAACTTGAGCGGCGAGAACGCCCAGGTGAGGACGCCGATCGCGAGCGTGATGCCGGTGAACACGATGCTGTTGCCGGTCACGCGCAGGGTGTGGCGGAACGCCTCCTGCACCGTCTGCCCTTCGCGCAGGAACTCCTGCATCCGGCTGTAGAGATAGATGCCGTAGTCGACGCCGATGCCGGCGCCGAGCGCGACCATCGGCAAGGTCGAAATCTTGAGTCCGATGCCGACGAAGGTCATGACGGCATAGACGAGGACCGACACCAGCGCGAGCGGCAGCACGACGCAGATCGTGCCGAGCACGGAGCGGAAGGTCACGAGACACATCACGATCACGGAGAGGAAAACGCCGGCGAGGATCGGCATCTCCTTCGCCTTCACCACTTCATTGGTCGCCGCCATCACGCCGACGTTGCCCGTCGCGAGGCGGAACTCGGCCTTGGGCGTCTTGTTCTCAGTCCGCCACTTCTTCACCTCGGCGACGATCCGCTCGATCGTCTCGGCCTTGTGATCCTTCGTGAAGATCACGACGGGCATCACGCTGCAGTCCGCGTTCAGGAGCCCGGTGCTGGTCTCGATGTATTTTTGTGCCTGCACGAGCTGCGCCTCGTTGCGCGGCAGGTTCCTCCACTTGAGGCTCCCCTCGTTCCAGGCGGAGCTTGCGACCTTCATCACGGTGCCGAGCGACACCGCGTCCTGCACGCCGGGCACGTTCACCATGTGCCAGGTGAAGCGGTCGATCGCCGCGATCACGCCGTAGTCGACGCAGCCGTTCGGTTCCGTCTCGACGATGACATTGAGGATATCGACGCCGATCGAGAACTTCTGCGTGATGGCGGTCGAGTCCTTGTTGTAGCGGGAGTTCGGCCAAAGCTCCGGCACGCCCGCCTGCATGTCGCCGATCGCGACCTTGTGGCCATAGAGCCAGCCGACGGCGCCGAGCGCGATGCTGAGCACGATGATGACGGCGGCGGGCCCCCGTCGTGCCGCGTGCGAGAGCGTCTCCCAGACGGGCGCGAGCAGCTTCACGCGCTTGCGCAGGCGTTCGCGGTATTTCTCGTGGATGGTCACGAACGAGACGAGCACCGGCAGCAGCAGGAGGTCCGTCAGGATCACGACCCCGACGCCGAGGCTCGCCGTGACGGCCATCTCCTGGATCACGCGCACCGGGATCATGAGGATCGTGATGAAGCCGACGAGATCGGCGATGAGGGCGACGACGGCCGGCAACAGCAGGCGCCGGAATGTCTGGCGCGCGGCCTCCATGCAATCCGCGCCGGCGAAGGCCGCGTCTCCCACCGCGCTTATCTTCTGCACCCCGTGGCTGACGCCGATCGCGAAAATGAGGAACGGCACGAGGATGCCGATCGGATCGATGCCGAAGCCGACGAACACCAGCAGGCCGAGCTGCCAGATCACCGCGATGATCGAACAGACGACCGGGATGAGCGCGATGCGAAAGGACTGGCAGTAGATCCAGACGAACAGCAGCGTCAGCACGATCGTGATCACGGCGAACATCACGACCGATCCCGCGCCGTCGGCGATGTCGCCCATGACCTTGGCGAAGCCGATCATGTGTATTTCGACGCCCGGCACGCCGCCCTGCACCGCGACGTCGACGTTCTTCAGGCCCTGGCCCTCGATCTTCGCCCGCACCTTCGATTCGAGATCGTGCGCGAGACGGATCAGGTCGACGGGCTTGCCGCTCGGATCGACGTCCGCGATCTGTGCGCTGACGATGGCGCCGGAAAAGTCGTTGGCCACGAGCCGGCCGACGATGCCGGCCTTCAGGATGTTCTCGCGCACGCGGGCGATCGCTTCGGGCGTCGGCTCGAACTCCGCCGGCACCACATTGCCGGCGTCGATGCCGTCTTCGACGATTTCCGTGTAGCGCACGTTCGGCGTGTAGAGCGACTGCACGAGCGCGCGGTCGATGCCGTCGATGAAGAACACTTCATCGGTCGCGGTCTTGAGCGCCTTGAAGAACTCCGGCGTGAACATGTCGCCGTCGCGCGCCATCACGGCGATCAGCACGCGGTTCGCGCCGCGGAAGTCCTTCGCCTTGTCGGACAGGAAGGTCTGGATGTACTCGTGATCGCGCGGCAGCTGCTTCTCGAAGCCCGCGTCGATCTTCAGGCCCGTGAACGCGACGTACCCCATGCCGACCGTGACGATCGAGAACAGCAGCAGCACCACGACCCGGTGCGTGAAGATCAACCGATCGATGGCGAGGACGAGTTTGCCAGTCACGTGCCCGCCTTCGGCTTCGAGGGGTCAGACCCCAAGGGGGTCAGACCCCGTTCCTGCGGCGCGAGCGGGCGCAGCAGCACGCCGCCCTCGCCCACCGTCAGCAGCTGGTCGCCGACCAGCACGGCCGACGACATGCCTTTGCGGTCCGCCTGCTGCTCGACTTTGAAGGTGTGCGCGCCGTCGGTGCTCACGAGCAGTACGCCCGCGAGTCCCGTGAGCGCGACGCCGCCGTCCGGCAGGCGCACCGCGCTCGTCAGCATCGCGAGCGTGCCGGTCGGTATTTCCGTCCAGTCGGCTCCCGCGTTCTCCGAACGATACAGGTGTCCGCGCATGCCGAAGGCGAGCACGGCGTCGCCGTCGAGCGGCAGCAAGCCGAAGAAAGATCCCTCGTAGGGCGACGGCAACGTCGTCCAGGTGACGCCGGTGTCGTCCGATCGGTAGAGGTGGCCCGATTCCGCCGCAAGATAGAGCCGGGGCGGCGCGGCAGCCGCGATGCCGTTCAGGTGATATTGCACGCCTTCACTGCCGTCGCCGAGCTCGTCCGCGGCCGCGACCGGTTTTGCGGGCTTCACGTCCTTCCCCTTGGCAACGATGGGCGCAAAAGGCTGCGGCACCCACGTGCGACCGCCATCGGCGCTCACGTGGTACGCGTTGTAGGCGCCGACGGCGATGCCGTGATCGGCATCGGCAAACCACACATCGAGGAGCGGCTGCTGCGCGTCGGGATTGAAGTGCGTGCGGGTCCAGTGCTCGCCGCCGTCGTCGCTGCGCAGGATCACCTCGTCCTGCCCCACGGCCCAGCCGTGCGTCGCGTCCGCGAAGTAGACCGCGGTGAGCGATGACAGCGTCGGGGCCGGTGCCTGCCGCCAGGATTTCGCCTGGTCGTCGCTGAGCAGGATGATTCCACGTTCGCCGACCACCACGATACGCCGGTCCGCGTAGGCGACATCGAGAAGGAGGGCCTTCGACGCGAGCGGGGCAATTTCAGATTGCTCGGCCGCCGGCTCCGTTGCGGCACCCGGCTGGGAATCGGCGGCACAGCCGAGCGCCGCGCAGAGCGCGGCGGTCCCGAAAGATACCCTGCGCGCTGCTGGCGACACTTCGTCCTGCTCAGCGGACTCCGAGGCTCCGTAGCGCACCGACCTGGTAATCGGCGAGCGTCCGCTTGATGTTGAAGTTGTAGGTCTTCGAGTCCTCGTTGTCGAGGCCGAGCGCAAGGTAGCGGCGGCTCTGCAGGTCCATGACCAGTTCGAGCGTCGTCCAGAAGGATGGCACGTCGTAGTACTCGATCACATGGCCTTCCTGCACGCGCCAGAGCTGATCGCGCGTGTCGTAGCAGTCGACCGCGAGGATCTGCCAGCTGTCCTCGTCCACATACAGCGTGCGCCGCTTGTACAGATGGCTGACACCGGGCTTGAGCACGGAGTCGACCACCCATACGCGATGCAGCTCGTAGCGCGCGAGATCCTGGTTGATGTGCTGCGGCTTGATGATGTCCGCGTACTTCGTCTTGTCGCTGTGAAGGGTGTACGAGTTGTACGGTACGTACATCTCCTTCTTGCCGACGAGCGTCCAGTTGTAGCGCTGCGGGCTGCCGTTATACATGTCGAACTGATCGGAGGTCCTGAGCCCCTCCGCGTTCGTGCCCGGATTGTCGTAAGCGACGTCCGGCGCACGGCGCACGCGGCGCTGGCCCGGGTTGTAGAGCCAGGCGCGCCGGTTTTCCTTCGATTGGTCGAGCGTCTCGTGCACCAGCAGGATCTCGCCCGCCTGGCGCGGCGGGGCCAGCGTTTCCTGGATGAAATAGAGGATCACGTTGTCGAGGTTCTGCTCGGTCGCGCCCTCGAGACTGTAGGCGACGTAGAACTCGTCGCGGAACTTCACCAGCGTGTACGTGCCGCTGGCGGAAACCGGTGCCTGGCCGATGATCCGCTGCGCCTTGTCCGCGCGATAGCGCAGCACGTGGTTCCAGAACACCTCGACGCCTGACTTCGGAATCGGGAACGGAATTCCGATCGCCGCGCCGTGCACGCCGTTGCCGCCTTCGGCGAGCGTCGCCGTCTCCGCGATGCGCCTGGTCGCGTCGTAGATGCGCTGGGGCACCGCGGCGCTGCGATGCGTCGGGTAGACCTGGATGAAGTAATCCTTGTAGGCCTTGAGAAGCGCTTTGTGCCCTTCCGTCAGCTTGTCCGCATACTGATTCATGTTCGCGGCGGTGATGGTGAAGAGCGGCTTGTCGCCGGCGTACGGGTCGGGGTGGTGGCCGCCCGGCTGGAAGTTTGCAAAGCCCGCCTTGGCCGACGACAGGAGGCCTCCGTCCCACGCCGGAATGCTGCCCGCGGCATTGCCGGCTTTTTCCCCGCCGAGCGGCGTGAGATCCGCGCCAAGACGCGCCGCCTCCTGGGCGGTTATGCCGGCGTTCGCCGCCGGGATGCCGGCGATGAGCGCGGCGGTCAGAGCGCAGGCGCCGAGCGCTGCCATTACTTTTCTGGTCTGCATGGTGATTCTCCCGCGCTCAGAAGGAGTACTTGAGGCTCGCCGCGAGGAAATCGCGGTCGTTGAGATCGTTCCAGCGGCCGGCGCCGCTGTAGCTCGTGTAGTTGAAATCCACATCCCAGCGGCTCTGCAGGTTCAGGTTGACGCCGACCGTGGCGGCGATGCGCCCGTCGACGAAGTTGCCGCCGGGCCCGGGCGTCGTGCCGATGTCGTACTGCAGGGAATAGCGCGGGCTCACGTTCCACGGACCGACGAGGCCCAGGTAATCGAAGCGACCAGCGAGGCGAATGCCCCAGGACGTCGCGTCCGCGAAGCGGTCCTGCGGTTCGACTTCGTTGAAATGCTTGCCCTCGAGCGGAAAGTTTCCGCTGACCGACGTGCCGGGGCCGTTGTAGCGCAGGCCCTGGCCGTTCGGGCCGCCCGTGAGCTTGTCCGCGAGGCCCTGGAAATGCGTGAGGCCGACTTCACCGACGATCACCATCTGCGAGGCGCCCAGCACGTTGGCGAACGCCTTGGTTGCCGTCATCTGCACCTGGATGGCGTCGTGGCGGTCCCAGCCCTGCACTTTCTGGTTGAGCCCGAAGCCGCCGAGCTGGCCGCAGGCGTTGAGCGTCGCGGCCGGGCCCGGAGTGGCCGGACAAGTCGTCGGCAGCGTGACACCCTGCAGCGCTGCCAGCCCGGCTTCGAAGGGCGTCAGCGCGCCGAACAGCAATTCCACGTCGTCGTACTGGATCGGCGCATCCATGCGATAGGTCAACTCGCCCTGTAACGCGATGCCCGTGCGCTGCAGCTGCGTGTTGAAGCTCACACCGAGGAGCTTGATGTCCTCCGGGTATTCGGTGAAGTAGCTCGCGGTCTGCGCGTACTCATGTGTTGCAAGGTTCGTCGCTTGCGCCGCGACGTTGCCGCCGGCGAGCGCCGTATTCACTGCAATGGTCGCGTACGCCTGCGCTTGCGCGGCCGAGAGGTTGCCGCCTTGAGACGCCGCGGCATTGAAGCCCTGGTTCGCGCCGATGGCGATGGCCGTGGCCGGCGGCAGGCCGGCCGCGAGACCCAGCGCCGCAGCCTGCACGGAATTGGCCGCGCCCCAGGCGTTGCCGATGCCCACCTGGGTACCGGTGTTGCCGGAGATGAGCGGCAGGCGGCTGTTGTACTTGGTGAAGTAGAAACCGAACTCGGTGCCGTTCATGAAGTCGGGCGCAAACCAGCGCAGCGCCGCCCCGAACTGGCCGCTCTTGCTCGGCTCGATGGTCTCGGCGCGCGGCACTTGCTGGAAATTCGCGATGTACGGCCCGCCGAGCGGCGTGAAATCGACTCCCTGGTCGCTGAACGCGCCGAACCCCAGCACGACCTTGTGGCCGCCACGCGGCGCAAAGTCATTCGTGCTGAAGAAGGTGCCCGCCGGTTCCGGCTGCGTCGGATCCCAATCGAGCATGTACACGCCTTCCAGCGTGAGATTTTCGCTCAGCCCGAAACTCGCGAACACCATGTTCTGCGCGAGGAACGCCTCCTTCAGCTCGCTCCCCGGCACCCGCAGCGCCGAGACGTCGAAGGGATTCAGCGTATTGACGCCGCCCTGGATGAACGTGCTCTCGCCCCAGCTCACGGCTTGCTTGCCGAGGCGCAGCTCGAAGGGATGCGTGCCGAGGTCCCACTTGCCGTAGACGAAGCCGTCGAGGAGGCGCGCGTAGGAACCCGCGAGGTGCTTCGCGGAACTCGAGATGGGCGTGCGCTCCGTCGGGCTGTCTTCGACCTCCTGGTCATAGAGGCCGGCGCCGCGGATGAATACACCGTAGTGCTCGGTCTTGAGCGCAACCTCCGTGACCATCTTCCATGCCCGGCTCACGGTGCCGGTCGAGTAATTGAGATTGCCGTCGTCGATGTTCGGGGAGCGCCCGCAGCCGCCGTCCGCCGTCGCGATCAGGTCGCAGTCGGGACTTTGCACCCGCCAGGCCTGGCCATAGGTGATCGTCGTGTCCCAGCTGCCGGTGAAGTTGCCCGAGTCGCTGGAGAAATCGATGGCCTGGGCGGCGAAGCTCGCGCTGCCGAGTGCGGCCGCGAGACCCAGGGTACACCAGGCACGCCGATGGCCGGGCTGCGCTGCTGCGGGATGATTCATCATGCTTCCCCCCACTTGAATGGTGTCGTTGTGGTGGCCTGGCGCTGCGATCTCTTGAGGACCGTGCCACCGCGCGCCCTGTGTTGGTTTTGGTAGACAGCTGACGCGAAGCTATGGCCTTTGGCGGGGCAGTATAACAGTGCAAACCGGCCGAGGAGTCGGCCCGAACAGGCCGCGTTTGCACTGCAAAACACTCAGCTGTGCGCCACCTGCAGGATGCTGTGGCGGATCTGCTCCGAGAGCACCAGCTCCGCATCGATCTTCACGTTGAGGAGCACCTCGTTGAAGGTCAGTTTTCCGGCGGAGTCCACGTGAACGACGTCGCGCCGTCGCAGCTGGTCGATGAAACTCCCGAACAGCTCCTTATCGAAGAATTCCGGCGAGTTGAAGCCGTAGAGCATCGACATGCGCTGCGCCATCAGGTGGCAGCGGCCGGTGAGCTCCGCGGTCGAGAGCATGCCGCTGCCCGCCTTCACCAGCACGGCAATAGCGAGGTAGTAGCGCTCGACGGTCTGGATCGTGGCCTGCGCCAGCAGCGAAAGCTGGACGGCTTCCGCGGTTGCCGCCGCCGGGCGGCTCCAGAGCGTCCCGTCGCCCGTCATCGTGAGGAGGCCGAGTGAGACGAAGACCCGCAGTTGCTCCTGAACGACTTCGGGCACCTGGTCTTCACGCCACTGCAGGAAGAGTTCCTCGGCGACGTACGGGTAGATGCGCCAGGCGAGCCGGTGGATGTCCTGCGTCCGCAGCGTCGCGTTGTTGACGAAGCAACAGGCCATGAGCGAGGGCATCGCGAAGAGGTGCAGCACGTTGTTGCGAAAGTAGGTCTGCAGCACGGCGTTGCGCTCGGACATGCGCACGACGTCGCCGAGCGCGTGCGTCTGCCGCTCGAGGATGCCCATCGATTCGCAGTAGCGGATGCAGGCCTCGCCGTCCTCCTCGCAGACCGTGACGCGGGCACTGTAGCGGGCGGCGGCGAGCAGGCGCCGGTAGGCATCGATCTGGCGCGCCAGGTCGTTGACGAGCAGCGCCTGCCGCGGCGTCGCGAGCAGCGCGGTTGCAACGAGATTCACCGGGTTCACGGCGGCGGCGCTGTTGATCGCCCGCACGATCTCGTTGGCGAGATCGTCGACCGCGGCGCCGACCCAGGGCGGGCGGCTGTCGTCGAGCGGAGCCTGGCTGCGCCACTCCGGGTTGTGGCGCCTGAGCACGCCGTCGAGATCGATCGGGTCGCCGAAGTTCACGAACACGTGGCCGAATTTCTGACGCAGTTTCGGCAGCGTCCTCATGAGGCCGCCGACCGATTCCTTCCGCTTCGCCTGGCCCGTGAGCTCGCCGATGTAGGTTTCGCCCTCGACCAGCCGCTCGTAGCCGAAATAGACCGGCAGGAAGATCACCGGCCGCTTCGGGTCGCGCAGGAAACTGCGGACCGTCATCGAAAGCATGCCGGTGCGCGGCGCGAGCAGCCGCCCGGTGCGGCTGCGGCCGCCTTCGATGAAGTATTCGATGGAATGGCCCTTCGCCATGATCACACCGAGGTACTTCATGAAAACCGCGGTGTACAGCGTCGAGCCCTTGAACGAGCGCCGCATGAAGAAGGCGCCGCCCTTGCGCAGGGTGCGGCCGATCACCGGCATGTTCAGGTTCACGCCCGCGGCGATGTGCGGCACCGCCCGGCCGCTCTGGAAGATCACGTAGGAGAGCAGCAGATAGTCCATGTGACTGCGGTGGCAGGGCACGTAGACGATCTCGACGCCGTCCGCCGCGCGCGCGAGCACATCGAGGTGGCGCACGATCACGCCGTCGTACAGGCGGTTCCAGACACGTGCGAGGAGGCGCGCGCCGACCGAGACGAACGCATGCGAATAGTTCGCCGCGATCTCGTCGGCGAATTTCTTCGCATTGTCGAGCGCCTCGCGGCGCGTGAGCTTGCGGTCCCGCATCTCCTGGCGCACGGCCTGGCGGACGGCGCGCGTGCGCAGCACCTGCGCGACGATCGTGCGCCGGTGGGAAAGGTCGGGCCCGATGGTGGCGTCGCGCTGATTGCGGAAGTACGCCCGCAGCACGCGCGAGGCGCGGCGGATCGCCCGGCTCTCCTCGATGCCGTCGTCGAAGAGGCTGCGCAGCGTCACCGGATCGCCGAATTGCAGCACGACGTTGCGGCCATTGACGAGCACGGTGAGGAACTTGCGGATGCGGCCGACGAACGCCCAGTTCTCGGTGAAGAGCAGCCGCAGCAGCGAGCCTTCCTTCTGCGGCGCGCGCCCCCAGTAGATCGCGACCGGCACGATGTCGAGGTCGAGTTCGGGGTTGTCGCGCGCGTGGGCGATGAGTTCCCTGAGGAGCGAGGGCACGCGCCGGTCGACGCGCTGGCGCAGGAACCCCGTGCGCGCCTCCATGTAGAAGACCGAGCGCGGCTGGGTCAGGGGGCCGAAATTGAGCCGCCGCGACGGGCGAGGCAGTGCGCGCGCGACGCAAACGTCCTGCAGCGTGAGGAAATCCGAGAGACTGTCGTGCTCCAGCACGTAGCAGACCGGGCGGCCACGGCCGGCGAGCCGCCCGGCGATGTCCTCGGGCGCGACCTTGACGCGCACCCACATCGTGACGAACTTGCGCAGCGAAAAGGGGACCGACCTGTTTTTCGGCTCCGGCATGGGTTTCATTCTGATGCTAAGATTTTCTCAAGGCACGCCGAAGTGACGAAAGCTTCCAGAACCGAACGCGACAGCCTGGGCGAACTCAAGGTGCCCGCGGACGCGCTGTGGGGCGCACAGACGCAGCGGGCGGTCGATAACTTTCCGATCAGCGGGCGCAAGCTGCCGCCAAGGTTCATCGCCTCGCTCGCGCTCGTCAAGCAAGCCGCGGCGAAGGCGAACCTGCGGCTGAAGCTCCTCGATCCCGCCCTCGCCCGGGCGATCGACACCGCGGCCGGCGAAATCGCTGGTGGCCGGCACCTCGAGCAGTTCCCGATCGACGTCTTCCAGACGGGTTCCGGGACGAGCACCAACATGAATGCGAACGAGGTGATCGCACACCTCGCAAGCGGTCGGCTGGGCCGCGCCGTGCATCCGAACGATCACGTGAACCTGTGCCAGAGCAGCAACGACGTGATCCCGACGACGATCCACGTGAGCGCCGTGCTCGCGCTGCGCGAGGAATTGCTGCCTGCGCTCGACCATGCCTGCGAGGTCCTCAAGACCAAGGAGCGGGAGGTCGGCGCCATCGTCACGACCGGACGCACCCACCTCATGGACGCGATGCCGGTGACGCTCGGCCAGGAGTTGTCGGGCTGGCGCACGCAGCTCGAGAACGGCCGCGCGCGGCTCAAGTCGACCGAGCCCCGGTTGCTCGCGCTCGCCCAGGGTGGGACGGCCGTCGGCACCGGCATCAACGCCCATGCGGATTTCGCCGCCTTCTTCTGCGACGAGCTCGAGAAACTGACGACGGTCGCCTTCATTCCGAGCCGCAACTACTTCGAATCGATGTCGTCGCAGGACGCCGCGGTCGAAGTGTCCGGCCAGTTGCGCACGATTGCGGTCAGCGTCACGAAGATCGCCAACGACCTGCGCTGGATGAACAGCGGCCCGCTCGCGGGGCTTGCCGAGATCGCCCTGCCCGCCCTGCAGCCGGGCAGCAGCATCATGCCGGGCAAGGTCAATCCCGTGATCGCGGAAGCCGCCCTCATGGCCTGCGCCGAGGTGATGGGCAATGACACGACCATCGCGATCGCGGGCCAGGCAGGCAATTTCCAGCTGAACGTGATGCTGCCGGTGATCGCGTACAACCTGCTGGAAAGCATTCGCCTGCTCGCGAATTCCATACGGGCGCTCGCCGACGGCGCGATCGCGGGCTTCAAGGCCAATCCGGCCGCGATCGCGCGCGCGCTCGAGCGCAATCCCATCCTCGTGACCGCGCTCAATAACGTGATCGGCTATGACAAGGGCGCGGCGATCGCGAAAAAAGCTTACGCGGAAGGACGGCCGATCCTCGAGGTGGCGGAAGAAATGACCGGCATGTCGCGCGAAGAACTCAGGCGCCTGCTCGATCCGCTCAGCCTGACCCGCGGCGGCATCTAGCAAAAAGGGGACACAAAAAGGGGACAGATTTATTTTTCCGTATTTCTCGAGCGAACGCCGAGATACTCGGAAAAATAAATCTGTCCCCTTTTTTTGTGTCCCCTTTTTGTTTATCCCCTTTTTGCCAGTGCCAGCTTCTCCGCGCGCTTCAGTCCCTTGATCTCGGCCTCCCGGCGCGACGCGCTCGAGCGATCGCGGGCCGTCTCGGAATAGACGACGCGTTGCGCGCGCGACGTGCGGAAGAACCGGGCGCCGCTCCGGCCCGACCGATGCTCGGCGAGCCTGCGCTCGAGGTCCGTCGTAATGCCGGTGTAGAGGGAGCCGTTGGCCGCCCGCACAACGTAGACCCACCAAGTGGGCGCCGCTGCTGTGCGACTCATTGCCAGGGGTCCGGGGTCACGGGCCGGGACTCAAGGGTTGGGCGGTGGATTCGGCGATGCGTCGGGATCTTGCGGGCCCGCATCACCGCCTTCCTGCACGTCGAGCTGTTTGTTGAGCTGATTCACCCGGTCCTCGACCTGTGCACCCGCGGCTTTCGCACGATCCTCGGTCTTGATCATGTCGTCGAGAACGGTTTCCCTGGGCGGGTCCTTGTCGGCGGCCGGCTGATCGGGCGGCGGGCTCGAGCCGCAGCCGCCGATCGCTATTGCCAAGAACCATGCGCTGATCCAGATTCGCATGGCGCGAGTTTAAACCCAAATGACAGACCGCAGGCAGCTCGAGGGCAAGCGCATCGTGATCACCGGTGCCAGCGCCGGCATCGGCGAAGCGCTGGCGCTCGCCCTGGCAAGTCGCGGTGCAAGGCTCGTGCTCGCCGCGCGTGACACCGTGAGGCTGCGCGAAGTGGCCGATGCGTGCGTGAAAGCGGGTGTACAGGTCGCCATTCAGACGACGGACGTGTCGAAACCGGGCGACTGCCGGCTTCTCGTCGAGCACGCGCTCACCGAGCTTGGCGGTCTCGATGTGCTCGTCAACAATGCCGGCAGCACGATGTGGTCGCGGTTCGATGCGCTCAGCGACCTGTCGATCTTCGACGAGCTGCTGAAGGTGAACTACCTCGGCGCGGTGCACCTGACCGGACACGCGCTGCCAGCGCTCAAGGCTTCGCGGGGCCTCATCGTCACGGTGGCGAGCGTCGCCGCATTCACCGGGGTTCCCGAGCGCACGGCCTACGCGGCATCGAAGCACGCGGTCGTCGGCTTCATGGAATCGCTTCGCATCGAGCTTGCGGGCAGCGGCGTCGGTGTCACGATCGTCGCGCCGGATTTCGTGCTGAGCGAAACGCACAAGCGGGCCATCGGGCCGGACGGCAAGCCGCTCGGCGCAAGCCCCATGCAGACGTCACGCCTCATGACGGCCGCGCAATGCGCGGCTCACATCGTCAACGCCATCGAGCGGCGCAAGCGGCTTGCCATCCTGTCCGCGCGCGGCCGGATCGGCCGCTGGCTCAAGCTCATCGCGCCGGGCCTCATCGACCGTATCGCCGCCAGGGCCATCCGACGACGCTATTGAGTGACGCGAAGCCGGGTACCGGGAGGTGCCGTGTCAGCGGCTGGCTCCAGCGCGAAGGGAGTCAGGATCGGGAGGCCCTTTCGGGATCGTAAAAAAACAGGATGTTTTTTCCGAAGACTACAGGGATGTATTTACGGCGGTCCCGAAAGGGCCTCCCGATCCTGACTCCCGGACCTTGAAAGTCCTGCCCGCAAACATCGCCCGACCGGTTTGCCAGACACCTCCCGCCATCCGGATCCCCGGCGCGTGGAGGCGGTCGCGCTACAGAAATTTTTCGAGGGTGACGAGGAAGTATTCGAAGAGGTAGTTGACCTGCGCGATGTGGTCCTGCATGCGATGGTCGGCGTCGATGATGTGCAGGGTCGCGCCATACTGTTTCGCGAAGCGGATGCTGTTCTCGACCGGCACGATGTCGTCCTTCCAGCCGTGCACCATCGTGATCGGAATCTTCGGCGGCTTCGGCGTCTGCGCTTCGTGCCCCGGCATGTAGAAGGCGGGCGCGAGCAGGAACATGCCGCGGGCCTGCAGGAGCGGCGCCGCCGCGGTGGAAACGTGGCCGCCCATGCTCGAGCCGACGAGCACCAGTGAACCGCGCAGGTCCTTGCAGAAACTCAGGAGCCGGGTGACACGGTCATCCGGATCTTCGATGCCCTGGTAATCCACGGACTCGGGCTCGAAGCCTTCGCTGCGGGCGATTTCCGCCATCGCGGAAATTTTCGCGCCCCAGGGACCGCTTTCCTTGCCGTGGGAAAAAACGACGTAACGCTCTGCCATTGTTCACTCGGCGCGTTCATGCGCAGTGCGCCGGATCATAGCACCGGGTCAATGGCGGGCGCGTGACGCGATACCGCGACAAATGCGCGGTTCGCATCACTTTTTCGTAAACGCCTCAGCCCGGCGTGCCGAGCTTGCCGAGCAGGCGCCACACGATCGGTACGAGCGCGAGGCCCGAACAGCCGAGGACGGCGGCGATGAAATAACCGATCAGGCTGAAAAAGCGCGCCGGCTGCCCGCGCAGCACGCGCTTCGGCTTGATGTGCCGCGAGCCCGGCGGCGGATAGACGGCCGTCGTGCTGATGCGCCAGGAGAAGTGCGCGATCCAGATCGCGACGCCGACCATCGATACGCCCATCACGACGCTCATCACCTTCAGCCACTGCACGAGCCGCACCGCATCCGCGGGCGAGGCGACCGCATTGGTCTTGTCGATTACCCGCTGCAGCAGCACGTTCAGGTAGAAAAGGATGCCGAAGCCGAGCACCGCGCCGACGATGATCGTCCACTTGAGGGTCTTGCGGGCCCGGGGCGCGGGATGAGGCGCGCGGCGCTCGGGACCGGGGTAGTTTTGCGTGGGTTCGTCCGCCATGGGCTTTAGAATAGCGCTCCGACGCCGAAATGTGACCCGAGTCCGCTTCTTACGGGGACGGCGCCCGAACAATGGTCGCATGAGCCTCGAGCATGAAACCATCGTCGAGACGGCGATCGAAGGACGCAGCGTCCTCGGCATGCTCGCCTCGCTCCCGCTCTTTCGCGACCTCGAGGTCGCGGTCCTGAGCGAGATCGCCAGCGAGATCGAATGGTTTTCGCTTCCCGGCGGGCGCACGCTCTTCGAAGCGGGCGAGGCGCCGGACGCGCTCTACTTCGTGATCAACGGCTGTCTCGGCGCCTACCGCAAGGTCTCCGACGGGCACCTGCAATTGATCGGGCGGATGCTTGCCGGCGAGACCGTCGGCGAGATGGCGCTCATTTCGGGCAAGCTCCGCACGGCCACCGTCGTTGCCTTGCGCGACACGGAGGTCGGTCGCTTCTCCAAAGCCGCGTTCGAACGGCTGATGCTGAGCCACCCGCAAGGGCTCCTCAAGATCGCGCAGCTCACCGTCGCCCGGCTCGAATCGAGCCAGACGCCCGTGCGCTCCTCGCGGGCGACGCCGAAGACCTTCACGATCATTCCGCAGGGCATCGACGTCGACGTCGGCGGGTTCGCGACCGAATTCGTCGAGGCGCTCAATCGCATCGCGCGCAGCGAACTCGTCTGGAGCGTGCGCGGCGCCGAGCACACGAGCCATTGGTTCAACAACGTCGAAAGCGCGAATGACTTCGTCGTGTACGTGGCGGATCCCATGCCCACCGTCTGGAGCAAGCTCTGCCTGCGGCAGGCGGACGCGCTGCTCCTCGTCGCCCGCGCCGGCGATCCGGCGAGCGAGTGGCCGGTGCTCGCAAGCCTCGCCGAGGAGCGGCTCACGATGCAGCGCGCCGAACTCGTGCTGCTGCACGAAGAGGGATTCGTGCCGGGCGCGGCCAGCCGCTGGCTCGCGCAGAAGCCGGGCCTCAACCATCACCACGTGCGCAATCCGGCGGACGTCGCGCGCGTCTCGCGACTCCTGACGGGCAACGGCGTCGGCCTCGTGCTGTCGGGCGGCGGCGCGCGCGGCTTCGCGCACCTTGGCATCGTGCGGGCGCTCGCGGAATCGGGGATTCCGGTCGATGTGGTCGGCGGCACGAGCATCGGCGCCATCATGGCGGCGGGCGTTGCCGCGGGCTGGGATTCGAAGGACATGCGCGAACGCTTCAAGCGTACCTTCGTCGATACCAATCCGCTGAACGACTACACCCTGCCGTTCGTGTCGCTCGTCCGCGGTCGCAAGGTCGGGCGGCTCCTCAGGCAGGAATTCGGCTCGATCGATATCGAAGATCTGCCGCTGCCGTATTTCTGCGTGTCGTCGAATCTCACGACGGGCCGCAGCTCGATTCACCGCACGGGCGAACTCTGGCGCTGGCTGCGTGCGTCGGTCGCCATTCCGGGCGTGCTGCCGCCGGTCTTTCACAAGGGCGAGGTGCTCGTCGACGGCGGAGCGATCAACAACCTGCCGGTCGACGTGATGCGCGAACTCGGCCGCGGGCCGATCGTCGGCGTCGACGTGGGCGCCGATCGCGCCTTCAGCACCGACATGGACGAAGCGGAAGTGCCGCCGTTCTGGAAGATCTACCAGTGGTTCCGCGGCAAGAAGCGGCGCGTCAACATCCTGCAGATCCTGTGGCGCGCCGGCATGATCAACACCTCGGCGAACACGCTCGCCTGTCGCGACATGACGGACCTCCTGCTGCAGCCGCCGCTCGAGCAGATCGACATGTTGAACTGGCAGGCTTTCGATCGGGCGATCGACGCGGGCTACCACTACGCACTCGAACGCCTCAAGACCTCCGCCACCGCCCTCCTCCCGCCGACTCGCAGCGGCCCCGCCAAGCGCAAGCGCTCCATCGAGCTCACCCGCCGCAAGGACTGAGCGAAAAAGGGGACACAGGAAAAAGGGGACAGATTTATTTTTCCGCATTTCTCGTGCGAATGCCGAGATACTCGGAAAAATAAATCTGTCCCCTTTTTCCTGTGTCCCCTTTTTCTCTACTGGGCGACGGCGGCCTTGTCGAACTGCCAGCGGACGGCTGCGAGCTCTGCCTGGGTCGTGATCGGGGCCAGTCCCGTCGGAATTTCGATGATCTGGCCGGCGGCGATCGTCCTGGTCCCCGAAGTCAGGCGCACCGGGCCTTGCAGCGCCTGACCTGCTGGGTTCGTGATCGCGACTCTCAGTTCGACGGCGCGGACCGGAACCTGTGCCCGGTTCTGGATCGCGATCAACAGCTGCCCGTTCTTGTCGACGCGCGCTTCCGCTGCGAGGTAGTTGCCGGGATTGCGCGGCAGGTCGAGGACGGCGGCCTGCCTGGCCGACTCCTTGCCGACTTCCGAATCCGAGCCGGCCGCCAGCTGGTAGTACTTGAGAGCCTGCTCGGTATCGCCCGCGTCCTGCGCGTAGCGCCCGAGGTAGTAGGACGCCGTGGCCGTCGGCAGCAGCTCCATGCTCCTCGTGAAGAGCGCCTTGGCCTGGTCACGCTCGCCGAGCTGGTAGCGTGCAATCGCGCTCTGCAGGTACGGCTTGAAGTAGCCGCCGTTCAACGCGAGCGAGCGCTGGTAGTGATCGAGCGCCGCCTTGTAGTTCTTGCGCTTGAGCTCAACATCGCCCATCAACTCGGCGAATTTTCCTTCGCGCGGTTCGATCTTTGCCGCTTCCTGGGCGAGACCGAGCGCTTTCGCGTCGTCACCCTTGTTGAGTGCCGCAACTCCCTCGTCGTACTTCTTGTAGGCGGCATCGTCGCGGCGCAGGTTTGCCATGACCTTCTGATAGCGGTCGCGCCCGAGATCGCCGCCCGCGCCGAGCTTGGCGGCTGTCTCGCGATTCTTGTCGACACGCTCCTGGGAGGGCGGGTGGCTCGCCAGCAAGCCTTCGGCCCACCCCGCCTTCTTGCCCTGCTCGAGCTTGACGAAAGTCTGCTGCAAATCGATCGCGGCGCCCGGGTCGTAGCCCGCCCGTTTCATGTAGACCATGCCGTAGTGATCGGCCTCGAGCTCGGCCTCGCGCCCGTAGCGCTGCGTGACCAGCTGGGCGCCAACCATTGCCCCACCGACGATCATGTTCGCGTACTGGTTGTCGTGCGTGCCGATCGCAAGCGCCATGACCGCGCCCTGCATGAACATGCCGCGCTCCATGCTTTTCGCGCCGTGCCGGGCGGCGGCATGCGTGATCTCATGGCCGAGCACCGCGGCGAGTTCCGCCTCGCTGTTCAATTGCGTGAGCAGGCCCCGATTGACCGCGATCTTGCCGCCGGGCAGCGCCCAGGCGTTCGGCACGGAGTTGTTGAGCACGGAGAATTCGTAGGGGAGCTTGCGATCGGAAGCGCCCGCAAGCTTCTGGCCGATTTCGCTGACGTAACGCGTGAGCTCGGGATCGACGGCGAGATCCCCACCCTGCATCTGGCGCGAGGGAACGTATTGCTCGGCGCCGATCTTGAGCTCCGTTTCCTCGCCGACGAGATTGAATTCCTTCTTGCCCGTAACCGGATTGACGCCACAGCCGACCAGCAGGGCGATGGCAAAAACGACGAATCGGGTGCGCAGCATTTGCCGATTCTACGAGAAAACACGCTCAGGCCCCGTCGGGGCCTGACTCGACTCATCGTAGGCAGCGGCTGATGGCGTGACGAACCTGCCGCAGGTCATCGAGCACCTCGCCGGCGGCGAACCGCAGGACGCGGTAGCCGAGCTGCTCCAGGAAGTGCCGGCGCCGCTCCTGCCCTTCAACGGTCGAGGGCACGATCGATTCCGGGGCGAGCTCGATGACCAGCGCCTGCTCGACGCACACGAAGTCGACAACGAACGGTCCGAGCGGGTGCTGGCGGCGAAACCGCCAGGCGCGAAACTCGCGTGATTTCAGCAGCGCCCAGAGGCTGTCGGCCGCGGCAATCCGGCGGCGGTTCGCCGGCGTGGCGCGGGCAGGCCGGCGCGCGTGCATCGCCGAACTCGCCGATCGGCGGCCCGGGGAAAGACCGAACAGGTTCCGCAGGGTGCGCACGTCCTTGTGACTCCTCGGCTGGCTGCAGGCGGGAGTCTGCGCCGCGCCGCTCGAATCACCGCTGCCGAATTCCTGCGGCTCTGTAGAATTACTCGCGGGAACCCATCGACTCGAGGCGCACTTCAGTTCATGGCCAGCCGCGCGTTGAAGCTCTATGAACGCCTGTCACGCCGCCCGCTCGGCAAGTGGCTGTTCGCGGAGATCATCTGCCTCAACGCGCCCTACTTTTCGACCATCGAGCCGCGCTTCCACGCCCTCAGGCCGGGCTTCTGCGAGGTCTCGATGCGCAAGCGCCGGGGCGTTCTCAACCACATCCGCACGGTGCACGCGCTCGCGATCGGCAATCTCTGCGAACTCTCGGCCGGCATGATGATGGAAGCGACGCTGCCGGCGGATCTGCGCTGGATTCCGCGCGGCATGACGATCGAGTACCTGGGCAAGGCGAAGACCGACGTGACGGCGACCGCGCGGCTCGACAAGACGGACTGGTCGGGCGGCGAGAACGTCGGCGTGCCGGTGACGGCGGTCGACACGGACGGCAAGGAAGTCGTGCGCGCCGTGATCACGATGTATATCTCGGCGCGCTAGGCCTGCAGGGCGCGGATGCGGATGGTCGTCTCGTACTCGGGCTCGTCGTCGTCCAGCCGGTAGCTCTGCGAGAGCAGCCGGTTATAGCTCACGCGCTCCGTCCGGCTGCCGGCGGCGCTGTGCGTGAACAGGTACGTGTGATAGTCCCCGGGCCGGGCCGCGGCGAAGCCGACCAGCAGTCGTACACTGCCAGCGATCTTCGGGCTGCCGTCATTGAGGCGTTCGTCGCAGATCACGAAGCAGGATTCGCTCGAGTCGCTCCCGAGGAATGCGCCCGCGGCGTCCAGCGCCGCCATGAACTCCTCGACACGGGCCCGCGCCCGCTTCCACAGGTCCGGCCCGTTCGGTTCGAACACCATCCAGCGCGTGCCTTGCTCGACCGACCGCTCGATGAAGAGCGCCAGCCGGCGCGCGGATACGTACTTCCAGTCCGGTGACTCGGCCGATGGGCCGCAGAGCGTGCGAGGGCTCAGGCCGAGCCTCACGCTCGAACGCACGGCCTGCAGCGTATTGAGTCCTGCCTGCGCGAGACGTACCCGATCCGGTTCCCCTACGGCAAAGAGTGGGCGATAGCCGGCGCGCAGCAGTGCGTCGTCGCCTTCCGCCGGTGACCAGACCGGCCAGGTCTCATCGAGTCGCGCCAGGACGCCCGCCACCGCGCCGCCTGGCGCAAAGGTCTCATGACGCCCCCGCAGCCGGTCGTAGGCGACGAGCCGCGGGAAATACATGAGCGCGTTCTGGCTCGCGAAATGCCAATTGCGCATGCCCGCGACCGCCTCGCTCGCCGTCGTCCATGCCGCCGGCGGATCGACGATGAGCATCGCGCGCCGCTCGCGGCAGAGCCGCGCGGCAATCACGAGCGCGCTCGGGCCGATGTCCACGTCGCGCGTGAGCGGCGGAATGCAAAGGAAATTGAAGCCGTCGGTCGCGCGCAGCGCATGCAGGCCCGTGCCGTCGACCGCCGAACCGATGATGTCGTAATCAGTTGGTGCCGCGCCGTCGTCACCGTCCGGATTCGATTGCACGTAACCCGCGAGCCGGCCGTGCGGATGCAGCGTCCGGTCCGGCCGCGCGACCGTCATCTCGCCGATCATGCGCACCAGCCGCGAATCCGCGAGCGCGATCGGCACGTAGTTGCGGCCGTTGGCGGGGTCGACGGACAGCCGCCGGTAGGTCTCCTGCTCGTCGATGAACTCCGAACCCGGAGTGCGGATCCGCTGCACCACCAGGTTGAAGCAGTCGTCCTCGTTCTCGCCGATGTTGTCGTAGTCGATCGAAGCGCGCAGGTACTCGCGCGTGCCCGGGCAGAGCGCCTCGAGCGTCAGGACCTCGTGTCCGGCCGGCAGCGTGAGCGTCTTCGGCCGCGCGCCGGTTGGAATCCGCACGACGAGCGCCTCGCGCCCGCCGTTCTCGAAAAACTGCTCGACCGCGTAGCCGAGCATGGACGGCTGCCACAGTCCGCCGAAATGACGCTGGAAGTCGGCAAAGCTCGCGAGCGGAACCGGCTGGTTGCAGGGGCCGCGCAGCGCGCGGCCGACGAAAGCGGTGACAGCCGTGCTCGCGCGTCGAATCGCGTGATCGGGCCCTGACTGTTCGGCGACCTGTATGCCCGGAGTGAGCAATTCGGCCATGCTTTTCCCGGCGGGAAGAATTCGCGCGGGACTGTAGCATATGCGGCACAGGCTGGCGGAGGGATGGAGTGCATCAAGTCTCAGGTCGATGGAAGCTCGGGTTCGCTCTGGCGCTCATCACGTCGCTCGTCTGGAGCACCTTGCCGATCGGACTCGAAGTCGCCTTCGTGCAGTTCGATCCGCAAACCGTCAGTTGGCTGCGCTTCCTCGTGTCGGCTCTCATTCTGGGCGGCTGGCTCGCCATGCGCGGCGCGCTCCCCAGACTGAAGGGGCTGGAACCCAAGGTCTGGCTGCTGCTGGCGGTCTCCCTGGCAGGAATCATCGGGAATTACCTGCTGTACGCGTACGCGCTCGAGTACGCCTCGCCCACCGTCAACCAGACGGTGATCCAGCTCGCTCCCATGTTCCTGCTCCTTGGCGGCGTCGTCTTCATGCAGGAGCGGATCGGCACTGCGCAGCGGATCGGCCTCGTCGTGCTGATCGCCGGCCTCTTGCTCTTCTTCAACCAGCGGCTCGCGGAGATCGCGAGCCTGAGCGGCCGCTACTTCATCGGCATCGTGCTGCTGGTGCTTGCCTCCATCGTCTGGGCGGCGTACGGAATCGCGCAGAAACTTCTGCTGCGCGCCCTCGGCGCGCAGCAGATTCTCTGGCTTATCTACGTCGGCGCAACCGTCGCCATGCTGCCGATGGTCGACCTGAAGCTGCTGCACCACGTGCCGGCGGCCCAGCTGATCGCGGTCGGGTACTGCTGCTTCAACACGCTGGCGGGCTACGGCGCCTTCGCGGCGGCACTCGAGCACTGGGAGGTTTCGAGGGTCGGGGCGGTGCTGGCGACGGCGCCGATCTTCACGCTCGGCGCCATGTGGCTCACCGAGCACCTCTGGCCCGGGCTGCTGCGACCCGAATCGCTCAATGGCCTCGCCGTTGTGGGTGCTTTCGCGGTCGTCGCGGGGTCCATCGTGAGCGCGCTCGGGAGCCGTCGCGCTCCAGCCTAACGTCGCGAGAAGCCGAACGGCACGGAACGGCGCTTGAAGAGGCCGATGAGGACCACGCCTGCGACGAAGCCGCCGATATGAGCGGAAAACGCGATGCCGCCCTCGCCGCCGAAGACGTTGCTCAAGAGCTGCAGACCGAACCACAGGAGCAGCACCCAGATCGCCGGCAGGCGGACGAGCTGGGTCGCAAGACCCAACGGAATCAGCGTGAGCACGCGCACGTGCGGAAACAGCATCAGATACGCCCCGAGCACGCCGGATATGGCGCCGCTCGCGCCGATCATCGGCACTTCGGACTGCGGGTTCGGCAGCGCCTGCGAGAAGGCGGCGACCACGCCGCACAGGACGTAGAAGAGCAGGTACCGCACCCGCCCCATCGCCTCTTCGATGTTGTCGCCGAAGATCCAGAGAAAAAGCATGTTGCCGATGAGATGCATCCAGCCGCCGTGCAGGAACATCGACGTCAGGATGGAGAGCGCCGGTGGCACGCCGCCGAATTCCGGCGGCAATTGCGCGTGGCCGAGGAGTACCGCGGGAATAGCGCCCAGAGCGAAGATGGCGCGCTCGCCGCCGTGCTCGCCGAGCGTAAGCTGCCAGAGAAAGGCGAGGACGCAGAGTCCGACCAGCCCGTAATTGACGAACGGTACGATCCGCGTGGGGTTTTCGTCGCGCAGCGGGATCATGGCCGGATCAGCTCTTTCGGGAGCTGGCGTCACCGCGCTTGGCCGGACGGACGGCGGCCGGCTGTTCCGCGGCGCGGGCACGTGCCTCGGTGCCGGCACGTTCGGCATCCGCACGCTTGCGCGCGATCTCATCGAGCATCACGCGCAGCCACTCCGACAGCGGTTCGGTCACGCGGCGATCAGTGCAGGCGGGACCAGGTCAGCACGCGGACCCGGTCCGATTCGAGATTGAGCTTGCGCGCGAGCAGCTGGCCGATCTCGTCGGCGTCGGGCGGTTCCCCGCCGTGGCCGCGCAGTTCGATGATGCCCGTGAACTGGCGTTCCGGATCGGTGCCCGGCGCTTCGACTACGAACGAAGTGTAGAACTTGCTGTTCATACGGCTCTCGTGTGACACAACCCCGGCATGGGGGTTCCGCCGGCGTCCTGCAAGCCCCTGTCCGGGGCCGCTCTATTGATTGGACACCGCCGGCGGAGTCGTCGGCGCGGCAGGGGTCGCCGGTGCCGCCTCGGAGCCCGGTTCGCGGTCGGAGAGCATCTGCTCGAACTGCTGCTCGCTCACCAGGAGTTCATCCTTGCCGCTCCAGTTCGAGCCGACCGGCAGCAAGTTGTCGACCTTCTTCGCCGCGGCGAGCACCGAATCGACCGACGCTTCGGGTGTCGTCACCGGAACGGCGACGGCGCGCGGATCGTGGCCCATCGCATTGACCACGTCCCAGCGCACCTCGCTCGAATGTTCCTTCAGGCGCTTGCGCTGGCGCGCGTCCATCGTGCGGCTCAGCAGTTTCTTTTCCGCCTGGCTCCAGCTCTTGGTGTCGTCCTGCGAAACGCCGTAGGCCTGGAAATACATCGCGGTCTCGTGCCAGCCGAAGAGGAACGGCTGGTTGACCACGGTCACCTTGGTGCCGATCGGCACCATGTCAAAGAGCGGCTCGACATCTTCCGGATACAGGCGCATGCAGCCGTGGCTCGAGCGCATGCCGACGCCGTAGGCCTTGTTGGTTCCGTGAATGAGGTAGGTCGGCCAGGCGAGCGTGAATTTGCGGTTGCCGAGCGGATTGTCCGGCCCCGGCGGCACGACGGCCGGCAGTTCTTCGCCGTTCTCGAGGTGTTCCTTGCGAACCGAATCCGGCACGCGCCAGACCGGATCTTTTTCCTTGGCGATGATCCTGGTCGAGCCTTCCGGCGTATTCCAGCCGATCTTGCCGATGCCGACGGGGTGCGTGTACACCGTCTGCAACTCGCCGGGCTCGCGCGGCGGGAAGTAATACATCCGCATCGCGCCGACATTGATGACGAGGCCCTCGCGCGGCGACTCGGGGAGGATGTATTGAGTTGGCAACACGACCGTGCGACCGGCGCCCGGCAACCACGGGTCGACGCCCGGATTGGCGCGTACGACCTCCTCATAGCCAAGGTCGAAGCGGCGCGCGATGTCCGGGAGCGTGTCGTCCGCCGTCGCAGTGGTCGTCTGCACATAGCCGACCACGTCGTCCTTCGCCGGGTCGAACTGGAATTTATGCGTCGCCATCGGCGGATTTTTCGGCACTTCGACGACGGGAGCGGCTGCCGGCGCCGGCGGTTCCTCGGGCTTGTTCCAGGGCCCGTTGAAGAGCGAACAGCCCGCGAGCGCGGCCGCAAGGATCCATCCACCGATGCATCGGGCTGTACGGATGACGTTGAAGCGTTCGTTCATGCCGGAATTATCCATGATCCGCCGCATGCCGTCATCGGACTACAGGCCGGTCCGCCAGTTCGTTTGGATTACCCTGCGGTGCCGGAAAATGCCGCGCGATGAGTCGCCCCACCGCTTCGACCCCCGCCACCGCGCCTTCGCGATAGCGGCCACGCGGGAATTCCGTCTCTATCGCGCGACAGGCCGCGCCCCATTCCGACGGATCGACGCGGCCGGCGAAGCCCCGGTCGGCGACGATCTCGACCGCGCGATCGGCCATCAGCACATAGATGAGGACGCCGCTGTTGGCCGCCGTGTCCCAGACGTCGAACTCCGCGAATACGCGCTTGGCGCGCTCCGCCGCCGACACGCCGCGCCAGATCGGCACCGGGTGCAGTGCGCCCTCGATGACGAAGCGGATTTCGCCGGCATGGGTGGCCTCGCTCGCGCGAATGGCGTTTTCAATGGCATCGAGCACGGTTCGAGTGAACGCGGTGCGCACGCCGCGCTGCGTCGCGAAGAGATGACGGATGAGGCGTTTCGCGTTCATCTACCAGCCGCCGGAAGCGCCACCGCCGCCGCCTCCACCGCCACCGCCACTCCAGCCGCCGCCTCCACCGCTGCTCCAACCACCGCCGCCACTGCTCCAGCCGCCTCCGCCCCAGCCACCGCGGCCGCCGCTCATCCAGCGCCCGGGACCTGCGCCCGTGATGAGCACGATCAGGAACCCCAGGACACCGGCTCCAATCGCGACGGGCAGGAACGCCGTCATGAACCACGTGATCACGCCCGTTGCCGCACCGGTGCCGACGGATCCCAGGACACGGCCGAAGATCGTGCGCAGGATGCCGCCGATCACGATCGACAGGATCAGGACGACCGGCAGTCCGTCCTGCCAGCTCTCGTGCTTCCACCTGGGCTCGGGCGGCGGCAGCGGCTCGCCGTCGATGACCGAGAGCATGCGATCGACGCCGCTCTCGATGCCGTCGTTGAAATTCCCGGCCTTGAACTGCGGCACGATGGTTTCGCGGATGATGCGGCTCGCGATCGCATCCGGCAGTACGCCCTCGAGTCCGTACTGCGTTTCGATGCGCAGCTTGTGGTCGTCGACCGCGACCAGCAGCAGCGCGCCGTCGTCGACTCCCTTGCGGCCGAGCTTCCAGACATCGAGCACGCGCCGCGCGTACTGTTCAACGGTCTCGGGATCGGTCGTGCGGACGATGAGGACCGCGATCTGCGCGCCCTTGCGCGCCTCGAATGCCCGCAGCTTCGCCTCGAGCGCCGAGGCCTGCGCCGCCGTCAGCGCACCCGCCACGTCCGTCACGGGCGAGCGCAGTTCCGGAATGGGCTGATCCGCCCGGGCCGTCGAGAGCGCGGCGAGCGCGGCGAGGACCACGCCGGCGAGGACGCGAAGTGCGTTCGACACGGGCTCGGCCTGCCGCGACGCCGCTGCCTAGTTTCCGGTCGGCTTTTCGGGCTGCGCCGGCGCGTTGAAGTCCACGGCAGGGGGCTTGGAGATCGCCGCCTCGTTCTCGACCGAGAAGTTCGCCTTCTCCTGGAAGCCGAACATGCCAGCCGTCAGGTTGATCGGGAACGAGCGCCGTGTCGTGTTGTATTCCTTGACCGCGTCGATGTAACGGCCGCGCGCAACGGTGATGCGGTTTTCCGTGCCCTCGAGCTGCGCCTGCAGGTCCTGGAACTGCGCACTCGCCTTGAGATCCGGATAGCGCTCGACGACGACAAGGAGCCGTGACAATGCGCTGGTCAACGCACCCTGCGCTTGCTGGAATTTCTTGAGGGCGGCCTCGTCGTTCACGAGCTCGGGCGTCGCGTTGATGCCGCCGACGCGGCTGCGCGCCTCGGTCACTTCCGTGAGCACCTTCTCCTCGTACTGCGTGTAGCCCTTCACCACGTTGACGAGATTCGGGATGAGATCGGCGCGGCGTTGATACTGGTTCACGACTTCCGACCAGGCGGCCTTGATGCCCTCATCCTGGCTGACGAGCTTGTTGTAACCGCAACCGGAGATGAGCACCGCGACGAGCGGCGCGAGCCAGAGCAGCCTGCGCATGGGAAGACTCCTTGTTAGTTCAGCGTCACTGCCGCCGGATTGTGACGGCGGTGACGGGAACTTCAAGGGATCTACCAGATTTTGACGCGCTCTTCCGGAGCCCGGTACATCTTGTCGCCGGGCTGCACGCCGAACGCGGCGTAAAACGGGTCGAGGTTGACGACGATGCCGTTCACCCGGAATTCCGCCGGGCTGTGCGGATCGGTCGAGATACGCTGGATCAGGTCCGCCTCGCGATACTTGCGCCGCCAGACCTGCGCGAAGCCGAGATAGAAGCGCTGATCGCCGGTGAATCCTTCGATGACAGGTGCGGCGGCGCCACCGAGCGAGCGCTGGTAGGCCGCGTACGCGATCGCCATGCCCGACAGGTCGCCGATATTCTCGCCGAGCGTGAGCTTGCCGTTCAGGTGATGGCCCGGCACGGAGCTGAAACCTTCGTACTCGGCGATCAGTTTGTCCGCGCGTGCGTTGAACGCTTTGTCGTCCTCGTCCGTCCACCAGTTGTTGAGCGTGCCGTCGCCGTCGTATTCGCGGCCTTCGTCATCGAAGCCGTGGCTGATCTCGTGCCCGATGACCGAGCCGATGCCGCCGTAGTTCGCGGCGTCGTCCGCGTCGACGTTGAAGAACGGCGGCTGCAGGATCGCCGCCGGGAACACGATCTCGTTCGCAACCGGGCTGTAATAGGCGTTGATCGTCTGCGGCGTCATGCCCCACTCGGTGCGGTCGATCGGGCCGCCGAGCTTCGCGAGCTGGCGGTTGTTCTCGAATTCGACGGCGCGCATGACGTTGCCGAAGTGATCGCCGGCGCGGACCTCGAGCTTCGTATAGTCGCGCCACTTGTCGGGATAGCCGATCTTGACGGTGTACTTCGCGAGCTTCTCATGGGCCCGCTTCCGCGTGTCCGGGCCCATCCAGGCGAGATTGTCGATGCCCGTATTCATCGAGCCGAGGATGTTCTTGACGAGCTGGTCCATGCGCGCCTTGGCTTCCGGCTTGAAATGCCTTTCGACATAGAGCTTGCCCGCCATTTCGCCCAAGCCACTCTCGACGACCGCGACACCGCGCTTCCAGCGGTCGCGAATCTGGGGATTGCCGCGCAGGGCCTTCGAATACATGTCGAAGTTCGCCGTGACGAAGGCATCGCTCAGGTTCGGCGCCGTGGCGTCGATCACGTGGTACTTGAGGTAGACCTTCCAGTCGGCGAGCGGCACGTCGTCCAGGATTTTGGCGAGCGCGCTGAAATAGGTCGGCTGCTGGATCACGACCGCATCGGTGTGCGCCTGCACGGCACCGAGAAAGGCAGCCCAGTCGAATCCGGGCGTGAGCTTGCTGGCGTCGGCCACCGTGTACCGGTTGTAGGTCTTCACGGCGTCGCGATTCTGCTCGCGTGACCACTGCACCTCGGCGAGGCGCGTCTCGAGCTTCAGGATCAGCTGCGCGCAGGCCTGCGCGTCCGGGAGAGCGGCAAGTTCCAGCACATGCTGCACGTATTTGACGTAGGCGTCGCGATAACCGACGAACTTCTCGTCGGCCTTCAGGTAGTAGTCACGGTCCGGCAGGCCGAGGCCACCCTGGTTCCAGTAGGAGATGTAGCGGGTCGTGTCCTTCGCGTCCTGCGCGACGAAGAATCCGAGCGGCACGTTGTAGTTCGCGCGCTGCGCGACACCCAGGTAGCGCACGAGTCCCGCGCGATCCTTGATGGCATCGACCTTCGCGAACTCGGGCTTCAGCGGCCTGGCGCCGAGTTTCTCGATGCGGTCCTTGTCCATGAAGCTCGCGTACAGGTCGCCGATTTTCTGCGAGTCGGAGCCCTTGGCGTGCTGCTTGTCGTTCGCCGCCTCTTCGATGATGGCGCGCAGGTCGCGCTCCGCGTTGTCCGCCAGGATCGTGAACGAGCCGTAGTTGGACTTGTCGGCCGGGATCTCGGTCTTCGCGATCCAGCCGCCGTTCACGTGGCGGAAGAAGTCATCCTGCGGCCGGACGCTCGTGTCGAAACCGGAGGCGTCGATGCCGGACCCGAGTGCCGGAGCGGCGCCTCGCGTCGAAACGGAAAGCAGCATCGCGGTGGCGGCCAACGCGGCGCCCAAGGCCGCAGCGGAACGGACCCGTACACGTGTCATTACCCAACTCCTGTCTGGATGGTCTGATTGAAGCGGCGCGCCGCGAGGGGCGCGAAGTATAAAGAAGCTAGCGGATGCTCGCGACGCGGCCGACGATCAGGTGCAGCGGCCAGCTCACGCGTCTTGTTGTTCCATCGCCCCAAGATACCGCCAATCGGTCGCGCAGCGCCGGCAGCGGATCACTGCCGGCCGCGTCCCGGTAACGGCCCACCGCAGACCAGGTGCCGATGTAGCGCACGAGATCCTCCGCGCCCCACTCCACCGACAAGGCGAACGGCGGCGGCTCGAGACGCGGGAATGGGAACGGCAGCGTGCGGTAACCCGAATCCACGTAGTGCCGCTCCGGCGGCCAGTATTTCCCGACGAGGTCGCGATTGAAGCCGCTCACCGCGGCGTCGACGCCCGCGTCTACCGTGCAATGACCGTAGGTCCAGATGGCAAGCGTGGCCTCAGGCCGGGCGACGCGCGAGACCTCTGCGTGGAAGCGAGGATGATCGAACCAGTGCGCCGACTGTGCGACGGTAATGAGGTCGCAGCTGCGATCCTTGAGCGGAACGCGCTCGGCCGTGGCGCAGGCGTACGCGATCCGGTCGTGGGATTGACGCTGCGCGAGCTGCGCTGCGCTCGCGTCCGTCGCGACCACCAGCGGGAAATGCCGTGCGAGACCGACCGCCGCCTGGCCGTTGCCGGTTGCGCAATCCCAGGCGACCGAGCGCTGCGGCACGAGCGTCGCGAGATACGCATAGAGTTCCGGCGGATAAGTCGGCCGAAACTGGCGATAGGCGGCGGACTGCTTCGAGAAATGGTCCTTGAAGGCCATGCGTCATGGTGTACCCGCTGGCGCACGAAAAAAAAGACCCCAAGCTTTCGCTCAGGGTCGGAAAAAGCGGACTTTACGAAGGGATGGAAAGTCCGCTAGGGGATTCGTGTGGCGCCGCTCTAGTGCAGCCGCGACCAGTGCAGGATCCGTATGTCGTCGAGATCGATATCGAGGCTCCTCGCCAGGATCGTCGCCACTTCCTGCAGGTCGCCCTGGGCGATCGGCACGCGGTTCAGCTCGACGACGCCGCTGAATTCGCTGGGCGAAGGCTGCTGCTCTTCGCTCATCAGGAAATGGGTGTAGTACTTGACGCCCATGGGGTGGCAGATTAAAGACGGGCGGGCGGGCAATCTGTGACTACCCGCCCATATCACCCCCATGCCGTGTGAAGCAGGTCACGAAGCACATGCCCCGTTTTCGTCTGCCCGACCGGCCCGGCTCGAAGTACATCACCCCGCAAGGTGCGGCGCGTTTACGCGCGGAACTCGATCAACTCTGGAGCGTGGAAAGGCCGGCGGTTACACAAGCCGTGAGCGAGGCCGCGGCGCAGGGCGATCGCTCGGAAAACGCGGAATACATCTATGGGAAGCGGCGCCTGCGCGAAATCGACGGCCGCGTGCGGTTCCTCAGAAAGCGGCTCGACGGCATGAGCGTCGTCGATCAGCCGCCGTCGGATCCGCGCAAGGTTTTCTTCGGCGCCTGGATAAGCATCGAGGACGACGCCGGCACGCTCGCGACCTATCGCATCGTCGGGCCCGACGAATTCGACCTGGAACGCGACTACATCAGCATGGATTCGCCGCTCGGCCGCGCCCTTCTCGGAAAATCACTCGACGCGGAAATCACCGTGGCGCTGCCCGCCGGCGCAAAAACCTACGTCATCGTCGAGATTGCGTACGGCAGCCGTCCGTTGACGAGATAAGAGGAAAAGAGGAAAAGGGGACAGATTTATTTTCTCGAGGAAAAGGGGACAGATTTATTTTCTCGAATATCTGGGCGTCCGCACCAGATACGCGAGAAAATAAATCTGTCCCCTTTTCCTCGAGAAAATAAATCTGTCCCCTTTTCCTCTCCCTAGATAACGCGGACGTTCTTGAACTGCCAGGGATCGGTTTCGTCGAGGTCCTCGGGGAAGAGGCGTCCGCGGTCGAAGAGCGGATTCCAGTCGGTGTACTGGCCGACGACCGGCCCGAGGTAGGGCATGCAGATCTCGAGGTGGCGGCGGAAATCCATTTCGTCCGGCTCGATGATGCCCATGCTCGGATTTTCGATGGCCCAGACGAGGCCGGAGAGGCACGCGACCGTGACCTGCAGGCTGGTCGCATTGTTGAACGGCGCGAGCCGGCGGGCTTCGTCGATCGAGAGCTGCGAGCCGTACCAGTAGGCATTCTTCTTGTGGCCGGCGAGCAGCACGCCGAGCTCGTCGATCCCCTTGGTGATGTCGTCCATCATGATCCGGTGACGGGCCTGCAACCGCCAGTTGCGGCCCGCGAACTCGTGCACCGACAGCACCGCAGCGTCCGACGGGTGATAGGCGTAGTGCACGGTCGGCCGGTAGACGACGTTCGCGCCGTCCCTCACCGAATAGAAGTCGGCCATGGTGATCGACTCGCCGTGCGTGACGAGAAAGCCATGGAACTGCCCGGCGAGCGGCGTCCAGGTGCGGACGCGCGTCCCGGCTCCCGGCTGGTTCAGGTAGATCGCGCACTGCGTGCCGAAATCGTGGCGGCGGCCATCGCGCGGGAAATTGCGCTCGTGCGTCCCCCAGCCAAGTTCCGCCGGCTGCGAGCCCTCGCCGACGAAGCCGTCGACGGACCAGGTGTTCAGGAATTCACCCGGCTCCTTCGGAGTGTTCGACACCTGCGTGTCGCGCTCGGCGATGTGGATCACCTTGATGCCGAGCTTCTGCGCGAGTTTCGCCCAGTCCTGCTTCGATTGCGGATTGCCCGCGTCGACGCTCGTATCCTGCGCGATGTTGAGGAGCGCCTGCTTCACGAAATGCTGCACGAGACCCGGATTCGCGCCGTGGGTCAGCACGGCGGTCGGTGCACGCGGGTTCGCGGCACGGAGCGCCATCGCCTCTTCGCGCAGCGCGTAGTTCGAGCGCTTGGAGAGCGGGATCGCCGGGTCCGTGTAGCCGCCGGGCCAGGGTTCGATGCAGGTGTCGAGATAGAGCGCGCCCTTCTCGATGCACAGCTTGATGAGCGCGATCGTCGAAACGTCCACCGACAGGTTCAGCACGAAATCGCCGCGGCCGACCAGCGGGTCGAGCACCCGGCGGTAGTTGTCGCGCGTCAGAGGTTCCTTGATGAGCTTGATGCCGTACTGCTCGGCTTCGCGCTTGCCGTTGTCGTCGGCCGTGACGATCGTGATGCGTTCGGACTTGATGCCGACGTGGCGCAGGATGAGCGGCAGCACGCCCTGGCCGATGCTCCCGAAGCCGATGAAGACGAGCCGGCCGGGAAACTGCACGTGAATCTTGTGATTGCTCATGACACTTTCTTTGGTAACGGACGACGTCCAGGCCCGCGCTCGGGCGAAGGTGTCGAGGTTACACAGCCGCCTCGCGAGCGGCTAGCCCGAAATGACTACGGGTGTCCGCCGGCCGGGACCGGCGCAATCGGTGTGGCAGCGACTTCGCGCCAGTGCGGCGGATACGTGCGCTCGTAGCCGGGCAAGGTTTCGACTCGCTGTATCCAGCGCGCGATGGCCGGATAGTAGACATCGAGGGGCAGGAACCGCGAACGCATGACGGCCGCCGCGGGCTTCGACATGGCGCGCAGCAGAAGCTGGATGCCGGGAAAGATCACCATGTCGGCGGCCGAGAAGCGTTCGCCGACCACCCAGTCCGATTTCGACAGGCGCTGCTCGATCGTGCGGGCTTCGCCGCCCACCAGGTGCGCCGCGCGCGTGATTTCCTCGCTCGCGGGATCCGGTCCCTCCGGTCCGCCGTCGAAAATCGTGCGCACGATGCGGTTGATCTCGATTTCCGCATACGACTGGTATTCGCAGATCACGCGCATGATCGTGCCGGCCTCCTCGGGGTTGAGTCCGAAGATCGGCGGATCGGGATACTTGAGATCGAGGTAATAGAGAATGGCGAGCGATTCGAAACAGACGTAGTCGCCGTCCTTGATCACCGGAACCTGGCCGCGGAAGTTCATCTTGAGCATCTGCGGGGACTTGTGTTCCTGCTTGGAAAACTGCAGCAGGTGCGACTCGTACGGCAGGCGCTTGTGTTCGAGCGCGAGGAGCACGCGCCAGGCGTAGGGACTGCCGCTCCCCCAGTAGAGTTCGAGTGCCATAATGCTGGGGAATTCTAGCCACAAGAGCCGCTCACCGAAACTGCCGGCAAAGCCCATGGACCGCACGACACTCATCGACCCCGCCGACCTCGAAAGCCGCCTCGGCGCGCCGGGGCTCGTGGTACTCGATTGCCGCCATGACCTCTTCGCGCCGGATGCAGGGGCTGCTGCGTATGCGCGCGCGCACATTCCCGGCGCGCTTTATGCGCATGCCGATCACGACCTCGCCGGGCCGGTCACGCCCGCAAGCGGGCGGCACCCGCTGCCGACGATCGAGGCGTTTGCAGCCACCTTGCGCCGCTTTGGTGTCGGGCAGGACTCGCAGGTCGTCGTATACGACGACTCGGGCGGCACGACCGCGGGCCGCCTCTGGTGGATGCTGCGCTGGGCCGGGCACCGCCGGGTCGCACTGTTAAATGGGGGCTGGAAACAGTGGCTCGCGCACGGCGGGCCGCAGACATCGACGGTGCCGAACACGGCGCCAGGCGCCTTCCGGGCGCAGGCCGATCGCACGCAATGGCTCTCGACGGACGAACTATCTGCGCGCCTCGGCGATCCGTCGCTCCTCCTCGTTGACGCGCGCGCCGCCGACCGGTTCGCTGGGCGCAGCGAGCCGATCGACGCCATCGCCGGCCACGTGCCCGGCGCCCTGAGTCATCCGCTCTCGCAGAATCTCGACGGCGACGGCCGCTTCCTGCCGCCCGCAGTCCTGCGGGAGCGTTGGGAGAAAACACTCGCCGGCCGTCCGGGCACGGCGCTCATCGCCATGTGCGGATCGGGCGTTTCGGCCTGCCACAACCTGCTCGCCCTCGAAGTCGCGGGCCTTGGCAGCGGCAAGCTTTACGTCGGGTCCTGGAGCGAATGGATCCGCGACCGCTCGCGCCCGGTCGCCACCAGTTTGTCCGTCTAACCAAACACGGGATTGGGGAGGGAAATGACGTTTGCGCCATGAGCGCGGAGAGGTTCCCCGACCAGCCCGCCACCACCAGAACGCATTTACTTAGCGCGCGGATTTGCTATCGTGCGCGCACTTTCGCGGACGGCCGCGGCCCTTCGCAGCGAATCGATGCAAGCCTCAAGCAGTGGATAGCACCGCCAAGAAGCTGACCCCGGCACCGAGCTGGAATATCGAGGACTCGCTCGAGCTCTACCAGGTGCGCGCCTGGGGCAAGGGCTATTTCGGCATCAACCCCGACGGCAACGTGGTCGTCTGCCCGGAAATGAACCCGGAGCGCGCGATCGACCTGCACGAAGTCGTGGAGGGCCTGAAGGCGCGCGATCTCACGGCGCCGGTCGTGGTGCGCTTCTCGGACATCATCGCGCACCGCCTGAAGCACCTGTACGACGCGTTCGCGAGCGCCATCGCCGAGAACGACTACCAGAACCGCTACGCGGCGGTGTTCCCGATCAAGGTCAACCAGCAGCGCACGGTCGTCGAAGAGGTCTACCGCTGCGGCAAGCAGTTCGGTTTCGGCCTGGAAGTCGGCTCCAAGCCCGAGCTCCTCGCCGTCATGGCGATTACGGAGGACGCGCCGGACCGGCTCATCATCTGCAACGGCTTCAAGGACGACAGCTACATTGAAGCCGTCATCCTCGCGACCAAGCTCGGCCGCTCGATCATCCCGGTGGTCGAGAACTTCAGCGAGCTCGCCCTGATCCTGAAGCACGCCGAGAAGTACCAGGTGCGCCCGCAGATCGGCGTGCGCGTGAAGCTCGCGAGCGAAGGCGCCGGCCGCTGGCGCGACTCGGTCGGCGACAAGGCGAAGTTCGGCCTCTTCATCAGCGAGATCCTCGAGCTTTTCCAGGCGCTGAAGAGCCGCGACATGCTCGACTGCCTGAAGCTCGTGCACTGCCATCCGGGCAGCCAGCTGCAGGACATCCGCCGCGTGAAGGAAGCCATCAACGAGCTCGCCCACGTGTACGGGGAACTGAAGGGCATGGGCGCCGGGCTCGAATACATCGACATCGGCGGGGGCCTGGGGATCGACTACGACGGCAGCGGCACGAACTTCTCCTCCTCGATGAACTACACGCTGAACGAGTACGCGAGCGACGTCGTCTACCGCATCGCGAACGTCTGCAACACGCGCGAGATCCCGCACCCGAAGATCATCAGCGAGTCCGGGCGCGCCGTCGCCGCCCACCACAGCGTGCTCATCTTCAATACGCTCGGCTCCTCGGCGCTCGACAAGTTCCGCGTGTCGGGCCGGATCGAGGAGGACTACAGCGGCAACGAAGACATCCCGCAGCCCGTACAGGACCTGTTCGACGCCTACCGGTCGGTGAGCGAGCGGCGCCTCGTCGAGTGCTATCACGACGCCCAGCAGGCGCGCGAACAGACTCTGCAGATGTTCAACCTCGGCTATCTCAGCCTCGAATTCCGCGGCCTCGCGGAGCGCCTCTACTGGGCGACCTGCGCGAAGGTGCGCGATTTCTGCCGCAAGCTCGATGAAGTGCCGGAAGAGCTCGAAGGGCTCGAGGCGCAGCTCTCCGACACCTATTTTTGCAATTTCTCGGTGTTCCAGTCGCTCCCCGACAGCTGGGCGATCGACCAGCTCTTCCCGATCATGCCGATCCACCGGCTCGGCGAGAAACCGACGCGCAACGCCGTGCTCGCGGACATCACCTGTGACTCGGACGGCAAGATCGACCGCTTCGTGAGCTTGCGGGACGTGCAGCGCACGCTGGTCCTGCACGACCATGTCCCGGGCGAGGAGTACTACCTCGCCGCGTTCCTCGTCGGTGCCTACCAGGAGACGCTCGGCGACCTGCACAACCTCTTCGGCGACACGCATGTCGTCCACATCCGCCTGCACGATGAAGGCGGCTGGTGGATCGAGGAAATCGTCAAGGGCGACACCGCGAGCGAAGTGCTCGGCTACATGCAGTACCAGGTCGAGCAGCTCTTTCCGCAGCTCTCGCGCGACTGCGAGCGGGCGGTGCGCGAAGGCCGGATGTCGCTCGCCGAGAGCCAGGCGCTGCGCCGCTTCTACGAAAGCGAACTCAACGGCTACACCTATCTCGAGCCGGACGGCTCGGGCTGACGGCCGCATTCCGTGGACTGGCGTACCGCGGGGATCGTGTTCGCGACGGTGTTCGTCGCCGAACTCGGCGACAAGACGCAGCTCGCCACCGTCCTTTTCTCGGCCAACCGCCCGGGAAGCCGCGTGGCGGTGTTCCTCGCCGCCTCGGCGGCGCTCATCGTCGCCTGCGCGATCGGGGTCCTCGCCGGGTCGGTGCTCGGCCGCTACGTCAATCCACGCCACCTGACGCTGATCGCGGGCGTCGGCTTCATCGCAATCGGCGCCTGGACGGTCTGGTCGGCCCTGCGCTGAGCCTTCGAGCGGTCCAGATCGGGCCAAACCGGCGCCCGGCCGCCGGTAGCGAAACCATTTGGTGCTTTTTTGCGACAACCGGACTGGTGCATCGGGGGCGTAAACGGGTTTTGCATGGGGTCGCAGGCTGGGGCCGCGCCCGGCCATCCCGGGACCGATGTTGTATACGTGCCAATAACGTCTGTTGCCACGGGTATTGACGCGCGGTTACGATCGGCGCCGGTTCGTACCCGAATGCGCTTCTAGCGGGCGATCGAGTGAGTCCCCACGTGGCTACCTCGCCCTTCACCCGGCTCGAATCGATTGAGCACGATCCCAAAAGGTGCAGGCCTACTACGCTGAAGCCTTGTTTTCGTGTCCGCGCCGGACTCGCCTGGCTGATGAGTGCTGACCTGTTTGTTCAATCGCGGTAACGCAGCGGGGCCATCCGCCGGCGGCCGCAGGCAGAGTGAGACTTACTCGATGACGACGATCTACGTGGGGAATCTCCCCTTTACAGCAACCGAAGATGAAGTTCGTGGCCTCTTCGAACGTCATGGCAAGGTGGACTCCGTGAAGCTCATCAACGATCGCGAAACCGGCCGCCCGCGCGGCTTTGGATTCGTCGAGATGGGCGGCGGCGAGGCCCAGACGGCCATTCAGCAGTTGAACGGCTTCCAGATGGGTGGCCGCCCGCTGCGCGTGAACGAAGCTCAGGAACGTCCTGCGCGTCCGAAGGGTGGCGGTTTCCGCCGCTAACCGGGTACGCGAGTACAGACCACTTGAGAACCCCGCTGCCGCGGGGTTCTTTTTTTGGAGTCCGCCATGAAGAACCTCGCACGTTTCCTGTTTCCCGTGCTGATGGCCTGCGCGATCGCGGGCGCTGCGACGCCCCAGCCTGCAACGACCGGCGTCGACTTGGCGCGGCTCGATGCGATCCTCGCCGGCGATCAGCGCAGCGACGCCAATAAAGCCCGCGACGTCTACCGCCATCCGAAGGAGACACTGGCCTTCTTCGGCGCCCGTCCGGACATGACGATCGTCGAGATTTTTCCGGGCGATGGCTGGTACACCGAGATCCTCGGCCCGTATGTGCATGGCAAGGGCAAGCTCTACGCGGCGCACTATCCGGGCGACAGCGACAGCCAGTACGCGCAGGCCGGTCTCAAGCGCTTCCGTGACAAGCTGGCGGCGCGGCCGGATCTCTACGGCGAAATCACGGTGACGGCGCTCGCCCCGAACCATCTCGAGCTCGCACCGCCCGGGTCCGCCGATCTCGTCGTCACCTTTCGCAACCTCCACAACTGGATGGGCAACGGCTATGCGCTGGAGGCTTTCCAGGCGATGTTCAAGGCGCTGAAGCCGGGCGGCACGCTCGGCGTCGAGGAGCATCGCGGCCGCGCGGATCAGCCGCAGGACCCGAAGGCGCAGTCGGGCTACGTGCGCGAGGACTTTGCGATCGCGCTCATCGAGAGCGCCGGCTTCAAGCGGGTCGCGCGCTCGGAGATCAACGCGAACCCGAAAGACACGAAGGACTACCAGAACGGCGTGTGGACGCTGCCGCCCGTCTATCGCGACGGCGACAAGAACCGCGAGAAGTACGCAGCGATCGGCGAGAGCGACCGCTTCACCCTCAAATTCATCAAACCGTAAGAGAAAAAGGGGACAGATTTATTTTCCGTTCCCGCCTCCCGGAAAATAAGAAAAAGGGGACAGATTTATTTTCCGGGAGGCGGGAACGGAAAATAAATCTGTCCCCTTTTTCTTGTCCCCTTTTCTTCCGGTCCCCTTTTTCTCACCACATGTCTTTCAGTTTCGAGGCGATATCGATCTTCTGACCGCCCTCGGCGACCACGCGGTCGGCGGATGGCGTGCCGTGGAAGGTCGTCGCCGCGAAGCACTTCAGGACCTTGTCCGACATGAAACGGCTGCGCGCGCCATAGACGTGCGCGTCGCCGGTCTTCGGCTGCTGCGTGACGTGGTACTTGAGCGGGCAGATGAGGTGCAATTCGTTCTTCGCCCGCGTCATGGCGACATAGAGGAGGCGCCGCTCCTCGTCGATGAGCTCGGGCTTGCCCGTGGAGAATTCCGAGGGAAAGCTGCCGTCGTTGACGTTCAGCACGTAGACCGATTCCCACTCCATGCCCTTCGCCGAATGCACCGTCGAGAGCACGACGTAGTCTTCGTCGAGGAGCGGCACGCCCGCGAGATCGCCGGTCGCTGCCGGCGGGTCGAGCGCAAGCTCGGTGAGGAAACGTTCGCGCGACGGATACTGCGTCGACAGCCGGTCGAGCTGTTCGATGTCGGCCGCGCGCGTGCGCGGCGAATCGTAGAGCCGGTCGAGATGGGGCGTCAGCCACTCGCGCACGCGCTGCGTCTGGCCGGGCCAGGCATTCGCGGGATCGGCGACGTAGGTCATCATGCCGCAGAACGGCCGCCAGGCCTCGATGGTCGCGTTCGGCGGCGTGAATTCGGAGAGTGCCGTGAACGCGTTCTGCTTGCTCGCGAGCAGGTCGATGCAGCTCTTGGAGTGCGCCGGGCCCATGCCGGGCAGGAGCTGCAGCACGCGAAACGCCGCCACCTGGTTGCGGGGGTTTTCCGCCCAGCGCAGCACCGAGAGCGCGTCCTTCACGTGCGCCGCTTCCAGGAACTTGAGCCCGCCGTACTTCACGAACGGAACCTTGCGCTTCATGAGCTCGATCTCGAGGAGATCGCTGTGGTGCGAACTGCGGAAGAGCACCGCGTGCCGGCGCAGGGGCACGCCCACTTCGCGGCTCGCGACAATCTTCACGGCCACGTATTCTGCCTGCGCGTGCAGGTCATCGACCGACACGTAGTACGGCTTCTGCGAGGAGGCGCGCTGGGAGAAGAGCGTCTTGCGCTGCTGGCGCGGGCCTTCGCCGATGAGCGCGTTCGAGGCGTCGAGGATCGGCTGGATCGAGCGGTAATTCTGCGCGAGCGTGACCGTTTCGGCCTTGGGCGTGAATTTCTCGGCGAAGCCGAGGATGTTCTCCACCGCCGCCGCGCGGAATGAATAGATCGCCTGCGCGTCGTCGCCGACGACGGCGACGCCCTTGCCGCCCGGCTTCAGCGCCAGCAGGATGTCGCCCTGGAGCTTGTTCGTGTCCTGGTATTCATCGACCAGCACGTGATCGAACTGGCCGCCGACCGCGGTCGCGATGGCCTTGTCCTGCATCATGATGTGCCAGTAAAGCAGCAGGTCGTCGTAGTCGAGCAGCGCGTTCTTCTGCTTGCGGCCGACATATTCGCGATACAGCGTCGTCAGGTCCGTTTCCCAGTCGAGGCACCACGGGTAATAGTCCGTCAGGGTCGATTTCAGGGGCTTCTGGGTATTCACCCGGTGCGAATAGATCGCGAGGCAGGTGTCCTTCTTCGGGAAGCGTTTGTCCTTCTGCGAAAAGCCGAGCTCGTGGCGCACGACATCCATGAGGTCGGCGGCATCGCCGCGGTCGATCACCGTGAAAGCGGGATCGAGGCTCAGCTGCCGCGAGAACTGGCGCAGCAGCCGGTTGGCGATCGAATGAAAAGTTCCCGACCACTGCAGGCGTTGCACGATCGTCTGGCCGCCGCCGAGCTTGCGTGCCTTCGCGAGCACCTCGTTGACGACGTCCTGGGCCCGGCGGGACATTTCCTGCGCGGCGCGGCGCGTGAACGTAAGGAGCAGGATGCGCCCCGGATCGACGCCCTGGAGCACGAGGTAGGCGACGCGGTGCGCGAGCGTGTCGGTCTTGCCGGTGCCGGCACCCGCGACGATGAGGAGCGGACCGGCGTCGAACTGGTTCGCTTCCTTGTTCTTGGTCCCGTGGGAGACGGCGCGACGCTGCTGGACGTTGAGTCGCTCGAAGACCTGAGCAGTGTCGGACATGGAGCCACACTATAATACGAGCCCCACCGTCGGACCATGCTCAACATGCCACAAGCGAAGCACGTCACGGCTCTTGATATCCGCCCGGCAAAGCGCTCGCGCCTCTCGCCGGAAATGCGGAAGTACTTGGCGAAATGCGAGGAAAAACTCGGTTTCGTGCCGAATGTCCTCAAGGCCTACAGCTTCAGCGAAGCGAAGTTGCGGCCCTTCGTCGACCTCTACAACGACCTGATGCTCGGCGACTCGCGCCTCTCGAAGCTCGAACGCGAGATGATCGCGGTCGTCGTGTCCTCGGCCAACCACTGCTACTACTGCCTGGTGGCGCACGGTGCCGCGGTACGCCAGCTCTCCGGCGACCCCGAGCTCGGCGAACTCCTCGTGATGAACTATCGCGCGGCGACGCTATCGAGGCGCCACCGGGCCATGCTCGACGTGGCCCACCGCCTGACGACCCGGCCGGCCGAAGTCGGCGCTGCCGAGCGTCGCACGCTCAAGCGGGCGGGATTCAAGGACCGCGACATCTGGGACATCGCCGCGGTCGCCGGTTTCTTCAACCTCTCGAACCGCGTCGCGACCGCCGTCGACATGATGCCGAACCGCGAATACCACAAGCAGGCCCGCTGAGCCACCCGTGACGAACCGCGGCGAGCGCAAGTACGACGGACTCGTGGTGACGGTGGACGTGCGCAATGTCCGGTTGCCCGACGGCACCGAACGCCGGTTCGAGGTCGTGCGCCATCCGGGTGGCGCCGCCGTCGTCGCCGTCGATGCGCAACGTCGCGTTTGCCTGCTGAAGCAATTGCGTCCCGCGGTGGAGCGCTGGATGGTCGAGCTGCCGGCGGGGAAACTCGATGCGGGCGAAGCACCGTTGCGGACGGCCCAACGCGAACTGGAAGAGGAAGCCGGCATGCACGCCGGCCAGTGGGCGCCGCTCGGCGCTATCCTGACCTCGCCCGGTGTCTTCACCGAGGTCGTTCACCTGTACCTCGCCACCGGACTCGAGGCGCGCACCGCCCGGCCCGAGCCGGGCGAATTCTTCTCGGTGAGCTGGGAGCCGCTGGATGAGGCCTGCCGGCGCGCGCTGGCGGGCGAGATCGACGATGCGAAAACGGTCATCGGCCTGCTGCGTGCCGAAGCTGCGCTCCGCTAGGGTTCCCCTGCGTTTTCCGTTCATCGGGGCATGCCGCACATTCGTCGGCCGCTGACCCACTTTTGACATATGCTCCGGGGAGCTGTGACAGAACTCGCATCGCGATCGAGCCCGCAGTCCGTAAATTGGGCTTGAAATTGTGGAGGAATGCGCCCGCGCGCAACGCAATGAGCTCGAAGTCGGACACCCTGGATTTCATGCCAGAGCCGGACAAGTCGGACAAGCCGGAGAAAGGCCCGACGACCGGCCGCGTGCGCCATGACGAGCGCGGCAATGCCGTGTGGGAGTGGGCGACGTCGACCGGTTCCTTCAAGCGCGACGTGACGACGCAGCGCCTGAAGCGTCTCGAGCACGCCGGACTCTCGATCATGGAAGACGACAAGCCGGCGCCCGCGACGCAGGGCCAGGCACAGGTGAACAAGAAGGCCGCGCGTACGGGCTACGACCCCTACCAGAGCGAAATGGTCGCCAAGGTCAAGCCGAAAAAGACGGACCTGCGCGAACTCTCGAAGTGGATCGAAATGAAGAAGAAGCTCGCCGACAAGGACGAGTAGTTCTTTCCCTGGGAGCGCGCCTCAGGCGTGGCCCGCGACCTCGATTCGACGCAGCTTCATCTGCGTTCCCAGCCGGTAGAACGCGCGGATCTCGCGCATGAACGACTCGAGCGCCGGCGTGCGGCGTTTCAGGAACCACTCTTCCAGCCGCCGGCAATAGCGGGCCGCGTATCCGCTCGCCGTGCGATAGCGCTGAAGCTCCATCGCATCGAGTTCCGGGTCGAAGCCCGTGCGCTCGAAGAGCCACTCATGGAGCCGCGCCGGAAAGCGGCCGGCGCCCTGCTCGCCGAGGAGGAACAGCGTCGCGACGTACTTGTCGACTTCGGCCTGTGTTTCGAGCTCGAGCTGCGAGACGTGACGGTCGCAGCCCGCGCGCCAGGTGACATAGAGGAAATGGCTCACGCCTTCGAGCGCCGTCCAGTAGTCCGCGAGATTGCGTTCGGAGAGCCGGCGGAAGGGGCTGTCGGCATCGAGGCGCTCGAGCACGTCCGAATCGATGTAGAGGCTCAGGCGCAGGCCGTCGCCGTCGCTGCGCACGAGCAGCTGCTCCTCGCAGCTGCGCACGGGCATGCCGCAGGCAAGCTGGCGCAGCTCGCGCCGGTCGGTCACGAGAAAGTCGCAGACGTCATAGGCGCTCGCCACGTCGTAGATGCGGGCGAGAAAGGACTGGAGCGACTGCAGGACCATGGGCCCGGTGCGGTCAGTGGCTGAAGCGATTGCGGCCCGCGAGGCTCGGATCGACACCGAGCCGTTGCAGGATGCCGTGCGCCCGCAGGCTGCCGGTCTTCAACCAGATTTCATAGAGCCTCAGGATGTCCCGGTCGGAATGGACGTGGGCCATCTCGCTGATGTCGTTCAGCGCATCGACGAAGCGCTGGAACTTGGCCGCGAGCTCGCGAAAGATGCCCGAGAGGACGGCCGCGCGCGTGGTCGGCCCGAGGCTGGCGGCGAGCGACCCATAGGCCGTACCGCCCATGGCGATGTGATAGTCGATGTCGACGAGCTTGCGCGCGAAGCCCTGCGCGAAGAATCCCGCGATGAAGAGCGACACGTCGCCGATGCGCTGGAGCAGGCGGTTGCGGTCGCCCGGCGCCGCGGAATGGGCGTCGGAATACATCGCCGCCAGCGGCCGCAGCTTCGGCCCCTCGGGCGTCTGCTCGAACAGCGCGTCCGAGCGGGAAAATTCAGTGAGCAGGTTGACGACGTACTGTTCCGTCTGGCCTTCCGCGGCAAGTTTCTGGCGAGACATGGCCCGATGCAGCGAATCGCGGAAGAACTCCCGCAAGCTGCTGACCGCTACCACCGCCTCCGGCTCTGCTCCGTTGCCCGTCATGCCGCCTCCCACAGGAATGGGAAAGGATGCCGGCTCCAAGGTTCACGCAATTATGGAAAGAAGGGCTGTGATCAAGTTCGCGAATGTGAGTCGCCGTCGCGCCCGCGATTCAGTAGGTGCGCTCCTACGGCCGATAACAGGTTGGAACGAGGATTACGCACGTGACCCAAGTCGCAAACGCAGCCGGCATCGGATCCTTCCTCTCGGCACTCGAAAGTGCGCGGGCGGGAATCGCCCGTGGCACGCGCGGCCTCGCGGCGGATGCTCAGAAGATCGCGCACGCGAACGTCGACAAGGACAGCCAGCTGACGGACCTCTCCGACGCGCTGGTGCAATCGATCGTCGACCGCATCCAGGTGCAGGCGTCGGCCCGCATGGTGGGAACCGTCGACGAAACGCTCGGCACGCTCATCAATACAACTGCGTAGCCACTGAAACCGGTACCGGGAAACCGGTACCGGTGTTGGATAACTGGGGATTTCGGGCGAAGCGCTCAGCGAAATCCCCAGTTATCCAACACCGGTACCTGCAAGCAGCCAGTCTGCGAGTTCGTGGAGCGTGCTCACCGTGTGGCTGGGCGGCGCGAGTTGCGCGGGCCATTCCTGGCCGCAGCGATTGATCCATACCGCATCGATGCCCGCGCCCCGCGGCCCTTCCACGTCCGCCAACGGCTCATCCCCCACATGGAGCAGATCGCCTGGCGCCAGCGCGGCGCCCGCGAGCAGCGCAGAGAAAATGCGTGCATCCGGCTTCGCGTGGCCGACCGCCCGCGCCGTCAGGATCAATTCGAAATAGTGGTCGATGCCGATGCGCTTCAGGTCCGCATTGCCGTTCGTCAGTGCCAGCAGGCGGTAATCGCCGCGCAGGCGCTCGAGAGCCGGCAACACGTCATCGAACAAGTCCACCTGGTTGCGCTCGTGATAGAAGTGCTCGAACGCCTCCTCCGCCATCGCCGCGGAATAGCCCGCCTCCTCGGCATGCTCGAGGAGCGCGATCTTGCGCAGCGCCGTGTAATCGTGCGAGAGCTCCGGCCGGCGCCGGCCGACGTCGACCCGGTGCGCGCGCATCGAATCGATCGAATGCCGCTCGGTCACTCGCGGGTAATGGCGGGCGAGCCAGGCGTGCAGCGCCTGCTCGGCGCGCGCCATCACCGGCTCGATGTCCCACAAGGTGTTGTCGAGGTCGAAGGCGAGTGCGAGGGGCCGGCGCGAGCTCACTTTTTCCGGGCCGCGGCCAGGCCGCGCTCGATGTCGTCCTTGAGGTCCGCGACATCTTCCAGGCCGATCGAAAGACGCAGCAGGGTCGGCTTGATGCCGGCCCGCTCGCGTTCGGCGGCCGTGATGCGCGCGTGCGTCGTCGTCGCGGGATGCGTGAGCGTCGACTTCGCATCGCCCAGGTTCGCGGTGATCGAGAGGAGCCGTGTCGCATCGATGAAACGCCAGGCCGCGGCCTGGTCGCCTTCGACTTCGAAGGACACGATGCCGCCGAAGGCCGATTGCTGCTTGCGCGCGAGCGCGTGCTGGGGATGCGATGGAAGGCCCGCGTAGTACACGCGCGTGACGCCGGGCTGGCGTTCGAGCCAGGCGGCAGTCTCCAGCGCCGCGGCGGAATGGGCCCGCATCCTGAGATCGAGCGTCTCCAGGCCTTTCAGGAAAATCCATGCGTTGAGCGGGCTCATGCAGGGACCTGCCGTACGCATGAATCCATGGACATCGCGCCCGACGAGTTCGCGGCCGCCGACCACCGCGCCGCCGACGCAACGGCCCTGGCCATCGAGATACTTGGTCGCGGAATGAATCACGACATCCGCGCCCAGTTCGAACGGCTTCTGCAGCGCCGGCGTGCAGAAGCAGTTGTCGACCGCAAGGAGTGCCCCACCCTTGTGCACGATGTCCGCGATCGCGCGGATGTCCGAAATGCTCGCCAACGGGTTCGACGGCGTCTCGAGGAATGCGAGGCGCGTCGTCGGCTTCAGCGCCCGCTGCCACGCCTCGGGCCGGTCCTGGGCGACATAGTCCACCGTGATCCCGAACTTGAGGAAATAGCGATTGATGAGGTTGATGGTGGAACCAAACACCGCGTCCGAGCAGAGCAGATGATCGCCCGACTTCAGCACGGTCATGCCGAGGCAGAGGATCGCGGCCATCCCCGAGGAGGTCGCGACACAGTTCTCGCCACCTTCAAGTGCCGCCAGCCGTTCCTCGAAACAGCGCACCGTCGGATTGGTGAAGCGCGAGTAGATATTGCCGGGCTCGGTCTCCGTGAAACGGGCGGCGGCCTGCGCGGCATTCCTGAAAACGAAGCTCGAAGTGGCGAACACCGCCTCGCTGTGTTCGCCCTCATGAGTGCGTGACTGGCCCGCGCGCACGGCAAGCGTCGCGAGGCGGAACTTCGGCGGAACGTCGGGGAAATCCTGATCGGACATGTGGGCACCTGAGCAGCCGGTCACAAGCGTAGGCAGCGCCCCCTGTCGCGTCAACGGAACAGCGGCCCGGCGGGCACCTGACCTATCGAATTGACGATGCGTCCCTTGTGAATCCCACCCCCATCCATTAGCGTACGCGCCCCCTGTGTGTGCCCGTTGCATCGGAGTTTCGTCTGATGTCCCTGCCCCTGCTCGTCCTTGGAACCAAGAACTATTCCAGCTGGTCCCTGCGTCCCTGGATCCTGCTCAAGCACCTCGGAGTGAATTTCGAGGAGGTCGTGCTGCAACTCGACACCGAGCAGTTCCACCAGGAAATCACGAAATACAGTCCGTCGCGCCGGGTACCGGTGCTCATCGACGGCGACGTGCGGGTCTGGGACTCGCTCGCGATAGCCGAATACGCCGCGGACCAGGTCAGCCGCTGGCGGAGCGATGTGCCGGGCGCGGAACCGCGCGTCTGGCCGGCGGATGCGACGGCACGGGCGCACGCGCGCTCCATCGCCGCCGAAATGCACTCCGGCTTCGCGACATTGCGGGCGCTTTGCCCGATGAACATCCGCGCCCGGAACATCAAGGTCCGGCTGACGCCGGAACTCGCGAGCGACATCGAACGGATCGACCGCATCTGGGCGGGCGCGCGCCACCGGCACGGCGCCGGCGGTGCCTGGCTGTTCGGCGAGTACTCGGCGGCCGACGCGATGTACGCTCCGGTCGCGATGCGCTTTCGCACGTATGGCGGCGAACTGTCGTCGCGCTCGCGCGATTACCTGGAAACGGTGCTGAGCGATCCGCTGCTCCGCGAATGGATAGCCGCGGCGGAAGCCGACGACCACGTCATACCGCACGATGAAGTGCGCAGTTATCGCAGTCGTGCCAGGGCGAAGGCCCGGCCGTCGGCGCGAACGCGCAAGGGCAAGGCCCAACCGCGCGCCAAGCGGCGCGCGGCCCGCAAGCGTTGATTCAGCGCTTCGCGCGTGGAATTTCCTCGAAGGACTTCAGGTAGCAGCGCGTGCCGTCGCTCAGGCGAAGGTGGCCGAAGCGGTCGAATTCGTCGTTGAAGTGCCCGGATGGGACGAAGCGCACGCCGATGCTGGTGTCGATCCCGATGCAGCCCGGCAGTAACTCGGCCCGGTAGTCGTGGCCGAGCGTGTGAACGATGACGGTGTTGCGCCCATCGCTGCTCCAGCTGTCGATGTAACGCACGTTCGCCGTGTCGAAACCGGCCGCCCCGGCCGTTGAACCGAGCCAGCCAACCGGCGATGCGATGAGCGCGGCGGCCGTCGGCCGCAGCAGGCGCTGGATTTTCAGCATGGCGGCACCTCCTCGAATTCGCGAAACATCCTGTGGGCCGTGCGACCGGAACCTGACATGAAAGTTTCGCAAAGTGCCCGCCGGCGCACTTTCCGCGCGCGGCCGCTGTCGCTTAAGCTTTCGTAATCGACCGCCGGGGGCGAAGCGGTCAATCTCGCCCGTCAACCCGCCTCGAGGTCCCGCGTTGACCGTCGCGAATCGATACGACTACAGGAAGTGGCTCGGCCCGATCGCGAGCGTCGTCGTGCTGGCACTGGCGCTCGTGGTGCTGGCGCGGCTGACGCACTCGCTGCGCCTGCGCGACATCCTCGACCAGTTCTACTCGATCCCGTGGTCGACCCTGCTCCTGAGTGGTGCACTCGCCGCGGGCAGTTACCTCGTGCTGACGAGCTTCGAAGTCCTTGCGGTGCGCAACGCCGGCCGCAGCCTCGGCTATGTCACGCCGGCGCTGACCTCGTTCGTCGCGTACGCCGTCGGCCACAACGTCGGTCTCGCGACCTTGTCGGGCGGCGCCGTGCGCTATCGGTCGTATTCGCTGCTCGGCCTCTCGGCGAGCGAGATCGCGCAGATCGTCGCCTTCTCGACGCTGACTTTCGCGCTCGGTACCGGCACGCTCCTTGGCATCACGCTGGTGCGCACCGCGAATCGCTCGGCGACCCTGCTGCATCTGGATCCCGCCGTCGTTTTTGCGCTCGGGCTCTTCATGCTCTGCGGTGTCGCGGCCTACGTGCTGCTCACGGTCCTGCGCAAGGCGCCGTTCGAGATTCGCGGCTGGCAGGTCAAGCTGCCGTCGCCCGGGACGACCGGCCTGCAGCTCGTGCTTTCCATGGTCGATCTCACGCTCGTGTCGGGCTCGCTTTATGTGCTGCTGCCTCCCGAGGCGCAGCTCCACTACGTGTCCTTCGTCGCGCTCTACCTCATCGGCCTCGTGGCCGGCGTCGTGAGCACGGTGCCGGGCGGGCTCGGAGTCTTCGAGTCCGTGCTGCTCCTGCTCATGCCGGATGTCCCGACCCGCTCGCTCCTCGGATCGCTGCTCGCGTTCCGCGTCATCTATTACGTTTTGCCGTTCCTCCTGTCGCTCGCCGCGATGGTGGGGCACGAGGCCTGGCGGCATCGCGCGACGATGTTGAACGCGGGCGTGGCGACCCGCCGCTGGCTCGCGAGCCTCACGCCACAAGGCATTGCGCTGATGACTTTCGCGGGCGGCGTCGTGCTGCTGTTCTCGGGAGCGACGCCCGCGCTCGATGAGCGCTTGCGCATGCTGCACGGCGTGCTGCCGCTGCCGGTGCTCGAACTCTCGCACCTCGTCGGCAGCGCCGCAGGCGTCGGCCTCCTCATACTCGCGCGCGGCCTCTCGCTCCGCCTCGACGGCGCCTGGCATGTGACCCTGTGGGTGCTCGTCACCGGCATCTTCGCCTCGCTCCTGAAGGGACTCGACTACGAAGAGGCCGTCGTGCTCAGCATCATGCTGGCCGCGCTCGTGTCGGCGCGGGAGCAGTTCCATCGCCGCGCTTCGTTCCTCGAGGAGCGCTTCTCCGCCGGCTGGTCCGCCAGCGTGTTCGTCGCGATCGCGACCTCGATCTGGCTCGGGCTCATCGCCCACCGGCATGTCGCCTACAACAGCGACCTCTGGTGGCGTTTCGCCTTCGATGCGAATGCGCCGCGCGTGCTCCGGGCAAGCCTGCTCGTCATCATGCTTGCCGGGTTCTTCGGGCTGTGGCGGCTCTTGCGGCCGGCGCGTCCGCGGACGGTGAGCGTGAGCGAGGAATCGCTCGCCGCCGCGGAATCCGTCATCGGCCGCTCGACCGACAGCGCCGCGCATCTCGCGCTCCTCGGCGACAAACATCTGCTCTTCAGCGAGCGGCGCAACGCCTTCATCATGTACGGCATCTCGGGGCGCAGCTGGGTCGCCATGGGCGATCCCATCGGACCGCCGACGGAGTTCGAGGAACTCGCCTGGGACTACCGCGAGCGCTGCGATCGCTTCGGTGCCTGGCCCGTCTTCTACCAGGTGAGCCCCGACCACCTGCCGCTTTATGTCGATCTCGGCCTCGGCTTCAGCAAGCTCGGCGAGGAAGCGCGCGTCAACCTCGGTCTCTTCTCGCTCGACGGCTCGCCGCGCGCGCACCTGCGGCAATCGCACCGGAAGGTCGCGCGCGAAGGCGTCGAATTTTCGACGATCCTGCCGGGCGAGGTGGCGCGCCAGATGGGCGAGCTCAAGCGCGTGTCGGACTCGTGGCTCGCGTCGCGTCACGAAGTGGAGAAGGGTTTCTCGCTCGGCTTCTTCTCGGAGCGCTATCTGTCCACGCTCCCGGCCGCGCTCGTGCGCCGCGAAGGCCGCATCGTCGCCTTTGCGAATCTGTGGGAAACCGCGGGCTGCGAAGAACTGTCCGTCGACCTCATGCGCTATGCCGACGATGCGCCGAAGGGCGTGATGGATTTCCTGTTCGTCGAGCTCATGCTCTGGGGCAAGGCGCGCGGCTACAAGTGGTTCAATCTCGGCATGGCACCGCTCGCCGGGCTCGAGGATCGCCGCCTCGCGCCGGCGTGGCACAAATTCGGGCGGCTGGTGTACCGCTGGGGCGATGACTTCTACAATTTCGAGGGGCTCAAGCGCTACAAGGAGAAATTCCTGCCGGAATGGCGCCCGCGTTTTCTCGCGGCCCCCGGCGGGCTCGCGCTGCCCCGGATCCTGCTCGACGTGACCGGGCTCATCTCCGGCGGATCGCGCGAGATCATTCCCACGAGTCCCACGGCGGCCACCGCGGCATGACGAAGAAACTGCTCGCGATTGCCGTGTGTGTCTTCGCATCACTCGCCCAGGTGGCAAGCGCGCGTGAGCCGTCGACCTTCGAGCTGCCGCGCTTCGGCAAGGTCACGGTCTATCCCGCGGCCAGCGAACCAGAGGAAGTCGTGCTCTTCGTCTCCGGCGATGGCGGCTGGAACCTGGGCGTCGTCGGCATGGCGCAAGCGCTGGCCGATGAGGGCGCGCTCGTCGCCGGTGTCGACATCACGCGTTACCTGGCCGCCCTCAACGAATCGCAGGCCAGTTGTTCGACGCCGGACGTGGACTTCGAGCGGCTCGGCCACGTGCTCGAGTCGAAATACGGCCTGAAGCACTATCGCGAGCCCATCCTCGTCGGCTACTCCTCGGGCGCGACGCTCGTTTACGGCACGCTTGCGCAGGCGCCGCTCGGCACTTTCGTGGGCGCTCTGAGCCTTGGCTTTTGTCCCGACCTCGAGGTGAAGCGGCCGCTCTGCAAGGGATCAGGCCTTGCGTCGGAGCCACTGCCGAAGCACAACGGCTTCAACCTGATGCCGGCTTCCCACATCAAGGGCCGCTGGATCGCACTGCAGGGCGCGATCGACCAGGTCTGCCTGCCCGGTCCGACCCAGGCATTCGTGGCGCAGGTGCCGGGCGCGGAACTCGTGATGCTGCCGCACGTCGGTCATGGCTATTCCGTCGAACGCAACTGGATGCCGCAGTACCGCGAGGCCTATCGGCGCATTGCGGCACGCCGCGTCGCCGCGACCCCGGTGCTGCCGCCCGCGGTGAGCGACCTGCCGCTCGTCGAAGTGCCCGCCGAAACCACCGGGCGCAGGGAGTTCGCCATCATTCTTTCCGGCGACGGCGGCTGGGTCAGCATCGATCGCGACCTGTCGACCGCCTTCGCGCAGCGGGGAATTCCGGTCGTCGGCTGGGACTCGCTCAAGTATTTCTGGACGGCGCGCACGCCCGATGAAAGCGGCCGCGATCTTGGACGCGTGATCGATCACTATGCGGCGGCGTGGAAGCGCGATCGCGTGATTCTCGTCGGCTATTCGCAGGGCGCCGACACGCTGCCCTTCATGGTCAATCGGCTTTCGCCTGAAACGCGCGCGCATGTCGCGCACACGGCGATGCTGGGCCCCGGCCACGAAGCGTTCTTCGAGTTTCATGTTTCGCACTGGCTCGGCACGCCGACCGGCGGCATGCCGATCCTGCCGGAGGCCCGGCAGCTGCGCGGCAACTCCGTCGCCTGCATCTACGGCGAGGACGACGACGACTCGATCTGCCCGGAACTCGCGCCGGGCGACTTCAGCGTGGTGAAGCTCGCCGGCGGCCATCATTTCGGTGGCGACTACGAGAACCTCGCCCGCATCATCCTCGAGGGCTTGCCGCAGTCGGCTATGCCACAATCCATCGTCCGCAACTGAACCTTGGCGGGGCAGCCAATGTCTACGGACAGGCGCTGATGCGCCTCCACCGCATAAACCGATCCGCAGGACTTTGAACATGAAGCTTTTTTCACAGAATCTCGCAGGGCTCACACTCACCGCCCTGCTGGTCTCCGCCTGTTCGCAGGCTTCGACGACCGATGCGCCCGCGGCCAAACCGGGCAACAGCGCGCCCGCCGTTGCCGCGGCCGCCGCTCCCGGCCCCGCCGTCAACTATTCCGGCTCGCTTCCCGACTTCACCGTGCTCGTGGACCGCTACGGCTCAGCGGTGGTGAATGTCAGCGTCATCGAGAAGCTGCAGCCGACCGTCGACTTCGGCGGCCCGAACCTGAGCCCCGACGATCCGTTCTATGACTTCTTCAAGCGCTTCCGCGGCGCGCCCCGCGGCCAGCAGCAGCCGAGCCGCGGCCTCGGCTCGGGCTTCATCATCAGCTCCGACGGCTACATCCTGACGAATGCCCACGTCGTCGCGGACGCCTCCGAAGTGACGGTGCGAATGAACGACCGCCGGGAGCTCTCCGCGACGGTCGTCGGCATCGACCGCAAGAGCGACGTCGCCGTGATCAAGGTCGATGCGAAGAACCTGCCGACGGTCACGCTCGGCGATCCGAGCAAGATCAAGCCGGGTGAGTGGGTGGTCGCGATCGGCTCGCCCTTCGGGCTCGAGAACAGCGTCACCGCCGGCATCGTGAGTGCGACCTCGCGCGCCCTGCCGAACGACAACTACACACCGTTCATCCAGACGGACGTGCCCGTGAATCCCGGCAATTCCGGCGGCCCGCTCTTCAACATGCGCGGCGAAGTGATCGGCATCAACTCGCAGATCTACAGCCAGAGCGGCGGCTACATGGGCATCTCGTTCGCGATCCCGATCGACGTGGCGGTCGGCGTGAAGGACCAGCTCGTGAAGTACGGCAAGGTGAGCCGCGGCCGCATCGGCGTCACCATCCAGGACGTCAACCAGGACTTCGCGGAATCCTTCGGCCTCGACCGCCCGCACGGCGCGCTCGTGAGCTCGGTCGAGAAGGATGGGCCGGCGGCCAAGGCCGGCATCGAACCCGGTGACGTGATCCTCAAGGTCAACGGCACGGACGTCGATCGGTCGACCGGCCTGCCGACGATCGTTGCCGGCCTCAAGCCCGGCAGCACCGCCAACATCGAGGTGTTCCGCAAGGGCGCGAAGAAGAACTTCGACGTCAAGGTCGCGGAACTGCAGGAAACGCCGGAGCGAGTGGCGAAGACATCGCTCCGCCAGGAGCCGAACAAGCTCGGCCTGTCCGTGCGCCCGCTGACGGCGGACGAGCAGGAGCAGGCGGAAACGGAAGGCAAGCTCCTGGTCGAAGACGTGTCGGGGCCTGCAGCCCGCGCCGGCGTGCAGCCGGGCGACATCATCCTCGGCGTGAATGGCAGCAAGGTCTCGAGCGTTGCGGATCTGTCGGCGGCGACGGGCAAGAGCGCGAAGACGGTGGCGCTCCTCGTGCAGCGCGAGAACGGCCAGATCTACATCCCGGTGCGCGTCGAGCCGCCGAAGAACTGATTTCTTCATACCCCGGAAGTCATGGGCGGTCACGCGTCGCGCGTCGCCGCCCTTTTTTTTCAGGGAAGGGGGGCGAAGGAGGAGCGAAAAAGGGGACAGACCCCTTTTCGCTAGTCCGCGCAGCGCGAAAAGGGGTCTGTCCCCTTTTTCGCCTTCCCTTGCGTTGTGGGATGCGACGCGCGGCGCTGGTTATTGAACGCCCGCGGCGCGCTTGCTGAAGCGGCGCTGGCCGTACCAGTACTCGGCCGGGGAAATCTTCGTCACGATGTCGACCTGCATCGAGAGGCCGGTGGCGCGCGAGCGCAGCCGGCAGAGTCCGGCCTGCGAGTGCCCGGCATAGCCCGTCGCCTCGCGCAGCCAGAAGACCTCGCAGCCGGTCGCCATCAGCAGGTCGTCGGCGATGATCGACTTGAAGATGTCCGGCCGCTCGAGACCGCCATGCCAGCGTTGCGGATCCTTGAACGAGAAACTCTGCTGGACGATCGAGCGCTTGTCGCTGGCGAGTTCAAGGCTCACGAGCTGCTCCGCCACCACCGTGCCCGTCGCGTCCCTTTCCTCGACGTAAAACACGTGCCAGCTGATCATGGGCGATGAAATGCGCTCGACGATGAGCATGTGGCCATCGCCCGCCGTCCCGTCGGCCAGCGCCACGCTGTCGTAGATGCCGCCGAGCCAGTCGGACAGGAGTTCGACGTCGCCGTCCTTGAGCTTCGGATTCTTGGCGAGCACCGACGCCGCGGCGAGCGCGAGGCAGAGTCCAAGGATGGCCGCGGTCATCGTGCGCTTCATGCGTCCTGTCTCCAAGCCGCCCGGTAGTTCACGCCGAGCGACAGTATTTTCTGCAGCAGCTCATCGTACCGGAGGCCGGCCGAGAGTGCCGACTCCGCGAAGTCCTCTTCGGCCGTGAGGTTCGGGTTCGCGTTCGCCTCGAGCACGTAGACGCGCCCGTCGGGCCGCACCCGGAAATCCATGCGGGCGTACCCGGTGAGGTGCAGCGCCTTGTAGATGCGCTTCGACTGGTGGATCAGCGCCTGGTTCACCGCCGGGTCGAGATCCGCCGCGGCGCGTGTCGTGATGCCGTACTTCGCCTGGTACTTCGGATCCCACTTGATCTTGCGCGTCGCGATCGCGGGCAGGTTCTCCGGCAGCGAACCGAAAGTCATTTCCCACACCGGCAGCACGGTCAGGCGATCATTGCCGATCACGCCGACGTAGAGCTCGCGGCCGTCGATGTATTCCTCGACGAGCGCGTCGGTCTGGGTCTGCTCGTGGATGAACTGGATGCGCTCGGTGAGGCGCGAGGAGTCCTCGACCACCGAGGCCTGGGCGATGCCGACGGACGCGTCTTCCGTCGCCGATTTCACGAACAGCGGATACTCGAGCTTGCGCGGCACGCGCACGCGCCGCCCGCGCGGAAAGAGCAGGAATTGCGGCGTCGGGATGCGGTGATAGGCGAGGAGCTGCTTCGAGAGCACCTTGTCGCGCGAGAGGGTCAGTCCGCGCGGATTGCAGCCCGTGTACGGCTGCTGCATGAGCTCGAGATACGCGACGACGTGCTGGTCATAGGTGACGACGCCGTTGAATTCCTCGAGCAGGTTGAAGGCGATGTCCGGCCTCCAGTCCTGGATCGCCGAGCGCAGCTCCGTCAGGCTGTCGAGGATGCCGAGCGCCCTGACTTCGTGGCCGGCGGACCGCAAGTGCGTCATCACGTCGAATTCGGTGCGCCACTCCTCGATCTCGGCCGGCGTATGTCCCTCTAGCGATTCCGGCGGTACCAGGCTTTCGTGCATGAGCACGAGGGCGCGCAGTTTTTTCATACGGCGACTGTCATCGGGCGACTGTCATCGGGCGACTGTCATACGGCAATTGTCATACAGCAACTGTCATACCGCTACTCGGGGGCCGGCGCTCTGCTCGAGGAACTTCAGCAGGCGCAGCGACAGCCACAGCACATTGCGCCGCGCCGCCCGCGCCGAGACATTCACCGTCAGGTGGCCCGCGACGCAGCGCTCGACGATGAGGCGAAGTGCCTGGTGAATCGCATAGTCGCTCGCAGCCGACCGCGTGCGCACGAGGCGCAGCAGGTCCGGCTTGATCCGGCGCACGAAGGTGGCCGCCGGCAGCGCGCGGCGCGAATCGCGCGGCGTGCCGAAGATGCGCCGGATCATCTGGTCCGCGAGGCTGCGGCGCATGCGCCGGTAGCGCTGGATTTTCCGCCGGTAGTGCTGCGCGAGCGTGCGCGTATCGGTGCGCAGCGGTTCGATCTCGTCGCGTGAACGCACCTTGGCGCGCCGTCCACGCAGCTCCTGCATGGCCTGCTCGACGAACTCCAGCTTCTCGATCGCCGGCCAGTCGGCGTAGTGCGCGCGCCAGCGCGAGCGGGGCTTCAGCCACACCGCGAAGGTTTCGGCGAAATCCTCCGTCGGATGGCTCTGGGCGTACCAGGCGCCGAGATGCTGCACGAAGCGCCGGCTCCCCGGCCGCGCCCGGTAGCTGTCCGGATACGGAAGCGATGCGGGGCCGAAGACTTCGCGCCAGAGGCGCTTGCGTCGCAGTCGAAATGCGGTGTCGAGCGCGTGGCCGGCTTCGTGGCGCAGGATGCGCATCAGCCAGTTGCTGTTGCCGCCCTCGACTTCGCGCATGAGGTGGCGCTCGAGCCGCTCGAGGCGCGGATGCGCCAGATAGAAAGGGATTGCGATGCCGGGAATGCCGTCCGGCGAGAACCACTCTTCCGCGAGCCAGCAGTGCGGATGAAACTCGAGCCCGCGCGCATCGAGCTCCGCGTAGAGCTTGCGGATCTTCGGCGCGACGCGCGTACCCTTGAGCTTCAGCTTGAGGTCGCAGAAGCGCAGCTTGAGGAGCTCGGCATCCGGCAGGCGGGTCCAGGCGCGGCGCTTCATGTCTCGAGCCCCGCGAGCGCGACGGCAAGCAGGCGGTCGGCCTGCCCCTCGATCACATCCCGGCGCAGCACCGCGGCACGCCACGTGGCTGGAATCGACGCGACGCCGTAGTGCGCGCCCGCGAGCTGCCCGTACAGGGCACCCGTGACGTCCGCGTCACCGCCGAGGTTCACCGCAAGCAGGGCGCCTTCCCGAAAATTGCGCGACTTGCCGAAGGCCCAGAGAACCGCTTGCAGGGCGTCGAGCACGTTGCCGCCGCCTCCAGCCTCGGGCGGATTTCGGGATGCCACGGCGGCGTCGATCACCGGCGCCTTGAGCCACAGCCGCTTCCAGAGACCGGCTTCCGGCTCGAACGGCGCGGCGAGCAACTTCTGCTTGGAAATGCCGCTCAACGCGCCGATCAGGAGGCCCGCGAAGTAGCGGCAGGCGTCGAGCACGAGCGGCGCCTGGTGAGTCGTGCGCGCGGTTTCGACCACCAGGTCGATTGCGGCTGACGGTGTCGCGAACGCGAACAGCGCCGGCGCAACGGCCCGCGTGAGCGCTTCCTTGTCGAGGCGCGAGGGATCGTGCGACCCGGAATGCGGCTTGCCGCTCCACTGCGCGGTGGCAAGCGCCTTGGATACCGCGGCGGTAATGCCGACGCACTGACCGGTCGAGGAGAGGTAGCCTTCGAGCTGCCAGCGCCGGTAGCGGCTCACCTGGTCCGCGGGATCGGAACCGTTGCGCTCGAGGAGGCTGTCGGCGAGGCAAAGCGCCATTGCCGTGTCGTCGCTCCAGGCACCGCGTGGCAATTCGAAGGGACCGCCGCCGATCACGTCGCCGAGCGGCGTGAAGGTGCCCGGCTTTCGATACTGCACGCTCACGCCGAGCGCATCGCCGACGGCAAGCCCGACGAGCGCGCCGTGAAAGCGGTCGCGAAGATTCTTCGCGACATCGAGCCCGACCTGGCCGCCGAGATCCTCTTCGTAGATGCCGGGACGCCAGGTACGGACATACTCGGTCTGCGCCGGTGTTTCCGGGACGGTCGGGAAGAGCTGCGAGCGGGCGTTCGCGCGCCAGAGCACGTTCAGGCGTTCGAGGGCCGCGACGCCCGTGGCGCCACGCTCGACGAGGTGGCAGCCGACCACGGTGCCGGTCCGCCCGATGCCGGCCCGGCAGTGCAGGTAGATATTGTTGCCCAGGTGGAGCGCGCGGCCGAGATACTCGAGGATTTCCGCCATGTGAAAGCGTTCGGCGGGGACATCGTGATCGACGATGGGCTTGCGCACATAGATCACGGGCTTGCCGGTCGCGGTGCGGGCCGGCAGCAGCGTGTCGTAGTCGTCGACTTCGCCCGGCTGGGTGAGGTCGACGAAATAGTTGATGCCGGCCGCGAGGATGGCCCCTATCCGGCGCTCGGTTTCCCGGCGATCGAGCGCGAACGGATGCTCGCCCGCCAGCAGGCGCTCCGGTTCGACCCAATAGCTGCTCGCGATCGGGGGCGTAAGGGAGGCGATAACCGCGGCCGTGCGTGAATCGCTCATTTGTTCCTGTTAATTTGTGCGCCCTGCATTATAACGGCGCCAACCCGGGCCGGAGCCGAACGTCCATGTACCGCATCGTCTGGCAATACGAAGTCCGTTCCGAGCGGCTCGCCGAGTTCGAGCAAGTCTACGGGCCGGAGGGCGAGTGGGTGCAGTTCTTCCGCTCGAGCCCCGACTACATCAGCACCGAACTCTACCGCTCGACCTCCGACCCCAGGCAGTTCGCGACCGTCGACGCCTGGCGTTCACGCCCCGCCTACGAGGCTTTCCGCAAAGCACACTCCGAGCGCTATGCGAAGCTCGACGAGTGGTGCAGCCAGTTCACCGCCCACGAACGCGTCCTCGGCATGTCCGACGACGGCCGCGACTGACGGAAAAGGGGACATCGGAAAAGGGGACAGATTTATTTTCCTGCGGAAAAGGGGACAGATTTATTTTCATCCGAATCGGGGCGTTTGCCCCAGATATGAGAGAAAATAAATCTGTCCCCTTTTCCGCAGGAAAATAAATCTGTCCCCTTTTCCGATGTCCCCTTTTCCGTCAGCCTTGGGTCGGCGAGGTGCGAGACCTCGACGTTCTGCAGGCTCGAGAAAATGCTCGCCACCCGCCCCGGATGGTCGCGCTCCCAGTCCGCCAGCATCTTCTTGATCTGCACCCGCTGCAGGTTCGGCTGCGAGCCGCAAAGATCGCAGGGAATGATCGGAAATTCGCGCGTGCGCAGGTAGCGCTCGATGTCCCGCTCGCTCACATAGGCGAGCGGCCGGATCACGACGTGCTTGCCGTCGTCGGACTTGAGCTTCGGCGCCATCGCCTTGAGCCGACCGCCGAAAAAGAGATTCAGGAACAGGGTCTCGACGATATCGTCGCGATGGTGGCCGAGCGCGATCTTGGTGACGCCGTTTTCCGACGCGTAGCGGTAGAGCGCGCCGCGCCGCAGCCGGGAGCAAAGCCCGCAGGTCGTCTTGCCCTCCGGGATCACGCGCTTCACGACGCTGTAGGTGTCCTGCTCGATGATGTGAAACGGCACGCCGAGCGCCTTCAGGTAGTCCGGCAGCACATGCGCGGGAAACCCCGGCTGCTTCTGGTCCAAATTGACGGCGATAAGCTCGAACGAGACCGGCGCGCTGCGCTTGAGCGAGAGCAGCATGTCGAGCAGCGTGTACGAATCCTTGCCGCCCGAGAGGCAGACCATCACCCGGTCGCCCTCCTCGATCATCCGGAAATCGGCGATCGCCTTGCCGACGAGCCCGCGCAGGCGCGCTTCGAGGCGCTTCGCATTGTTCGACGGTCGTTCCTCGAGGACGGCATTCATGCGGGTATCGCTCCAGCCGCGAGCGCACGGCGGGCCGTGAGCATACGCAAGACCCAGAAGGTGGCAAGTCCGGAGGCGAGATGCTTCAGCGTATGCCCGCTCACGAGTCCGCCGGCGCCGAACACCGCCCGATCGCCGAACTCGAGGAGCTTCGCCAGGGCGTACCAGATGAAAACGCCATAGATCATCGACCCCTCGGTGTAGCGCGACGGATACAGCACGGCGAGCATCAGCACCATGACGATCGTGTAGCCCTGCAGGATGAGATAGGGCATCAGGTTTTCGGCCCCGCGCGCCGCGGTCCATTGCCAGTACCAGACGCTTGCGAGACCGACGACCACGGCCGGCAACGTGAGCGTGCGGCCGAACCGCACGCTGACCCGGTCCGCCACGAGCGCGGCGATCAAGCCCATGAACGCCATCGTGATCGGTAACCGGTCCCAGACGAGCCGGCCGTTACCCGGCGCGAGGTGGTAGCAGGACGAGCCGAACGCGGTCAGGAGGACGCCGACGAAGAAAAAGACATACGGCCAGCGTTCTTCATTCTCGATGAAAACCGCGCGCCCCCCGCGCCGGATGGCCCAGAGTCCCGCAACACCGACGGCGAGGAATGGCAGGTTCGAGGCGACGTCGCCGAAATTCGGTACGCCGAGGAGCGCGCGCCGATCGGCGAAATCGTGATAGCTGGGCGGTTGCCCGAAGGCCGGCGCGAAAAACACCGCAACGGCGCAGGCCGCCGTGAAGACGAGCGCGAGCGTGCCGCGCTGGGCTGAGGTCATGGCCCCAGCTCGAAAGTATAGTCAGACCAGAAGCCTTCCCAATCCGCGTCGCCGCATTTCTTGCAGGCGCGAAGATAAACGGTACGTACGACCCAGACACCCGGTTCGTTCAGCCGAAAACGCGCAACGCCGCGCGCATCGGTCGTCGACATGAGCCTGGTGAACTTGTCGCCGTCGCGATGCAGGGCGAACACCACCTGGTTCGGGAGCGGCTTTGTCTCGAGATAGAGCTGCACGATCTCCTCATCGCCCGGCTTCAGCAGCACCGGGTTCTGGATGAGCACGAGCTCGAGCTGCTGCCCGATGAAACGGTGATGGAGGCTCCCCTCCTCGTCCCCACCGATCCGCCCGAGGAGCTTCAGGAACCGCCAGTAGCGCAGGCGCTGCATCGGCCGGCTCGTCGGCGTGATGCCGGAAACCTGCTCCTCGGCGAGTTCGCTGATGAATTGCTGTCGTTCGAGTTCGATCTGCTGGCGGCCGCGCGTCATCACCGCGAGGAACTCGCCTTCGAAGTCGGGGGCCTGCGACCAGAGGGGCTTGCCGCCGTCGTGGCCCTGCTCGAAGAGATTGTCGACGACGTTGCCGTGCAAGAGCTCGAAGCGCTCGACGTCCTTGCTGACGAGCAGCTGCTCCTGCGGCGACTGCAGATCTTCGCCGAGCTGCAAGTGGAGCGTCAGCTTGTCGCCGGGTGCGAGATTGAGCTGATCCGCGCTCAGCCAGTGATCGTGTGCCGAGGCGATGCCCGCCCCCGTGAGGAGCGCCAACGCGAATGCGATGAGTCGTCGAGCCCGCATGTCGAGCCTCCTACGCCGTGCCTGCGCGCGGCTCCAGGTATTTCGCTTCGGCATAGCGCAGGAACGCCGCGGCGGTCAGGGGCTTGCCGGTCGCGTTCTTGATGAGCTCCTGCACGGAAAACTTCGCGCCGAGGCCGTGCACGTTCTTGCGCAGCCATTCGAACAGCGACGTGAACTTGCCGCTCGCGAATTCGTCTTCGATGCCCGGCACGTCCGCGAGGATCGCCTCGTAGAGCTGCCCCGCGATCATCGCGCCGAGCGCATACGAGGGAAAGTAGCCGAACGAGCCGACGGCCCAGTGGATGTCCTGCAGGCAGCCTTCCGCATCGTTCGCCGGGCGCACGCCGAGCTTGGCGTCCATGCCGGCGTTCCAGGCTTCCGGGAGATCCTTCACGGCAAGCTCGCCCGAGAGGAGCTGCTGCTCGAGCTCGTAGCGCAACATGATGTGAAGCGGATAGGTGAGCTCGTCCGCATCGACCCGGATCGAGCCGCGGCGCAGCGAGATCAGGTGGCGATAGATGTTCTCGATCTCCCACTCCGGGCCCGAGACGCTGAAGTGCTTCTCGAGGAGCGGCCGCAGGTAATGCAGGAACGGACGGCTGCGGCCGACCATCATTTCCAGCAGCAGCGACTGGCTTTCCTCGAGCGCCATGCCGCGATCGCGGCCGACCGGCTGGTCGCGCCATTCCTGCGGGAGCCCGAGGTCGTACATCGCGTGGCCGGTTTCGTGCAGCGCGCCGAGGAACCCCGTGAACACGTCGGCATTGTCGAAACGGGTCGTGACGCGGATGTCGCCCGGCACGCCTTCGGTAAATGGATGCTCGCTCTCATCGAGGCGGCCGCGATCGAACGGAAAGCCGACGGCCTTCATCATCTCCGTGACGAGCGATTTCTGCTTGCCGGCCGCGAACTTGCCGGTCGGAATGAGCGCCGGATGTTCCATCTGGTGCACGAGGACCTCTTTGATGAGGCTCGGCAGCCGGCGCGCGAGTCCCTTGAAGATGTCGTCGATCACTTCCACGGTAATGTCGTGGCTGAATCCGTCGAGCAGCGCGTTGTAGGGCGAGAGGTTCAGCGCCTGCCCCAGCATCTGGGCCTTGTCGCGCACGAGCTTGACAACTTCCTCGAGGTGCTTCGCGAAGGCCGCGAAGTTCTTCTGTTCGCGTGCTTCGAGCCACTGCACTTCCGCGCGCGCGGTCGCCTTGGCGAGCCGCGAGATGAGCCCGACGGGCGTCGCGATCGCGTGATCGCGCTGGTGCTTCATGCGCTGCAGGTTCACGACCTGCCAGTCCTCGAGCTGGGCCGTGTTCGCCAGCGCCCGATCCAGGAGGCGCGAGATCTTCGGCGCCGTCAGCATCGCGTGGTACTCGGTCTCGAGCACCGCCATCTGCTCGCCCCGTACATCAGCGCTGCCGCGCGGCATCATGACGGCGGCATCCCAGCGCAATAGGCTCAGGGCACCCCGGAAGGCGTGGAGCTTCCGGAATTCCTGTTCGAGCTGCTGGTAGGGCGAGAGAGCCATGGCCGTCGAGTCGTCGCAATGTTCTTGTTGCCAGGCCGGAACCTGAGGGTCCCGGCCTCGCGGGAGGACGCGGGATTCTACCCGAGAGCCCTGCCAGGCGGCCCGATGATTCGCTGAGCCACCAGTCTTTTCAATGAGTTAGCACACCTCGCCCCCAGGAGGCCGGTATGAACTTCCAGCCCGTCGATCTCCTCGTCCATTCCTCGAACGTCCTCATGTTGGCGTCGTATTCCGTGCGGAACATGTTGTGGTTGCGGTGGTTTGCCGTCGCCGCCGCCATCACGGTCATGCCGTATTACCTGGCCCAGGCGGTTGTCCTCTGGCCGCCGGTTTTCTGGGGCGCCGTGTTCACGGTGATCAACCTCTACCAGATCGCGCGAATCTATCTGGAAAGGCGGCCCGTGGTCCTTTCCGCCGAGGAGCAGAAACTCTACGACCTCGGTTTCCACGCACTGCGGCCACGCGAGTTCCTGTCCCTCACGCTCATCGGCGAATGGAAGACCGCGGCCGCCGGCGACCGGTTGCTCGTTGAAGGGGACCCGTCGTCGTCCATCTGCATCGCCACCGAGGGGCTGCTCGATGTGAGACGAGGTGCGAAACACCTTGCAACGCTCAAGCCCGGTTACATCATCGGCACGGCCCTGGCATTCACCGGCAATCCGTCCGGGGTCAGCGCGTCCTTCGCCGGGCCCGGCCGCTATATCGACTGGCCACTCGCGAGCCTGCGCTCATTTCTCGATCAGCGACCGGAGCTGCGCATGACGCTCCAGCGCCTCGTCAATCACGATCTCGCCCGAAAGCTCGAACTCGAGCTGCTCGCGAGCGAAACCATCTACCCCGTTTGAACCCGGCGCGTGCCGGGCTGCGTTCCATTGACCCGATGCCCAGCTCGGGCCGCATGGAGACTGCATATGTTGAATCACAAGTGGACGGCCGTCGCGGCGCTCATGGCGATTGGCTTGATACCCGCCGCGCAAGCGAGCGCGCGCAGCCGCGACGTGTCCGTGGAAATCGTCAACGCGAACGGGACCGCGTTCGAGCAATTCCCGGTGAGCCAGGGCGGCTCCGCATTCCGGGCGTACCTGCAGGCCGAACGCAATGCGCCTTATCGCATTCGCGTGCGCAATTGCACCGGCCAGCGCGTGGCGGTGGTCGTGGCGGTCGACGGCCGCAACATCATCTCCGGCGCGAAGTCGGAGCTCGAGCGCAGCGAACCGATGTACATCCTCGGACCGTATGAATCGCAGGACTACTCCGGCTGGCGCACGAGCCTCGCGGACGTGCACGAATTCTTCTTCACCGAATGGCAGAACTCCTACGCGGAGGCTTTCGGCGATCGCTCGGCGCGCGGCGTGATCGCCGTGGCGGCGTATCGCGAAAAGCAGCGCTACCAGCCGAAACTCAGCATCGCGCCGGATGCGAAGGAAGAGCAAGACGCGCGCGAGCCCGCGCCGTCCGTGAGCAGCAACGCATCAGGTGAACTGGCGCGCTCGCAGGCCGACAAGAAGGATGCCGAGCCCGGCACCGGCTTCGGCGAGCAGCGCCATGAGCCGGTTACGCGCATCGACTTCGAATCCGAGCCGCGCGCCAGCGCGCGTGTCTTCCTCAAGTACGAATGGCGCGAGACGCTGTGCCAGAAGAACGTGATCGACTGCGGCGAGAAAAACCGCTTCTGGAACGACGACCTCGCGTTCGCGCCCTTCCCGCCCGCCCGTAATCGCTGACTTCGAAAAAGAACGGGGCGCCGGCAGTCCGACTGCACGGCGCCCCGCAACCCAGAGGTTCCGGAGGCGACGGCTTTCAGTCGCCGCCGTCCTCGTCACCGTCGTCGTCATCGTCGCGATCGCCGCAGTCCTCGTGGCTCGCGAGGAACACCTTGTCGGCCATCACCGTCGTGCCGTTCAAGGTTCCGCTCACGAACACCACCTTGCCCGGCGCCGCCGCGAAGAACTCATCGGACGTCAGGGAATGATGCCAGTCCCTCGTGAAGGTCGCGTTGGTCGCATCGATGGTGACGCCGAGGATCGTGAACTGGGGCGCCGTCGTCGGCTGGAAGAAGCCGCCGACGATGACCGTCGTCTTCGGCCGCTCGCGTTCGAGGCGCGTTGCCGTGACGGCGCCGCTCCCGATCGGGTTCTCGAAGCCGCGCACTTCCACGGTGTCGCCCACCACGAGATCCGCGAGGGTGAAGTGATCGACATCCGCGTCGCTCTTGTCCTCGAGGCGCGTGTCGCCAGTCACGGTGACCGTTATGCCGAGCAGCATCACGGTACCCGCGGTGGCGTCGACCGCAGTGACATTGCCTTTGAGTTCGGCGATGCCCGCCTTCTTGATCTCGATCTTGTCGGCCACCAGCACGTTGTTCGCGTCGAGCGTGCCTTCCGCCTCGACGCGCACGTTGAGCGCGAGATCGGCGACGACACCACCCTCGAACACCGTCGTAGCCGTCGTCGTCACCGGCTTGCCCGCGACATCGAAGTCCGTCGCCGAGACAAAGCGGGTGATCAGGCCTTCGCGCTCGACGTCATCTCCGTGCTCCGCCTCGGACGTTTCATCGTCCTCGGGTGATACGCGTGTCGCCGTGAGCGTGGTGGTCGTGGCGTCGAACGGTGCGCCCTTGACTTCGACGGCATCGCCGTCCGCGGGGTGCCCGCTCGCGAAGTCATTGAGCATCGCCGTGGTGAAGTCGACCGTGAGCGCGTTGATCTTGAACGTGTGCGCCGTGCCGTCGAAATTGGCGACGGTTCCGATCACCTGGAACGTGGTGATGGAGTTCTTGCGCTCGATGCGCGTCGCGGCGATGTGGCCATCCGCCGCGGCGAGACCCGACACTTCGACGATGTCGCCGACGACGAGTGCACCGATGCCCGCAAGATCCCGCTTGAACGACGTGCCGGAATCCACGGTGACCGTCTGGCCGAGCGCGACGAACGAGCCGCCCGCGGCGTCGATCGAGGTGATCGGACCGACGAGCTGATCGTCCACGTCGCAATGGTCGGCGTGGCCGCTGTGGTCGTTCCGGTCCTTGCGGCCGTGCACGCGGGCAATCTGCCCGACGGCCAGATCCGCCTGGGTGACCGCCTGGCCGTTGCGCGTGATGGCGGCGCTATTGATGTCGTAGTGGACGCCGTTGATGACGACACTGCCGAATGCGGTGATCGTGCCCATGGTCGAGACGGGAGAGCTGTTCGCCGTCGTCATCGACATTGAACCGCTGCCGCCTCCGCAGGAACTCACCGCGACGGCGATGAGAGCTGTCGCGAATACTTTGAAGAGCTGATTCATGTTGGTTCTCCCAGCAAATCGGAACGAACCGTAGACAGGATCAGCGTACGCCGCGTTCGCACACGTTGCAGCAGGTGCGGAAAAATAATTTTCGCTTGTCGTTGAACGACGACTTCACCTGTCGCCGCGCGGCGACGGCGATGTAACGATTACGCCGGTCGCGCGGGCGAGGCGTAAAAACCCCCGGGCGTGGCTCAGTACTCCGTGTATTTGCGCGAGCTGCCGCGGGCCTTCTCGACCGGGTAGCGGCGTTCGTTGTCCGCAATCTTCTCCTGCGCGGCCGCGATCAGGTCGATGCCGAGTTTGTCCGCGAGCCGCACGAGATAGTTGAACACGTCTGCCGCCTCCGCCTGGATGCGAGCCCGCTCATCGGCTTTCGGCGCGCGGCTTTCCTCCTCCGTGAGCCACTGGAACTCCGCTGCGAGTTCGCCCGCCTCGGCGACGAGCGCCATCGCGAGGTTTTTCGGCGAGTGAAACTGATCCCAGTCCCGGTCGGCGGCGAATTGCCGGAGCCTGCGCGCCAGGTCGTCGAGCGTCTTGGTTTCCATGTCGGGCCTGAGTTGAGCCTGGGGTGAGCCTGGGGTGAGCCGGAGGTGAGCGACAGCTCTCACTCCATCATGCCATCCCGCGACGTTGCGGTCCTGCTGCCCTAGAATGGCCCCAGAGGAAAGACACCGACCCCCAGAAAGGCAGAGTCGTCCGATGAATCAACAGCAATACTCCACCGCCCTCATCGTCGGCGCCGGCGCCGGCCTCAGCGCCTCTCTCGCCCGTACTTTCCACAAAGCGGGCCTCGGCATCGCACTTGCAGCACGCGACGTCGACAAGCTTGCCGAGCTCTGCACGGAGTTCGGCGCGACGGCCTACGCCTGCGACTCGAGCGACGCGACCCAGGTGCGCCGGCTCTTCGCCAGTCTCGAATCGGGCATCGGCACCCCGGATGTGGTCGTGTACAACGCGGGCGCCCGCGTGCGCGGGCCCTTTGTCGATCTCGATGCGGACGATGTCGAGCGTGCGCTCGCCGTTTCGGCCTTCGGCGGATTTCTGGTGGGGCAGGAAGCGGCGCGCTGCATGCTGCGCAAGGGTTTCGGCGCCATTCTTTTCACCGGCGCCTCGGCGAGCATCAAGGGCTACCCGCAATCCGCGTCGTTTGCGATGGGCAAATTCGCGCTGCGTGGCCTTGCGCAGAGCATGGCGCGCGAGCTCGCGCCGCAGGGCATTCACGTCGCGCACTTCGTCATCGACGGCGCGATCAAGAACCCCGGGCGCAGCGAACCTGCGGGTCATCCGGATTCCATGCTTGACCCGGACGCCATCGCCGAGAACTATCTGCACGTCCTCATGCAGCCGCGCAGCGCGTGGACCTGGGAAGTGGAATTGCGGCCGTGGGTCGAGAAGTTCTGACGGAGACCTCAACATGAAACCCGCCATTGGCATCTGTGCCGTCCTGCTCGGTTCGCTGGCCGCCACCGCGCAAGCCACCGATCTCAATTCGAAGACGGTCAGCTTCGCCTTCGCCTGGGAGCCCGGCTTGAGCGGCACCGGTGAAACGAAGGTTTCCGGCACGGCGGCGCGCGTGCCCGGCTCGATCATCCGGTTCACTTTCGTCACGGACGGCGTCGGCGAGAATCTGCGGGTGCGCCATCTGCTGACGGGATTCAGTCCCGAGCCGACGAACGACGAATCCGAGCTCTTCGCGAGGATGACCGGGGCCGTCACCGAACCGGACATTCTCGTTTCGAACAGCGGCCGCTTCGTCGGCCTGCAGGACGTCGGCGCCCTGCGCGCCGCGCTCCGGGCGGATGTGAGCGACACCTTCGAGCGCAAGCACATGACGCGGCCCGATTCGACGAACTTCGATCGCTACATCGAGACGGCGACCGCGCAACCACGCCTGGAGGGCCGGCTTGCGGAGGACTGGCACCGCAGGGTGTCGCGCTGGATCGGTGTCCGCGCCCGCGTGGGGAACGAATACCAGATCAACGACGTCGTGATGCTGCCGATCGCGGGACAGGCGCAGCCGAAGCTCACGATGCACGGCACCTATACCATCACGCAGCTGCAGCCCTGCGTGCGTGCGAGGGTGAGCCGCGTTTGCGCGGTGATCCAGATGCACTTGCAGCCCGACGGCGAGGACCTCGATCGCGTGACGAACGAGGTCTACGGCAAAGCGACGGACGGTAAGCCGAAGCCCGGATCCGTGCAGGCGATGACCGTGAGCGTCGATGCCGAGGTCGTGACGGAACCGGATGGCCTCGTCACGCACCGTTACACGATCTCGAAGCATATCGAGATGAATCTCTCCGACGACGGCAAGAGCGTGCAGCGCATGTCGGACGAACGCGAGACGACCTACCTCTACCCTTGAAGAAAAAAGGGGACAGATTTATTTTCTCGCGTATCTGGTGCGGATGCCCAGATATTCGAGAAAATAAATCTGTCCCCTTTTTTAGAAGCGGTAGCGCAGCTTTACCAGGAATTGATCGCTCGTCGGGTCGCTCCAGACATCGCCGAGCTGCTGGCCGAAGCTCGACTCCGCCGATTCCTCGAAGAGGTTCCCGCCGCGGTTGTAGACAAGATAGAAATCCGAGAGCGGCCCGATCTCGTAGCGATAGCGCAGCTGGAAGCCGACGCCCGCGACCGAGAAATCCGGCAGCACGTCGCCGCTCGGAATCGGTTCAGCATCGTTCACGACGTCGTAGGCCTGGCGGAAATGCGAGCGCAGGCCGATCCACTGCGCCTTGAGGCGCAGCTCCTGTTTCAGGGACGGATACCAGGCGCCGTCGAGCGCCACGATCCACTGACGCGCCTTGAATGAGGCAACCTGCGCCCCGCCCGTCCAGATCAGCCAGTCGTCGTTGTCCGTGAGCGTGACCTTGAGCCCCAGGCTCAAGGTCTCCGTCAGGAAATATTTCGGATTGGCGATCAGCTCCCGTGACCAGCCATTGATGCCTTCCTGGTAGAGGGTCGCCTTGCCGGAGAGCCGGAAGCGCCCGGTCGCCGCTTTCTCGTACTCCGAGTAGAAAGTGCTGCGCGCGTTGAGGCGCACATTGCCGTTGCCGCGCGTCAGGAGATCGTCGATCCCCGACGACTCGCCGTAGTAGCTCGTGAAGATGGAGTCGCCGGTCTTGAACTGCCAGTAATAGCCAAGCTCAGCGCGGTTGCTGAGGTTGTCGCCGCGATCGCTGCGGCGCAGTTTCACGTTGAAGTACCAGTTCGTGGTCGCCAGGATGCTCGTCTGAGGATGGCTGCGCTGGTAGAGATAGGTTTCCGAATTGACCTGCAGCAGATTGCCGCGCTCGAGGTAGCCGAAGTCGTTGATGTTGAAATCGCGGTCGAACCAGATGAAACGCAGCGCTTCCTGCCATTTGCCGCCCGGCTGGTACTGCAGCGTCGTCCACGCGCCGAAGCCCTTGCCGTCGGTCGCCGGCATCGCCGTCGCGAGCGCCGCGTCCTCAATATCGGTTGCGATGGCCTGCGCGTTCAGGGTCCATCCGTTGCCCACCGTCGAATCGAAATCGATGGAGTGCGCCATCGCATCGCGCTCGATGGTCGGATGATCGACGTAGGTGCCGAGATAGCCGGCATTGAAACCATCGAACTTTCGATGCCAGCGCGCCGCGACGAACTGCCGGCCGTCCGCTTCGCTCGAGTCCTCCTCGAGCGCGGCGAACACACCGTACTCGCTGCTGCCATTGCCGCCCGTGTACTTCGCGCCGGCGAGCACTTCCGTCGCGCCCTCCGGCCCGGCGTCCGGTGCGCCGCCGACACGCCGCGTGTTGATCATCCTGGCGTTCTCGGGCAGCCGCAGGTCGAAGAGCTGGATGCCTTCGGTGAAGAACGGCCGCTTGTCGGAAAAGAAGGTCTCGATGGCCGAGAAATTCACGACCAGGTCATCGCTCTCGACCTGCCCGAAATCGGGCTTGAGCGTCGCCGTGAGCTGGTTGCCGCCATTCGGTTTCCAGGTGACGTCGAGCCCGGCGCGCAGGCTCGTGGACGAATCGAGGAAATCCGTCGTCGCCGAGGCATACGGCACTACGTCGAGCGAGGAAGTCTTGTAGCGCGGCACTTCGACCCGCTGGAATTCCTGTACGAAGGTAGGCTTGAAGAGTTCGATCGCGGGCCAGGCATAGCGCGTCGAGGTTTTCTTGATGAAGCGCGACGCGTAGAAGCCGATCGTGCGCTGGTCGCCATTCACGACCCCTTCCGGTGCGACCGACCAGGGAATGCGGAACTCGGCCGTCCAGCCGGTATCGTCTTCGGTGACCGCGGAGAACCAGACCGCGTCCCAGTCGCGCGAGTTCGTGGTCTGGTTCAACACGACCGAGTCGCGCTGCGAACCGCTCATCGACGTCGTGAATTCGTACGCCGTGCGGCCGCGGCCCTCGAAGTCGACGACCAGGATGATGGGGTCCGCGTCCAGGGCTTCGGCGTCGCGCGGCGAACGGCCATGCGTGCGCTGGTCGCGGGGGATTTCACTGCGCACGCCGAAGTAGAGCCCGTCGGGCCGCGCGAGGAGCTTGAGGTCCGTGCGATACGGCGGCAACTCGCCGGTCAGGGGTTCCGTCACGCGAAAATCGGTGAAGGCCTGCGCCGCGGCCCATTCGGGTTCGTCGAGCCGGCCGTCGATGGTGATCGCGTCCGCGCCGAGCGATGGCAGGGCGGCGAGCAAGCCAGCGGCGATGATCGTCGCTCGACTTCGAAGTACTCCCATCCGGGTTTGAGCCCTATATATAAGAGTGGCCGTTTTGGTTCAGTTTTCGTTCAGCCACTGGAAATGGCGAATGTCCCCATTTACGGGCGCGCGACCTGCCGCTCGATCGCCGCGTAACACGGCGCATCGCGCAGGCTGTCCATCGCCGGGTCGAGCTGCAGGAACCCGATCATCTGCGAGTGATCGGCGAGTGCGCGCTCAAGCGCCTCGCATGACTGCGCCCTTTCCCCGAGCGCCGCGTGGATGGTCGCCATGTCATACGCAACGCCGAAGCCCTCCGCGGCGCGCAGTTTCAACCGCGCGAGTTCCGCACGCGCATCCGCAGCGCGCCCGGCGCGTGCATAAGCCCGGCCGAGATCGCCCTCGCCGCCCGGCACATTCGTCGAGCCCGCCTGGATCTCCTTCAACGCGCCGTCGAGGTAGCCCTTCTCGATGAGCACACGGCCCAGCAGGGAATGGGCATATCCGTACTTCGGGTCGAGCTCAAGCACGCGATGGATCTGCGCGATCGCCTGGTCGTAGGAGCGGTTGAGATAGAACATGAGGCCGACGTTGACGCTGATCGCGAGCGTCGTCGGCTCGAGCTCCTGCGCGTGCTGCATGTCGCTGAGCGCTTCTTCCTTGCGGCCGAGGTACGCATGGACGAACGACAGCCGCTGCCAGGACGGCGCATCGTTCGGCTGCTTGCGGATCGCGTTGAGATAGAGCTGCTCGCCTTCTGCGTACCGGCGTTCGTATTGCACGAGCACGTGGCCGAGTACGACGTCACCGTTCGCGAGCTCCGGATCAAGCGCACGCGCCTTGAGCGCAGCTTCCTTCGCCCGCGGGAAGATCCTGTCGGGCGGTGCGAAGCCGAAGACGCCCTGCGCGGTGAGCGCACTCGAAAGGCCGGTCCAGGCGAGCGCGTAGTTCGGGTCCGCGCGGATCGCGGACTCGAAATCGACTTCGGCGTCCGGCATGCGGCGCTGCCATTTGTAGAGACCGCTGACATACGCCTGGTAGGCATCGGCGCTCGTCGTCGACTGGCGGAGCATGCGCTGCTGCGCGCTCGGCGAGAGCTTGACCGCGAGCGCCTCGACGACCTGCTTCGAGATCGCGTCCTGCACCGAGAAGATGTCGCTCACCGGCTCGTCGAACTGGCTCGACCAGAGCGCGCTGCCGTCGGCGACCCGCAGGAGTCGTGCGCTCACCCGCACGCGCTGCCGGTCCGTCTGGATTGAGCCGTCGAGCACGGCAAGCACCTGCAAGCTCCGGCCGGCGGCGAGCGGGTCCTGACCCGTCGCGTCGAAGGGCCGCACGGCGCTCAGCGGACTCACCTTCACTCCCGGCAGATTGCTCAACTGGGTGATGAGCGTGTCCGCCATGCCGAACTCGAGCGCAGGATTGCGCGACTCGGGCAGCAAGGGCCGGAACGGCAGGACCGCGAGCGACGTGATGGGTCCCGACGCCGCCTGGTCCGTTTGGCGGAGCGATGGCGCGATCGCGATGCCCGCGCCCACCAGCAAGACGCCGATCAAGATCCAGAGCGCGACCTTCGTTTTCGATCGGCGGGCGGCCGGAGGCGGCGCAACGCCCATGTCGGCCGCTGACGGCGCGCTGATCGTGCCGATGAATCGATAGCCCTTGCGCGGCAGCGTTTCGATGTAGCGCGGCGTGTCGGCTTCATCGCCGAGCGCCGCGCGGAGCTTGCGCACGGCCGTGTTGAGGCTCGTTTCGAAGTCGACGACGCCGCTCGGCCAGAGACGAGCAATCAATTGTTCGCGGGTCACGACCTCCCCGGGCGCCGCGAGCAGCGCCTGAAGGATCTGCAGCGGCTGATCCTGCAGCCGGATGCGCCTGCCGTCCTTCTCGATCTCCCCGGATGCGCCATGCAGCGTCCAGCCGTCGAAGCCAATGTCCGTGGAATGGTTCATGCGGGATCAAGAGGTTACGGGAGTCCGCGCCCGATCATCAACAAATCAGGCGCAAGTCAGCCCGGGTCCATGGAGGCGAGGCGGCGCTTCGGGGACCTTGCGGCCACGGCCGGCAATTCCGCGGCTCGAATCGAAGGAGAACTCCATGAAGACCCTGTTGAAGATCCTGGCCGTTGCGCTGGGCCTCGTGTCCATCGGCGCGCAAGCGCACGCGCCGGCCCGCGTCTACGACCCGAGCCCGATTACGGGCCTCACCGGCACGTGGCGCGTCACCGTGAGCACCTACGACTGCGCGACACTCGTCCAGAATCCGTCGTTCAAGTCGCTGCTGACGTTCAACATCGACGGGACGATGATCGAGACGACCTCGGCGCCGCTCTTCCAGCCGGGCCAGCGCACTTCCGGCTACGGCTACTGGTACAAGACAGGCCGAAATTTCTACCGTGCCGTCTCGGAAGCCTTCATCCAGTTTTCGACGCCCCCGGTGATGGGCCCGCCGCTCTCGCGCGGTTCACAGCGCATCGAGCAGGGCATCGAGTTCCAGGACCGCAATCACTGGACGTCCGAGGCGACGACGTCGTTCTCCGACGAGAGCGGCACCGTGGTGCTCGCGTTCTGCGCCGCGGCGACCGGCGAGCGGATGGATTGAGGCGGATGCTTCGATGTCACCTGTCACAAGAGTAGTGACACTCTCGCCTTCGCCGTCGTCTGGATTCATGTCGTGCAGCACATGAAGCTCGCGACCGCCGGACTCCTCTTCGGCGTGGCCAATACCCTGCTGCTGCTCGGGCGCGTCTAGCGGAAAAGGGGACGGATCCATTTCCATGGATCCGTCCCCGTCGACCCTTACTTCAGCTCGAGCACCTGGTAGGTGTCGCCACCGAGGACGCGCCGGATCTTGGCGCGATCCTGCTGCGACGCGTTGGCTGCGGCCACCGAGCCTTCTACCAACTTCGCAATCTCGTCACCCTTCGCGAGCCCGCCGTCGAGGGCAGCAAAGTTCTTGTACGTGACGATCAGGAGCAGATCCGGATCATCCGGACCGTGCGGGTTCGCCGAGACCACCTGGTAGCTGACGATGTAGCCCTTCTTCTTTCCGGCTTCCTGCAATGCCTTCCATGTCGTGTCGAGCCAATTCATGTAGTCGTCGAAGTGGCCGTCAACGGTGCGGATGTAGCCGACGGTGACCACCGCCCCTTCCGTGTACGAATGGTCATCCGCGAGTGCGGCAAAACTCGTGAATGCGAGAGCGGCGAACGCCGCGCCTGCGGCGATACGTTTTTGAATCGACATGTCATTAACCTCGGGATAAAGGAGTTGTTGTTATCGATGATGCTGGCTCGAGCATTGCGCGTCGAGTGAGCGTTGCCTCCATGGCAGTGGCGCATGGTACGCTTTAATTGGTCATGCAACACATCGGCATCGTTGGGGGCTCCGCGGAAGGCGCGGCGCTCTGCTATCGCACCCTCTGCGTGGAAGCGGCGGAGTTCCTTGGTCCGCACGCGCACCCGGAAGTGACGCTGCACAACTCGTCGCTCGACGGCTATATGCAGTGCATCTATCGCAACGACTGGAACGCCGTCGGCGATCAGCTGCTGGCGTCGGTCGGCAAGCTCGCCAAGGCCGGAGCGGATTTCGTGATCTGCCCGGACAACACGTTTCACCAGGCACTGCCCTGCGTGCTGCCGCGCTCGCCACTCCCGTGGCTACACATCGCGGAAGTCGTTGCGGAGGAAGCGGTGAAGCGCGGCTTCAAGCGCCTCGGGCTCACGGGCACGCGCTGGCTCCTGGAAAGCAATGTGTACCCGGAGAAGCTCGAAGCGCGCGGGCTGGCTTACGTGCGGCCGGGCGCTGCCGAACGCGGCGAACTGGGCCGCATCATCATGGACGAGCTCGTGTGCAGCACGTTCAAGCCGGAGTCGGTCGCGACATTCCAGCGCGTGATCGAGCAGTTGAAAGCCGAGGGATGCGACGCCGTGATCCTCGGCTGCACCGAGATCCCGCTCATCATCAACGACGGCAATTCCGTGCTGCCGACCCTCGATTCCACGCGACTGCTCGCGCGCGCCGCATTGCGCCGCGCTATCGGGTCAGGGCACTCCTGACCCCTCAGGCCGGTTGCGGCGCTTTGCCCCGCCAATAGCCGCCGTGCGTCCAGGCCGCCCAGGCCACGCGAATCCAGCGCGTGAGCGCGACGGCGATCCACACAGCCCATGCAAAGATGAGCAGCTTGTAGACCCAGAGCGGCACGCTGATGACGAGCGGCTGCGGCAGCGGCCCACTGGTCGCATCACGGAACCAGCTGAACGCGCCGTTGCCCGAATCGACGCCCACGACGCCCATGTCGGGATTCGAGAGGAACCCGTAGCGAATGCCCGAGAACACGAGGCTCGTGATCGCGACGACGGCGAACAGCGCGAGCAAAACCTGCCGGACATTGAAGCGCCAGCGCGAGGTTGACTCGGGCGTGCCCTGCGCGCGCAGATGAAATGCGAAGAGCCAAGCGGCCACCAGCGCAAACACGAACCAGGACAGCGTCGAGAGGCCAAGACCGAGCAACAGCCACTCATGCACGCGCAGCGGCGAGAACCGCCACCGGCCGAGCAGCGTTGCGACGGCGATGAAGATCACGAGTTCGCCCCAGTAAAGGAGCGCGGGCCCGACGCCGGCACCGCGACCGAGCGCAAAGAGCGCCCATCGATCCGCCGGCAACTGCAAGGTCGTCGTGACGTTGCTCGCCGGGGACCCGAGATCGACGGCGTCCGCCGTGCCGGCGAATGACGCTCCGCGCGGCGACTGCCAATTCACCGCCACGCGGTGTGAGCCGGGAAGCAGGCCGATCGAGAGCACCCCTTGTTCCGGCCGCAAGGGCACATCCTTGCCGTCGACGCTCACCGACTGCACTCGGACGTCGGCGGGCATGGTGATGGCGTGACGGCCGCCTTCGGTGCTCCGATAGGCGAATTCGAGCGCGGAGTCCGACGATCGCGCGCCGACGCGAATCGTCTGGCGCACCCAGTCGATGGCAAGCGTCGCGCCCGCCGCCGGCTGCGGCCGCGCGATCTCGAGCGACAGCTTTTCACCGGGCCGCGGGTAGTACTGAAAGACCCAGTTCTGCGCCTCGATGGATTCCGGGGAAACCGCCGGCAGGCCATCGAAGTCCACATGCCACTGCGGGTTGATCCGGAAATTCCAGACTTCGGCGCGTGACGAGTTGGCGGGCAGCGTCAGCTCCAGCGTTGCGGAACGTGGCAGGCCCGAGTTCCATTCGATTTCGTCTTCGCCGGCGGCCAACGCCGCGAGGACGGTCTTCTCCCCTGTCACGTGTATTCCGGCGGTGAGTACCGATTCGCCCACAAGCAACGGAATGGTGACGTTGATCGCCGCCCGTCCCGGGGCGACCCGCTCGACATAGGTCGTGATGCTCCAGTCCGTATCGAAGACCACATTGCGTGTCACATGCACGAAGGCGGGAAATTCGGTATCGGGCATGCGCGACGAGTTGCCACCCGACGCCGCAGCCCGCACTCGCGTCAGTTCCAGGGAGCCCGAAGCCAGCCTTCCATCCACGACGCCCGCGGACGTCCAGCCATTGGCGACGACGCTGATCGTGCGCGGCGCCTGCGGGAACGCGAGCTGCAAGGAATCGACCGCCGCCAGTCGCCCGCTCAGGTGAACGGTGTGCGCCCCAACGCGCAGCGGAATCCACACCGCTTCGTCCTCCGCTCGACTGAGCGCGAGGCTCGAAGCGCCATCCACGCTCACGCTCTCGATCTGCCAGCGATCGCCCGCATGCGGCAGCGGCACCGCGATCGGGGTGAGCGCGCTGACACTCATCTCGACGTCGAGCGTGCCCGCCGCGACATTCACGCGTGCCGCGGTGATTTCGGCACAGGTCGGGGCGCACTCCGGCGCTGCAATCAGCCGCGACTGCAGTTCGTTCAGCAGCGCCGCATCCGGCGTCGACGCGGCGCCTGCACTGGGCGACGCGACGAGCGCAAGGGCCGACAACAGGCCGCAGCTGATGAGCGGCAGCAGGCTCGCGACCACCCGACCGCCCTGCCACGGCGTCCGCAACTGCCACCCGAAACTCTTCTGCAGCAATGTGATGAACCAGGCGGCGAGCGCGACCACACCGAGCAGGCGCCACAGGGCCAGCAACAGCGGCCCGATATAAATGAAGTGCACGTCGTCGCCCGGCTCGACCGGGCCGGACCAGCTGTATCGATAGGTGTTGTAGTTCCATGAAGGGATGCCGGGTCCCGTCTGCAGCTGCGTGCCCGGCGCATAGCGCTGAACGACCTGCGCCGCATTGAGCCCGCGCTTCAGGTAGTTCACCGACGCGTTGCGCCTGACAATTCCCGCGGATAGATCCTCCATCGCGGGTGCCGCCGCCGCTTCGGCGGCCGGAGCAGGCAATGACTGGGGGACCTGCAACATCGGTGGCGGAGGCGGCGCGTTGACTTCCCTGTATTCCTCCACCGGGGACGCTTGCACAAAGTTGCCGCGCTTCTCCGGTAGCAAAAACTCATAGAGCGGGCTGTTCTCAAGTTGCGGATAGAGCGCGTAGCGCACTTGCGCCCAGAGCGTCGGCAACAACGCGAGTCCGAGCACGACCGTGCTCAGCGTTCGATAGCCGCCGGCGACGCGGCGCAGCCGGCCTTCAGGCACGGCGCGTGCGATGGCGATCGCCGCGAGCAGGTTCGCCCACAGCCAGATGATGTCGGGGCTCTCCTGGTACATGAGCGCGAGCCCGGCGAGCGCAATGGCGGCGACGACACGGCCCGCGATGCGATACGTGACGGCGACCACGATGCAGAGGCCGAAGATATTCCAGAGCGTCCAGCGCGACCACCAGGTGCCCGGCGCCGAGTCCGGCCCGATGGCGGCGAGCAAGCGATGGCCGGGGGGCAGAAACAGCTGTCCCTGCACTGCATCGAAGCGCGTCGTCCAGCCGCTCGCAGGCACGGCACCGCTGCTCGCGGACCCGCGCGCTATGGTCGTGAGCTGCACAGTCGGCGTTCGTAACTCGACGCCCGTGCGCGTGCCGTCTTTCGCATCGGCGCCCGGTGTATTCGTGACGAGGAGATTTTCGCCGCCGCTGCGGACGCTCGCGAGCGTGAAGGGCGCCGCCATGTCGAGCCGCCAGTCACGCCGCAGGCTCCCGTTGATGCTGTCAACAGCCGTGAATCCCTGGTGATTGAAGTCGAGCCAGAGCTTGCGGCTCAGCTGCAAACGATTGTCATCGCCCGCGCCGAGGCCACGGCTCCGCTCATTCACGGTGAGCGTGGCGTCCGCCGTCATCCGGTAGGCGGGCAGCCCTTGCCAATCGGGCGGTACGTCGGCCTGCTTCGGGTCCATCGATTCAGGCCCTTCGGCCGCGGCAACGCGCAGCCGATCGTCACCCGCGAAACTCCAGACCTCCTCGTGCGGCCAGGTCGCGCCGGCCGGCGCGACCACCGGCCGCTTCAACGTCGTCGCGACACTCGCACCGCGTGCGACCAGCGTGATGTCGTAACTGCCGGGCCGCACCTGCACGCGCAAGCGGCCGTCGGTCTCGAGCCGCGCCGGCAATTCGCTCGCGATGCGGGTCGGCGTGAATCCTTCGGGCAGCGCGCGAGCCAGCAATTCTTCCCGCCCCTCGCCTGCGACCTGAAGTCGCACGAGGGTTGTCAATTCGACCGGAATCTCATCCCGCACCAGCCGGTAGACCTGCACTTCGAGGCCGTTCGCCTCGCTCACGGTGCGGCGCTTGCCGAGCCAGAGATTGCCCTCCGGCCGCTCGGGTTGCGCGACGCGCTGGCCGTCGATGGTGAGATCGACGAGCGCCGTTTCCGCGGCGATGGTGAGCGCCTCGGGCCGCTCGGCCCATTCGAAGCGGCCGCTGATCGAATAGGTTCCCGGTGCGAGCCGCGCTTGCGGCAGGTCATCGCGGGCGACGACGGCGAGCGGCGCGCCATTCGAACGCACGTCGCGCGGCCAATGCTCGAGATCGCCGGGCAGCGTGATCCAGCCCTCGGCGAACACCTGCCAGCGCTGCGTGAAGCTGCCGCCGCGGGCGTTGACCTCGATCGCGAGCCGTTCCGGCCACATGCAGCGAAACGCATCCGCGTCGGCGGCATCCGTGACGCCCATCATCGGGCAGCGTCGATACTCCTGGCCCTTGAGCACCCAGGCCTCCCAGCCCGCGAGCTCGCTCGGCACGGCCGTCGGTGCCGACAGCGCGGGCGCCATCGCGCACGCGAACAAGATCAACGCGAACGTCGGGATTCGTTTGAACATGTGTTATCCCAGGCCCCTGGATGAGGCGATCAGTGTACTGCCGGCTGAAGGGTCGGGGACCTCAAACGCACGCGGCGATTCGCGGGGTCTTGCGTCCCGTCATTGTTGAGAACTCACGGCCGCCTCATCGACCGCCGCCGCGAGCTGTTGCACGAGCCGATGGAGCGGGCGCTTGTGGAGCGCCACGAGGAGCCACGGCCAGACGAAGCCCCAGAAGCCGATGAAGACCCAGAGCAGCCTCACGCTCTGATCGACGCTGAGCCCCCAGCGCATGCTTTCCGGCCCCTGGGCGAGATACGCGCGCGCGTCGAACGCGAGCACGAACGTGATGCCGAGCGCAGCGAGCACCGCGCCCAGCCCCACGCAAAAAAGCGTCCAGCGCCAGTAACGCACGCGGTATTTCAGGGTCGCCTTGCCCGCCCACTCCAGGTCGAGGTCGTTCAGGCCGACGTTGATGGCGCTCTTCCAGTCCGCGGCGCGGATCGAGAGGTGGTGCGCGTCCGGCATCGAGGCGCAATAGCTGGAACGCCGCTGCGGACTGCCGGTCAGGAGGCCGCTTTTGGCCCGCCGGTGGAAGGCCCTGAGGAAGGTCTCGGGCTCCGAGCGGATGGTGAGCGTGCCGTCGATTTCGGGGAGGAACACCATGCGCTCTTCTAATCCTTCCCCGAGGGCGCTGCAAACGAGACCTGTATCTCAACCCGCGACTGGCCGCCTTGCCTGCCGGTCGGTCCCAACGCATTCTGTAAATACGCGCGGATTTCATGCGTTTCCGAGTGTGACCCGCGTCGACAAATTGTTGACGGATGCCACGAGTGAGCGTTTCAGAAGCAACAAGACAACACGGCAACTCGGACGCCCCGCCGGGATGGATCGACAAGGCCTGCATCGGCCTTGCGGTCTACGTCCTCGTCTGCTCGACGGGCATGCTCACCGGCTTTGGCGGCGATCACGTCCGCCATTACGTGGGCCTGCTCGGCGATACGCCGGCAGGCCTCACCGCGCTCATCATCACCATCGCCGCGACGCGCCGGATGCCGCATGGCACTTCGCGCACCGCCTGGACCTGCCTCGCCACCGCTCTCGCTTCGTACCTCGTCGGCACGGGCATCGGCGTCATCTCCTGGCTCCATGACCAGGATCCCTTCCCGGGACCCGCCGACGTTTTCTATCTCGCGTTCTATCCTTTCTTCCTGGTCGCCGTCGCGCTCATGATCCGGGCCTCGGCCCTGCAGATCCGCTGGACGCAATTCTTCGTCGACGCCACGATCCTGGTGCTCGGCTTCGGCGCGTTCTTCTGGTTCCTGATCATCCGGCCGGCCGCCTCGAGCACCGAAATCGACGTGCTCAAGAATGCGCTGAGCCAGGTCTACATCGCGCTCAACTGCGTGCTCGTGCTGACGCTCGGCGTGCTGCTCCTGGCCGGCGCGGGCACGGCGATCGGCCGCCGCGTGGCGCTCCTCCTCTCGATCGGTTTCGCGACCATGTTCCTCGGCGACATCCTGTGGTCGGTCGCGAAGATCGGCGGCAGTTACCTGTCGGGCGACGTGCAGGACGTGCTGTACGTCGCCTGCTACCTGCCGATGGCCTTCGCGGGGCGCGAGCAGATGCGGCTCGCCGCGCGCGGCAATGTCACCGAAGCGAGCACCTCGATGCCGCTCGCGCAGGTGCTGCCCTACGCGGCGATGCTCGCGGCATTCATCGTGCTCGTCACCTTGACCCGCGGCGACATCGGCAGCCCCGCGACGATCATGACGATTGTCGTCTTTGGCCTCGCGCTCCTCGTGATGGTGCGACAGGCCCTGGTACTGCGTGACGACGCCCTGATCCGCGAACGGCGAGCGGCGCGCCTCGTCGAGCAACGCTACGCATCGCTCATCGCGAACGCCTCGGACGTCATCATGACGATTGCCGTGGACGGCACCCTCCTCTTCGTATCGCCCGCCTCGGAACGCACCCTCGGCCTGCCGCCGGACGCGGTCGTCGGCCGGAACGTGCTCGAAGTCTGGGTCGGTGATGACCGCGAGCGGCTGAAAGCCTTCCTGAGCGAAGTGGCCGCGTCGTCCGGCCAGGCGGTCGGACCGGTCGAGATCCGGCTCGAGCGCGATCGCGATCGCCGCGTGCTCGAGATCGTCGGCAGCAATCTCACCAAGGACCCCGCGGTGCAGGGCCTCGCGCTCAACTTCCGCGACATCACCGAGCGCAAGACGCTCGAAGAGCAGCTGCGGCAGCTCGCTTTCCACGACTCGCTGACGTTGCTCGCGAATCGCGGCCTGTTCCGCGACCGCGTGCAGCATTCCCTGAACCTCGCGAACCGCGGCCAGCAACAGGTCGCCGTGATGTTCGTCGACCTCGACAATTTCAAGAACGTGAACGACTCGCTCGGCCACGATGCCGGCGACCGGCTGCTGCAGGCGGTTGCGCAGCGGCTCGTCAAGTCGACACGGGTTTCCGACACGGTGGCGCGCCTCGGCGGCGATGAATTCGCGATCCTGCTCGAAGGCGTCACGACGACCGAGGAAGTCGAAAAGCTTGCCGCGTCGCTCATCGAGCAGCTCGACCAGCCGTTCAATCTCAACATCACCGAAGTGCGCGCTTCTGCCAGCATCGGCGTCGCCTTCTCGACGCAGGAAGCGAGCGCCGAGGCGCTCCTCTCCAAGGCCGACACCGCGATGTACTTCGCGAAGGCCGCCGGCAAGAACCGCTTCGTCACCTTCCAGGGGCCGATGCAGGAGATGCTGCAGGAGCGGACGCGGCTCGTCGCCGACATCGCCCGCGCCATCGCGAACGAGGAATTCTTCGTCGAGTACCAGCCGATCGTCGACCTCGGCACGAGGAGCCTCCTCGGCGTCGAGGCGCTCGTGCGCTGGCGGCACCCGGAACTCGGCCTCCTGATGCCGGATCGGTTCATCCAGATCGCCGAGGAATGCGGCCAGATCGTGAAGCTCGGCCGCTGGGTGCTTGGCACTGCGTGCCGCGACCTTCATGCCTGGCGTGGCTCCATCGCGGGCGGCGCGGGCCTTCGGGTTGCCGTGAATATCTCGGGCCGCCACCTGCAGCACGGCGACCTTGCGCAGGACGTCGCGCATGCTCTCGACGAATCGGGGCTGGAACCGGGCAACCTCGTGATCGAGCTCACCGAAACGACGATCATGCACAACACGGAAGCGAACCTGGCGTGGCTGCTGGACCTCAAGAAGCTCGGCGTGCGGCTTGCGATCGACGACTTCGGCACGGGCTACTCGTCGCTTTCGTACCTGCACCGCTTTCCGATCGACATCCTCAAGATCGATCGCTCGTTCGTCGGGCGCCTCACCAATTCCGCGACCGGCCCGGAACTCGCCCGCGCCGTGATCACGCTGAGTGAAACGCTCGGCCTCGACACCGTGGCCGAAGGCATCGAATACGAACCGCAGGTCGACGCGCTGCTGCAGCTCGGCTGCGTTGCCGGCCAGGGATTTCTCTTCGCGAAGTCCGGCACGCTCGAGGAGCTGTCCAACAGCACGTTCGTGCAGCGACGCAACGAGCTTTGGACCGCGCAGGCGGGCCGCGAAGGCCTCTCGCCGACCGGGCGTTTCCGCGCAGTGCGGGGCGTTGCCGGCGCAGCCTGACGTCGGCTCCTTCCGGGAATTGGGGCCGTACCCCACCCTTCTCGCAGGGGTAGAATGCGGTCACCTGGCGACGCGCGGAGCTACCCTTGTCCGACAAGCTGGTCTTCCGTCAACTCTTCGACGCGACCTCCTCGACCTACACGTATGTGCTCGGCGATGCGGCGAGCGGCGAGGCGGTGATCGTTGACACGGTATTCGAGCAGCATTTCCGCGACCGCGCGCTGCTCGAGGAACTCGGGCTCAAGCTCGTCGCGGCACTCGACACGCATTGCCACGCCGACCACGTGACCGGCGCCTGGCTGATGCAGCAGGCAACGGGCTGTCCCATCGGCATCTCCGCACGCTACGGCGATGAACTGCAGGGCGCCGATCGGCGACTCGAGCACGGCGACCGCGTGAAGTTCGGCAAGCGCTACCTCGAGGCACGCGCGACGCCCGGCCATACCGACGGCTGCATGACGTATGTGACGGACGATCAGCGCATGGCCTTCACCGGCGACTGTCTCCTGATCCGCGGCGCGGGCCGCTGCGATTTCCAGCAAGGCAATGCGAGCCGGCTCTACCACTCCATCACGGAGCAGATCTTCAGCCTGCCCGAGGAGTGCCTCGTCTGTCCCGCTCACGATTACAGCGGCCGCACGCTGTCATCGGTGGGCGAGGAGCGGCGGCACAATCCGCGCATCGGCGGCCAGGCGGACGAGCGTGACTTCGTCGGCTTCATGGAGGCCTTGAATCTTCCGCACCCGAAGCTGCTCGCGGTCGCGCTACCGGCGAACCTGCGCTCCGGCAAGACCGAGGACGCGAAAGCGATGCGCCCCGCCGATTGGGGACCCGTGCGACAGAGCTACGCGGGGCTCCTCGAGATCGACCCGGAGTGGGTCGCCGAGCACCTGAACGATGTGCATGTGCTCGATGTGCGCCATGCCACGGAGATGCAGGAGCATCTCGGCCGCATCAAGGCGGCGCAGCTCATTCCGCTCAACGAGCTCAAGGATCGGCTTGCGGAAGTGCCCAAGGAGAAACCCGTGATCGCGGTCTGCCACGCGGGCATGCGCTCAGGCCAGGCGACGGTCATCCTGCGCGGCGCGGGCTTCCCGCGCATCGCGAACATGCGCGGCGGCATGCTGTTGTGGCACCAGATGGGCCTGCCGGTGCTTCGGTAAAAGGGTAAAAGGGGACATTCCCCATTTACTTTGCGATTACCGGCACTCGAAGTTCTCAGCCTTCTCCAGGTCCCCCGCGCCCTTGTAGTGTGCGTGCTTGGGATAGGCACACAGCGGCCGGCTTCGCCCTGGAATCGCGGGGCCCGTTGCGATGACGGAGTCCGGTGCAACGCCCTTCTCCACCCAGTCGACGACGCTCGTGAGCAGGTCGAACTGGTCGAGTGTGGCATCGCCGCCGCCGCAATGACCCATGCCGGGAACGAGGAAATGGCGGCTCCACTTCATCACGGCTTCTGCGCCGCCGTTATCCGCGGTCAGCTGCTGGTAGTAGCGCGTCGTGTCCTGCGCCGAAAACCAGTTATCGCTCACACCGTGGACGAAGAGCAGCTTGCCGCCGCGCGAGGAGAAGGCGTTGAGCTCCGTCCATGACGCGGTGTCGCCGGCCATGGCATTGGGCGTCGCGGCAAGCGCCGCCTCGCGATCGACATCGAGGCTCGTGCGATCGTCCGGGAAGAACGGCGCCGGTCCGACCAGCAGGCCCGGGAGTCCGCGGGTATTCGCGATGCCGGTGTCGTACCAGAAGCCGGGATAGACCTGCACGCCGCGCGAGTCCTTCGGGCCCGCGAATCCGACCTTGACCGCTCGCGCCTGCTCGGCGGAGAGGCATGCATCGGTCTTCGCGCCCTTGCAGACGAGCGTCGTCGGGTCGAAGCCGCAGTGCTCGACGTCGAAGATCATGCCATCCGCCGCGCCATCCTTCGCGTCACAGGCCTTAAGCAGCGACTTGATGACGAGCGCCCGGTCGCCATCCGAGAGTGCGCGCGCGGTGACCGGCTTGCCCTTGTCATCGCGGGGCGCAATCGCATTCAACTGGGTGAAAATCAAGCGATCGCCGATGCCGGAGTAGCTCGTGCGCATCGCCGGCGCGCCGGCGACGATGCCGTCGAAATAGCCGGGAAAGCGCTGCGACATCATCATGGCTTCGCGCCCGCCGGTGGAGCAGCCGACGAAATACGAATGCTCCGGCGGGCGGCCGTAGTAGGCGGCAACGAGCGCCTTCGCCACCTGCGTCACCTTGTCGTTCGCGCGATAGAGGAAGTTGAGCGTCGCCTCCTGATCCTCGAAGAACGCGCCATCAAACACCGCGCCCTTGTGGCCGCCGTCCGTGCTCACCACGGCGAAGCCGCGCTCGATCGCAAGCTGGTGGCCCGATGCGTAGAAACCGAGCGGCGGATACAGCGTGCCATTGAAGCCGCCGCCGCCCTGAAAGAGAAAGCGCCCGTTCCACTCATCCGGCAGCGCGACGGAAAACTCGATGCCATACGGCTTGCCGCCGTGACCGGTGCGCTTCTCGATGACGCCCGTCACGAGGCAGCGCGCGGGAATCGTGCCTTCGAAGGGCGGCGTAAAGGGGAACACCGGCGGCGGGCCTGCGGGCAGCTGTTCGGTCTTCGTGATGGCGAGGGACAGGCCGGGGAGCGTGAATGAGTTCAGCGAATCGCAGGATTTCGTCGGCCCGGCCCCTGCGGCACCGGCGACTACGGACAGCACCGCGAGGATCGTGATGGCTTCAGTGACTCTGCGCATGGCGTGACCACCCTTGAAATCGATGGAAGACCGTTGTCATGGCGGGTCCCGTCTGCGGCGCGGCTTGTGCCGTCGTCTCGTTATGGAGATCACGATAGCGAACGACGGCGACAGCGTCCAGTTATGGCGCGCGCTCGCATTCCGCGTGTGCGCGATCGGCATCGCGTTGCGCCTCTGCGAGCTTGCGGTTGCGTTCGTCCCGCAGTTGGGTCCGCTCGGTGTCCAGCATCTGCAGCTGATGCTGAAGCGCACTGACCTGGGGTTGCGGGGTGTCCTTCGGTGCCGTCATGTTGGTAGTGATCAGCGCTGAGAGTTTTCCGTTGATCTGCGCACGCCGGGTATCGTTTTGCTGGAGCCGCTGGGCGTACTCGACCTCGATGTCGGTCGTCGCCGGTGAGACACGATTGCAATGCTTCGGTGTTGCCGATGACACCGTGGCCGTCGGATTGAGTGCGGCGCCGCGCGGCTCCGCCTCGCCCCGCTGAAAATCCCAGAGGCACCGAACCTCCACCTTCGATCCCGCCGGCTGCATCGGTCCGAAGCTGCCGACCGGCGCATCCGACCTATCCCCCGAGACATGCGGGCTCTTTGCGGCCGCCTGGCTTGACGGAAAGGCGTATTCAAAAGCCTCGAGGCCGATCGACGTATGGCTCGTGACCTTGCCGTCGACGCGCACCTCTTGTGTTCCGGTCACGCCGTTCCCGGCGCGCAGCTGCGCGTGACCCGCGCCGATCAGAATGGCGCCATCGGACGCGCGCACCCCCACCGAGATTGGCGCAGGCACGGCGCCTACGTTGCGCTTCCATTCCGCTCGCAGCGTCTGCGTGCCTTCCGTGCGCTCGAGCCTCCCGCCACCGGTGACGCTCCAGGTGCCGGGGTATATATCGAAGGCGCCGCGCTTCGTCGGTGCGGCGCCTGTTGTCCGCCACTTTTGTGTTTGCTGATCGCGGTAGCCGGGACCCGTTATCGTGAGATCGCACGTGGCCCAGCCTCGCCAGTTCGCGGCGGGCGGCGCCTGCGCGGCGCCGAGGCTCGCGGCGGCAAGTAAACCCACAGCAAGGATGGCGGCTTTCATCGTCCTCGGACCATAAATGGGGACTGTCCCCATTTACATTCGCTAGAGCGGTGTTTCGCGCATTTTGCTTTCGAGTGAAGCTGCGAGCGCTTGATAGGCGGGCGCGTTCGCCAGCGGCACGGCGAACAGCGGATCGCGCGCGATCACCGCCGGGCCTAGCCCGGGCCTGCCGTTCGCCAACTGCTCGAGCAGGCCGACCGCACCGGGCGCATCGCCGCACCAGGCATCGACGCGAGCGACCTTCGCGGCGACGCTGTTCCAGATGACGGCGTTATCCTCGCGCGAGACGAGCGAGAGTGCGTGCAGCCCGTCCGCGAAGAATGCGTTTGCGGGATCGGGGCTCAGGTTCTCGAACGGCAGCACGGCGAGCCGCGGCTTTTGCACGGCGACGACTTCGACTGATGTCGCGGCTGGCAGACTCGCCGCAAGCTCGGCCCGCTGCGTGTAGAACCAAGCGAGGCCAACTACCAGGATGCCGCCGACGCCGGCGATGATCCACCGCCGCATCGGCCTCGCGCGAGGTTTCAATAGCGGCTGAGCGACAGGCGCCGCCGCCGGCGCTTCGGTTGAGGTGGATGTCACCGGCGCGACGAAGCGATAGCCACGGCCCGGCTCCGTCACGATGAATCGGTGTTCCTCGGGGCGCTCGCCGAGGATGCGGCGCACTGCCGAGATCTGCTGGTTGAGGTTGTTTTCCTCCACCACGACGTTCGGCCAGACCGCCTGCATGAGCGTTGCCTTGAGGACAAGCTGGCCCGGCCGTTCGACGAGGAAAAGCAACGCGTCAAACGCGCGCGCACTGAGCGGCAACGCGCGATTGTCGGCTTTCAACAGGAGCGCCCGCTTTTCGACGTCGATCCTGAAGTCCGCGAATTCGTAATACTTCGGGGAACCGCCGTTCACAACTTTTCAGGACCTTTACAAAGAGGTTTCAGCGCGCCCGCCGGATTCTACTCCCGCGATCTCCGGCCGCAGGCGCCGGGCCTGGGTAAATCACCATTTTCGCGGGAGCAAGTAGCCATGAATGATTCTATGAACCGGACGATTTCGACCTGCATTCTGCTGGTTGCGCTGACGACTGCCAGCGCCTCCGCCCTGGCCGACCCCCAGTTGGTATTGCTGCCGAAAGTAGCGGTAACCGTGCGCTTCGCCGACCTCAAGACCGAAACGGCCCGGGGCGCCCACATCCTGTACTCGCGCATCAATCGCGCGGCAGTGGAAGTCTGCGGTAGGAGCAGCGGCAGTTTCTACCCGACGGTGGCCCGGCTGCAGAAGTCCTGCGTGAGCGCGACGGTGGACCATGTCGTCGCACAGCTCAGTCTTCCCACCCTCACGGCGCTACATCTGGAGAAGGCGCAGCACCAGCGAATCATGGCTGAGCGGCAAGCGGACAATCAGTAGACAGCATAAGGGGGCCCTTATCGCCGGCCGGCGGATCGTCGGCCGGCGACGCGCTTTGCGCACGCGCGGGACCGTCTTGCTTATCGCGCCGTGGTGCGCGAAACCGTGTCCCTTTCGCCACGCAGCAGCCCAGCCGAGCTGATGTCCTCGTCAACATCCGGCCACCGGATTCCTTCGAAAGTGCGGCCATCGACCAGCGTTACCGCCAGCTTGTCGTCGGCAATACGAACATCCGATGCGTGAGGGTCCATTTCGTTGATCAGGTCAGACGCACGACTTGAGCGTGCAGCGCACGAATGGCGGCTGCCGGATTCGCCTGCACGATGGTGAGCAACGCACGCGCCGGGCCCGTCGGCCGACGATGCCCCTGCTCCCAGTTCTGCAGGGTGCGCAGACTCACGCCAATGAGCGCTGCAAACGTCTGTTGGGACACCTTCGCCTTCTTGCGAATCGCGATGATGTCCAGTTCCTTGACCTCGTAGGTGCGGAGCTTCAATCGCCCGGCATCGAATTCGCGGAATTCGGCGATGCTTTGCTTCAGGTCCCGAAAGAGATCACGTTTTTTCACGGAGCCATTCCTCGAGGTCATCGCTGAGTTCACGCAGCTCCCGCATCGAAAGATCGGTGACAACAGCCTTTGAATAGACTTCGGCCCGATAGATCAGCGACTGCGGCTTCCGCCAGTAGTAGATCACGCGCACGCCGCCTTTCTTGCCCTTGCCGCCAGTCCTCCAGCGAAGCTTTCTCAGTCCGCCTGATCCACTAATCAGGGCACCAGAATCGGGCTGCACCGTGAGCCACTCATCCAGCGCGGTTCGGTCCTCGTCCGTTAGATAACGAGCGGCATGGATTGAAAATGTGGACGATTCTACGAATACCATCCCTGGCGACCTCCGTCAATGACGGATACGGCGATCCTGCCAATATCGCCTGCTGGTTGAAAGGTGGTCGAGCGCGGCTATCTGCGGAATTGGGGAGATTCGCGGTCAAGCGGCGCTTGTGGATCTGGTCGCAAATTGCGACCACATCGGCCCGCCAACTTGAGATCACAGACTTTGATCTCAAGTTTGTAACCCCCTGATCAGCCACTCGAAACAAAAATGGGATCCTGCCGTCTCAACCGGTCGTTGCAACGGTGTCGGTAAGCTTCTCTGCTGGAGTGCGGAACTTCAAGGTCTGGCGCGGCCGTTGATTGAGCTCATGGGCCACGAAGTTCAGACGTTGCTGAGAATGCACCG
>DASQOR010000041.1:0-107944 GCA_035644395.1 Steroidobacteraceae bacterium
GCGCGCTTCCGCAAGCCCGTCGAACCCGGCGATCAGCTCATCCTCAAGGCGACGCTCACACGCCAGGTGAAGGGCATCTGGAAGTTCGAGACCGTCGCGGAAGTCGGGGGGAGCGAGGTCGCGAGCGCCGAGATGCTGGTGGCGCCGGGCATGACCTCGTGATCGACGCGCGCGCCGTCATCGATTCGAAGGCGCAGCTCGCGCCGGACGTCGAAGTCGGCCCGTTTACCCTGATCGGGGCGGACGTGACGATCGGCACGCGGACGAAGATCGGACCGCATGTCGTGATCCAGGGGCCGACCCGCATCGGCGCGGACTGCGAGATCTTTCAGTTCGCCTCGCTCGGCGCAGCGCCGCAGGACAAGAAGTACAAGGGCGAGCCGACGCGACTCGAGGTGGGCGATCGGAACCACATCCGCGAATTCACGACCATGCATCGGGGCACGGCCCAGGGCCGTGGGCTCACGAAGGTCGGGAACGACAATCTTTTCATGGCCTACACGCATGTGGCGCACGACTGCGTCGTCGGCGACAAGGTCGTGCTCGCCAATTTCGCGACGCTTGCCGGCCACGTCGAGCTCGGCGACTGGGTCATCATGGGGGGCTTCTCCGGCATCCATCAGTTCTGCAAGGTGGGCGCCCACGTGTTCCTCGCGAACAATGCCGCCGTCACACGGGACGTGCCGCCTTTCCTCATGGTCGCGGGGCAGCCGGCCGCTCCCCACAGCGTCAACGCCGAAGGTCTCAAGCGGCGCGGCTTCACGCCGGAACAGATCCGCAATATCCGCCGGGCCTACAAGATCCTCTACCGGTCGGATCTGAAGCTCGACGAGGCCACGGCGAAGCTCACCGAGTTCGCCCGCGAGGCGCCCGAGGTCAAGCCCTTCGTCGACTTCATTCCCACGATCACGCGCAGTCTCATCCGCTAGCGCTCATGACGGCGGGACCGCTCAAGGTCGGACTCGTGGCGGGAGAGGCCTCGGGCGATACGCTCGGCGCGGGTCTCATCGAGGCCATCCGTCGCCGCCGGCCGGATGCCCGGTTCTTCGGGGTTGCGGGCCCGCGCATGATCGCGGCGGGTTGCGATGCCTGGCAACCCTCCGAACGCCTTGCGGTCATGGGCCTCTTTGAGATCCTCGGCTCGCTCCCGGCCCTGCTGCGCTTGCGGCGCGAAATCAGGGCACGCTTTCTCGCCGAGCGGCCGGACGTCTTCGTCGGTATCGACGCGCCGGAATTCAATCTCGGTCTCGCGGCGAGCCTGAAGGCGGAGGGCCTCTTGACCGTGCAGTACGTGAGCCCGCAGGTCTGGGCATGGCGGCAGGGCCGCATCGCCAGGATCGCTCGCGCGGTCGATCTCGTGCTCTGCCTGCTGCCGTTCGAGCGCCAGTTCTACCGCGATCACGCCATCCAGGCGGAGTTCGTCGGCCATCCGCTCGCCGACCAGATTCCGCTCGAGGTCGACCGGATCGCAGCACGCACCCGGCTCGGCATCGCGGCCGGTGCCTCGCTGATCGCGATCCTGCCCGGCAGCCGGCGGGGTGAGGTCGAGCGGCTGGGCGATGATTTCGCGGCGGCGGCGCGCTGGATACTCGAGCGCCGCCCGGCGACGAAATTCATCGCGCCCATGGCGAACGCCGAAGTCCGCGAGATCTTCGCCGCCGCGCTCGCACGCTCGGACGCCGGCGCGGCAGTGACCTTGCTCGAGGGCGATGCGCAAGCGGCGCTGGCGGCCGCAAATGCGGTGCTCGTTGCCTCCGGGACGGCGACGCTCGAAGCGACGCTGACCGGCCGTCCCATGGTCGTTGCCTATCGTCTCGGCTGGCTCACGAGTTTCGTACTGCGTCACCTCGGCCTCATGAAGGCTCCGTTCTTCGCGCAACCGAATCTGCTCGCAGGCAAGCGCCTGGTACCCGAGTTATTCGGTTCCGAGGTGACGCCCGAGCGTCTCGGGCGCGAGTTGCTCGGTTTCATCGACAATCCCGCGCAGGTTGCCGAGCTGGAGGGCGAATTCACCGCCATCCATCGGGAGCTGCGGCGCGGTGCGAACGAAAGGGCTGCGCAAGCCGTGCTGGCACTCGTCGCTGGACGTTCCTGATGCGCACGAGGTTCGTGGCGGGAGTCGATGAAGCGGGGCGGGGACCGCTCGCCGGGCCCGTCATGGCGGCGGCGGTGATCCTGCGCCGCGGCGCGAAGCTCGACGGCGTCCGTGACTCGAAACTCCTGACGGCCGCGGAACGCGAGCGGCTCGAGCCCGAGATCCGGGCGCAGGCGCTCGCCTCGGCGGTCGGCTGGGCGGACGTCGAGGAGATCGAGGCGCTCAATATCCTCGGCGCAACGCTCCTCGCCATGCGCCGGGCGCTCCTCGGCCTCGCCGTGCGGCCGACCCACGTGCAGGTCGACGGCAACCGTTGTCCATCGCTTGACAGCCTCGGTTGCGCCATGCGGGGGCAGGCCATCGTGCGGGGCGATGCCAGCGTGCTCGCGATCAGCGCCGCGTCGATCCTCGCAAAAACCTTTCGCGACCGCATGATGCGGCGCTTTGATGAGATCTATCCGCACTACGGCTTTGGCGCGCACGCGGGCTACGGCACGCCGCAACACCTGCGGGCACTCGCCGCCGTCGGCCCTTGCCCCCTGCACAGGCGGAGCTTCGCCCCGGTAGAATCCGCGGCCGAAGCGCTGCGGGCGGGCGAGACGCTCGCCGTCGTGAACCGGCGCCTCACGCGTGTTGCGATCCCCGTCGGAAACTGAGAGCCGATGCAGACCTTCGTTCACCTGCACCTGCACACGGAATATTCGCTGGTCGACAGCATCGTGCGCGTGCCCGAGCTGATGGATGCCGCCGCGGGCGCCGGCATGGCCGCCATTGCCCTGACCGACCAGAGCAACCTGTTCGCCATGGTGAAGTTCTACAAGGCGGCGCTGGCCCGTGGCATCAAGCCGATCATCGGCGTGGACGCCTGGCTCGCGGAGCCGGGCGAGCGCGCGGATGCCTCGCGGCTCGTGCTCCTGTGCCAGAACCTCGAGGGCTACCGCAACCTGACCCAGCTCGTCACGCGCTCCTACCTCAAGGGCCAGCGGCGGGGCGTGCCGCAGATCGAACGCAGCTGGCTCAACGCTCAGTCCGTGCGCGGGCTCATCGCGCTCTCGGGTGCGCGGGACGGCGACATCGGCCGCGCGCTCCTCGCGCGCAAGGACTCCGAAGCCGAAGCGATGTTGAACGCCTGGCTCGAGCTGTTTCCCGAGCGCTTCTACCTCGAGCTCGTGCGCACGGGGCGCGCCGGCGAAGAGGACTACCTGCAGTCCGCCTTGCGGCTCGCCGCAAGCTGCCGGGCGCCGGTCGTTGCGACCAACGACGTGCGCTTCCTCGCCCGCGAGGATGCGGAATCGCACGAGGCACGGGTCTGCATCAACGGCGGCGCGCTCCTCACGGATCCGAACCGGCCGCGCCGCCACAGCGAGCAGCAATACCTGCGCAGTCCCGCCGAGATGGCCGCGCTGTTCGCGGATGTCCCGGAAGCGCTCGAGAATTCCGTGGAAATCGCCCGGCGCTGCAGCCTCGACATCAAGCTCGGCACGGCCCGCCTGCCCGAGTATCCGGTGCCGGCGGGCAACAAGGAGAGCGACTTCCTCAGAGACCAGTCCGCCGCGGGCTTGCGCACGCGGCTCGCCCAGCTCGGCCCGAAGGCGATGGGGCCGGCGGCCCTCTACGAGGCGCGGCTTGCACTCGAGCTCGACTGCATCTGCCAGATGGGATTCGCCGGGTACTTCCTCATCGTCGCGGACTTCATCCGCTGGGCGCGCGAGCATGATATTCCCGTCGGGCCGGGGCGCGGCTCGGGCGCGGGATCGCTGGTCGCCTATGCGCTCGGCATCACCGATCTCGATCCGCTCGCCTATGACCTGCTGTTCGAGAGATTCCTGAATCCGGAGCGGGTGTCGATGCCGGACTTCGACATCGACTTCTGCATGGAGGGACGCGACCGGGTCATCGAATACGTCGCGGAGAAGTACGGGCGCGACCGGGTCTCGCAGATCATCACCTACGGGAGCCTCGCGGCGAAGGCGGTCGTGCGCGACGTCGGCCGCGTGCTCGGTCACAACTACGGCTACGTCGACCGCATCGCGAAGCTCATTCCGTTCGAGCTCGGCATCACGCTCGACGCTGCGCTCGAGAAAGAGGAGGAACTGAAGCGCCTCTACAAGAGCGACGAGGAAGTGCGCGCGCTCATCGACCTCGCGCGCTCGCTCGAGGGCCTGGTGCGAAACGCCGGCACGCATGCGGGCGGCGTCGTCATCGCGCCCTCCGTGCTCACGGATTTCGCGCCGCTCTACGCGGAAGAGGGCAGCACCAGCGTCGTGACGCAGTTCGACAAGGACGACGTCGAGGCGGCGGGACTCGTGAAATTCGATTTCCTGGGTCTGCGCACGCTCACGATCATCGACTGGACCGTCAAGACCATCAATTCCGCGCGCGCCGTGGCCGGGGAGAGCGCGCTCGACCTCAACGCGATCCCGATGGACGATCCGAAGGCCTTCGCGCTCCTGAAGAGCTGCCGCACGACAGCGGTGTTCCAGCTCGAATCGCGCGGCATGAAGGATCTCATCCGGCGCCTGCAGCCGGACCGCTTCGAGGACGTCATCGCCCTCGTTGCGCTGTTCCGCCCGGGGCCGCTGCAATCGGGGATGGTCGATGACTTCATGGAGCGCAAGCACGGGCGCGGCGGGACGCGGACCGACTACCTGCATCCGAGCCTCGAGACCATCCTCAAGCCGACCTACGGCGTGATCCTCTATCAGGAACAGGTGATGCAGATCGCGCAGGTGCTCGCGGGCTACACGCTCGGCGGCGCCGACCTCCTGCGCCGCGCGATGGGCAAGAAAAAAGCCGAGGAGATGGCGCAGCAGCGTTCCGTCTTCGTCGGCGGCTCGGTCGCGCGCGGCGTGCCGGAGCGCCAGGCCGCGCACATCTTCGATCTCATGGAGAAGTTCGCGGGCTACGGCTTCAACAAGTCGCACTCGGCTGCCTACGCACTGCTGTCGTATCAGACGGTCTGGCTCAAGGCGCACTACCCAAGCGCGTTCATGGCGGCCGTGCTGTCGTCCGATATGGACAAGACCGACAAGGTCGTGACGCTCATCGATGAATGCGTGTCGATGGGCCTTGAAGTGCAACCGCCGGACGTGAACCATTCCCAGTACCGCTTCACGGTCGCGGGCGAGAAGAAGATCCGCTACGGCCTCGGAGCGGTGAAAGGCGTCGGGCAGGCCGCCGTGGAAGCCTTGACGGCGGAACGCGAACGCGCGGGGCCCTTCACGAGTATCGAGGACCTGTGCCGTCGTCTCGACCTGCAGCGGATGAATCGCAGGGCGCTCGAGGCACTGATCCGTTCCGGATGTTGCGACGGGCTCGGCGCGAACCGCGCGACGCTGATGGCGCGGTTGCCGGCCGCGATGCAGCTCGGCGAGCAGAACACGCGCGCCCACGAGACCGGACAGGTCGACCTCTTCGGCCTCTCGGCAGGCACGGCTGCCCGCGATGAGCGCGCCGCGCCCGTCGACATCGACGACTGGCCCGCGGCCGTACGCCTCGCGGGCGAGCGCGAGACGCTCGGCCTCTTTCTCACCGGCCATCCCATCTCGGAATACGAGAGCGAACTCGGCGCTCTGACGCACGGGCGCCTCGCCGACCTCGCCGCGGAGCGGGCGCCCATGGCGAGCGAACGCGGCTGGCAATACGCAGCGAGCAGCAATCTCGTCACGGTCGCGGGCCTCGTGCTCGAGGTGCGCCGCCGGGCGAACCGCGTGAGCCTCATCCTCGACGATCGCACGGGGCGCATGGAAGTGACGCTCTTCGACGATGTGCTGCAGGCGCATCGGGAGCTCATCGTGAAGGACGCGATGCTCCTCATCGACGGGAATCTGCGCTACGACGAGTTCATCGAAGGCTGGCGCCTTGCCGCGCGCAGGCTCCAGACCCTCGCCCAGGTCCGCGAGCAGCAGGCGAGGCGGCTGCACGTGCGCGTGCCGGCGAGCGCGAGCGGAGCCGACTTCGTGCTGCGCCTCGAGGAATTGATCAAGACGGTGCGCCGCCCGGGCGGCTGCAACGTGCTCCTGCACTACAACGCCGGTCACGCGCAGGCCCAGCTCACGCTCGGGTCCGAATGGACGCCGCGGCCGACGGCCGAATTTCTCGAGCGCCTGACGCAACTCGTCGGCCGGGAAGGCTGGCGCCTCGCCTACGGCCAGCGCGGCGCCGAACAGAGCACGACGGCGAACGAAAACGCCTGACCGGGTGGCCTGGACAGGGTAGAAGCGGCGGGCTTGCGCGGGAGGCGGACGTCGAAAATGGGTCCGGCAAGTCCGGTCTGGCGATGTTTGCGGGCACGACGGTCATGATAGGGCGGACATTTAAACGTGGAGCCGGACGCAGCCGCGGCCCATTCGACGGTCGCCTCCGGGGTCGCTGCCTCTCGCACCGAACTGCAGGTTGCCGGTTGGCACGTTCCCGGCTACCTTCGCGGGCAATCGCTTTCACGGTGACCGAATGGACCTGAATTTCCTCGATTTCGAGCAGCCGATCGCCGAACTCGAAGCCAAGATCGACGAGCTCAAGTACGTCGGCAACGACGCCGAGATCAACATCCAGGAGGAGATCAACCGCCTGCGCGCGAAAAGCCGCGCGCTCACGCAGAGCATCTTCTCGAACCTCTCACCCTGGCAGATCACGCAGCTCGCGCGCCATCCGCAGCGTCCGTACGCGCTCGACTACATCGGTCTCATCTTCACGGACTTCCAGGAGCTGCACGGCGATCGCATGTACGCGGACGATCTGGCGATCATCGGCGGGCCCGCCCGGCTCGACAGCAAACCGGTGATGTTGATCGGCCACCAGAAGGGCCGCGACACGAAAGAGCGCGTGCGCCGCAACTACGGCATGCCGAAGCCCGAGGGCTACCGCAAGGCGCTGCGCCTGATGAAGATGGCCGAACGCTTCCACCTGCCGCTCATCACGCTCATCGATACGCCTGGCGCTTACCCTGGAGTCGGCTCCGAAGAGCGCGGCCAGAGCGAGGCGATCGCACGCAATCTCTTCGAGATGTCGACGCTCGCGACACCGATCTTGAGCGTCGTGATCGGCGAGGGCGGTTCCGGCGGGGCGCTCGCGATCGGGGTGTGCGACCGGCTGCTGATGCTCCAGTACAGCGTGTATTCGGTCATCTCGCCGGAAGGCTGCGCGTCGATTCTCTGGCACAGCGCGGAGAAGCGCGAAGTCGCGGCCGAGGCGATGGGCATCACGGCCGATCGCCTGTCGCGGCTCGGCCTCGTCGATGAGGTGATCCGCGAACCCCTCGGCGGCGCGCATCGGGATTCGAACAGCACGGCGGAATCGCTGAAGGCGGCGCTCACGCGCCATCTCAAGGAACTTGAGTCGCCGCCGATCGAAAAAGTCGTCGAAGACCGCGCCGCGCGCCTCAAGTCCTTCGGTGTCTTCAGCGAAGCGTGAGCCTTTTTCCGCCGCGAGGCTGCGATCGCTCCTTGAAGCCGAGATCGCCGATCCCCTCGCGGCATCGTATTGCGTGGCGTTCAGCGGCGGAGCCGACTCCACTGCCCTGCTGGCAGCGATGGCGGAGCTCCTGGGGCCCGGACAGCGCGGCGCGCTCCGGGCCATCCATATCGATCACGGCCTGAATCCGCTGTCCGCGCAGTGGGCGAGGACCGCGCGCGCGAATGCGGCGAAGCTCGGCGTCGCCTGCACGGTCGAACGGGTCCGGGTCACGGGCGCCGACGGGGAATCGCTGGAGGCTGCCGCGCGGGAAGCGCGTTATGCGGCGCTCGCGGGCGCGCTCGCGCCGGATGAGTGCCTGCTCACCGCGCATCACGTCGACGACCAGCTCGAGACCGTGCTGCTGCAGCTTGCACGCGGCGCGGGGGTTGCGGGCTTCGCGGCGATGCCGGTGTGCGCGAGACTCGGCGCCGGCCGGCACCTGCGGCCACTCCTTGGCGTCACGCACGCAGCGCTCGTCGGGTACCTGGGCCATCGCGCTCTCGGCTGGATCGAGGACCCGATGAACACCGATCCGCGCTTCGACAGGGGGTTCCTCAGGGCCTCGGTGATTCCGGAATTGCGCGCGCGGTGGCCTTCGATCGCGGCGAATGCCGCGCGCAGCGCCCGCCACATGGCCGATGCCCAGCGCACGCTCGATGCCGCCGCGGAGCGCGATTGGGCGCGTGCGCGCGACGGCGATCGGCTGGATCTCGCGGGGCTTGCCGGCTTCGAGCCGGGGCGCGCGGCAAATCTCCTGCGCTTCTGGATCCGGCGCCAGGGCCGGCCGCTCCCGTCCACCGGCAATCTCGAGCGGCTGCTCGCGATGATGACCGGCGCGGCGAGCGATGCCACCCCGCGCGTGCGTTGGCCGGGTGCCGACGTTCGCCGCTACCGCGGGCGCCTCTACATCGCGGCATCCCATGAGCGGCCGGCGCTCGGCGAACGATCCTGGCACTGGGATGAAGCGCCGCGGCTCACGCTCGAGGAAGGGCTGGGATCGCTGCGAATGACCAAGGGCCGTGGTGCCGTTTCGCTTGCGCGGGGGCTCCTGCCGCCGAAGCTGACGGTCAAGCAGGGCGCCGCGGGCGAATCCCTGCGGCCTGCGGCGGGCGCGAGGCAGCGGACTCTGCGCAATCTCTTCCAGGAGCAGGGCGTCGTTCCCTGGGTTCGAAGCGCCGTGCCCTTCGTCTATCACGGCCGCGAGCTGGTGGCCGTCGGTTATCTCTGGGCGGACGCCCGTTTTCTTGCAGGCGAAGGCGAACCCGCGGTCCACATCGAATGGAGCGGCGGTCCCGAACTCTATTGAGGGGGCCGAATCTCTGGCGAGGTCGGGTCGCTTCTGCTAGTCTGATCGCCCGTCGAATTGTTGGGGCCGGTGCGCGAACCTGGCCGCAATCAGCTTCAACCGATTCACTCATCTCGCGACGGGAACCCTCTCATGACGCGATACGTATTCGTGACCGGCGGCGTTGTTTCCTCGCTCGGCAAGGGCATCGCCTCGGCGTCGCTCGGCGCCATCCTCGAGGCCCGCGGCCTCAAGATCTCGATGGTGAAGCTTGATCCGTACATCAACGTTGACCCGGGCACGATGAGCCCGTTCCAGCACGGCGAGGTGTACGTGACGACCGACGGCACCGAGGCCGACCTCGACCTCGGCCACTACGAGCGCTTCGTGCGCACCGTGACGGGCCGCAACAGCAATTTCACGACCGGGCGCATCTACGAGCGCGTCATCGCGAAGGAGCGCCGAGGCGACTACCTCGGTGCGACCGTCCAGGTCATCCCGCACATCACCGACGAGATCAAGCGCTCGATCAAGCTCGGCGCCGGCGGCGCGGACGTCTGCATGGTCGAGATCGGCGGCACGGTGGGCGATATCGAATCGCTGCCGTTCCTCGAGGCGATCCGCCAGCTCGGCGTCGAGATGGGTCGCCACAACGTCGTCTACATGCACCTGACGCTGGTGCCGGAGCTCGGTACAACGGGCGAAATCAAGACGAAGCCGACCCAGCACTCGGTCAAGGAGCTGCGCTCGATCGGCATCCAGCCCGACATTCTCCTCTGCCGTTCCATCAAGCCGCTCCCGGAAGAGCAGCGCCGCAAGATCGCGCTCTTCACCAACGTCGAGGAGCGCGCCGTGATCTCGGCGATCGACTGCGACGACATCTACAAGATTCCGCTCTGGCTCCACGACCAGGGGCTCGATGACTTCGTCGTCGACCGGCTGCGGCTCGACGTTGCCTCGACCGACCTTGCCGAATGGCGCCAGGTGGTCGCGGCGAAGCAGAACCCCGAGGCGACCATCAACGTCGCGATGGTCGGCAAGTACGTCCAGATCCGGGACTCCTACATCTCGCTGAACGAAGCGCTCTCGCACGCGGCGCTCAAGACCCGCACGCGGGTGAAAGTGCACTACGTCGAGTCGACGGATATCGAGGCACAGGGCACCGATTGCCTGCGGGGCATGGATGCCATCCTGGTGCCGGGTGGTTTCGGCGAGCGCGGCATCGAAGGCAAGATCGAGGCCATCCGCTTCGCGCGCGAGCAGCGCGTGCCGTACCTCGGGCTGTGCCTCGGCATGCAGCTCGCCGTCGTCGAATACGCGCGCAACGTGTGTGGCCTGCAGGGCGCGAACAGCACCGAGTTCAACCGCGAGTCGCCGAATCCGGTCATCGCCCTGATCACCGAATGGGACGACCGCGCGCGCGGCCAGCAGACACGCGATGAAAGCTCCGTCAAGGGCGGCACCATGCGTCTTGGAGCCCAGGAAGTGCGCATCGCGAGCGGCTCGCTCGCCCACATGACCTACGGCCGCGATTCGATCATGGAACGCCACCGGCACCGGTATGAGTTCAACAACCGCTACATGGACGGCATGACGAAGGCGGGCCTGCGCTTCTCCGGCTTTTCGGCGGACGGGCTCGTCGAGATCGTGGAACTCCCGGGACATCCCTGGTTCATCGCGAGCCAGTTCCATCCGGAATTCACGTCCACTCCACGCGACGGGCATCCGCTTTTCTCGGGCTTCGTCCGCGCCGCGCGCAACTGGCGGGCCTCGCAATTGCCGAACGCGGCGAGCGCCTGAGCGGGTGACACGCGCATCATGAAGCTCTGCGGCCACGAAGTCGGGCCCGATCGCCCGTTTTTCCTCATCGCCGGCCCCTGCGTCATCGAGAGCGAGGCGCTGGTGCTGGAGGTCGCCGGGTACCTGCGGGACGTCTGCAAGCGGCTCGCCGTGCCGCTCATCTTCAAGGCTTCGTTCGACAAGGCGAACCGGTCTTCGCGCTCGAGTTTCCGCGGGCCGGGCCTCGACGCGGGCCTGAAGGCGCTCGAGCGCGTGAAGAAGGAGACGGGACTCCCGGTCCTCACGGACGTGCATGAAGATACGCCGCTCGCGGAAGTCGCGGCCGTCGTCGACGTGCTGCAGACGCCGGCCTTTCTCTGCCGGCAGACCAACTTCATCGTCAACGTCTGCTCGCAAGGACGCCCCGTCAACATCAAGAAGGGCCAGTTCCTCTCGCCCTGGGAAATGCAGAACGTCGTCGACAAGGCGCGTTCCACGGGCAATCCCGGCGTCATGGTCTGCGAGCGCGGCTTCTCGTTCGGCTACAACAATCTCGTGTCCGACATGCGCTCGCTCGCCGTCATGCGCGCCACCGGCTGTCCGGTCGTGTTCGACGCCACGCATTCCGTGCAGCTGCCGGGCGGACAGGGCAAGGCGTCCGGCGGCCAGCGCGAGTTCATCCCCGTGCTCGCGCGCTCGGCTGTGGCTGCAGGCGTCGCCGGTGTGTTCATGGAAACGCACCCGCGCCCGGCCGAAGCGCTGTCGGACGGACCGAACGCCTGGCCGCTCGATCGCATGGAGTCGCTCCTCGCGACCCTGAAGACGCTGGATGCCGCCGTCAAATCGAAGCCCTTCGAGGAGTCGCTGCTGTGAGCACCCGGGGATCGGCCATCGTGGACATCCGCGGCCGCGAGATCATCGATTCGCGCGGCAATCCGACGGTGGAAGCGGACGTCGTGCTCGACTCCGGCGTCGTTGGCCGGGCCGCCGTGCCATCCGGTGCCTCGACCGGCAGCCGCGAGGCGGTGGAACTGCGCGACGCGGATCCGAAGCGCTACCTCGGCAAAGGGGTGCGGCAGGCGGTCGCCAACGTCAACGGCCCGCTGCGGGCGGCGCTCATCGGCCAGGATGTGCGCGGCCAGGCGGCGCTCGATCAGAAGATGATCGAACTCGACGGGAGCGAGAACAAGGCCCGGCTCGGCGCCAACGCGCTGCTCGCGATTTCGCTCGCCGCGGCGCACGCGGCCGCGCGCGATCGCGGGCTGCCGCTCTATCGCGCGCTCGGCGGCGATGGCGCGATGACGATGCCGGTGCCGATGATGAACATCATCAATGGCGGCGCGCATGCGGACAACAGCGTCGACATCCAGGAGTTCATGATCCTGCCGGTCGGCGCGCCGACGCTCGCCGAGGCGTTGCGCTACGGCGCGGAAGTGTTCCACACGCTGAAGAAGGTGCTGCTCGGGAAAAAACTGAATACGGCCGTCGGCGATGAAGGCGGCTTTGCGCCGGACCTGCCGTCGAACGAGTCCGCGCTTGAAACCATCCTCGAGGCCATCGATCGCGCGGGCTACAAGGCCGGCAAGGACATCTACCTCGGCCTCGACGTCGCCAGCACGGAATTCTTCAACGATGGCCGCTACACGCTCGAATCGGAAGGGCGCAGCTTCACGCCGGCCGAGTTCGCCGACTATCTGGCGGGCCTCGCCGCGAAGTACCCGATCATCACGATCGAAGACGGCATGAGCGAAGGCGACTGGGACGGCTGGGCAGGGCTCACGCGCAAGCTCGGCTCGAAGCTGCAGCTCGTTGGCGATGACCTTTTCGTCACCAACACCAGGATCCTCGCCGAGGGCATCGAGCGGCGGATCGCGAATGCGATCCTCATCAAGCCGAACCAGATCGGCACGCTGACCGAGACACTGGCGGCGATCGATATGGCCGCCGGGGGGCGCTACGCATCGGTCGTCTCGCATCGCTCCGGCGAAACGGAGGACTGCACCATCGCCGACATCGCCGTCGCGACCACGGCGACGCAGATCAAGACCGGCTCGATGTCGCGCTCCGATCGCATCGCGAAGTACAACCAGCTCCTGCGGATCGAAGGGGAGCTCGGCACGAAGGCCCGCTATGCGGGCCGCGAAGCGTTTCCGGTGAAGCTCGGATGAGATGCGGAAAGAGCATCACAAGTCGCTGGTAAGCTATTGTCCCTCCTGATATTTAGGTGTACGATGCGAGACGCATGAAGATCCTCGCCGCGCTGCTTCTCGTCGTCTTCCTCGGGCTCGAGTACCGGCTCTGGATCTCCGACAGCGGCGCGCGGGAGATCTGGCGGCTCGGCGATTCGGTCGCGCATCAGCGTGCGGAGAATCACGGGCTCGGCGAGCGCAATGCGCAGCTCAAGGCGGAGGTCCGCGATCTCAAGGAAGGTCTCTCGGCCGTCGAAGAGCGTGCGCGCAGCGAACTCGGCATGATCAAATCGAACGAGACCTTCTATCAGGTCGTGCCGCGCGATCCGGACGCACCCGGCCAGACTGCCGCCACCGCCCATTCCCAATGACTTCGACGCCCGCTTCCACGCCGGCGGGCCGCTATTGGGCCGTGGTGCCGGCCGCCGGCACGGGATCGCGCTTCGGTGGCGATGCGCCGAAGCAATACGCAACGATCGGCGGGCGCACGGTCATCGAATCCTCGCTCGCGCCGTTGCTCGAGCACCCGGAAATTTCCGGCATCGTGCTGGTCCTCGCTCGAGGCGATGAGCGCGGGTCGGCGCTTGCCGCAGGCCTCGCACCCAAGGTGACGAAAGCGACGGGCGGCGCGTTGCGCGCCGAATCCGTCCGCAACGGCCTCCTGTCGCTGTCGGAGCGCGCTCGCGAACACGACTGGGTGCTCGTGCACGACGCGGCGCGTCCCTGCCTGCCCCGGGCCGATCTCGACCGCCTGCTGGTCGAGGTCGGCGACGATCCCGTGGGCGGGATCCTTGCGGCGCCGCTAGGCGACACGGTGAAGCAAGGCGCCGCTTCCGGGCGCATCGAGCGGACGGTGGAGCGATTCGGGCTGTGGCGCGCGCTGACCCCACAGATGTTCCGCTATGGACTTCTCTGTCGTGCGCTCGATTCGGCGCTGGCTGCCGGCATGGACGTGACGGATGACGCCGCCGCCATGGAGCGCGCGGGCCATCAGCCGCGCCTCATCGCGGGGTCGGCCGCCAACATCAAGGTGACGCGGCCCGAGGATCTCTCGATCGCCGCGGCGCTCATGGCGGCGGGCGATGCGCCGGCCGTCCGCATCGGTCACGGCTACGACGTGCACGCGTTTCAGGCGGGCGATCACGTAACGCTCGGCGGCGTGCGCATCGCCCATGACCGCGGCGTGCTCGCGCACTCTGACGGCGACGTCGTCATCCATGCGCTCTGCGATGCGCTGCTCGGCGCCGCCGGGCTCGGCGACATCGGCGAGATGTTTCCGCCGAGCGACCCGGCGCTGCGAGGCGCCGACAGCCGCGCGTTCCTGCGCCAGGTGGCCACCGAATTGCGCGGACTCGGCTTCGCGATCGGCAACGTCGATATCAGCGTGATTGCCGAAGTGCCGCGGATCCTCGAGCACAAGCCGGCCATGCGGGCGAATCTCGCCGCGGACCTCGGTATCGTCGCCGGGCGCGTGAACATCAAGGCGACCAGCATGGAAGGGCTGGGCGCGATCGGCCGCCGCGAAGGCTTCGCTGCGCACGCGGTCGCCGTACTGACCCGCGCGAGGACCGCGGCATGAGTCTCGTCGAAACCCGTCGCACCGGCGACGTCGTGGAAGTCCGCATGGCGCGGGCGCCGGTCAACGCGATGAACGACGCGCTGCTCACCGACCTGCTCGAAACGCTACGCGCGGAGGGTCGGGGACCCGCACGGGCCATCGTGCTCTCGGGCCTGCCCGGAGTCTTCTCCGCGGGCCTCGACGTACCGGCGCTCATGGCCAAGGACGCAGCGGGCATGAAAGACTTCTGGCGGCTGTTCTTCGACGTGCAGCGGGCGCTCGCGGGCAGCCCCGTACCCGTCGTCGCGGCGATCACCGGCCACAGTCCCGCGGGCGGTGCCGTGTTCGCGATGTACTGCGACTACCGCATCATGGCGGAAGGGGCCTTCAAGATCGGACTCAACGAGGTGGCGGTCGGCATCCATCCAGGGCCTGTGCTGCATGCGGTCCTGAAGCGCCTCGTCGGCACGCGCCACGCCGAGCTCCTGATGGGAACGGCGCGCATGATGACACCCGTGGAAGCGCAACGATTCGGTTTCGTCGACGAGCTGGTGGCGCCGGTCGGGGTCGTCGATCGCGCGATCGCCTGGGCACAGCAGACACTGCAGCTGCCGGCGTCGGCGTACCTGGCAACGCGGGCGATCGCACGGGCCGACCTGATCGAGCTGGTGCGCACCGCGGGCCTCGAAGCGCAGGGTTCGCCGGGGGATCACTGGTGGGATCCCGAGACTCAGGCCGTGCTCACGATGCTCGTGCACAAGCTCCGCAAGAAGTAGGGACTATTTCGCCAGCAGCACGTAGAGAGCACCCGTGCCGCCGTCCGCAGGCCGGGCGGACACGAATGCCACGACCGCGGCCGTGCGGCGCAGGACCTTGCTCACCATGTTCTTCAGCACCGGGCCCCGCGGACCCGAGCGGCGACCCTTGCCGTGAATGACCCGCACGCAATGGGCGTTCGAGGCGATCGCGGAGGCGAGGAACGCGCCGAGCGCGGCATGCGCGTCGCGCGCGTTGAAGCCATGCAGATCGACTTCGCGGTCGACGCGATAGTCGCCGCGCCGGAGCTTGCGCAGGACGGTCTCCGCGATGCCTGGCCGCCGGTAGCTCAGCTCATCGCCCGTCTCGACGGCGAGTTCGCCCGGTGCGAGCGTCAGGCTTTCCTCCAGCACCGCTGCCTCGTCCGCGCGCCGGAAGCGTGCGCGCGGCGGCGGCTTCGGTCGCGCCGGGACGTGCCGCGGCGTGCGCTTGAGCGGCGCGACGCCGCGCATCGCTTCGCGAAAGAGCTCCGCGTCGCCGTCCGGCTCGCGTCGTGTTTCGGGCGCCGGGCGCCTGATCTTGGTGCGATTGTCGTTCGCCAACGGCCGCATCTCTTGCCGCTCAAGGTCGCGGCGGATTTCGAGTATAGTGTCGCCCGTCCGAGCTGCCAGCCCGACGCTTTTTTCCTCCAGTGAAGATTCTCGTTTCCAACGACGACGGTTACCGTGCCGAAGGGCTGCGCGCGCTCGCCGGCGCTCTCGCCGGCCTCGGCGAGGTCACGGTCGTCGCCCCGGACCGCAACCGCAGCGGCGCCAGCAATTCGCTGACGCTCGATGTGCCCCTGCGGGTGATGCAGGCGGAGGACAGGCTTTACTACGTGACGGGAACGCCGACCGACTGCGTGCACCTCGCGATTTCGGGCCTCTTTGATTTCGAGCACGACATGGTCGTCTCGGGCGTCAACGACGGGGCGAACCTCGGCGACGACGTGCTGTATTCGGGCACGGTCGCCGCGGCCATCGAAGGGCGTTTTCTCGGGCTGCCGGCGATCGCCGTCTCGCTCTGCACGGGGCCGCAATCTGACCAGAATGGCGGCCCGCACTTCGACACCGCCGCTCGTGTTGCCAGTGAGCTCGTCGGGCGCCTGCTGAAGCAGCCGCTCGATCCCGCGATGATCCTGAATGTGAATGTGCCCGACCAGCCGTACGATGACCTCAAGGGACTCAGGGCGACGCGCCTTGGCTACCGGCATCGGGCCGAGCGCGTGGTGAAATCGCAGGACCCGAAGGGCCGCCCCGTCTACTGGGTGGGGCCGGCCGGCCCTCAGCAGGACGCGGGACCGGGAACGGATTTTCACGCGATCGGCGCGGGCTTCGTGTCGATCACGCCGCTGCAGGTCGATCTCACGCGCCATGCGGCGCTCGAACGGGTTGGCAGCTGGCTCGGTGCTTCATCGTGACGGACGTGCGCATGAACGGCATCGGCATGACTTCCGCGCGCACGCGCGAGCGGCTGGTGCAGCGCTTGCGGGAGCAGGGCATCAAGGACCCGGCCGTGCTCGATCAGATCCGCAGCGTCCCCCGGCACCTGTTCGTCGACGAGGCGCTTGCGAGCCGCGCATACGAGGACACCGCGCTCCCGATCGGTTACGGGCAGACGATTTCGCAGCCCTACATCGTGGCGCGGATGACAGCGGCGCTCCTCGAGGCGGGCCCGCTCTTCAATGTGCTCGAGGTCGGGACCGGCTGTGGCTACCAGACGGCGGTGCTTGCACCGCTCGTGGAAAAGCTCTACAGCATCGAGCGGGTGGAGCCGCTGGTCGAGCGTGCCCGCGGGCGTCTCAAGGAACTCGGCATCAAGAACGTGCGCCTGCGGCACGGTGACGGCACGCAGGGCTGGGCCGCGCACGCGCCGTACGACGGCATTCTGGTCGCGGCCGCGCCGCATGCCGTGCCGGAAGCCCTGCAGCAGCAGCTCGCGCCGGGCGGCCGGCTCATCGTGCCGGTCGGCCCCGAAGGCGAGCAGGAGCTCTGGCGCATCACCCGCCGTGAATCGGGCCTGCAACGCGAGCGCCTCGGGGCAGTCGCCTTCGTGCCACTCATCAAAGGCCCCGTGTCCGCGCCGTGAGGCGCTCGCGTCCGGTGCCTGCGTTCCTGCGCATCCTCGCGACGCTTGGCGCAGCCGTCCTCATCGCTTCCTGCGGGCCGCCGTTCGTCGCAACGGAAGGGCTGACCTACGTCGTGCAGCCCGGCGACACGCTCTACGCCATCGCCTGGCGTCTGGATCTCGACTACCGCGACGTCGCGCGCTGGAATCATCTCGGCACGAATTACCGGCTCGCGGTCGGGCAGGTGTTGAAGGTCTCGCCGGACGCCGCATCGGCGGCTGGCGCGCCGTCCGCGCGTCCCGCGGTGCGCAAGCCAGCGCCGGCCGATTCAGCAGGGCCGCCCGTACGCTGGGATTGGCCGGCGACAGGCGAGATCCTCGGGCCGGTCCCGCAACCGACGGGCGGCTTCGGTCTGCGGGTGCTGGGCAGGCTTGGTGACCCGGTGCGCGCCGCCGCGGCCGGGCGCGTGGTCTACAGCGGTACCGCACTCAAGAATTACGGCCACCTCATTATCGTCAAGCATGACAACCGCTGGCTCAGCGCCTATGGCCATAACGATGCGGTGCTCGTGACGGAAGGACAGCAGGTCGCGAAGGGCCAGGCCATCGCGCAGATGGGCATGGGGCCGGGCCAGCGGCCGGCCCTTTACTTTGAAATCCGCCTCGATGGCAAGTCCGTCGATCCGCTGCGCTACCTTCCGCACCGCGGTCCGTAATCCGGTTGCACGCGCGCTGCGCGCTATGGTTTGATGGCGCGCACCCGAATGCACCGGGGCACCGGATGAAGACACGGGAAGGCAAGGGGAGAGTCAGCGAAGAACGACAAGAAGAACAGCGACAAGAAAAATAAAAGACGACGGCAATTGTTCGAGTCTGTCAGCTTCGAATGATTGGTTGGTTGATGAGAAACTCTTCTATTCCCGTGTCTTCTTCCGGTGCCCCGGCTTCAGCCGGGGCTCTCCCCTCCCGAAATGATCAGCGCCGCGACCACCCGCCGGCCTTCCTGCAATAGAACGTTGTAGGTGCGGCAGGCCGCTAGCGTGTCCATGACCTCGAGGCCCGCACCGGCGTGCGCGGCCGCGGCTAGAATGCGGGCGTCGGGGAAGACCTGCCGGCGGCCCGTGCCGAGGAGGATCACTTCGGGAGTGAGCGCGAGCACCGGCGCGAGCTCCGCGATCCCGAGTTCGCCGATGTTCCGCGGGGGCCAGTCGACGATGAGCTCGCGGGGCGCGACGATGACACTCGAGCGCAGGACCCGCTCGCCGATCACGACCTCCGTGGGTGAATACGCGCGCACGTAGTTGAGCGTGCCGTCGAGCTGTGCCGTGAACTGCATGCCGCCAAGATACCTGATCGAGCCCGTGCCTTGCGCGACCTGACCCTGGTCGTGACCGACGGCCATGCGCCCGCGGCGCTCGCCCGCGAGTCCGTCGCGGCCATCGAACGCTTGCCGTCAGCCGAGCTTGTGATGGCCCGCGGCATTCGAGTTGGCGCGCCAGCCGACTGGTGGCTTGCGGTACGCGACAGCATGGGAGCGCAGCCGACCGATCCCGAGTTCGACGCGCTCGCGCCGGTTGCCTGGTTCGGTGCAACCGGCCAGCGCTCCAACCGCGTCTGGTTCGCGACACCGGTGCGACTGACGGCTGCGATCGATCACGTGCGCCTCGATGCAATCGCGTATCCGGCGGCCGACGGCGCAGCGCTCAAAGCGGAATTTCAGCGGGAGTTCGCAAACGACGGCCTCGTGCTTCATCCGCACCCCGGCCCGCATTGGTTTCTCGAGGTGCCGCGCGAGCTCGCGGCGACAACGCTCGATCCGGCGCGCGTGCTCGGCAATGACATCGACGGGTGCTTGCCGGCCGGCGCCGGCGCCGGCTGGCTGCGCAAGTTCATGACGGAGGTGCAGATGTGGTTGCACAGCCGTGCCGTGCGCCCGGCGGGATTCAATGCCCTGTGGATCTGGGGTGGCGGCCGTGCCTGGCCGGCGCCCGGCGGGCAGGGCTTGCCGCCGGCTGCGAGCGACGAGCCGTTGCTGCGGGGGATCTACCGGCTCGCATCGACGCCTTGCTTCGATGCCGTCGCGACGCTCGACGACGCGCGCCGCCTCGCCACTCGCTCGCTCATCGTGACGGTTGCGCTCGAGCAGTGGCGCGCACGAGGCGAAGCGCAGCCACTCACGCGGCTCGAGCGTGAGTGGCTCGCGCCGGCCTGGAACGGGCTCACGAAGGGATCGCTCGCGTCATGCACGCTCTATCTGAACCGGACCCTGGTGCGCGCGACGCGCGCGCACGCCTGGCGGATCTGGCGCCCGCGACGCCACTGGGCCGAGGGCTGACGTGCGGCCGATACGCATCGTTCGGCGCCCTGCGGCGGCTACGCTGACCGGGCCTCTCGATCCGGTGCTTCGCCGCGTCTACGCCGCCCGCGGCATTGCCTCGCTCGCCGAGCTCGACCTCGGGCTTGCCGGCCTCCTGCCCGTGAGCTCCCTGGATGGCATCGTCGAGGCCGTCGATCTGCTGCTCGATGCACGTGCGCGTGGGCGACGGGTGCTTGTCGTCGGCGACTTCGACGCGGATGGCGCCACGAGCTGCGCGCTCCTCGTCCGGGGGCTCACTCGCCTCGGCTTCGCCGAAGTCGGCTACCTCGTGCCCGATCGATTCCGCTTCGGCTACGGCATGACGCCCGAGATCGTCGCGCTCGCGGCCGAGCGTGCGCCGGGGCTCATCGTGACAGTCGACAACGGCATGTCGAGCGAGGCGGGCGTCGCGGTGGCGCGCAAGCTCGGAATCGATGTGCTGATCACGGACCATCATCTGCCGGGTGCGACGCTCCCGGCCGCGAATGCCATCTGCAATCCGAACCTCGCCGGCGCGACATTTGGGAGCAAAGCGCTTGCGGGCGTCGGTGTCGCCTTCTACGTGCTCGCGGCGCTCACGCGCCGGCTCGCGGATTGCGTCCCTCATGGCGGCCTGCCGTCGGCGGCGGATTATCTCGACCTCGTGGCGCTCGGTACGGTTGCCGATGTCGTGCCGCTCGATCGGAACAATCGCATCCTGGTGTCACAGGGCCTGAAGCGCATCCGCGCCGGGCACTGCGTGCCCGGCATCAGCGCACTGCTCGCCGAAGGCGGCCGCAGCGCCGAACGCAGCGTCGCAGCCGATCTCGCTTTCGCCGCGGCGCCGCGACTGAACGCGGCCGGCCGCCTCGACGACATGTCGCTCGGCATCGAGTGCCTGCTGACCGACGACCCGGCGCGCGCGCGTCTCCTTGCCGCCGAGCTCGGCCGGCTGAATGCCGAGCGGCGATCGATCGAGAGCCGGATGAACGAGGAGGCGGCCGCGATCGTGAAGCGCATGCAGATCGATGACGCCGGCCTGCCGCTCGGCCTGTGCCTTTTCGATGAACAGTGGCATCCGGGCGTCGTCGGCCTCGTTGCGGCGCGCGCCAAGGAGCGCCTGCATCGTCCGGTCATCGCGTTCGCTCCCGCCGACGCCGGCTGGTTGCGTGGTTCCGCGCGTTCGGTGCCCGGCGTGCACCTGCGCGATGCACTCGATGCCATCGCCAAGCGCGAACCGGGACTGCTCGAAAAGTTCGGCGGCCACGCGATGGCCGCCGGCCTCACCCTGCAACGCGAGCGGCTCGAGGAGTTTCGCCGCTGCTTCGCCGAGGAGGTCTGCCGCCACCTGGAACCGGAGGATGCCGAAGGGCGCGTGCTGACCGACGGCGAGCTGGAGCCAGCGGAAATGACGCTCGCGACGGCGCAGACGCTGCGCGCGGCAGGACCTTGGGGGCAGGGATTTGCCGAACCCGTATTCGATGGCCGCTTCACGGTGCTCGATACGCGCATCGTCGGCGAACGCCATCTGAAGCTGAGGGTTCGGCCGGACGGCGACGCGCCCGTTGTCGACGGCATCGCGTTCAATTTCCTCGCCGTGGACCGGCAAGACCTGCCGATGGTCGCCGGGCGGGTGCAGCTCGCCTATCGGCTCGACGTCAACGAGTACCAGGGGCTCGAGCGGCTGCAGCTGGTCGTGGAGCATCTCTGTTAACATTGCCGTCCGATGGAAATCACCCAGCTCAAGCGCAACTTGAAGGACTTTGAAGAGCGCGCGGTCGCTCTCAGGAGGTACCTTTGAGTACGACAACAAGAAAGAGCGGCTAGACGAAGTCCGCCGCGAGCTGGAAGACCCCGCGATCTGGACGAAGCCCGACAAAGCGCAGGAGTTCGGGCGCGAGCGCGCCCGGCTCGAGCAGACCGTCGAAACGCTCGATCGCCTCACGGGCGGCCTCAAGGACGCCGCGGCGCTCGCCGAGCTTGCGGAGGAAGAGGGCGACGCGGGGACGCTCGCGGCGGTCGAGAAGGATCTCGGGCCGCTCGAGGCGACCATCCAGAAGCTCGAATTCGCGCGGATGTTTCCGGGCGAGATGGATTCGCACAATGCCTTTGTCGATATCCAGGCGGGAGCGGGTGGCACCGAGGCCCAGGATTGGGCGCAGATGCTCCTGCGCATGTACCTCAAGTGGGCCGACAAGCACGGCTTTCGCGCCGAGATCTTCGACTCGAGCGACGGCGAGGTCGCCGGCATCAAGAGCGCGAGTCTCGAGATCACCGGCGACTACGCCTACGGTTGGCTCAGGACCGAGACCGGCGTGCACCGCCTGGTGCGCAAGTCGCCGTTCGACTCCGGCAACCGGCGGCATACGTCGTTCGCCTCGGTGTTCGTCTCGCCCGAGGTCGACGACGACATCCACATCGAGATCAATCCGGCGGACCTCGAGATGGACGTGTACCGGTCGAGCGGCGCCGGCGGCCAGCATGTCAACAAGACCGAATCCGCCGTGCGCATCCGTCATTTGCCGTCAGGCATCGTGGTGGCGTGCCAGAATGAGCGCAGCCAGCACAAGAACCGCTCGACGGCGATGAAGATGCTGAAGGCGAAGCTCTACGAACTCGAAGTCAACAAGCGCAATGCCGCGGCGAAAGTACTCGAGGATTCGAAGTCCGATGTCAGCTGGGGCAACCAGATCCGTTCCTATGTGCTCGACCAGTCGCGTATCAAGGATCTGCGCACCGGCGTCGAGATCGGCAACACGGCCGCGGTCCTCGACGGCGAGCTCGACCCGTTCATGGAGGCGAGCCTCAAGCAGGGCCTGTAACGTGCGCGCATGAGCGACAACCCCGGGAATCCACCGCCGGCCGACGAGAACGCGCTGATCGCCGAGCGGCGCGCGAAGCTCGCGCGCCTGAGGGAAGGCGGCAATGCGTATCCCAACGACTTCCGCCGCGACGTGCTCGCCGACGAGCTGCATACCGCATTCGGGGAAAAGACCGCGGAATGGTTCGAGGCGAACCCGACGCCGGTGACCGTGGGCGGGCGCATGCTCCTCAAGCGCGTGATGGGCAAGGCGAGCTTCGCGCAGATCCGGGACCGGAGCGGCGCGATCCAGCTCTTCCTGCAACAGAACGTGCTCGGCGGCGTCTACGACGACTTCAAGGGCTGGGACATCGGCGACATCGTCGGCGCCGAGGGCACGCTCTTTCGCACGAAGACGGGGGAGCTCTCGGTGAAGGTGGCGAAACTGCGCCTCATCGTCAAGGCGCTGCGGCCGCTCCCCGACAAGTGGAAGGGCATCGCGGATACCGAGCTCAAGTACCGTCGGCGCTACGTCGATCTTGCGGTGAGCGAGGAGAGCCGCGCGGTGTTTCGCACGCGTACGGCGATCGTGAGCTATCTGCGCGCGTTCCTCGACGCGCTCGATTTCATGGAAGTCGAAACCCCGATGATGCAGGTGATTCCGGGCGGCGCAGCGGCCAAGCCCTTCGTCACGCATCACAATGCGCTCGGCATCGACATGTACCTGCGTGTCGCGCCGGAGCTGTACCTCAAGCGCCTGGTCGTCGGCGGCTTCGAGCGCGTCTACGAGATCAACCGGAACTTTCGCAACGAGGGGCTCTCGACGCAGCACAATCCCGAATTCACGATGCTCGAGATCTACCAGGCGTACGCGGATTATCACGACTTCATGGACCTGGTGGAGCGGATGTTCCGCGGCATCGCCGACGCCGTCGTCGGCCGGCGGCAGGTGAGCTACCAGGGGCGCTCCTTCGATTTCGCCCAGCCGTTCCGCCGCGTGACGGTCGAGGACGCGATCCTCGAGTGCAATCACGATCTCGCGCCCTCGAGCCTGCGCGATCTCGCTTACCTGCATCGCGTCTGCGACCGCCTGCACGTCCCGTACAAGTCCGGCGACGGCGCCGGGAAGCTCCAGATCGAGATCTTCGGGAAGACCGCCGAGCACACGCTCGAGCAGCCGACGTTCCTCTATGCGTACCCCGCGGAAGTGTCGCCGCTCTCGCGACGCAACGATGCGGACCCGTTCATCACCGACCGCTTCGAGCTCTTCATCGGCGGCCGCGAACTCGCGAACGGCTTCTCCGAGCTCAATGACCCGGAGGACCAGGCGCAGCGCTTTCGCGAGCAGGCGGCGCGCAAGACCGCGGGCGACGAGGAAGCGATGTTCTATGACGCGGACTATGTCCGCGCGCTCGAATACGGCATGCCGCCGGCGGCGGGTCTTGGCGTCGGCATCGACCGCCTGGTGATGCTGTTCACCGATTCACCGTCCATCCGCGACGTGCTGCTCTTCCCGCACCTCAGGCCGGAGAGCTGACGACAGCGTTCTCGCGGCCGTGCCCCAAACCTCACGATCGATTGGCGTCTTCGATTCGGGCGTCGGCGGCCTCACGGTCCTGCGGGCATTGCGCGCGGCGTTGCCGGCCGAAGACTTCATCTATCTCGGCGATACGGCGCGCCTTCCGTATGGAACCAAGAGCCCGGAATCGGTCATCCGCTATTCGATCCAGGCCGCGGACGCGCTGCTCGAGCGCGAGCTCAAGTGCCTGGTGATCGCCTGCAACACGGCATCCGCCTTTGCGCTCAACGCGCTGCGTGACCGGCTGGCGCCGCTGCCGGTGATCGGCGTCATCGAGCCGGGTGCCGTCGCGGCCTGCGCGGCGAGTCGCAGCGGACGTATCGTCGTCATCGGCACCGAAGGCACCGTCCGCGGCGGTGCGTATCAGGAGGCGATCCTGCGATTGCGGCCGCAGGCGCTCGTGACGGCGCGGGCGTGCTCGCTGTTCGTGGCGCTGGCCGAAGAGGGCTGGACCGACGGGCCGATCGTCGAGGCGATCGCCGGCCGCTATCTCGAACCGATCTTCGTCGTGCCGGCGAACGAGCACCCGGACGTGCTGGTGCTCGGGTGCACGCACTTTCCCGTGCTTGCGGCAACGATCCAGCGGGTGCTGGGGTCCGGCGTCGCGCTCGTTGACTCAGCGCAAACCGCGGCGCAGGCCGTCCTGGATGTACTCGACGCCGGCGGCTTGCGCCAGGCGGCGGGAGCGCCCGGTCGCACGCGGTTGCTTGCCACGGATGGAGCGGCGCGCTTCGCGCGCGTCGGCAGTGCTTTCTTCGGTGAGGACATCGCCGCCGGCGAGGTCGAGGTCATCGATCTCTGACGGCGTACGGCAGGGGCAGCTCACGCACGTCGAGTCCGGCTGCGCCGTCGCTGCCGCTCGCAGTCTGCGGCTCGAGATACACGACGGCGAGCAGCTCGCTGTCGCCGGCTGCCGTCCTTGCCGATTCGACGACAGTCCCCGGCCCGTAGCTGCCCAAGCGCACCGCCGTGCCCGGCGATACCGCCGGCGCGCCTTGCACCGCGAATCGCAACATGCGCCGCTTGATGCGCCCGAGATTCTGCGTGCGTGCGATGATTTCCTGGCCGGTGTAGCAGCCCTTGCGAAAGCTGACGCCGTCGACCAGATCGAGATTGAGCATCTGTGCGACGAATTGTTCGGAGGTCGCGGCGTAGATCTGGGGCAGGCCGGCCGCGACGGCCGCGCGCTTCCAGGCTTCGAGCGCCTCGTGCGCAGCCACCGGCGAGGGATGCGCGGAAGCATCGTCGAACCTGAGCCGGGCGGGCTGGTCCGGCGTGCCGAACGCGGCGAGTTCCACGGCGATGCGCAAGGCGACCTTCGCGCGCATCACATACTTACGCAACCGCTCGAGGAGCGCATCGGCGAGTTCGCGCGGCAGCGCCGCGAGCAACCGATCACCCTCGCGCTGCAGGGTCAGAACGGCAACGACGCGGCCCTTCGGAGTGTTGTACGACGTGAGCTGCTGCTCGCCCTCGAGGAGTCCGGACACATCATTTGAGAGCTGCCCATTGAGGAAGACTTCGGCATCGGCACCTGTGATCTCGATGACGGCAAGCGATTCGAGTCGCTCGAGGCGGGAGCTGGCTGGCGGTTGGGCGGTCATGCGAGGCGCACATTAGCAACTTGCCGCGCGCGGCGCCGTCATTTCCATGTCAACCCGCTGATTTATCAGCCAAAACCCCATAGTCCGGACGACGAAAATCTGGCAGACTGGCGGCCGATGAACGAGCGCCCCCTGTCCCCATTTCTCACGTACAGATTCCTGTACACGATGGTGCTGTCGTTCGCGCACCGGATCACCGGCTTGTGCCTGACGATCGCGGCGCTGCTCCTGACCTACGGACTGCTGGCGCTCGCGGGCGATGAAGGGAGCTTCGAGCGCGCGCGGTTTTTTTTCCGCCATTGGACCCTGCAGGTCGTCATGCTCGGCCTGACCATCGCGTTCTTCTTCCACCTCTCGAACGGCATCCGCCATCTTTTCTGGGACCTCGGCCACGGCTTTGAAAAGATCCAGGCCCGGCGTAGCGCGGTGTTCGTCATCATCGCGACCCTCCTGCTGACGGGTTTATCCCTGTGGCTCGCGGTGCGCTCGGCGGGCGGCTCATGAGCAACCAGCGTCCGTCCGGCTCGGGTCACTGGATCGCGCAGCGGGTCAGCGCGGTCGCGCTCATCCCGCTCGGACTCTGGTTCATCTGGAGCCTCTCGACCCGCGCCGATCTCAGCCGGCCGGCGTGGCTCGCTTTCATCGCCGCGCCGTGGCACGCCGCGCTGATCGTGGCTTTCCTGCTTGTGGCGCTCATGCATTCCTATCTCGGCGTGCAGGTCGTCATCGAGGACTACGTCCACACGCGAGTGCGCGAACGCGCACTGCATGGCCTGAGCACGGCGCTGCACTTCATCGCCGCGCTCGCAGGCGCCTGGGCCGTCATCCGCATCGTGCAGGGTGGCGCACCGTGACACGCGCGTACGAATTCGTCGATCACAGCCATGACGTGGTCGTGGTTGGCGCCGGCGGCGCGGGCCTGCGCGCCACATTCGGTCTCGCGGAGGCGGGCCTCACGACCGCCTGCATCACCAAGGTCTTCCCGACGCGCAGCCACACGGTTGCGGCCCAGGGCGGCATCAGCGCCGCGCTCGGCAACATGGGCGAGGACGACTGGCGCTGGCATATGTACGACACGGTCAAGGGCTCGGACTGGCTCGGCGATCAGGACGCCATCGAGTACATGTGCCGGGAAGCGCCGACCGCGGTCATCGAGCTCGAGCACTTCGGTGTGCCGTTCTCGAGGACCGACGACGGCAAGATCTATCAGCGCCCGTTCGGCGGCATGACGACGCGCAACGGCGAGGGCCCGCCCGCCCATCGCACGTGCGCGGCGGCGGACCGCACCGGCCATGCGATGCTGCACACGCTGTATCAGCAGTCGCTCAGGCACGATGCGCAGTTCTTCATCGAATATTTCGCGCTGGACCTGATCATGCACGACGGCGAATGCCGGGGAGTCGTCGCGCTCAACATGGCCGACGGCACGGTCCACCGGTTCCGCGCGAAGCAGACGATCCTCGCGACCGGCGGTTACGGACGCGCCTATTTCACCTGCACTTCCGCCCACACCTGCACGGGCGACGGCGGCGGCATGGTCCTCAGGGCCGGCCTGCCGTTGCAGGACATGGAGTTCGTGCAGTTTCATCCGACCGGCATTTACGGCGCCGGTTGCCTCATTACCGAAGGCGTGCGCGGCGAGGGCGGATATCTGACCAATTCGAAGGGCGAGCGCTTCATGGAGCGCTACGCTCCGAATGCCAAGGACCTCGCTTCGCGCGACGTCGTCAGCCGCTCGATGACGATCGAAGTGCGCGAAGGCCGCGGCGTCGGCGAACTGCGCGATCACATCCATCTGCACCTCGAACATCTCGGGCCCGAAGTCATCCGCGAGCGGCTGCCGGGCATCGCGGAGACCGCGAAGATCTTCGCGGGCGTCGACGTCGCGCGCGAGCCGATCCCCGTTTCGCCCACGGTTCACTACAACATGGGCGGCATTCCGACGAACGTCGAAGGCGCCGCCGTCACCCGCAGGGGCGACGATCCGGATGCCGTGGTGCCCGGTCTCATGGCCGTGGGCGAGGCCGCGTGCGTATCCGTGCACGGTGCCAATCGCCTCGGCTCGAATTCACTCCTCGACCTCGTGATCTTTGGCCGGGCGGCGGCCCATCACTGCGCACGGTCGGTCGAGCGCGGGGCCCAGCGCGATCTACCCCAGGGCGCGGGCGATGAGGCGCTTGCCCGGCTCGACCGCCTGCGCCACGCCGACGGCGGCGAAAGCACGGCGGCGATTCGGCTGCGCATGCAGCGCTCGATGCAGACGCACGCCTCGGTCTTTCGCACCGGGCCGGTGCTGCAGGAAGGGGTCACGCAGCTCACGGGGATCGCCCAGTCGTTCGCCGACGTGCGTGTGTCGGACCGGTCGCTCGTCTGGAACTCCGATCTCATCGAAACCTTCGAGCTCGACAATCTCCTCGGCCAGGCGCTTGCGACCATCGTGTCGGCGGAGAACCGCAAGGAAAGCCGGGGAGCGCATGCGCGCGAGGACTTCGGCGAGCGCGACGACCGCAACTGGATGAAGCACACGCTTGCGTGGGTCGGCAAGGACGCGGACGTCCGCATCGACTACCGGCCGGTGCACATGAACGTCGTCGGCGACGACGTCAAGCCCATCCCTCCGCAGGCGAGAACCTACTGATGGCCGAGTTCCGACTGCCCCGCAATTCCGTCGTCGGCAAGGGCAAGAGCCACGCCGCGCCGAACGCGAAGCGGCCGCGGCGCTTCAGCATCTATCGCTACGATCCGGACGGCGGTGCCAATCCGCGCCTCGACAGCTACGAGCTCGACATGGCCGCCTGCGGGCCGATGGTTCTCGACGCGCTCATCAAGATCAAGAACGAGATCGACCCGACGCTCACCTTCCGCCGCTCGTGCCGCGAGGGCATCTGCGGATCCTGCGCGATGAACATCAATGGCGTGAATACGCTGGCCTGCACGCGCGCCTGCGAGGACCTGCCGGGCGAGGTACGAATCCTTCCGCTGCCGCACCTGCCGGTGATCAAGGACCTCGTGCCGGACCTCACGAAATTCTACGAGCAATACGCGTCCGTGCGGCCGTGGCTCACGACCCGGTCGCCGGAGCCGCAACGCGAGCGCCTGCAGTCCAAGCACGACCAGGAGAAGATCGACCGGCCGTCCGCCTGCATCCTGTGCGCTTGCTGCTCGACCAGCTGCCCGAGCTACTGGTGGAACGGCGACCGCTATCTCGGCCCCGCAGCGTTGCTGGCGGCGTACCGGTGGATCATCGACAGCCGCGACGAGACGCGGGCCGAGCGGCTCGCGGCGCTCGAGGATCCCTTCAAGCTGTATCGCTGTCACACGATCATGAATTGCACCGAGGCCTGCCCGAAGGATCTGAATCCCGCGAAGGCGATCGGCGAGATCAAGAAGATGATCGCTGCCGGTGGCCACTGAGCGGCACGGCCCATGGAAGGGGAAGGCCGTCTGGTATGGCGTTGCCGCCGCGGGATGCGGGAGCTCGACGCGTTACTGACCCGCTATCTCAAGACGCGCTACCTCCTGGCCGGCGCCGTCGAGCGCCAGGCGTTCGAGTCGACGCTGGAGTTGACGGACCCCGAGCTCTGGGCCTTCGTGCTCGGGCAGGCCGTGCCGTCCGATCCGGCCATGCGCCATGTCATCGAGCAGATCGCCGACCCTCGTGCTTGAGCTGCGGCCCGATGGCGCGGTCGGCGGCATCCTTGCCGCCGCCACCGCCGGGGCCGTCGCGTTGCTCGTGAACGCGCCAATACCTCCTGCAGGGGCGATCGGGCTCGCGCTGCTGGCCGCCGTTGCCGGTCTGCGTGCCATCCGGTCACAGTGCTTCGGCCGCAATCCCGGGGCGCCGCGCGCACTGATTCTGACAAGTGACGCCGGCTGGATGGCCGAGTCTGCCGATGGCAAGCGCCTGCCGTTGCGGGCGCCGCTCGCCGCGACGCGCGTCCTGCGGTGGTGGTTCCTGCGCTGGCACGGCACATGGATCGTGGTCACAGCCCGGACCTCCGGAGAGCGGGCCTGGCGGCAGCTCACGTCGCGCTTGCGCGAGCGGGCGCATGAGGCGTCCACGCCACACGCGGTATCCGGTCGTGGCTGAACTGCTAGAATCCGCCGCCGCTCCGGCCCCGGCAGGTCCGGGGCGGGAAGTTGACGGACTTCACAGTTGTGTTGCCGTCCGGAGCCGCGAACTTTCCATACAGGCGTGGGTCAGAGCCCGCGTCCGGAGCCTGCCAGAGCGAAGGTTGTGAGGCCCCGGATGGGCAGTGAAGACAGTGACCTGATCCTTGTCGAGCGCGTGCAACACGGTGAAGCGGCTGCTTTCGACCTGCTCGTACTGCGATATCAGCATAAGGTTCTGAAACTCATCATGCGTTACGTGCATGACTCCGTGGAAGCGGAAGACGTCGCGCAGGAGGCTTTCATCCGTGCCTATCGGGCGCTGCCTTCGTTCCGGGGCGACAGTGCTTTCTATACCTGGCTCTATCGCATTGCCATCAATACGGCGAAGAATGCGCTGGTCGCGAGCCGCCGCCGGCCCATCGACTATTCGCTCGATCCGCAGGACGGCGAGGACTATGTGATGCAGGCGCGGCTGAAAGACCCGGAAACTCCGGAAGGCCTGCTGCTGACGGAGGAAATCCAGAATACGGTCAATAGCGCGATCGAGAACTTGCCCGAGGACCTGCGCACTGCCATTGTGCTGCGCGAACTCGAGGGGCTCAGCTACGAGGAGATCGCCAAGGCCATGGAATGTCCGGTGGGCACGGTCAGGTCCAGAATTTTCCGGGCGCGCGAGGCGATCGATCGGAAGCTCCGTCCGATCTTCGACGGGGGTTTGGGGCGACTCGAGGACGGCAACGAATGAGCGAACCATTGAACGCACAGCTGTCGGCATTCATCGACGGCGAACTGCCGCCGGCCGAGGGCGACCTCTTTGCGCGGCAGGTTTCCGCGGATCGCACGGTCCGTGCGGCCGCGAGCCGCTATTACCTGATGGGGGAAGCCATCCGCGCCGAGCGTTCGCCGGTGCGCATGGGCTTCTGCTCCCGGGTTTCGGCGGCGATCGCAGGCGAGCAGTTGCCCGCGGGTGACGGCATTGCGGATGTAAAGGCAGCCCGCCGTGTACCGCGCATCCTCGCCTGGTGGAAGCCGATTGCCGGAGTTGCCATGGCTGCGGGCGTTGCACTGGTTGCGATTCTCGTGGTCCGCGATCAGCAGAGCGAGCGCAAGGCCCCCGAGATTGCCCAGGCAGGCATCGCGCGGGCGGGCGAATCGACCGCGACCGGCGCCACCGTGACCGCGCGGCCGCTGGAATCCGGAGCTCGGTCCGCCGGGTCCGGCGAATCGTCGATCTACGTGATTCCGCCCAATGTCGGGGTCGTGAGCTCGCCGCTGACGCGGGCGCAGCTCGCGAGCTACGTGTTCGCACACAGCGAGTACTCGTCGCTTCCCGGACGACGCAACGTCGTGAGCGACGCCGCCGGGCAGGACGACGCGGCTGAAGAAGCGCCGGTCGAGGCGCCGAAGCCGTGACCCCCGTCCCTGTCCGCAAGACCCTGGCGTGTTGCGTGTTGCTCGCCGCGGGTGCGTCCGCATTTGGCGCCGAGGAACCGCAACAGCTGCTCGAGCGCATGAACCAGGCGCTGACCGGGCGCAATTATGTCGGCACCTTCGTGCAGCTCGCGAACGGGCGCGTTTCGACGATGCGCATCCTGCATCGCGTGGACAAGGGGCGCGTCATGGAGCGCCTGGTGTCGCTCGATGGCAGCGGCCGCGAAATCGTCGGTACGGCGGACGAACTCATCTGCTACCTGCCCGACCAGCGCAAGGTGCTGGTCGAACCTCGCAAGGATCAGGGGCCGCTCCTCGGCACGTTGCCGAGCTTCCGGCCGGAGCTCGTCGGTTACTACACCGTGGAAGCCAAAGGGTCGGGCCGGGTGCTCGGCCACAACACGCAAGTCATCGCGGTCATGCCGAAGGACGATTTTCGCTTCGGTTACCGGCTGTGGCTCGACGAAGTCACGGCGATGCCGCTCAAGACGCAGCTTTGCGATTCCGATGGCCGGGTCATCGAGCAGATCCTGTTCGCGGAGATCGCCTGGCCGGACCGCATTCCGAACAGTGAATTCAAGCCGCAGCTGTCGACGGAGGGTTTCACCTGGGTGCGGGCGGAATCGCCGCTGCACCTCGCGGAGATCGGCTCGGATTCGCTCCTGTGGCGCGCCATCCGGCTGCCGCCCGGTTTCCGCCTGAGTGCGAGCAGCACGCAGCCGCTCGAAAATCCGTCCCGCCCGGTCGCGCACCTCGTGTACAGCGACGGACTTGCGTCCGTGTCGGTCTTCATCGAGACCAACGAGCGCGGACAGGCGTTGAGCGGCCACCTGTCGATGGGATCGTCGGCCGCATTCTCGACCGTCGTGAACGGCCACCAGGTCACGGCCGTCGGCGAAGTACCGGCGCGCACCGTGGAACTGATCGCGGGTTCCGTGCAGCCCTCGAGGCACGCGCAGGGCAGCTCCCCGCGTCCGTGAGCGCGAACGCCGGGCCGCGTTGGACGCTCGTCAGCCGGATCGATTGCCACCTCTGCGAACTCATGCAAGAGGAGCTGATTACGTACCTTGGCGAACGCGCTGCGGATGTCGCCGTGCTCGACGTCGATGCGGACGCAACGCTCCTCAGGCGCTTCGGCAACAAGGTGCCGGTGCTCCTCATTGACGGCGAAGTGGCCTGTTGCGGCCGATTCGATCGCGCCGAGGTCGAGCGTCTGGCACGCCACCGACCCTAACCCGCCGCCTCGTCGATTCCGTATTGGCGGATCTTGCGCTCGAGCGCCCGAAAGTCGTGAAAGCGAGCGAGCGTCATGTAGTCGAGGCGCTCGGGAGTCAGCAGGCCGAGCTTTACCGCGAGTCCGAGGAACCGGTTCGAGTGGTGCACGTGACGGGGCAGTCGATTGAAGTCGAAGAGCTTCGGCAGTGGCTCGCCCCTGGCATCGGACACGACGATGACGTTGAGCGCCTGCAGGTTGATGCCGTAGATGCGGGCGCGGTGCGCTTCCGCGACCATGCGGTCGATATGCCCGTGCATACGCTCGCGCTCGGCGGCCGATGCCCGCTGATACCAGAAGTAATAGAGCGGCCCCCGCAGGCGCTCCTGGACGAACAACTGCAGCGTCGGCGTGACCAGAAAATCGATTGGCTCGGCAACATAGGGAGCGAGCGCAGGCGCGGCGCGATATTCGCCATTGCTCGAGAATTCATATTCCGCGAGCGGCAGTGGATTGTGCCGTGTGTGCTTGGCGACCGCCGACGGCTTGTAGACCTTGAGCGCGCGATCGACGCCTCGCCAGCGCGCGGCGTGCACGGTGCATCGGCTGCCGGCTCCGATGGCCGCTCCGACGTCGAGGTTTGCGAGGCGCGTGCCGGCGAGCGCCGGCGCAATTGCGTCGGCGTCAGGCACTGACACGCTCACCGACGGCGATCCATTTGTCAGAAAAAAGTGGCCAGGACACACGTACGATCTTGCGCAGCGTAAAGCCCGCCCGCCGGAATTCCTCCTCGAGTTCGCGCCTCGACACGCGCACGAGGGGCTTGCGTGCGAGGCCGAGCTTCCAGCGGGCGCGGCGCAGCGGATAGCGGAAGGTATAGCAGTGACGGTAGTCGATGATGAGCCAGCGCCGCGCCACGCGGTGGAATTCCCGGAGGATGCGCACTCGCGGCTCCGGTTCGATGTGCAGGGTGAAGCGGATGGCGACCACGCAGTCGAAAGCGCCGTCGCAAAACGGCAGCTGCCCGCCGTCCGCCTGCACATAGCCGTTGATGGCGCCGTTGATGGCGCCGTTGCCCGCGCCCGGCGCCCGGGCCGCCTGCCGGATCATCTCGAGCGATATGTCGCTGCCGACGACTTCGTGGCCGCGCCGGGCGAGGGCGCCCGTGAAGCGCCCGGTTCCGCAGGGCAGGTCGAGGATCGCATGCACGTCGCCCACGTAGTCGAGCGCGCTTTCGATGGCGGCCCATTTGCGTGCATTGCGCCGCTGGCGCTCCGGTGTCGAGAATCGGTGAAAATCGTAGTCCTCCGCGACCGCCTTGCTGCGGTAGAACTGGCTCGCGTAGTCGATTCCGTACTTGAGCGGAGAGCTCGGATCCTCGTATTTCGAACGCTTGCGCATGGGCGGGAAAAGTATCAAGGGCCACGGCGGACCACAATCACACGTATAATGCGCCGCTTTGTTCCGGCCGTCCCCCCGGCCACTCCGCCCGCCGTCCCACATGCAGAATATTCGTAATTTCTCGATCATCGCCCACGTCGATCACGGCAAGTCGACGCTTGCCGACCGCTTCATCCAGCTCTGTGGCGGCCTCGAGGCGCGGGAGATGCAGGAGCAGGTGCTCGATTCGATGGCGCTCGAACGCGAGCGCGGCATCACCATCAAGGCCCAATGCGTGACGCTTTTCTACACCGTGCCGGGCGGCGAGAAATTCGAGCTGAACCTCATCGATACGCCCGGCCACGTCGACTTCTCCTACGAGGTGTCCCGCTCGCTCGCGGCCTGCGAAGGAGCACTGCTCGTGGTCGACGCCGCGCAGGGAGTCGAGGCGCAGAGTGTCGCGAACTGCTACACCGCGCTCGAGCAGGGGCTGGAAGTCGTGCCGGTGATCAACAAGATCGACCTGCCATCGGCCGACCCGCCGAAGGTGATCAAGGAGATCGAGGAGATCATCGGCATCGAAGCCCACGACGCGCTGTTCGTGAGCGGCAAGACGGGGGAGAACGTTCCGGAGCTGCTTGGGCAGCTGATCCGCCGCATTCCCGCGCCGAAAGGCGATCCGGCGGCGCCGCTCCAGGCACTCATCATCGACTCCTGGTTCGACAACTACGTCGGCGTCGTTTCGCTGGTGCGCGTGGTGAACGGCACGCTCAAGACCGGTGCGCGCATCCGCGTCTGGACGACCGGCCGCAGTCACGAGGCAACGAAGCTCGGCCGCTTCACGCCGAAGTCGGTGCCGCAGCCGCAGCTGTCGGCCGGGCAGGTCGGCTTTATTGTCGCCGGCATCAGGGAAATCGACGGCGCACCCGTCGGCGACACGATCACGCTCGACGCGACGCCCTGCAGCGCACCGCTCCCCGGATTCAAGGAAATCAAGCCCCGCGTGTTCGCCGGAATGTTTCCCATCGATACGGACGACTACGAGAATTTTCGCGATGCGCTCAAGAAGCTGCGGCTGAACGATTCAGCTCTGCACTTCGAACCGGAAGTGTCGACGGCGCTCGGCTTCGGCTTCCGCTGTGGATTTCTCGGGCTCCTGCACATGGACATCGTGCAGGAGCGGCTCGAGCGCGAATACCACCTCGAGCTCGTCACGAGCGCGCCGACCGTGGTGTACGAGGTCGCCAAAACGGACGGGAGCGTCGAGTACGTCGAGAACCCCGCGAAGCTGCCTGCAACCGTCGAGATCGCGGAACTGCGCGAGCCGATCATCACGGCGCACATTCTCGTGCCGCCCGATCACGTCGGCGCAGTGCTGGGCCTGTGCACGGAAAAGCGCGGCGTGCAGAAAAAGATGCAGTACCTCGGCAGCCAGGTGGCGCTCGAGTACCAGCTGCCGATGGCCGACGTCGTGCTCGACTTCTTCGACCGGCTGAAGTCCGCCTCGCGCGGCTATGCCTCGTTCGACTACGAGTTCAGCCATTTCCAGGCGGCGCCGCTCGTCAAGCTCGATATCCTCATCAACGGCGACAAGGTGGACGCGCTCTCGATCATCGTCCATCGCGACAACGCCTATAACCGCGGGCGCGAGCTCGTCGACAAGATGCAGGAGCTCATTCCCCGGCAGATGTTCGAGGTCGCCGTGCAGGCCGCGATCGGCGGCAACGTCGTGGCGCGCGCCACGGTCAAGGCGCTGCGCAAGAACGTGCTCGCGAAGTGCTATGGCGGGGACGTGTCGCGCAAGCGCAAGCTCCTCGAGAAGCAGAAGGAAGGCAAGCGGCGCATGAAGCAGGTCGGATCCGTCGAGATCCCGCAGGAAGCCTTCCTCGCCGTACTTCAGGTCGGCAAGAAGTAGCGGGACCGGTAGAATCTTCCGGACAACATTACAGGCTGCGCAAGCTCACCAATATCCATGGCATCAATCGGGCTGACTATCGGGATGATCATTGTCGTCGGCGTGGCCTCCGGCCTCGTGTGGCTCGTCGACGAATGGGTCCTGACGCCGCGCAGGCTCGCGGCCGGGAAAGCCCAGGCCCCGGGATCGACGGCCGAATACGCCGGCTATGCATTCCTCATCGCCTGCGTCGCGCTGTTCGTCCTCCTCAAGCGATCGCCGGCCTATGCGTCGAGCGTCGAGCTCTATCCGGTGATCGTGTTCGTCGCGCTCGCGACTTCCGTGATCCTCATTTTCGACGTCGCGATGTTCGGCCCCGAGCGCGCGAGCCTGCATGCCGCGAACCCGCAGGCGGCCGTCGCGAGAGATCCGGCGGTCATCAGCTATGCGCGCGTGCTGTGCCCGGCATCCCTCTGGATGCTTCTCCTGCACACGCTTGGCGGCGAGGAGCAGCTGCGCTGGGCGAATTTCGGCGTGCTCGGCTTCGGCCTCGTCTCGCTCTACGACGACTGGCTGGTGGGCCCGCGCCGCGCGCTCAGCGGCGCGGCGAAGCCGCGCCTGCTCAAGGTGATCGACGCGTTGCTGCTCGGCTCGGCGCTGTCGGCGGTGTGGGGTCTCTTTACCACGGAGGCCGTGGACTTCAGCCTGGTGCTGTTCATCCTGGCCGTGGTGAGCGGACTCATCTGGCTGCTCGACCGGCTGATCATGACGCGGGCCCGTGCGCAGCACGCGCCCGGCGCGGAACCGTTGCCCGAGCCCGTGTGGGTCGAATACGCCCGGACTTTCTTCCCCATCATCGTCATCGTGCTCGCCGTGCGTTCGTTCGTGTTCGAGCCGTTCCGCATTCCGTCGGACTCGATGATGCCGACCCTGCAGGACGGCGACTTCATCTTCGTCAACAAGTATGCCTACGGCCTGCGGCTCCCCGTCGTCAATGCGAAGGTGACCGAGGGCCACCTCCCGCAGCGTGGCGATGTGATCGTCTTCCGGCTGCCGTCGAATCCGCGCGTCAACTACATCAAGCGGCTCGTCGGCCTGCCCGGCGACCTCATCCGGGTCGACGACAACCAGCTCTACGTGAACGGCGAACCGCAGCGCCAGCAGAGCGCGGGCACCTATGCCGGCCCGAAGGACTGCAGCGATCCGCGGGACCGGGACTGTCACGAGGAGTATCGCGGGGCGCCGGTCGCGATCGAGCAGCTCGGCGCGGTCGCGCACCCCATCATGTTCGCCTACAAGCCGCCCACGCCCTTCGATCAGCAGGTGCCGCCGGGCTATTATTTCTTCATGGGCGACAACCGCAACAACAGCCTCGACAGCCGCTTTGCCGACGCCGTCGGCTTCGTCCCGGAGGAAAACCTGGTCGGGCGGGCGGTGCGCGTGTGGCTGAACTTCCGTTACTTCAATCGCATCGGCGAGGCCATTCGCTGATGCCACTGCAAGGAGTGAGACTGATGCGACATCGTCAACGCGGCGTCACCTTCATCGGCTGGATCATCCTCCTGCTCCCGACCGCGGTACTCATTTACGCGGGCATCAGGCTTACGCCGCTCTACCTCGAATACATGAATATCGCGCGCACGCTCGATCAGGTGAAGAACGAGTTCGACGGCAATGCGCCGACGGCGAGCGCCGTGCGCCTCTCGATCGAAAAGCATTTCGACATCGAGGATGTGCACACGGTCAGCGTCAAGGACATCGAGATCAAGCCCGCGGGCCACAACATCAGCGTCACCGCGAACTACGACTCCTGGGCGCCGCTCTTCGCCAATCTTTCGATCGTCGTCACCTTCGACAAGACCGTTGAAATTTCGCAATAGTCCGCGCGCCGGCGGGCGCGGCTGGCGCAAGGATGGCTGTGAGAATCGCGGCTGACTGGCTGGATGGGCGTCTCGGCTATCGCGCCCGGGATGTGGGCCTCATCGAGGCGGCACTCACGCACCGCAGTGCCGGTGGCGCGCACAATGAACGGCTCGAATTCCTCGGCGACGCCGTGCTCAACTGCCTGGTGGCGGAACTCCTGTTCCGCCACTACCCGAACGCGGACGAAGGCGAACTCAGCCGCTTGCGGGCGACGCTCGTGAGCGGCGAGGCGCTCGCCGAGACGGCTTCAGCCATCGGCCTCGGTGACGAGCTGCGGCTCGGCGCGGGGGAATTGCGCAGCGGCGGCTTTCGCCGCCCCTCGATCCTCGCCGACGCCCTGGAAGCGCTGATAGGCGCGGTCTACCTGGACGGCGGACTCGAGGCCGCGCGCGGCATCGTCGAGCGGCTGATCGCCGACCGGGTCGCACAGCTGCCCGACGCGGCGGACCTCAAGGATCCCAAGACGCGGCTGCAGGAGTACCTGCAGGCGAGGGGCATGCCGCTGCCGGTTTATACGGTCGAGCAGATTCGCGGCGACGCTCACCTGCAGACATTCGAGGTCCGATGCGATGTCGCGACACTCAACCTGAGTGCACGCGGCAGCGAGCTCAGCCGTCGCCGGGCCGAGCAACAGGCGGCGGAGGATGTCCTGCGGCAGATCGAGGCAGGCGCCGTGCGGGCGGGCGACTCGTGACTGACGCGCCCCCGGCCAATCCGACGGGCGCTCACCGCTCGGGCTTCGTGGCAATTGCCGGGCGCCCGAACGTCGGTAAGTCGACCCTCGTCAATGCGCTGGTCGCGCAGAAAGTCAGCATCGTCACGGCCAAGCCGCAAACGACCCGCCACCGCATTCTCGGCATCGTCAACCGGCCGGGCGTGCAGATCGTGCTGGTCGATACACCGGGCCTGCACTCGAATGCCAAACGTGCGCTCAACCGCGTCATGAACCGCACGGCGACACAAGCCGTCTCGGAGGCCGACCTCAACGTCTTCCTGAGCGAGGGTACCCGCTGGCTGCAGGAAGACCAGGCGGCGCTCGAACGGGTGCAACGCGCCGGCAGGCCGATCATCGCTGTCGTCAACAAGGTTGATCGGGTGCGGCCGACCGGGCGGCTCCTGCCGTTTCTCGCCGAGCATGCGAAGCGGGCGGCATTCGTCGACATGGTGCCGGTTTCGGCGCTGCGCGCGACCAATCTCGATCGGCTCCTCGCGGTCATCGCCGCCCAGCTCCCCGAGGCGCCGCCGATGTATCCGGCCGAGCAGGTCACGGACCGCAGCGAGCGCTTCCTCGCCGCGGAGATCATCCGCGAGAAGCTCACGCTGGCGCTGAGCGCCGAGCTGCCGTACGGGCTGTCGGTGGAGATCGAGGCGTACGAGACGACGCCCGACGGGCGTGTCAGCATCGCGGCGGTCATCTGGGTCGAGCGCAAGGGCCAGAAGGCGATCGTGATCGGCGAAAAAGGCGAGCGGCTGAAGTCCGTCGGCCGGGCTGCGCGGCTCGAATTGAAGGGGATGCTCGAGACCCCCGTCTATCTCGAGCTCTGGGTGAAGATCAAGGAAAACTGGGCCGACGATGAGCGCGCGTTGCGCTCGCTCGGCTACGACGCCCCATGAGAACGGTGCGCAGGGTCGGTCCGGTGCCGGCGTACGTTCTGCACCAGGCTCCGTACCGGGATTCCGGGCGGATCCTGGAACTCCTCACGCAGGATCACGGCCGGCTCAGCGTCTTTGCCCATGGCGTTCGTCGCGCGAAATCGGGCTTGGTGGCCGCCCTGCAGCCGTTTCAACGGCTGCTCGTCAGCTGGAGCGGACGCGGCGAGGCACCGAGCCTCGCGGGCGCGGAATTGGACGGCCCGCCGCGATCGCTCCCCGCGGCCCAATTCGTGAGCGCGTGCTATGTGAACGAACTCATCCTCAAGCTCACGACTCGCCATGACAGTCATGCGGGTCTGTTCGACCTGTACGACGCGACACTCGCCGCGCTCAACCGCGGCGAAGGCGAGCGTGCCCTGCGGCTTTTCGAAAAGCGCCTGCTCGACCTGGTCGGATTCGGGCTGGCGCTTGGCGTCATCGCGGGCGGTCACCGGCCAATCGACCCTGCGGCTCATTACCATTTCCGGCTCGAGCACGGCGCGGTCGAGGCCGGCCCCGGCGCGGCGGGCCGGGTATACTCCGGCGCCGCGCTCCTGGCGCTTGCGCGCGAGCAGCTGGACGACGACGGGCAGGTCCGGGCATTGAAGCCGCTGCTGCGCGACGCAATCGAGGCCTGCCTCGAGGGCCGGACTCTCAGCACGCGCGAGGTGGCAATGGCGATGCGGCGCAAGCGTTCGGGAGGTTCGAAAGAGTGAGCGGCGGATCCTTCATCGCGCTCGGCGTGAATATCGATCACGTGGCGACGCTGCGCCAGGCACGTGGCACGCGCTATCCGGATCCCGTCTACGCAGCCCTCATGTCCGAGCAGGCGGGCGCGGACAGCATCACGCTTCACCTGCGCGAGGACCGGCGGCACATCCAGGACCACGACCTCGAGGCCATCAAGGCGGTGATCCAGACGCGCATGAACCTCGAAATGGCGGCGACCGACGAGATGCTGGCGATCGCCGAGCGCGTGCGGCCGGAGGATGTCTGCCTCGTCCCGGAACGGCGCAATGAAGTGACGACGGAAGGCGGTCTCGACGTCGCGGGGCAGCTGCAGCGGATCCGCGAGGTCTGCGCCATCGCCCGGGCGCGGGGCATGCGCGCATCGCTGTTCATTGATCCCGACGCACGTCAGGTCGAAGCCGCCGAGCAGGCGGGCGCTCCGGTCGTCGAATTGCACACCGGTCGCTATGCCGAGGCCACCGGCACCGAGCGGGCGACGGAGCTGCATCGGCTGCGCGACGCTGCGCGCCTCGCGGCGGGTCTCGGGCTCACGGTGCATGCCGGCCACGGTTTGCACTATCACAATGTGCAACCGGTCGCCGCGATCCCGGAAATCGTCGAGCTCAACATCGGCCACGCCATCGTCGCGCGCGCCGTGTTTCATGGTCTCGCCCAGGCCGTGAGCGAGATGAAGCATCTGATGCTCGCCGCTCGCGGCAGCTAGTCACGGCGCAGTGGATGATCTTCGGAATCGGCACGGATGTTCTGGAAGTCGCCCGCATCGAGCGGGTGTACGCGAAGTACGGCGAGCATTTCGTCGCGAGGCTCCTCCTGCCTGCGGAGCTCGAGCAGCTCGGGCGGACGAAACGGACGGTGCGCTTTCTTGCGATGCGCTTCGCGGCCAAGGAGGCCATCGTGAAAGCGATGGGCACGGGCTTTGCGCACGGCATGTGGATCCGCGACACCGGCGTCGTGCAGAACGCCTGGGGCAAGCCTGAAGTGGTCTATTCCGAGCGGGGGCGGCGGGTGTGCGAGGGCCTCGGCATCGGCGAAGGCCATGTCACGCTGACCGATGAGGCGGGCCTGGTGGTCGCGGTCGCCGTGCTCATGAAGCGGGTGACCTGAATGCACGCATTCGTCTTCGACATCGAGACCGTGCCGGACGTCGACTATGGCAGGCGCCTTTACGGCCTCGCGAACCTTGACGACGAGGAAGTGGCGCGCATCATGTTCGCCCACCGGCGCGCGGAAACCGGGGGTGAATTCCTGCCGCTCGAACAGCACCGCATCGTCGCAATCTCGGTTGCTTTCCGCACCCGCGACTCCCTCAAGGTCTGGAGCCTCGGCGATCCGGGCGCGCCGGAGCGGGAGCTGATCGCGCGTTTCTACGATGGCCTCGAGAAGCACACGCCGGATCTCGTGACCTGGAACGGCGCGGGCTTCGACCTGCCGGTGCTGCATTACCGCTCGCTCATGCATGCGGTGCCGGCCGCCCGCTACTGGGAAACCGGCGATGAGGACACGGCGTTCCGCTACAACAATTACCTGAGCCGCTTTCATTGGCGCCACGTCGATCTCATGGACGTGTTGTCGGGCTTCCAGGGCCGGGGCCGTGCGAGTCTCGACGACATCGCGACCCTGCTCGGCTTTCCGGGAAAGCTCGGCATGCAGGGCGCCGATGTCTGGGATGCCTACCGCGCGGGCCGTATCGCGGAGATCCGCAATTACTGCGAGACCGACGTGCTCAATACCTATCTCATCTACCTGCGGTTCCAGCTCATCCGGGGCCACCTGAGCGTGGCCGAGCACAAAGCGGAGCTTGCGCGGGCGCGAGCCTTGCTCGCGGAGTCGGGCAAGGCGCATTTCACCGGATTTCTCGCCGCCTGGCCCGAAGCCGAACGGGCGCCGCCGTCTTAAGATGGCGCGGCCGCCCTCGGTCGAGGAAACGTTCGAGATCGAATCGCTGACGCACGACGGGCGCGGAGTGGCGCGGCCGCAAGGCAAGGCGGTCTTCGTCCATGGCGCCCTGCCCGGCGAGCAGGTCACGGCGAAGCGTGTACGGCGCCATCGCAATTACGACGAGGCCATTGCGCTTCACATCGGGCGTCCCGCGCCCGAACGGGTGACGCCGCGTTGTCCGCACTTCGGCGTTTGCGGCGGCTGCGTGCTCCAGCATCTCGCACCCGAGGCGCAGCTCGCTGCGAAGGAGCGGCAGCTTTTCGAGGAACTCGAGCGTGTCGGCCACGTGAGCGCCGCCGAGCGCCTGCCGCCGGTCGCGGCGAGCCCGTGGGGCTATCGCCGGCGCGCGCGGCTCGGCGTGAAATACGTACCGAAGAAGGGCGGTGTGCTCGTGGGCTTCCGCGAGAGCCTTGCCCCGCTCATTGCCGAGATCGGCGAGTGTCACGTGCTGCCGCCCCGCGTGAGCGGGCTGCTTCGTCCGCTGGCCCTCATGATTGAAACACTCACGATCCGCTCACGGCTGCCGCAGATCGAGGTGTCGGTCGCCGATACTGCGCTCGCGCTCGTCCTGCGCGTGCTCGATCCGCCGACGCCGGCCGATCGCGAGGCGCTGTCGGCGTTTGCCGCGCGCCATGAGCTCGAGATCTACCTGCAGGGTGGCGGCCTCGACAGTGTGCAAGCGCTGACGCCCCCCGCGACTGCGCTGTCGTATTCGCTCGCCCGGGAGGATGTCCGGGTCGGATTCCTGCCGACGGATTTCATCCAGGTGAACGCCGCGGTCAATGAGTTGCTGGTCGCACGCGCCATCCAGGAACTCGACCCGCGTCCCGGCGATTCAATCCTGGATCTCTATTGCGGCCTCGGCAATTTCACGTTGCCGCTCGCTCGTCGGGCCGGCCGCGTCACCGGCATTGAAGGCGACGCCGGACTGGTCGCGCGGGCGCGCGCGAATGCCAGCTCGAATGGCATCGCGAACGCCGAATTTCATGTGGCGAACCTCGCCGAGGCACTGCCGGACTACGAATGGAACCGGCAGCGCTACGATCTCTTGCTGCTCGACCCTCCGCGGGTCGGCGCGCCGGCAGTTCTGGGACGGATCGCACGCTGGCGGCCGCGCCGGGTGGTGTACGTTTCCTGCCAGCCGTCGAGCCTGGCGCGCGACGCCGGAGTGCTCGTCCGCGAGCTGGGTTACACGCTGGGGAGGGCGGGCGTCATCGACATGTTTGCGCACACGGCGCATGTCGAATCGATGGCAGTGTTCGACGGGTAACGTGCCGTCCCGAGATGAAACGGCTGGTGCTAGACGGTAGGCTGTGCGACCGGCGGAGCGGGTATCGCCGGTCCGGATCGCTGCCCGGCAGCGAAAGGAACTTGTCTTGTCCCTGGGGCCGTTGATGGTCGATCTGCGCGGCGTCGAACTCGACGCCGAGGAACGGGAGCTGCTCGGCCACCCGCTGGTCGGCAGCGTCATCCTGTTCACGCGCAATTTCACCGACGCCGCGCAGTTGAGCCGCCTGGTCGCCGATATTCGCGCGGTCCGCAATCCCGCGCTCCTCATCGCGGTCGACCATGAAGGCGGCCGCGTACAGCGCTTCCGCAAGGGATTCTCCGGGCTGCCGTCCGCGCGCCTGATCGGCCGGCAATACGATATCGACCGGGACTCAGGCGTTGAGCTCGCGCGCGCGAGCGGCTGGCTCATGGCTGCGGAACTCAGGGCGTTCGGCATCGATATCAGTTTCGCGCCCGTCACGGACCTCGACTACGGCATCAACGAGGCGATCGGCGATCGCGCCTTCCACCGCCATCCGGACGCCGTCGCCGCGCTCGCGGGGGCGTGCATGGCCGGCATGCGGGATGCGGGCATGGCGGCGACCGCCAAGCATTTTCCGGGCCACGGGGCCGTGGCCGCCGATTCGCATCTGACGCTGCCCGTCGATCGGCGCTCGTACGATGATCTCGAGCGCGACCTGGTGCCCTACCGGCGCCTGATTGCGAACGGCCTGCCGGCGGTGATGATGGCGCATATTGTCTTCAGCAGCATCGACCCCCTGGCCGCGAGCCTGTCGCCCTACTGGGTCAAGGGCGTCCTGCGCGGCGAGCTGCGCTTCCACGGCGCCGTGCTGACCGATGATCTCGGCATGAAGGGCGCGGCGGCCGCGGGCTCGATGCTTCAACGAGCGCGTCTTGCGCTCGCGGCGGGCTGCGACGTGCTGCCCATTTGCAATGACCGGGCTGGCGCGATCTCGCTGCTCGACGGCCTCAAGGACCTGGCGGAGCCCGCGAGCTTCGCGCGGCTCGCTCGCCTGCGCGGCCGGCCCTCGATAGAGCCGCAGGCGCTGTTCGCTTCCGAAGCGTGGCATCGAGCCGCGGACGCGGTCGCACGCTCGTTGGAGCAACCCAAGCTGAGACTCGACGCATGAGCCCACCCGATCTGGAACTGCTGACGCGCATAGTGGAATCCGACCCGGACGGCGTGGTCGTCGTCGACGCGCAGGCGCCCGACATGCCGGTCGTTTACGTCAATCCGGCGTTTGAGCGGCTCACGGGTCATCCGGCGACGGAGCTCATCGGCCGCAATCTTCGCCTGCTGCAGGCGAACGATCGCGACCAGGACGCACGCCAACGGCTCGCGCAGGCGATCAAGGCCGGCGACTCGTGCCGCGCGATGATCCGCAATTATCAGAAGGACGGAACACCGTTCTGGAACGAGCTCGCGATCCAGCCGCTCAAGGGGGCGGACGGGCGGTTGACCCATTACATCGGCTATCACCGCGCGTCCGGTGAACGACCGCGCCTCGATGCGAAGGCTCCGGCGACGCGCGACGCCCCGGGTACGCCCACCGTGCCGATCTCGATTGCGCGCGACGACCGGTTGACGGGCCTCTATAACCGCAGCTACTTCGAAGACCTCGTGCAGCGCGACTGGGCGATCGCGCAGCGCGACGGGCGCAGCGTCGCCTGGTTCCTGTTCGACATCGATGCGCTCGGACTCTACAACGATACCTTCGGGCGCAATGCGGGCGATGCCTGCATCCGGCGGATCGCGCGCACGATCGCCGCGCACTTCCGGCGCGCAAGCGACCTGACGGCGCGCTACGACGGCGGCACCGTGATCGCGGCAAGCATCGGCATGACGGCGGAACTGGCCGCGCAGCATGCGCGCATCATCCGCGACAAGGTGGCGGAACTGCACATCCACCATCCGCGCTGCACGGTGCAGAAGTTCGTCACGGTCAGCGCGGGAATCACCGCAGGCGTGCCAGCGAGCCAGGACGCTCCGCAGGCCCAGATCGACAAGGTGGCCGCGGCGCTCCGGCAGGCGAAGAGCGACGGCCGCAACCGGGTGCACGAAGCGTCCTAGTCGGAGCTGCCGCCGACCGTCGTGATGATCGCGACCACGCCGAAGGCTGGATGGTCGAAGTAGTGGCGCTCGAACGGACGCATCCGCCGGTCCTGGTGGAGTCGGAAAGTCATCGGTCCCGCCGGCAAATTCGGCTGCAGGAGCTTTGGCAGCGGATCAGCGGTCGTGTAGAGGAGATCGAGCTCGAGGTGCAGGAAGCGGCCGCGCTGCAGCGTGATCGATCCGGAGATGCCGCTCGAGGCATCGACCAGGCTATCGATCGCAATGGCCGTCCCCGCGTCGCGCTCCGGAACCGTGACGCGGATGCCGAAATGCGCGAGCGGTTCGTAGCCGGCGTTGCGACGCAGGGCGGCTTCGGTCCCCGCCAGCTGGAACTGCGCCGGGTTGAGCGGGCGGAAGCTGTCGGCGGGAACGGCCGCATCGGCGGGCGTTGTCGGCACGTCGGCATTGACCGGTGCGGCTTGCGGGGCGACATCCCAGAACTCGGGGCTTGCGACGGTGCCGTTGTAGCGAAAGATGACGAGTTCGACGTTGAAGGTGTCGGGCGAGGGCGTGGCGCCGCTCACATCGCCGGCAAGCGTCGCGCAGAGGAGGGCGGCAGCGCCCAGCGCTGCAGCAATCGCTCGATATCGATCGGTCGTCGGCATGTTGAAAGTGTAGCGGAAAGCGCCGGGCGGCTCGCGAGCCTTAAGCGAGTTTCGCGAGCAGATCGGCAACGTACTGCAGGCGGTCCTCTTCCTTCTCGAGCTTGGCCTGAAAGCGCAGCTTGAGCGGCCCGTCGAGACGGAACTTGCCGCGGGGCTCCTGCAGCAGGCGGATGATCCTGGCGGGATCGACCGCGGTCTCGGCTTCGAACAGCAGAAATCCGCCGGCCGCGCTCGCATCGATCTTGCGCACGCCGAGCGGTGTCGCGCGCGCCTTGAGGCGCGAGATGCGTACGAGGTTGCGGGCGGGCTCCGGCAACGGGCCGAAGCGGTCCGTGAGCTCGGCCATGAAGTCGTCAAGTTCCGCACCGTCCGCGGCGCCGGCGATCCGCTTGTAGAGCACCAGCCTCAGGTGCACATCCGGTACGTAGGTTTCGGGCAGCAGGGCGGGCAGGTGCAGGTCGACCTCGGCGCCGCTCGCGAGCGGCCGCTCGAGATCGGGTTCGCGGCCGGCCTTGAGCGCTTTGACGGCGCGCTCGAGCAGTTCCATGTAGAGCGAAAAGCCGATCTCCTCGATCTGGCCGCTCTGCTCCTCGCCGAGCAGTTCGCCGGCGCCACGGATCTCGAGGTCGTGCGTTGCGAGGGTGAAACCCGCACCGAGTTCTTCCAGCGACTCGATCGCCTCGAGACGCTTCGCCGCATCCGCGGTGATCGCGGCCCGGGGCGGCGCGACGAGGTAGGCGTACGCGCGATGGTGCGAGCGGCCGACCCGGCCGCGCAACTGGTGGAGCTGCGCAAGCCCGAACCGGTCCGCGCGGTTGATGACTATCGTGTTCGCGGTCGGCACGTCGATGCCGCTTTCGATGATGGTCGTCGACACGAGGAGGTTGAATCGCCGGTGGTAGAAATCGAGCATCAGCTGCTCGAGATCACGCTCGCGCATCTGTCCGTGCCCGACGCCGACGGTCGCCTCCGGCACGAGCTCGCGCACCTCGTCCGCCATCCTGTCGATCGACTCGACCACGTTGTGGACGAAGTAGATCTGCCCGCCGCGACGGATTTCCCTGAGGCAGGCCTCGCGGATGAGCGGCGCGTTCCACTCCGTGATGAACGTCTTGATGGCGAGTCGCGCGGCGGGTGGCGTCGCGATGAGCGACAGGTCGCGCAGGCCGCCGAGCGCCATGTTGAGCGTGCGCGGTATGGGCGTCGCCGTGAGCGTGAGCACGTCGACTTCGGCGCGCAGGCTCTTCAGGCGCTCCTTGTCGCGCACGCCGAAGCGGTGTTCCTCGTCGACGATCACGAGGCCGAGGTCCTTGAAGCGCGGCTGGGCATGCAGCAGCCGGTGGGTCGCGATCACGACGTCGACCTGGCCCTCGCCGAGGGCCCGGACGGTCTCGGCGGTTTCCGGACCCGTGCGAAAGCGTGACAGCACGGCAATGCGCACGGGCCAGTCCGCAAAGCGGTCGGTGAATGTCTGGTAGTGCTGCTGGGCGAGCAGAGTCGTCGGCACGAGGACGGCAACCTGCTTGCCCGCATTCACGGCAGCGAAGGCGGCCCGCAGCGCGACTTCCGTCTTGCCGAATCCCACATCGCCGCAGATCACGCGGTCCATGGGCTTGCCCGAACGCATGTCGGCGAGCACCTGGTCGATCGCCTGCGCCTGGTCGGGCGTCTCCTCGAACGGGAAGGTCGAGGTAAACGCCCGGTATTCGCTCTCCCGCACTTCGATACTCACTCCCTGGCGCGCCGCGCGCCTCGAATAGAGATCGAGGAGCTCCGCGGCGACGTCCCGGATGCGTTCGGCCGCCTTCCTGCGGATCTTCGCCCAGTCGCCCGTCCCGAGCTTGTGCAGCGGCGCCGTTTCGGCTGGCGCTCCGCTGTAACGGCTGACGAGATTGAGCGCCTGCACGGGCACGTAGATCTTGTCGCCGTCCGCGTACTCGAGCAGCAGGAACTCCCCGACCTCGCCGCCGATCTCCATCGTGGTGAGTCCGCGGTACCGGCCTACGCCGTAGAGTTCATGGACAACCGGTGAGCCGATGTTGAGGTCGGTGAGTTCCTTGAGGATGACGTCCGGGTCGCGCTCGCTGCGCTTGCGCCGGCGTTCCTGGCGCGCGCGTTCGCCGAAGAGCAACTCTTCGGTCAGCAGGGCGAGGGGCTCAGCGGGCAGGAGGAGGGAGCCGACATCCGCGGCGACGGCCAGCGCGAGCCGCATCGAGCCGCCGCGAAATTCCGGCCAGCCCGCGACCGGCTGGGGCCTGATGCCATGGGCCGCGAGTAATTCGATCATGACCTCGCGCCGGCCGGCGGAATCGGCGACGAGCAGGGTGCGGCCCGCGAATCCGTCGAGGAACCGCGCCAGAGCCAGCGTCGGCTCCGGCGCCCTCGTATCGAAGCGAACGTCGGGCGCCACCGCGCTCGCAAGGTTTTCGTCCGTGTCCGTCCCGGTGCCGGTGACGAGTTTCACGCGGCTCAACTGCACGCCGGCATTCGCCGCGAGCCGCGCACCCAGCTCCGCGACCGACAGATAGAGATCGCCGGGCGCCACGATTGGATGCTCGCGGTCGTGCGCGTACTGTTCGTACCGCGACTCGATATCGCTCCAGGCGCGCACGGCCGCAGGCAACGCCTCGGCCGAATCAATGATCACCGCAGTCGCCGGCAAGTAGTCGAAGAGCGTGCTGGTCGCCTCGAAGAAGAGCGGCAGGAAGTACTCGATGCCGCCGGGCGCGAGACCGTTGCTCACATCCCGGTAGATGGGACTGCGGCCTGGATCGCCTTCAAAGCGCGCGCGATAGCGCCGCCGGAAGGCCTTGACCGAGTCCGGATCGAGCGGAACCTCGCGCGCTGGCAGCAGGCGCACCTCGCGCAGCCGGTTGCCGGATCGCTGCGTCTCGGGGTCAAAGACGCGAATGGTCTCGATCTCGTCGTCGAAGAGGTCGATGCGCAGCGGCGCGTCCGCGCCCATGGGGAAGATGTCGATGATCGAGCCGCGGATGGCGCACTCGCCGGGCGTCATCACCTGCGCGACCTGCGCGTAGCCCGCCTGGATCAGGCGCAGGCGAAAGTCCTCGCGCGACAGGCGGTCGCCCCGGGACAACAGCAACGTGTGCGACTCGACGTACGCCGGCGGCGGCAAGCGCTGCAGCAGGGTTTCGAGCGTGACGATGACGACGCCGCGCTTGAGCGAGGGCAGTTCGTAGAGGACCGCGAGGCGCTGCGAAATGATGTCGGGATGCGGCGAGAAGCGGTCGTAGGGCAGGGTCTCCCAGTCGGGGAAAGCGAGAACGGGGAAGTCGCCACCCGCGAAGAATCTGAGCTCCGATTGCAGTCGATCCAGAGCGCGTGCCGATTCCACGACCACAGCGAGCGGCCCCTGCGCGAGCCGAGCGCCTTCCGCTATGGCGAGCGCCGGCGCGCTTCCATAGAGCTGGCCCCAGCGAATCCACTGGCCGGCGGCGCGCGGCATCGGAGGCGTCAGGGGCATGGCAGGTACCGGTATCGACCCATCAAGCAATACAAGGCCCGTCACGGACCGTGCGGTCCGTGGGGCCTTGAGGGGTCGCGAGCTTAGCAGACCGCCGCGGGCGGTCGAACGATCAGCTGGCGGTCGCTACCGCGGTGATCACTCGGTCGTTTTCGAAGAACACGCTGAAGCCCGGGTAATCCCAGCGCGTGATCGGCGGTTTGCCGACGGCGGAATGTTTGCTGACCGGCGCACCGAATTTCGTTTCAACGGATTGCATCGTCGAGCCGCGCGCGGGGTGATCGACCGCGGCGTCGCGGACCGACATGTTGCCGTCGATCGATACGATTTCCGCGGTGGCGAGCGGGGCAGCGCACACGACGAGAGCAGCCACTAGCAACGAGGGGATCTTCATAGGGCAGCCTCCACAGGGGACGGCCGCAATATAGCATCGCCGTTGCCACGCGAACAATTTCATCTAAGTATTTGAAAGATTAGCGGAATGAATCACAGTCTGTGACGCCTGTCGCAGTCTGGCGGATATGCTTTAATCGCCGCCCATGTTTTATCCGCTGCCGCTCGCCATCGGGCTGCGCTATGTGCGCAGCCGCAAACGCAGCTACTTCGTCTCCTTCATCACCTGGAGTTCCCTCGCGGGACTCGCACTGGGCGTCGCGGCCCTGATCACCATGCTGTCGATCATGAACGGCTTCGAGGCGGAACTGCGCTCGCGGCTAGTGAGCCTTGCCGCGCACGCGAGCGTGACGGCCGAGGGTCTCGGGCCGGACGAATGGCCGTCCGTGGTGAATCGCGTGCGGGCGATCCCGGAGGTCATCGGAGCGGCGCCGTATGTCGAAGCGGAGGCGATGCTCGGCAATGATACGCAGCTCGAGCCCGCCATCCTGCGGGGTATCGATCCGGCCCGCGAGACCTCGGTCTCGACCATCGCCCGTACGCTCCTTGACGGGTCGCTTGCGTCGCTTGCGCCGGGCTCGGATGCGGTGGTGCTCGGGCGCGGCCTTGCCGCCGAGCTCGGCGTCGGCGTCGGCGACCGGGTGACGGTCATGATCCCGACAGCCGATGAAGCGGGCGAGGTCACGCCGCGCATCCGCCAGTTCACCGTCGGCGGCGTGTTCGAAGCGGGCCTGCAGGATCACGACAGCGTGCTCGCGCTCGCCCACATCGACGATGTCGCGGCGCTGCGCGGAACGCGGGACCTGACGGGCGTACGCGTGAAATACACCGACCTGATGCGTGCGCCCCAGTCGAGTGCGCGGGTCGCCGGGGTGCTCGGCGCCCGCTTCAAGGTGACCGACTGGACCGAGCAGAACGCGGCCTACTTTCGGGCGGTCAACATCGAGAAGACGATGATGGCGCTCATCATGCTGCTGATCGTCGCCGTGGCCGCGTTCAATATCGTCGCCTCGCTCGTCATGGTCGTGACCGACAAGCGCACGGACATCGCCATGCTGCGTACGCTGGGTCTCACGCCACGTGAGGTCCTGCAGGTCTTCCTCACCCAGGGGACGGTCATCGGCTGGCTCGGGACCGCAATTGGCGTGGCGCTCGGCACGCTCCTCGCCTACAACGTCGGCAGCGTCGTCGAGTGGCTGCAGCGCGCGTTCCGCTTCCAGATCATGGACGCGGAGGTCTACTACATCACGCGCATTCCGTCCGATCCGCACGTATTCGACATCGCCTGGATCGCGGCCGCCGCCTTCGCGCTCACGCTGCTTGCGACCATCTACCCGGCGCTGCGCGCTGCGCGCACGCAGCCGGCCGAAGCGCTGAGGTACGAGTGAGCGCGGCCGTCGAATGGATGATCGCGCGACGCTACCTGCGTTCGCGTCACCGCAACCGTTTCGTCTCCTTCATCAGCGGCATCTCGATGGGTGGTCTCGCGCTCGGCGTCGCGGCGCTCGTGGTCGTGCTCTCCGTGATCAACGGCTTCGAGCGGGAATTGCGCGAGCGCATCCTCGATTCGACGGCGCACGCCACCCTCACGGGCTACAACGGCCAGATCAAGGACTGGCGCCACGCCGCGCAAGTCGCCCGTTCGCGGCCGCATGTGCTGGCCGTCGCGCCCTTCATCGAAGACAAGGGCATGCTGGTGAATGGCAGGAGCATCGCCGGCGCGGTGATCCGGGGCGTGCTGCCCGCCGAGGAAAGCCGGGTTGATGGACTCGCCAGCCGCGTGCTCGGCGGCCGTCTCGATGACCTCGCGTCCGGGTCCTACCGGATCATTCTCGGGCGCGCGCTCGCCGAAGCGCTGCACGTCAAGGTCGGCGACCGCGTCGTGCTCATGTCGCCGCAGGCCGTGCTCACGCCACTCGGCGCCGTGCCCCGCATGCGCCGCTTCACCGTGAGCGGAATCTTCAACGCCGGCATGTACGAATACGACCGCGGCCTCGCGCTCGTGCACATGGCGGACGCCGCACGCCTGACGCGCAAGGGCGATGCCGTCACGGGCTTGAGGCTCAGGGTGGATGATATCTATGCGGCGCGTGCGGCCGTCATCGACGTCGCCCGTGCGCTCGAGAACATCTACTATGCCGTCGACTGGTCGCAGACCCACCAGAATTTTTTCCGCTCGATCACGCTCACCAAGACCATCATGTTCGTCGTCCTCTCGCTCGTCGTCTTCGTCGGCGCCTTCAACATCGTCTCGACGCTCGTCATGGTCGTGAAGGAGAAGCAGGGCGATGTCGCGATCCTGCGCACGATCGGCAGTTCGCCGCTGAGCGTCATGCGGATCTTCATCTTCCAGGGTGCGACGATCGGGCTGATCGGCACCGCGCTCGGCATCGGACTCGGCGTTCTCATCGCGATGAATACCGAGCGGCTGGTGCACGGGCTCGAGCGGCTCCTCGGGACATCGCTCGTCGATGCGAGCGTTTATTTCATCGCCGACCTGCCGGCGCGCGTCGAGTGGGGCGACGTCGGCCGGATCGCGCTGGTCGCTCTCGGCCTCTGTTGCCTTGCGACGCTGTATCCCGCCTGGCGGGCGGCCCGCAATCCGCCCGCGGAGGCCCTGCGGCATGAGTGAGCCGGTCCTCAGTTGCCGCGGCCTGCGCAAGCAGTTCCGCCAGGGCGACACCTTGCTCGACGTGCTCGTCGGGGTGGACTTCGAAGTCGCGCAGGGAGAGCGCGTCGCGATCGTCGGCGCGTCGGGATCGGGCAAGACCACGCTCCTGCAGCTGCTCGGTGGGCTCGACCTGCCGACCGGCGGCGCCGTTTCGATCCTCGGCAGTCCGATGCACGAACTGAGCGATGCCGAGCGCGGCATCCTGCGCAATCGCAGCGTCGGCTTCGTCTATCAGTTTCACCACTTGCTGCCGGAATTCTCGGCGCTTGAGAACGTCGCCATGCCGCTGCTCGTGCGGCGTCAATCGATGGCCGAGGCAACGTCTGCTGCGCGGCAGCTCCTCGAACGCGTCGGCCTTGGCGCGCGCCTCACGCATCGGCCGTATCAACTTTCCGGCGGCGAACGGCAACGTGCGGCGGTCGCGCGCGCCCTCGTGACGCGGCCGGCGCTCGTGCTCGCCGACGAACCGACCGGAAATCTCGACGGCCATAACGCCGAGCAGGTCTTCGCGCTCATGCTCGAGCTCAATCGCGAACTCGGTACGAGCCTCGTCATCGTCACGCACGACACGGGCCTTGCCGCCCGGATGGGCCGGCAGTACGAGCTAGTCGACGGATTTCTTCACGTTCGCGGAGGCTCGCAGTTCGAGCGCCCGGCGCTTGCGGTGGTATCTAAAGAGAATTCCCCGGCGCCAGATCCAGTGCAGGAATGAGTAGCCGAGGGTCGCCGCTACGATGCCGAGGACGAGGCTCCCGGTGAGGAGCGGCTTCCAGACGTACGGTAGCTCGCGGCTTGCCCAGTCCCAGCTCAGGTCGAACGTGAAGCGTGACATCGGCACGCCCAGCAACACCGTACCGAGCCAGTAGGCGAAAAAGAACATCGGCACGATCGTGAACGGATTCGAGATCCAGATGGTCGCGAAGGCCACCGGGATATTGGCGCGCAACAGCAGCGCGACGAGCGGCGCGATGGCGCTGTGGGGCGGGAACGGCAGGAAGGCCACGAACAAGCCGATCGCGAAGCCGCGCGCGACATTTTCACGGCGCACGGCCCAGTACTCCGGATGGCGCAGGAGCGCCGCGAACGGCCGCATGTACCACATTTCTCGCAGGCGGCGGTGATCCGGCAGGATGCGCTTGAGGAATCGGCGCGGCATTGGCCTCGATGGTGCCAACTTCCGCAGGGAAGCGGAACATGTTTGCGAAAGGCGTCGCATTCCTCCTGGGAACGCTTGCGGTTTGTCAACTCCCGACGCTGGCTTGCGTCGGGCCGCTGCTGCCATTGCTGGCTGCGGGGCTGGCGCTCCTTCTGTGGCGCCGTGCCTTTGTTTGCGCGCTGTTCGTCGCCGGGGTCGCCTGGACCGCCCAGTTCGGGGCCGCGGCCCTCGCGCATGGCATCGATCCGGCGTTGAACGGCGGTCAATGGCTGGTGAGCGGCGAGATCTCCTCGGTGCCCGAGGCCGACGCCGGGCATGTGAGTTTCGACCTCGACTTGCTCGACGCCCCGCCGCCGATCGGGAACCTGCGCAGGCTACGCCTTGCCTGGTACGAAGCAGGGGTGCACGTTGCGGCCGGTGAGCGCTGGCGCATCCTGGTGAAGCTGCGACACGCTCACGGCCTGAGAAATCCCGGCGACCATGACTTCGAAGGCCGGCTGTTCGATGAGGGCGTGGACGCGACCGGCTATGTGCTGCGCTGTCCGTGCAACGCGCGGCTGCAAGCGGCGAACTGGCGCTCGCCCATCCTGCGCGCGCGGGAAGCGATCGCCTTGCGGATCGCGGCCGAGCTGCCCCCTCACAGTCCGTTCGTCGGCATCCTGCAGGATCTCGCGGTCGGCCTGGATGACCGCGTGGCGCCGGAGCAGTGGCGCATCTTCTCGGCGACCGGCACGACGCATTTGATGGCCATCTCGGGATTCCATGTCGCGGGTGTCGCGCTGCTTGCGATCTGGCTCGTCAGGGTTTCGTGGCGGACCGTCGGGTCGGGCAATCGTGCGCGCAGCGACATCGAGAGTGCCGTCGGTCTCGCCGCGGCCACCGGCTATGCGTTGCTTGCCGGACTTTCCGTGCCGACACAACGCACGCTCGTGACATTGGCCTGCGTGCTCCTCGCGCGCATGCACCGGCGCGCGACGGCAGTGTGGAATCTCGTCGGGCTCGCGCTGTTTGCGGTGCTCCTGCTGGATCCGTTCGCGACGCTAAGCGCCGGCTTCTGGCTGTCGTTCGCGACCGTCGCCGGCATCCTGTTCGCGCTCGAAGGCCGCAGCGGGCGGCGCTCGCAATGGCGTGAACTCCTGCCGGCCCAGTTGGCCGCGACACTCTGCCTGCTGCCGTTGACGCTTGCGCTCTTCGGTACGGTGTCGCTCCTGAGCCCGCTGATCAATTTGCTCGCCATCCCGATCTTCAGCCTGGTACTCGTGCCGGCGATCCTTCTTGGCGTCGCGCTGCTTGCCGTCCCCGGCGGCCTGGCCGGACTCTGGTTTTCGTTGATCGAACGCGCCGTTGCGCTCGTCTGGCCGGCATTCGCGGCGCTTGCGGGCGCGCCGCTTGCCCAAATGCATGTCGCCGCGCGGCCGTTCTGGACCTTGGCGCTCCTCGGCCTGGGAGCGCTCTGGGTCCTCGTTCCCTGGCCCCTCGTTGTCCGTGCCCTCGGCATCGCGTTCGCATTGCCGGCAGTCTTCTGGCGACCGCTGCCGCCCGCGGCCGGCGGGTATGAATTCACCGTGCTCGATGTCGGTCAGGGCCTGGCGGTGTTTGTCGCCACTCGCGAGCACAGCCTGCTGTTCGACACGGGACCGGTCGCCCGCTCGGGGCGCGCGGCGGCCGAGTTTTCGGTCGTTCCGTTTCTCGAGCAGCGCGGCATCGCGCATCTCGACCTGCTCATCCTCAGTCATGGAGATCGCGATCACGTGGGCGGCGCACCTGCGGTACGCGCGGCCGTCCGTGTCGATCGGGCCTTGGTCGGCGGGCTGCGACGGGGCGGAGTATTCGAGCCCTGCATCGCGGGACAATCGTGGACCTGGGACGGGGTTCGATTCGAATTCCTGCATCCGCCAGCACCGGCCAGTGACGGGGCCGGGCGCAAGGAAAACGACGCGTCCTGTGTGCTTGCCGTGTCAGGTCCCGGCGGGTCTGCGCTATTGACCGGCGATATTGAGGCGGCCGCCGAAGCTGAGCTGCTGCGCTCGCGCCTGCCCCACCGGATGACCATCGTGGTCGTCCCGCATCACGGTAGCGGGAGTTCGTCCGGCGTCGAATTCGTAGCGCGGCTGGCGCCTCGCTGGGCGGTCGTATCCACGGGTTACGACAATCGCTGGCATTTCCCCCGACCCGAAGTGGTCGAGCGCTGGCAGTCCGCCGGCGCCCAGTTGCTCTCCACGGCCAGCGGCGGCGCCATCACCTTTCACGTCGAGCCGGATGCGATCGCCGGCCCTCCCGAGCAATACCGCGAGCGCGTGCGGCGCTTCTGGCACGTCGACTGATCGCGGGCCCGGCAACAGCCTTTCCGGCTGCTGCTAAGTTCTCGTTTCACCGAGCTATTCTGCTCCTTGCGGGTGAAGTATCATCGCGCCTTCGTCACTCGCCCGGATGCCCGCGACGCCTCATGTGGGAACTCGTCAAAGCCGGCGGCTACGTCATGTGGCCGATCATCCTGTGCTCCATAGCTGCCGCCGCGATCGTCGTCGAACGTCTCTGGACGCTGCAGGAAAACCGCGTCATCCCCAGGGAACTGACCAGGAAAGTGCTGCAGTGGATCGAGAACCGCGACCTGAATGAAAAGATGATCGCGGCGCTCGAGCAGAATTCGCCCCTCGGCAAGGTCATCGCGGTAGGCCTAGCGAACCGAAATCGGAGCCGTGAAATCCTGGTCGAACGCGTGACCGATACCGGTCGGCACGTGGTGCACGAGCTCGAGCGCTTTCTCGGCATGCTGGGGACGATCGCCAGCGTGTCGCCGCTCCTTGGCTTGCTCGGCACCGTGACCGGCATCATCCGCGCATTCAACGACCTGGCCCTGAAGGGGAGCGGTGACCCGCGCATTCTCTCTGGCGGCATCGCCGAAGCGCTCATCACGACCGCTGCGGGCCTCCTGGTCGCCATTCCGGCGCTGGTGGGATATCGCTACCTGCGGGGACGGGTCGAGGGACTGGTGGTGCAGATGGAAAAGGAAACGATGCAACTGGTCGAGCTGCTGGAAGTGCAGAAAACGGGCGGCTAGGTGGCCGCCGCCTGCCAGCCCCGAGCAATGGACCTCAAGCCGCGCAAGTCCGAAGAGCCGGAACTCAACATGACGTCGCTCATCGACGTCGTGCTGTTGATGGTCATCTTCTTCATGGTGTCGAGCACCTTTGTCGAGGAAGGGCGGGTCAAGATCCGCTTGCCCGAGGCTTCGACCGCGCCGATCAGCGCTTCGCCCGCCGGGCCGCTCATCGTTACCGTGACGCACTCGGGCGAGTACCTCGTCAACGATCGCACCCTCATCAACAACAACCCGGACACGCTGCGCAGCGCCATCGTCAAGGTGATGGGTGAGAAGCGGAACGGACCGGTCACCATCCGCGCCGACGCCACGACGACGCACCAGTCCGTCGTGACGGCCATGGACGTGCTGGCGCGCCTCGGCTTCACCGAGATCAACATCGCGACGATTCCCGGCGCGCGGAGCAAGTAGCGGCCATGGCGACGCTACCGCTCAACCAGGACGCGAAACGCATTTACCTGCGCCTCATGGGCTACGCGAGGCCCTATTGGCCTGTGTTCCTGCTCGGGGTGTTCGGCAACGCGCTCTTCGCCACGACCGACGCCGGGTTCGTCTGGTTCGTGCGCAACTTCCTCAAGGACGCCTTTGCCAGGCCCGATCCGAAGGTGCTCGTCTGGGTGCCGATCGGCGCGGTCGTTCTGTTCTTTATGCGCGGCGTCGGCGACTTCCTGTCGACCTACTGCGCGGCCTCGGTCGGACGGCGGGTCATCAAGACGCTGCGCGGGCAGCTTTTCGGCCACTACCTGAAGCTTCCGACGACATTCTACGACCGGGAGGCGGCCGCGAATCTCCTCTCGAAGCTGACCTACAACGTGGAGCTGCTGGCGGAAGCGAGCGCCAATTCGATCACGGTCATGATCCGCGACTCGCTCACCGTCATCGCGCTGATCGGCTATCTCTTCTTTCTCAACTGGCGGCTCGCGGCCATCAGCATCATTCTCGCACCGCTGATCGCGTGGCTGATCCGCAAGGTGAACCAGCTTTTCCGCCGCTACAGCCAGCGCATCCAGAATTCGATGGGCGACGTTACCCGCATCGCGAAGGAAGGCATCGAGGGTCACCGGCTCATCAAGCTCTTCAATGCGCAGGCCCACGAAGCCCAGGTGTTCGACCGGGTGAACGAGCTCAACCGGCGCAACAACATGAAGCTCATCCTGACGCGCGCGCTGTCGAATCCCGTCGTGCAGCTCGTGGCATCGATCGGTCTCGCCTTCGTGCTCTACGTCATGATCGGCATGGTGCTCAGGCACAGGCTCCCGCTCGAGGACTTCTTCGCCTTCCTCACGGCGCTCCTGCTGACGACGGCGCCGTTGCGGCGCGTGGTGAACGTCGCTGCCCCCCTGCAACAGGGCATCGCCGCGGGCGGCAGCATCTTCGAGATCCTCGACTGCCAGACCGAGGAACTCGACGCGGGCCGCCCGCTCGATCACAGCCGCGGTGACGTCGAATTTCGCGACGTCGGCTACCGCTACACCGCCGAGAATGGCGAGGTGCTGTCGGGAATCAGTTTCCACGTGCGCCCGGGAGAAACCATCGCCATCGTCGGCAAGTCCGGCAGCGGCAAGTCGACGCTCGTGAGCCTCCTCGCGCGCTACTACGACGTGACCGAGGGCCAGATACTGCTGGACGGCGTCGACGTGCGTGACTACCGGCTGCGCGATCTCAGGCGACAGGTCAGCATGGTCAGCCAGGACGTGCTCCTCTTCAACGACACGATTCGCGGCAATATTGCCTTCAGCGTGCCGGCGGCGCCGCCGGCCGCCATCGAAGCCGCGGCCGCAGCCGCCCACGTCACCGAATTCACGGACGATGCGCCGGGCGGACTCGAGTTCCTGGTGGGCGACCGCGGCTCGCTCGTTTCGGGCGGTCAGCGGCAGCGCATCTCCATTGCGAGGGCGGTCCTCAAGGACGCACCGATCCTCATCCTCGATGAGGCGACCTCGGCGCTCGATACGGAACTCGAGCGCAAGATCCAGCAGTCGCTCGATGAACTGATGCGCGGGCGCACCACGTTCGTCATCGCGCACCGCCTGACGACGATCGAAAATGCGGATCGCATCCTCGTGCTCGATGCGGGCCAGCTCATCGAATCGGGAACCCATGCCGAGCTGATCGCGCACAACGGTCACTACGCGGCCCTGCACCGCCTGCAATTCAACGTGTAGGCGGTTACAGGCCTTGGCCGCCGACCAATCCCGTCCCTGGCTCGAGCGCGTGTGGTATGCCGGCGCCGCATCGGGCGTCTGGCTGATTCCATTCGGCTGGCTGTTCGGCCTCGCGACCGCTTTGCGCCGCGCATTGTTCCGCAGCGGCATGCTCCCGAGTTTTGCCGTGAGCACGCCGGTGGTCGTGGTTGGGAATCTGACGGTCGGGGGAACCGGCAAGACGCCGCTCGTCATCTGGCTGGTGGAGGAGCTTGCGCGCCGCGGTTTCCGGCCGGGCGTCGTCACCCGCGGGTATGGCGGCTCGATCCTGGGCCCGGCGATCGTCACGCCGTCGATGACGGCGGGCGAATGCGGCGATGAGCCGCTGCTGATCGCCGCACGCACGCATCGCACGGTGGTCGTCGCCCGCGACCGCGTCGCGGGAGCGCGGCTGGTAACGGAATGCGGCGCGGACGTCGTGATCGCCGACGATGGTCTGCAGCACTATCGCCTGCGGCGCAATTGCGAGATCGTCGTGCTCGACGGTGAGCGGCGGCTCGGCAATGAGCGCCAGCTGCCGGCGGGACCCTTGCGGGAACCGGCCAGCCGGCTCGGCAGCGCCGACGCCGTTGTCGTCAATTCCGGGACAGCGGGACCCGGGGAACTCACGATGCGGCTCGTCGGCGGCAATGCCCGCAGCCTCAAGGACGGCACGGAGCGCAGGCTCGAATCCTTCGCCGGCACCGCCGTGCATGCCGTCGCGGGAATCGGCAATCCACAGCGCTTTTTCACGAGCCTCAGGGCGAAGGGCCTGAAGCTCTTCGAGCATGCATTTCCCGATCATCACAACTTTCAGCCCGGCGAGCTCGATTTCCCCGATTCGCTGCCGGTGCTCATGACGGAGAAGGATGCCGTAAAATGCCGGACGTTCGCCCGCGACGGGTGGTGGAGCGCCCCGGTCAGCGCCGAGTTCGAAACGCTCGCGGCGGAATCGTTGATGACCCTGGTGCTCGAGAAGATCCGTCGACCGGTCGAGTGCGGGTAACCTGAAGGAGCCGATGCCGATGGATGCACGCCTGCTCGAAATTCTGGCCTGTCCCGTATGCAAGGGGCCGCTCACTTTTCACAAGCCCGCGGCCGAACTCGTCTGCCGGGCGGATCGCCTCGCATTCCCCGTGCGCGACGACATTCCGATCATGCTCGAAGAGGAAGCGCGTCAACTCGACGCGGGCGATCCGCTCCTCGAACGTGCATGAAGTTCCGCGTGCTCATCCCGGCGCGCCATGCCTCTGCGCGCCTGCCGGGAAAGCCGCTCATCGACATCGGCGGCCGTCCGATGATCGCGCGTGTGTACGAGCGGGCGGCTGCAGCTGCGCCCCTGAGCGTCGCTGTCGCAACGGACAGCGAGGCGATCGAAAGGGCCTGCCGGGCGCTAGGTCTCGCCGTCGAGATGACGGGCGCCACGCACGTTTCCGGCACCGACCGGATCGCCGAGGTCGCCCGCCGGTCCGGCTGGAGCGATGAAGAAATCGTCGTGAACGTGCAGGGCGATGAGCCGCTCATTCCGGTCCCTGTCATCCGGCAGGTCGCGGCGCTCCTTGCGTCGGCGCCCCGCGCGGCGATCGCGACCCTCGCGACGCCGGTGGAGTCGCTCGCCGAGTACCTGGATCCGAATGCGGTGAAGGTCGTCGGCGATGCTACCGGCCGCGCGCTCTACTTCAGCCGGGCACCCATTCCCTGGATTCGTGACTCGGCCCCGCAGGGGCTCACGACGCAGACCGGCTGGAGCGGGGCGCTCCGGCACGTCGGAATCTATGCCTATCGTGTCGGCGCCCTGCTCAAGCTCGCCGGACTTGCGCCAACGGCGCTGGAACAGGCTGAGCGCCTGGAGCAGCTGCGGGCGCTCGAGAATGGACTCACCATCCAGTTCGCGGTCGCCGTCGAAAAACCGCCCGGCGGAGTCGATACCGCGGCTGACCTCGAGCGGGTCCGAAGACTTCTGACCTCCTGACGACCCGCCAGCCGTCCGGCGGCATTGGCGTTGCGGGGGCGCTTCCGCTGAAACCGCATTCAGGCCAGTTGATCCGCACTTTCGGCTGCGCTCGGCGTGGGGGCCGGCTGCCGTGGCGTGCGAAAGGCCAGCACGAGCGGTATCAGGAGGAGCGACGTCAGCATCATGAGATAGAAGACATTGCCGAATGCGAGCACCGCCGACTGGCGGCTGATCTCGTTCAACGCGGCTTCCGCCTCGCGTCCGGGCACGAGTGATTGCAGGACGCGCCAGCGCTCGCCATCGAGCGAGGAGAAGAATTCCACCAGACGCGACTGATTGCGCGCTGAAATATTCGACACCTCGGCCGCCACGAGCGACACGCCGACCGCCGAACCGAGGTTGCGGGCGAGCGTGAGTATCACGGTTCCCTCCGTGCGCAGCTTCGGATCGAGCGTCGAGAATGCCGCGACGTTCACCGGCAGGAAGGTAAGGCCCATTGCCGCGCCCTGAAAGAACGACGTCACGCCGATCGTGGTCGCGGTCGTATCGAGCGAGATGTGGGCAAGCGGCCAAAGCGATGCCGCGAGCATGACCGAGGCCACGATCATGAGACTACGCGGGCCGACCCGGTTCACCAGGCGCCCGCCCACGATCATCGAGGCCATCATGCCTATGCCGCGCCAGACCATGAGTTCGCCGGAGCTGATGACGGGATAGCCCTGGATCTGCTGCAGGTAGGTGGGTACGAGCGCCGTCGAGGATACGAACATCAGGCCGACCACCAGCATCACGAAGATCGCGGCGGCGAAGTTGCGGTCGCGAAGCAGCGCGGGCTCGATGAAGGGATGGCTGCGCGTCGCCGAATGGGCGACGAACAGGTAGAGGCAAAGCACGGCGAATCCCGACTCGAGCAGTATCTCTCCGGATTCGAACCAGCCCTTGTCCGCACCGCGGTCGATGAAGAGTTGCAGCGCGCCGAGTCCTAGTGCGAGCAGGACGTAGCCGAAAAGGTCGAAATTCGCCTTGCGCCGGCCGATGTCTCTCGGGATAGCGCTCGCGATGCCGAGCGTCGCGAGGATGCCGACGGGCACATTGACGTAGAAGACCCAGCGCCAGCTCCAGGTCTCGGTGAGGTAGCCGCCGAGCGTCGGACCGATGACGGGGCCCACCATCACGCCCATCGACCAGATGACGAAGGCGCGCCCGTACTCTTCGCGCGAATACGCGCCGAGCAGCACCGATTGCGAGATCGGCACGAGCGCCGCGCCGGAAATGCCTTGCAGCGTCCGAAAGACCACGAGCTCCGGGAGGGAGGTTGCAAGCCCGCAAAACATGGAGAACAGCGTGAATCCAACGACACTCGTTATCAGAACGCGGCGCGATCCGAAGCGCGCAGCCAGAAAGGTAGTCAATGGCGTCACGATGGCGCTCGCGACGATGTAGGAGGTCAATACCCAGAAGACCTGGTCCTGGGTCGCCTGGAGGGAGCCGCGAATCTGCGGAAGCGCGACGTTGGCGATCGTCATGTCGACCGTGTAGAGGAGGGTCGCGAGCGTCGTCGACACCGCGATCATCGTGCGGCGTGGCGATGCTGCTGGTTCGGCCGGCAATTGCATGGCGAGCGCGCCGGGGCCTGAGATTCAGCGTGCGCTGAGCGCCGGGTGCCCGCTCGCTTCGCTGCCCGCGGCGTTGGTGTCGATGCGCACGTAAGCGCTCATGCCCGCGCGCAGCGGCAGCCGTTCGGGACCCGAGTCGAGCGCGATGCGAACCGGGATACGCTGCACCACCTTCACCCAGTTGCCGCTCGCGTTCTGCGCGGGCAGCAGGGCGAATTCCGCGCCGGTTGCCTGCGCGATGCTGAGCACGTGGCCTTGCCATTTCCTGCCGCCGTAGGTATCGATCTCGATCTCCACCGGCTGGCCGATGCGCACCTTGCCGAGGTCGGTTTCCTTGAAGTTCGCCTCGACCCACATGCCCTGTTCGGACACGATCGCGAGCGCCGTTCGACCGGCCTCCAGGTGATCACCGGCTTGTGGCAGGTGGCTCACGATACCGTCGCGCGGCGAATGCAGCTGGGTGTGCGCGAGATTGAGCTCGGCCTGCGCGATGGCGACATCCGCGGCCCGCACATCCGGATGCCCGTCGGGCGACAGTTGCGGGTTGCCGCCCAGACGCGCGGTGATGGCCCCGAGATCCTGGCGCGCGACCGCGACATTGCCGTCGGCTTCCTCCGCGGCTTGTTCGACGCTGTCGAGGAGGGCGTAGGCGATCAGGTGGCGGGCGGCAAGCTCACGCTGGCGGGCGAGTTCCTTGCTCGCGAAGTGGGCATTGCGCTGCGCGAGGTCGAGCGCCGCGCGCTTCTGCGAATACTGCGCCTTGAGCGAGGCGATTTCCGTGCGAACGGTGTCGCGATGGGCGCGCGCCTGAGCAACGGCGAGCCGCGCATCGGCATCATCGATGACGAGCAGCAGTTGCCCGACTGCGACCCGCTCGTTTTCGTGCACGAGGACCTGCTCCACGCGACCGCCGATGTCGGAACTCACCTGCACCTTGTCGGCATGGACGTAGGCATTGTCCGTGGTCGCATAGCGTCGATTCAGCAGGTAAAACGTCGTCGCGACGGCGACCAGCACGAGCGGCACGACGACGAGCAGCAACAGGCGCAGGCGGCCCAGCTTGTTCGGCTCGCTCGGTGCCTCAGGCGCGGCCATGCGAGCGTTCCTCGGCAGTGGCGCGGGCGTCCGTTGCACGCCGGGCGGCGAGGTTACGCCGCACGTAGGTCAGAAGGTCGAGAAGCTTCTCGCGGTCGGCCGCGCTGACACCCGTTAGCGCGCGCTTGCTGATGCCATCGGCGATCGACCGCAGCCGCTCGACCTTGGCCTTGGCGCGTGCGGTCAGGAACAGGCGTGTCGCGCGACGGTCGTCCGGGTCGGCGCGCCGTTCAATCAAATCGAGCGCCGCGAGGCGGTCGAGCAGGCGGCAGACGGTGATCGGGCGAACCTCGATCACTTCCGCCAGTTCGTTCTGGCGGCAACCCTCCATGCGCGACAGATACGCAATGGCTCGCCACTGCGTCTGCGTCAGCCGCAGTTCCACCGCACGGGCGGCGAATTCCGTCCGCAACATGCGGCCGACATCGTGGATCAGAAATCCGAGGGCGCGGGTTTCCTGCATGCGGGCTGTCCACTCCGGTCCAATAATAAGCTATGCGTATTGTGTCCTCGGGTAACTATCTGTGCAACGCTCGCCCTGCGCAGACCGCTGGACGGTCACACTCTTGAGGTACCATGCGCCGCAACGCAGAGCGGCATGCGGGGTGTGCGGTCGCGATGAAGGTGCTATTCGTCTGTCTTGGCAATATCTGCCGTTCGCCGACGGCAGAGGCGGTCTTTCGCCACGTCCTCGTCAACGAGGCGGCGGGCTTGACGATCGAAGTCGACTCGGCGGGCACCCATGGCTATCACATCGGCGAGCCGCCGGATCCGCGCACGCAGGCGGCCGCACGCAGGCGCGGCATCGAGATGAGTGCATTGCGTGCACGTCAGGTACAGGCCGGCGACTTCGAGGACTTCGACCTCATACTCGCCATGGACCGCGAAAATCTGACGGAACTCAAACGCCGTTGTCCGGCGCGCTTTCACGATCGCTTGCGCCTGTTCCTCGCGTACACGGCCCTGACCGATCACGAGGTGCCGGATCCCTACTACGGCGGCGAGGCAGGCTTCGAGCAGGTGCTGGATCTCGTCGAGAAGGCGAGCCGCGCCCTTCTCGACGACCTCCAGCGTCGCCTGTCAACTCATCGCAAGGCGCCGTAACTCACTGACGAGCGGATTGCCCGTCAGTGATCGTCGCGGCGCGGACCCTCGGTGGGACTCGCCGGCCCCGACGACCAGACGGTGAAATGCTTCTGCTCGGATGATGGCGGACCTGAATCCGGCGCCGGGCTCGAAGGAGCGGGCGGCGTCGATTCGCGCACCGGCGTTTCCTGCTGCGGGCGAGTTTGCTCGCCGGCGGAACCGCCGTCGCCGCCCTGAGGTGGCGAAAAGATGTCGTGCTGGCCGCCGGTCGGACGGGAGTCGCCACCCGCATTCTCGGATCCAGGACGCTCGTCGCGCCGGCCCCTGCGTCCGCCGCGACGTCGACGGCCACGCCGCTCGCCGCGATCCCCGCCACGGTCCGGCCGGTCGCGATCGAATCCACGCTGTTCCGGATTCTGCGGCCGATCCGGCCGCGTCTCGCGCGGCGCAGGTGATACGCCTTCTGCCGGCGGCGCGGCCATCTGCGGCGCCTGCGGTGGCCGCTCACGGTCCCGCTGACTGTCCCGATGGCCATCGCGGCTCGCGTCGCGCGGGTGCCGGTCTCCGCGCTCCCCGCGATCGTTGCGGTCGTGCCGACGTGGCTGACCGTGCTGTCGATTGCGCTCGCCAGGACGGTCGTGACGCTCGCGGCCGCCTTGCCGGTCGTGCCGCTCATGCCGTCCGCTGTCCCGATTTCGGACGTCCTCGCGGTCACGGCGATGCGGCCGAACCGGCCGATCCGACGGCGCAGGAACGGCGGGGCCGGTCCCAAACAACGCCCGCCAGGCGCGCACGAAGATGCCGGGCCGCTCCGGCGCAACGTGCTTTTCGATCGGTGCCGCAGGCGGCATCGGTGTGGACGTAGCAGTGAGCATGGGTACGACCGCGGGCTGCGGCGCCGGCTTCTTGTCGCGGCCATTCTCGGCATGGGTCGCGGCGGCAGGCTCCACGGGCGGTGTCGCCAGCTGGTAGCTGGTCCCGGAATTTTCCGCGAGCAGCGTCTCGTCATCGCGCACACGACGGATGAGGTAGTTCGGCGTCAGCATGTTCGAGTTCGGCACGAGGACGACTTCCGCCACGCCTTTTCTGCCGATGTTGCCGAGCGCTTCGCGCTTCTCGTTCATGAGGAAGGTCGCGACCTCCACCGGGACCTGCGCGATGACCCGCGCCGTCCGGTCCTTGCGCACCTCCTCGCCGATGATGCGCAGGATCGCGAGCGCCAGCGATTCGACACCCCGGATATTGCCTTGCCCGACGCAGCGCGGGCACACGATGTGCGTCGATTCGCCAAGGCTCGGGCGCAATCGCTGCCGCGACATTTCGAGGAGGCCGAAGCGCGAGATCTTGCCGATCTGGATGCGTGCGCGATCCTGCCGCACGGCATCGCGCAACCGGTCTTCCACCGCGCGCTGGTTGCGTTGCGACTCCATGTCGATGAAGTCGATGACGATCAGCCCGCCGATATCACGCAACCGCAGTTGCCGGGCAACCTCGTCGGCGGCTTCCAGGTTGGTATTGGTCGCCGTTGTCTCGATGTCCGCGCCGCGCGTGGCACGTGCGGAGTTGATGTCGACCGAGACCAGGGCTTCCGTGTGATCGATGACGATGCCGCCGCCGGAGGGCAGGTCGACCTTGTGCGAGTACGCCGACTCGATCTGGCTTTCGATCTGAAAGCGCGTGAAGAGCGCGACGTCATCCTCGTAGTGCTTGAGCTTGCGCAGGGAGTCCGCCGGCATGAAGCGCTGCATGTACTCCTGGGCTTTCTGGAAAACCGCGGCATCGTCGACCAGGATTTCGCCGATATCGTCGGAGAAATAGTCGCGCAGGCTGCGCGTTACCGCGTCGCTCTCCTGATAGACGAGAAAGGGCGGCGCACGGTCCTTCGCTGCCAGGTCGACGGCGTCCCAGACACCGCGAAGGTTGTTGAGGTCCCACTGCAGTTCCTCCGCGGTGCGCCCGACTCCCGCGGTGCGGATGATGGCGCCCATGCCTTCGGGGATCGTGAGCGACTCCATCGCGTCGCGCATCTGCTCGCGGTCCTCGCCTTCGATGCGGCGTGATACGCCGCCCGCGCGAGGGTTATTCGGCATCAGCACGAGGAAGCGGCCGGCAAGCGAGATAAAGGTCGTGAGAGCAGCGCCTTTGTTGCCGCGCTCTTCCTTCTCGACCTGTACGACGACCTCCTGGCCTTCCTGCAGGAGCTCCTTGATGTTCATGCGGCCGCCCTGCGGCTGCGCACGGAAGTATTCCTTGGAGACTTCCTTCAGAGGCAGAAAGCCGTGGCGCGGAACGCCGTAATCGACGAAGCACGCTTCGAGACTCGGCTCGATGCGCGTGATTCGCCCTTTGTAGATGTTGGCTTTCTTCTGTTCCCTGGAGGGTATTTCGATCGCGAGGTCGTAGAGCTTCTGGCCGTCAACCAGGGCTACGCGCAACTCCTCTTCCTGGGTTGCATTGATCAACATTCGTTTCATTTGTCCCTACTTCAAAAGCGTGAGGGACCGCTGAGCGAGAAGCGTGCGGCGCTGAATCGACAGGGAGGGTTTTCGGCAATGTGAGGGTCATGGGGCCGAAAGCCGGGAGCGCTGGGCGCTACCCGGCGAAATCATCCTGTAGTTCCTGTTCCGCTTGCCCGGAGGCTTGCTCGTCTTCGGGGCGCGGGCTCCGGTTTCACTTCGAAGTCCCTGCGCTCCGCTCAACGGCCTAGCGATGGTCTGGAAATCCAGAACCAACTAACATGCGACGCTTCCAGCGCTTGCGCTGCCCGCGTCGCGATTCACCGGTCTCAATGCCTGAGCGAGCTCGGGCTGGGGAGGCCGGGTCTTAAGAAACCGGCCGGCAATATACAACATACATTCCTGCGAAAACAATGAATTACGAATGGCGTCGACGATGACAGTCGAAATCGCTGAGAAGGCCAGGGCGACGCAGGGCGTGCGCCACGAGGAGGTTGCGGCCGATTGCGCGGGTCAGCGCATCGACAACTACCTGCTGCGTATCCTGAAAACGGTTCCGCGCAGCCGCATTTACCGCCTTTTACGCAAAGGCGAGGTCCGGGTAGGCGGCCGCCGCGTCAAGCCGGAACATCGCCTCAAGGCAGGCGACAGTGTCCGGATCCCGCCAGTGCGCCTCGAGTCCGCGTCGCAGATCGCGCCTCCCCGGCCGATGCGCGAGCAATTGCGCCAGGCGATCGTATTCGAGGACAAGAATCTCATCGCGCTCGACAAGCCGGCGGGCATCGCCGTCCATGGCGGCAGCGGCCTGAGCCTTGGCGTCATCGAGGCGCTGCGGGCCGAGCGGCCGCGCGAAGCGCTGGAACTCGTGCATCGGCTGGACCGCGACACCAGCGGCTGCCTGCTGATCGCGCGCAATCGCAAGACGCTCCGCGAGTTGCATGCGTTGATCCGCGACGGCGCCATGGAGAAGCGCTATCTCGCCCTGGTTCGAGGCAACTGGCAGTTCGGTGAAAAGCGCATCGACGTACCTCTGCAGACCGAGCATCGCCGCAGCGGCGAGCGCCATGTGCGGGCCGCAGCCCGTGGCAAGGAGTCCGTGAGCGTATTCAAGCCGGCACAGTTCTTTGGCGCGCGAGCGACCCTGCTCGAGATCGAGATCCAGACCGGACGCACGCACCAGATCCGGGTTCACGCCGGCCACACCGGTCACCCGGTTGCCGGCGACGAAAAGTATGGCGATGCCGGCTTCAACGAGGAGATGCGCAGCTTCGGCCTGGAGCGGCTCTTCCTGCACGCCCATTCAGTCGCGTTTTCGTGGCCGGGCTCGCAAGAGCCCGCGCATTTCAGCGCGCCGCTGCCTGTCGAGCTGAGGACGGTGATCGACCGGTTGCAGGCGGCCCCCGGGCGCTCTCGCGCCAAGCGGCGCTAGGGAACGGGGAAACCGCAGCCGCGCAGGGTTGCCGCCAACCAGATGAGCGGCAGGCCGATCAGCGCGGTTGGATCGCGCGACTCGATCGACTCGAAGAGCGCTACGCCGAGGCCCTCGCACTTGAAACCGCCGGCGCACTCGAACGGTTGTTCCGCATCCACGTAGCGCAGGATCTCGTCGGACTTCAACGGCCGGAAGCGCACGCGGGTCGTGTCGATATGCTGGAAGCTGTCGCCGGTCGCACCGCGCAGGACACAACAGGCCGTCAGAAATTCGAGCGTGCGGCCGCTCGCGAACGTCAGTTGCTCGATGCACGCTTCGCGATTGCCCGGCTTGCCGAGGATGCGATCGCCTGCCGCGGCGACCTGATCGGATCCAATCACCCAGGCATCCGGCGCAAGGGTGGCCGCGTTCGTGGCCTTGGCAAGTGCCAGGCGCTGGGCCAGCGCACGGGCGGCTTCGCCGGTCCTGGGCGTCTCCTCGGTGCCCGTCGTGAGCATGCGGAAGGGCAGCCGCAGGCGTTCGAGGAGCTCGCGGCGGTACCTTGAGGCGGAGGCAAGCACCAGCTCTGGCGTGGTCGATGGGACAGGCATATTTAAGGCAGGAAAAACAAAGGTTTGCGTGTTAGAAAGGTTTGACACCCCCGGGGGTCGTCACTATCATACCGCGCCCATGTCGAGGCCCCCGGAGCCAGAAGTCGATGTCAGCCAGCTGGCATCGGAGGAAGCCGAGCTCGAGAAGCACTTCCCGGTCTCGGACTTCGATCGCTTGCGCGATGTCGTCGCCAGTGCGCAGGAATCGGGATCGCGCGCCGTGCGGGTACGATTTCGCTTTGCGATGGAACAAGGCTGTCCGGTTGCAGTGGTCGACGTGGATTCGCGGCTCCCACTCACATGCCAGCGCTGCCTGGAACCGGTTGAGTGGCAGGTGAGGAGTTCGACGCGAATCGTGTTCGTTGACGCCGCCGGGATGGCCGCGGCGCAAACAGACGATCGCGAACCGTTCGAGACGCACGGCGGCCGGGTCGCCCTGCGGGAAGTGGTTGAAGAGGAGTTGCTGCTGGCATTGCCGCTGGTTGCCACTCACCCGGCGACGGTTGCCTGCAGGGCACACGCGCCAATGCTTGAAGAGTCCGATGAAGTTTCATCCGATGCGCCGGCGCAGCTGCCGTTCGCGGGACTGAAGGAACTCCTCGGCCGGAAGTAACTGGAGACAAGTTTCATGGCAGTTCAAAAGAGCAGAAAGACGCCGTCCAAGCGGGGCATGCATCGTTCACACGATGGCCTGCGCACGCCGGCGCTGTCGGTCGATCAGCAGTCGGGTGAGACTCATCTGCGCCATCGCATCACGCCGGATGGTTTTTATCGCGGTCGTAAAGTGATCGACCGCAAGGTCGAAGAGCCGCAGGAAGGCTGATTCCGATCCGGTTCCCCTTCGGGACCGTCCACGAGCGCCGGCTCGGTGGCTAAGTCGTTCACGATCGCGGTGGACGCCATGAGCGGCGATCATGGCGTGGGCATTTGCGTGCCCGCAGCTCTGAAGGCGCTGACCGAACTGCCGCAACTGCGGGTGCTACTCGTGGGGGATCCGGCAACCATCGCTGCTGCGCTGGGCTCGGCCGCTGATCGCCTCGACGGACGGCTGCAGGTGGTCGCGGCTTCACAGGTCGTGACGATGCATGAGCATCCGCGGGACGCCGTCCGGCACAAGAAAGACTCATCGATGCGGGTCGCGATCAACCAGGTGAAGCGCGGCGACGCCCAGGCCTGCGTCAGCGCCGGCAATACCGGTGCGCTCATGGCCACCGCGCACTTCGTCTTGAAAACGCTGCCGGGGATCGACCGCGCCGCGATCATCTCGGTCATCCCGGCGGTTGGCGGTCATACGTACATGCTTGACCTCGGCGCCAACGCCGGCGCGACAGCCGAGCAGCTGCTGCAATTCGGCGTCATGGGCAGCATCGTTGCGGCCGAGCTGGCGGGGATCGTGCGGCCGCGCATCGGGCTCCTCAACATCGGCGAGGAAGACATCAAGGGACACGAGGTCGTACAGGCGGCGCATCGGCTGCTGCAGGCGAGCGCGCTCAACTACGTCGGTTTCGTCGAAGGCACGGACATATTCAGTGGCGAGATCGACGTCGTCGTCACGGACGGCTTCACCGGCAATGTCTCCCTCAAGTCGATGGAAGGCCTTGCGGCGCTCATCGGCAGCACGATGAAGCAGGAATTCACGCGCAACTTCGCGCGCAAGCTCATGGGCCTGTGCGCCTGGCCTGCGCTCAGCGCGGTGCGCGAGCGCTTCGATCCGCGCCGCTACAACGGCGCCAGCATGGTGGGACTCGCCGGCATTGTGATAAAAAGCCACGGCGGTGCCGACGAGTTGGCATTCGCGCAGGCCATCCGCACGGCCGTGCGTGAAGCCGAACAGGACGTGCCGCGCAGAATCGTCGATGTCCTGAAAGCGCAAGCAACCAAAGGGCTCCCCCCTTGACCTACTCACGCATCGCCGGCACCGGCCGCTATCTGCCCGAGCGCGTCCTCACCAATGCCGAGCTCGAGAAGATGGTCGACACCACCGACGAGTGGATTCGTTCGCGCACGGGCATCGAACGCCGGCACATCGCAGCCGAGAACGAGGCGACCTCCGATCTGGCCGAGCAGGCGGCGCGCAACGCGATAGCGGCTGCCGGGATCGAGGCGAAGGACGTGGATCTGATCGTGGTCGGTACGACGACGCCGGACCTCGTGTTTCCGAACGTCGGCACGCTGCTGCAGGAACGGCTCGGCATTCGGGGCTGCCCGGCATTCAGCCTGGAAACCGCCTGCAGCGGATTCATCTACGCGCTCGGCATCGCCGACAAGTTCGTGCGGCTCGGCGATGCGCGCAACGCGCTCGTAATCGGCGCGGAAACGCTGAGCAGGATCACCGACTGGACCGATCGCAATACTTGCGTGCTGTTCGGCGACGGCGCGGGCGCGGTCATCCTGCAGCCATCGGAAGAAGCCGGGGTCATCTCGACGCACCTGCATGCGGACGGTGTCTACAAGGACCTTCTGAGCTGCAATGGCGGCGTTTCACGCTCGCAGCAGCTGCTCATCGATCAGAAGGTCAAGATCATGATGAAGGGCAACGAGGTGTTCAAAGTCGCCGTCACGACGCTCGGCAACGTGGTCGAGGAGACGCTCGAACACAACAAGCTCGACCGGCACGCGATCGACTGGCTGGTTCCACACCAGGCGAACATGCGCATCATCCAGGCCGCCGCGCGCCGGCTCGACATGCCCATGGAGCGCGTCGTGGTCACGGTGCAGGATCACGGCAATACTTCCGCGGCGTCCATTCCGCTCGCGCTCGACACGGCCGTTCGCGATGGCCGCATCAAACGCGGCGATCTCATGCTGCTCGAGACGTTCGGCGGGGGATTTACCTGGGGGTCGGCGCTGGTGCGCTACTGACCGGCCGGCGCCCGGCGGGGCCGCCGATCAGGCCGACTTGAGGAGCGCCGGAGCGGGTTCGCTGACGCGGGCATCCGGCACGCCGCCGGTCGCACGCATCTGTGGCTCGCGGACACGAGTACGCCAGACCTGGAACGGATCCCAGCCGGCGGTCTCGGATTCGGTGTCGACGGGGTCTCTTACGGAGTTCTGCTGTTGTTCGAGTTTCATCCGTGTCGCTTGATTGGACGTTATGGCGGCGGACTGTACGTGAGTCGAAGGCCGGGAATCGTGACGGCGATCACACTGCTTGCGCTGGCACTTGCCGCCGCCGCACCGGCGGCCACGTTCGTGCTGGATGAAGGGTCCGACGCACTCATCGGGCTGCCCGGCTTCGACACGACGACACCCGATGACACGCTGTTCGACGTTGCCCGCCGCAATGGACTCGGCTACGAGGAGATCGTCAGGGCAAATCCCGGTGTCGACACCTGGTTGCCAGGCGGCGGCCGCAGACTCACCCTGCCGACACAGCGCATCGTTCCGGGCGACGTGGCCCACGTGGGCATCGTGATCAATTTGCCGGAACACAGGCTCTATTACTTCCCGGTTCGCAAGCGCGGGGCGGCACCTACCGTCATCACCTACCCGGTAAGCATAGGGCGCATGGACTGGTCCACGCCGATCGGTGTCACGCAGATCGTCGCGAAGAACCGCAATCCGGCCTGGTATCCGCCGAAATCGGTGCAGGAAGAGCATCAGGCAAACGGTGACCCGATTCCTGCGGTGGTACCGCCGGGGCCTGACAATCCACTGGGCGCATATGCGATGAGACTGGGAATTCCTGGCGGCGCCTACCTTATCCACGGCACGAACAAGCCGGCCGGTGTCGGTATGCAGGTCACACACGGTTGCATGCGCCTGTATCCGGAAGACATCGAGGCCCTGTTTTCCCTGGTGCCGCTCAAGACGGCGGTCCGGATCATCAACGAACCGGTGAAGATCGGCTGGGTCGCGGATGAGCTCTACATGGAGGCATACCGGCCCCTCAATCGGATGGGGGATCCCGAGGAGCCGGACCTGAAACTGCTCGAAGACATGCTGCTCAAGGCCACGGCTCGCCGGCCGGTCGCCATTGACTGGGACCTTGCGCGCCAGACGCTGCAGGAAGCGCGAGGCATTCCGCGGGTCGTCGCCATCGAGGTCATTTCGGAAACAGACCCGGCGCGGGCCGCCGCCGCCGGGCCGCAACCGTAAAAAAAACGCCGCGGCAAGCCGCGGCGTCTCTATGCCTCAAGCAAGTCCGTCGAATTACTTCGACATCGACTTCTTGAACATGCGATCGATCTTCTCGTTGGTCGCCGTGCAACAGGCGGCACTGTCGCTCGCTGCCTGCTTCGCATCATTGGCCGTGCTCTGCGCAGCATTGGCGGCCTGCTGTGCTGCGGCTGCGGCATTGGAGGCTGCGTTCGCGGCATCCTTGGCAGCTGCGGTGTCCGAGGCCACCTTGGCGACTTGTGCCTTCAGATCATCGATCTGCGGCTGCAGCACTTTCACTGCGTCCTGGCAACCTGTCATGGCGCCGAGCGCCAGTACGGCGGCCGCTGCCTTCAGGATCATTCCAGTCTTCATAGATCTTCCCCTGGGTTGTTGGCGATTTTGGGAAACGACTCGCCCGTTTTCACCCAGCTCGTGATTGCCAAAAAAAAGTCGCATTCGATCGAGCAAGTTGAACGGAGCGGGGCGAGACTTGAACAAATCTGACAGCCAAAATCAAGGTTTTTTCAGGCTATTTCTCGTTCTGTCGGTGGGGGGCGACATTCGTGTCGAGTCCACGCGCGAAATTGTAGGCGCTTTCTTACGCGCTGCGTGCTCGACAGGGAAACTCGCATGCATCGTGTGCGCGTGAGCGATCGATGATATGGACACAGCGACAGGTGCTCGTCGAACAGGTGCGTGAGGTTCGCGCAGAAGTCGCGGGACGTGCGTTGGCATCCTCTACCGTGCCGGAGGCGAACTCATCCGGCGGGCTCGGTCAGCGCCGAGCGGGAGCTGCGCGTAAGGGCGGGACATTCGCCGCAGCTGTCTTGCAGGGCTTGCTCCTGACCGTCGCCTGTATATAATCACAGTCACTGTCTATATATACAGGTTCCCTATGACCGACCTGACGCCCCGCCAGACCCAGATCCTGAGGCTCATCCAGCGCGCCATCATGGAAACCGGCATGCCGCCCACGCGGGCGGAGATTGCGAGGGAACTCGGCTTCAAGTCCGTGAACGCCGCAGAAGAGCATCTGCGCGCGTTGCATCGGAAGGGCGTCATCGAACTGATCCCCGGCGCCTCGCGCGGCATCCAGTTGCGCGACATCCTGCGGGAGCAGATCGGTCTCCCGCTCATTGGTCGCGTCGCCGCAGGCCGCCCGATCCTCGCAGAAGAGCATATCGAGCGGCACTACCAGATCGATCCCGAACTCTTCCAGCCCAAGCCCCATTACCTGCTGAAGGTGAGCGGCATGAGCATGAAGGACGCCGGCATCCACGACGGCGACCTGGTCGCCGTGCATCGCACGCCCGAGGTGCGCAACCGGCAGATTATTGTTGCGCGCCTCGAAAACGAAGTGACGGTGAAGCGCTACCGGCAGGAGGGCAGCGTCGTGTGGCTCATGCCGGAGAATCCGGATTTCGAACCGATCCGCGTCGACCTGAAAGAGGAAACCCTGATGATCGAGGGCGTCGTGGTCGGCGTGGTGCGCCGGTCGTGAAGGGAGCAAGCCGGGTCGCGTGGTGCCGGTCGTGAAAAGTGTCGCCGCCGCAAGCCATCGACACGCTCGATGCATTGCTGGCGAACGCCCGTCTCTGGCGCGGCCAGGGTTTTTCAGGGGCCGCTGGCGATACCCGGCATGTTTCGAGCGGTCATCCAGGGATCGATGCTTTGCTGCCGGCAGGCGGCTGGCCGGAAAAGGGCCTCATCGAGTTGCTGCTCGATGAGCACGGCATCGGTGAACTGCAGATCGTGATGCCGTTGCTGCGCCGGGCGAATCCCGGCGGGGCCGGGGCCCTGGAGAGCCGCTGGATTGCCTGGCTGGCGCCGCCCTTTATGCCCTATGCGCCGGCCTTGCAGAGCGCAGGGCTGATGGTCGAGCGGCAGTTGATCGTGCGGACCTTGCAGACGAAAGAGGTGTGGTGGGCGATGGAGCAGGTGTTGCGATCGGGGACCTGCGCAGCGGTTCTCGGCTGGGTGGAGAAGGCGGATGGCCACGCTTTGCGGCGCTTGAAGCTCGCCGCGGAGCAGGGCGACACGGCGGGAATCCTTTTCCGGCCGACGCGCTATCGCTCGCAGGCTTCGGCTGCCAATTTGCGCGCAGTTCTGCGGGGCGCGGGCAAGAATCTCGAGATCGAAGTCTTCAAATCACAAGGCGGCCACACGGGCCGCGCGCGCGTGAGCGCATCGGGGTTGGGAGTGATCGGGTAGTCCTTATTCCCACTGGATGGGCAACGGGTCATGTTTGCTTGCGCCGCGGCATGTCCCTCCGTCACTCCCAACCACCCATGCGCTTGAACGTGGCCGCCGACCACGACCCTGACAACGATGAAAATTCCCGCCGCTACGCTCGAGCTGTTTACGCCTTTGCCGCCGCCGGCGCGAAAGCCCCTGCGCACGGTGCCGCAGGCGCGCGGTCATTCGCCGGCCCGCCAGCTATGGATGGCGATCCATTTCCCGCAACTCGCGCTCGAAGCACTCGAGCGGGACGTCGACGAACGCCGGCCGCACGCCGTCATCGACGGCAGCGGTAGCGCGCAGCGGGTTGCCGCGTGCGATCGGGCAGCGGCGCGTGCCGGCGTGTGTGCCGGCATGGCGTTGAACGCCGCCATCGCGCTCGCGCCCCGTCTCATGGCAAGGCCGCGGCAGCGGAACGCCGAACAGTGGCTGCTGGAACGGTGCGCCGCCTGGGCCGGGCAGTTCACGCCGCTCGTGAGTCTCGAGCCGCCCGATGCACTGCTGCTCGAGGTGAAGGGCAGCCTCGGTCTTTTCGAAGGCGCCGCGGCGCTCTCGGAGCGGATCTCAGGCGCGCTCGGCTCCCGCGGCCTGAGCGCCTGCGTCACGCTTGCGCCCACGCCCCGCGCTTCGCTGTGGCTCGCGCGCAGTGGCCGCAACGCTATCGTCATGGAACCCGCGGCGCTGACGGGCGCGCTCGCCGATCTACCGGTGCGCTCACTCGGCTGGTCGGAGGCGATTCTCGAGCTGCTCGCTGCGATGGGCGTTTACACGGTGGGTGATTGCCTGCGCCTGCCGCGCGCCGGCTGGGCGCAGCGCTTTGGAGCCGAGCTGCTCGAAGCACTCGATGAGGCCACGGGGCGCACGCCGCAGATCCGCCGTGGCTACCAGCGCGCGCAGCGTTTCAATGCGCGTTTCGAGCCTGCGGCGGAAGTCAGCGAAACCGAACGCCTTGCGGTGGCGCTCGAGCCCTTGCTCGAGGCGCTCGGGCGTTTCCTGAGAGGCCGGCAGGGCGGCATCAGTTCGTTCGTGATCGGCCTGCGTCATCGACGGGCCGCCGAATCCATCCTGCGGGTGGGGCTCGCCGCGCCGAGCGCAGATGCACGGCATTTCATGACGCTCGCCCGGGCAAGGCTCGAACGTCATGGATTGCCGGAACCGGTGACGGAGCTGCGTCTGCGCTCGGGAGCGGTATTGCCGATGGGCTTCACGTCAGGCTCCATTTTCCGTGCCACGAAGGCCGCACCGGAAGGAACCGGCGGCGTACCGCGTCTCGTGGAGCGATTGCGGGCTCGCCTCGGCGAGGCAGCCGTGTTCGGCGTCTGTCTCGTGCCGGAGCATCGTCCCGAAGCCGCCTGGCGCAAGGCGCAGCTCGCTGCGGATGCCATCGTCCGCGCGCACCGGGAGCCCGTCGAAATCGATGCCGTACGGCCGCTCTGGATGCTGACGCAACCCGAAGCGCTCAAGGTCGCGGACGACGGCCCGCGCTATCGGGGGCCGCTCGTCATCGAGAGCGGGCCCGAACGCATCGAAACCGGTTGGTGGGACGGCAAGGATATCGCGCGGGATTACTACATCGCCCGCGATTCGCGGGGCGTGCGCCTCTGGATCTATCAGGAGCGCCGCGCGCCCGGCGGCTGGTTCTGGCACGGCATTTTCGGCTGAAGCGGCGACGCCATGTATGCGGAGCTGCACGCCCTGTCGAACTTCACTTTCCTGCGGGGCGCCTCGCAGCCGGCGGAACTCGTCGCCCGGGCCGCGGAACTCGGCTATCGCGCGCTCGCCGTCACCGACGAATGCTCGGTGGCGGGCGTCGTGCGCGCGCATGTCGCTGCCAAGGACAAGAAACTGCCGCTGCTCATCGGCGCGGAGTTTCGCCTCGCCGAGGGGCTTAAATTCGTCGCGCTGGCAGCGGACCGGAAAGGCTACGGCGCGCTCGCGAGCTTCATCACCTGCGGCCGGCGCGCGGCCGCCAAGGGCAGCTACCGGCTGACGCGCGCGGATCTCGAGGGAGGGCTCGATCGATGCCTTCTCCTGTGGTTGCCAGGCCCCGCGCCGGATGCCGACGAAGGACGCTGGTTGCGCGAGCGCTTCGAGGGGCGCCTCTGGCTTGCCGTGGAACTCCTCACCTCGGGCAACGATCGCCGCCGGCTCGCGGCGCTCGAACAGCTGGGCGCGGAACTCGAACTGCCCTGTGTCGCGAGCGGCGACGTGCACATGCACGTGCGCGGGCGGCGCGCCCTCCAGGACGTGCTCACGGCGGTGCGCTTGCGCACGCCCGTCGCGGCGGCGGGCCTCGCGCTCTGTCCGAACGGCGAACGTCACCTGCGGCCGCTTGCAAGGCTCCTCGAGCTCTATCCGCGCGTCATGCTCGACGCCTCGCTCGACATCGTCGAGCGCTGCCGTTTCTCGCTGGACGAGTTGCGCTACGAATATCCCGAAGAGCTCGTGCCGCCCGGTGAAACGGCGCCGCATTACCTCAGGCGCCTGACCGAAGAGGGCGTGAAGGAGCGCTGGCCGGGCGGTGAGCCGGCGCACGTGCGCGATCTCATCGAGCGCGAGCTCGCGTTGATCGCGGATCTGCAGTACGAACCGTATTTCCTCACCGTGCACGATCTCGTGCGCTTCGCGCGCAGTGCCGGAATCCTGTGCCAGGGCCGCGGTTCGGCGGCCAATTCCGCGGTCTGCTACTGCCTCGGCGTCACGGAGGTCGACCCCGTGCGCTGCCAGCTTCTCTTCGAGCGTTTCATCTCGCGGGAGCGCAACGAGCCGCCGGACATCGACATCGACTTCGAGCATGAGCGGCGCGAGGAGGTCATCCAGTACGTTTACCGCAAATACGGCCGCGAGCGCGCGGCGATCGCGGCAACGGTCGTCACGTATCACGCCAAGAGCGCGCTGCGCGACGTCGGCAAGGCGCTCGGCCTCGACGAGCTGCAGGTGGACCGCCTGGCGCGCGCGGCGTCCTGGACGGATGGCCTGAAGCTCGACGAAGAGCGTGTGCGGGAGGCGGGCTTCGATCCCGCCAACCCGCTCATCGGGCGTCTCATCGTGCTCACGCGCAGCCTCCTCGGTTTTCCGCGCCATCTGTCGCAGCACGTCGGTGGTTTCGTGATCTCGCGCGGGCGGCTCGATGAGCTCGTGCCGCTCGAAAACGCCGCGATGGCCGACCGCACCGTCATCGAATGGGACAAGGACGATCTCGACGATCTCGGACTCCTCAAGGTCGACGTGCTCGGCCTTGGCATGCTGTCGGCGATCCGGCGCGCCTTCGGGCTCATCGCGGGCTTTCGCGGGCGTCCGCTGACCATGGCGGGCATCGAAGCGGACGATCCGCGTGTCTACGACATGATCTGCCGCGCCGATACCACGGGCGTCTTCCAGATCGAGTCACGGGCGCAGATGGCGATGCTGCCGCGCCTCAAGCCGCGCAATTACTACGACCTCGTGATCGAGGTGGCGCTCGTGCGTCCCGGGCCCATCCAGGGCGACATGGTGCATCCGTACCTGAGACGCCGGTCGGGCGCGGAGCAGGTGACATATCCGAGCGAAGCCGTGCGGCAGGTGCTGAAACGCACGCTCGGCGTGCCGATTTTCCAGGAGCAGGTAATGCAGCTTGCGATCGTGGCCGCCGGCTTTTCTCCCGGCGAGGCGGACCGGCTGCGGCGCGCGATGGCGGCGTGGAAGCGCCGGGGCGGTCTCGAGCCGTTCGAAGAGCGCCTGAAGCAGGGCATGCTCGAGCGCAACTACACGGCCGAGTTCGCGCAGCAGATCTACCGGCAGATCCTCGGCTTCGGCGAGTATGGTTTTCCGGAATCGCATGCCGCGAGCTTCGCGCTGCTCGTCTACGTTTCGGCCTGGCTCAAGTGCCATGAGCCTGCGGCTTTCGCCGCCGCGCTCATCAACAGCCAGCCGATGGGTTTCTATGCGCCGGCGCAGCTCGTGCGCGATGCGCGCAACCACGGCGTCGAAGTCTGCCCGATCGACATCGCGGCGAGCGACTGGGATGTCACGCTGGAGGCGGCGACCGACGGCGAACCCGCCATGCGGCTCGGTTTCAGGATGGTGAAGGGCCTGCCGGAAAGCGCCGCGCGCCGCATTGTCAAGGCGCGTGCCGGGCAGCGCTTTACGAGTATGCAGGACCTGGCGTCACGCGCCGCGCTCGATCGGCGCGATCTCGGCGCGCTCGCTCGCGCGGGCGCGCTCAAGGCGCTCTCGGGCAACAGGCACCGGGCCTCGTGGGCGGTCGCGGGCGTCGAGCCGCCGCTGCCGCTCATCGAGAATGCCGCTGTCGCCGAAGGCATTCCGCTCCTCAGGGCGCCGACCGAGGGGCAGGACATCGTCGCGGACTATCGCAACGTCGGTCTCACGCTTGGCCGGCACCCGCTCGCCCTGCTGCGCGAACGGCTGGACAGCGAGGGCGTGCGGACCGCGGCAGATCTGTGGGGCCTTCGCAATGGCGATGCCGTGCGCACGGCGGGGCTCGTGATCACGCGCCAGCGTCCGATGACGGCGAGCGGCGTCACTTTCGTCACGCTCGAGGATGAAACCGGCCACATCAACCTGGTCGTCTGGCTGCAGGTGGCGGAGCGGCAGCGGCGCGCCCTGATCGAATCACGGCTGCTCGAGGTCTCAGGCGAACTGCAACGGGAAGGCGAGGTGCTGCACGTGATCGTGCAGAGCATGCGCGACCGGAGCAGGCTTCTCGGTGCCCTCAAGGCGCGCTCGCGGGACTTTCACTGAAGCCGGCCGCGGGCGCGTTTCGTCCCCGGTGTGGCGCGGCGCGACTTGAAGTGCAACCATGCACGCCTGACTCCCGCTTGAGACACGGATGGCAAACCGTGCGCAGACAACGCATCTTGCCGACTGCACTCGCGCTCGCACTCGCTGCCGGGCTCACGTCGTCGCATCCCGAGACGGAAGGCGCCCGCTTCGTCACCGCAACTGGGGTCGATGCCGCCGCCTGCCTCGATCACCACGCACCCTGTCGATCGCTCGCGTATGCCTTGAGCCGGGCCGAGCCAGGCAACAGGGTCCGGGTCGCCGCCGGCCGCTACGACGTGACGGCCATTGCACCGGAAACCTTCCTGTGGGGCGCGATCAAGGCACGGGGTGGATATTCGGCGGCCGACGAGTTCGAGCAGGAGGACGCGGCGGCCAACGTGACGGAGATCACCGGCCTCGATGTGCGATACGAGCAGGTGCTCGCGGGTCGCGGTTTTCGCTGGGTGGAGAACCCGGCCACCGGTCCCGGCTCGAGCGAGCCGTTGCAGGCGGTGGCCATGGCACCGAGCGGCTGCGTCAACGGTTTCGCCGGCCAGTTTCCCTGCCAGGCGGTGGATCTGCTGGCGCAGGTGCCGCTTGCACAGATTTCATCGCGGCCGGTCTCGGCGGCGAATCTCTGGGGCTTCGTCGACCGCAATGACGGTCGCGAATACGCCCTCGTTGGACTGAACAACGGTCTTGGCGTATTCGACGTAACCGATCCCACCTCGCCGCGTGAAGTCGGCGTGGTGCCGGGCAATACATCGGTCTGGCGCGAGGTGAAGGTCTTTCAGGTTTTCGACGCTGCCCTCAATCGCTACCAGGCCTATGCCTACGTAACCACGGAGGCGGCGGGCAGCGGCTTGCAGGTGATCGACCTGTCGCAGCTCCCGAATTCCGTCAGCCTGGCCAACACACTGCACGACACCGGCTCGCAGCACACGCTCTACGTATCGAACGTCGACTACGCGTCCAATACCGCATTGCCTGGCGCGACGCCGCTGCTGTTCGTCGCGGGGTCGAACGTGAACGGCGGTGCATGGCGAGCCTACAGCCTGGCCAATCCCGCGAGTCCTACCCTCGCGGCGACGGCGCCGGCCGGCACCGGCTACATGCACGACTCGACCAGCCTGCGCATCACCGACAACCGCACCACCCAATGCGATCAGGGCCACGACCCCTGCGACGTGCTGGTCGACTTCGACACCGATTCGGTCGATCTCTGGGATGTCACGGAACCGTCACGCCCGGTGCAGCTCTCCCGCACCGCGTACCCGAACGTTCACTACACGCATTCCGGTTGGCCGAACGCCGATCAGCGCTTCATCGTCGTGCATGACGAGCTCGACGAGGTGCGCATTCCCGGACTCAACACCAGCATCTATACGCTGGATATCTCCGACCTGCGTGCGCCGGCCGCGGTGATCAGCTTCCAGGGCCCGGACACCTCCACGGATCACAACGGCTACTCCAAGGGGAGCCTGCACTATGTTTCGCACTATCGCCGCGGGCTCGTCGTTTTCGACGAGTCCGATCCGCGCGATCTCAGGGAAGTCGGTCACTTCGACACTTTCCTGATGGATCCAGCCAACGTCGCCGGCTTCGACGGTGCCTGGGGCGTATATCCTTTCCTGCCGTCGGGCGTGATCCTGATCAGCGATATCGACAATGGGTTGTTCGTTCTGCGGGACAACACCTCGGCCTTGCCGCCTAGCGCGGGTCGGCTCGGCTTCACCGGCACGACCCAACAGGTGTTCGAGCGCGACGGTCAGGTCGTGCTGCGAGTGCGGCGATCCGACGGCACCCAGGGGCCAGTCAGCGTGCAATACGCGACGCAGGACGGCAGTGCCCTCGCCGGCAGTGACTATACGGCGGTGTCAGGCACGCTCAGCTGGGCAGCGGGCGACGTCGCCGATCGGACGATTGCCGTGCCGATTGCGAATGACGGGCAGATGGAGGGCGCCGAGCAGTTCACCGTACAGCTCGCCGGGCCGGCCGGCGGTGCAAGCCTCGGCCCGGCGAATCTCAGTGTCGTGATCGGAAGCGACGTGGTGGTCACGCCTCCCTCGTCCGGCGGCGGAGGCTTCTGGCATCCATTTGCGCTGGCGCTGCTGGCCTTGCGTTGGCGCCGGAGCAGGCGCTGAGGGAACGCGGTTGGCGACGCAGGCTCAGTGCCGGCGGACTTTCTTCTTCTTGTTGTTGTTGCGCGGCTTCGATTCGCCGTCGATGCCGATCTCATAGTCGTCGAAATCCGAGACCTGTTCCGCCGTGCGCTTCTCTTCGATATAGCGCTCGAGACGCCGCCACGCGGGCTCGCCGGCCTTGACGCTGCGGCGGCGCGCTTTGTCGAGGTCGCGCATCAAATGGTCGACGTCGAGATCCTCCGATTCGCCGGTGGTCTCCGGCGCCTCGTCCTCTTCGAAGTCTTCCGATTCCGACTTCTCGCCCATGGCCCCCGTGCTCCGTTGCACGTTTGAACTCGATGGACTCCGAACGCGGCGAACTTATATTGCGAATCGGGGAGCGAGGCAAGAGCCCGGTCGACACTGCGACGCACGTCGCAGTTCGAGGGCGGCTCCCGGGCCCGCTCAGGCGACCAGGTCGTTCAGCTGGAAGATCGGCAGGAGCAGGGCGATGACGATGCCCATCACGAAGAGGCCCATCCCGACGATCAGCGCGGGGCCGAGGAGCCCGAGCAGTGCCGTAATCAGGCTGTCAAGTTCCCGATCCTGGTTGTCGGCCGCCCGCTGCAGCATGGTCTCGAGTTCGCCGCTCGTCTCGCCGCTCGCGATGAGGTGAATGGTCATGGGCGGGAAGAGTTTGCTTGCCGCCAGCGACTTGCCGATCGGCGCACCCTCGCGAATCCTGGCCGCGGCCTCGGTAACGGCCTCGTTCATCGGCACGTTGGTCACGACCTCGCCGGCGATCCGCAGGGCTTCCAGGACCGGTACGGCGCTTGCGGTCAGAATGGCGAGCGTACGGGTGAAGCGCGCCGTGTTCGAACCGCGCACCAGGCGCCCGACCAGCGGGACGCGCAGCAGGAAGCGGTGGAACTTGCGCTTCGGCCCGAGCTGGCGCAGGCGGTAGACGAAGAATGCGGCGACTCCGGCGAGCGCGATCGCGGTGTAGAGGCCGAAGCTGCGCACGTAGTTGCTCACGCCGATCAGTATTTGCGTCGAGATCGGCAGCTCCGCCTTCATCGACGAGAACACCTCCGTGACCATCGGCACGACGTAGCTCAGGAGGAAGGTAACGATCGACACGGCGAAGAACGTGAGCGCGATCGGATAGATGATGGCGCCCGTCACTTTCGAGCGGATCTGCTGGCGGCTCTCGGTGTAGTCGGCGAGCCGCTCGAGCACGATATCGAGGCGGCCGGACTGCTCGCCGGCGGCGACCGTCGCCCGGTAGATTTCCGGAAACACCTTGGGAAAATCGGCGAAGCCGTCGGCGAGCGCATGGCCTTCCATGACCCGGGAGCGCACGCCGATCATGATGCTCTTCACGCGGGCGCGCTCCGATTGTTCGGAGACGGCGAGGAGCGATTCCTCGAGTGGCAGGCCGGAGCGCACGAGCGTCGCGAGCTGACGCGTGAGCAAGGCCAGCTCGGTCGAGGAAATGCCGCCGCCGATGCCGAAGGAGCGGGTACGCGTCGCCTCGGTCTGGGCGACCTCGGCGACCGAGACCGGCAGCAGCTGTTGCTCCCTGAGGAGCGCCCGGACCTGTCTCGCGGTATCGCCCTCGAGGACGCCCTTGCGCTCCTTGCCGCCCGCGTCGACTGCCACGTATTCGAAAGCACCCATGGGTCAGACGCGGCGCTTCAATCTTCGCGGGTGACGCGCAGCAGCTCTTCGAGCGAGGTTTCGCCGCGCAGGGCCTTCGTTCGCCCGTCGTCACGGATGCTGGGCGAGCGTGTGCGCGCGTAGCGCTCGAGGTCCTGTTCACTCGAGCCGTCGTGGATCATGGTGCGCATGGCGTCATCCACGGGGATCAGTTCGTAGATGCCGGTGCGTCCCCGGTAGCCGCCAGTGGCATCCGGTCCCGGGCGGTACAGCTTCGGCGACGCTGCGCCCGCCGGTGTGTTCATGAGGCGCCGTTCGTAGTCGCCCGCCAGGTACTCGACTCGCGATTCGGGATTGAGCACTCGCACCAGGCGCTGGGCGAGGACGCCGATGAGACTCGAGGACAGCAGGAACGGCTCGATGCCCATGTCGCGCAGGCGGGTGACCGCTCCCACGGCCGTGTTCGTGTGCAGCGTCGAAAGCACCAGATGACCGGTGAGGCTCGCCTGCACGGCGATCTGCGCGGTTTCGATGTCACGGATTTCGCCGACCATGACGACGTCCGGATCCTGCCGGAGGATCGCCCGCAGGCCCCTCGCGAAGGTCATTTCGACCTTCGTGTTGACCTGTGTCTGGCCGATGCCGTCGATGTAGTACTCGATCGGATCCTCGACCGTCATGATGTTGCGGGTGTTGTCGTTGATGCACTCGAGCGCCGCGTACAGCGTCGTCGTCTTGCCGGAGCCCGTCGGTCCGGTCACGAGGATGATTCCGTGCGGCTTGTGGATGAGCTCGTTCATCAACTTCTGGGTCGGCTCGTCCATGCCGAGCGATCCGAGGTCAAGACGACCCGCCTGCTTGTCGAGAAGGCGCAGCACGACCCGCTCGCCATGTCCGGCCGGGATCGTCGAGACGCGCACGTCGACCGCCCGGCCCGCGATGCGCAGGCTGATCCGGCCGTCCTGGGGCAGGCGCTTTTCCGCGATATCGAGCTTGGACATGACCTTGATGCGGGACACGACCAGCGGCGCCACCGCGCGGCGCGATTCCATGACCTCGCGTAACACGCCGTCGACGCGGAAGCGGATGACGAGGCGGTTCTCGAAGGGTTCGACGTGGATGTCCGAGGCGTTCTGCTTTACGGCCTCGGTGAGCACCGCATTGATGAGGCGGATGATCGGCGCGTCATCCTCGCTCTCGAGAAGGTCGGAGGGTTCCGGCAGGTCCTGGGCAAGGTGTGCCAGGTCGGTCGACTCCTCGAAACCGTCCGTCATGTGCATGGCGGAGTTCGAGCCCGCTTCGTAGGCGCTGCGCAGGGCGCCGTCGAATTCCGCGTCGGTCACCCGTTGCAGCCTCACCGGCATCCCCACGTAGCGGCGCATCTCGGCAATGCTCTGGGCACTCGCGCCATTGCGGAAAATCGCATCGGCGACGCCGTTCGTCACGTCGCGGACGAGCACGCCATGGCGCTTGGCGAAAGCAAACGAAAGCTTTCGTTGCTTGACCTCGTCCTCGGCAACGGCGCTGTTCATGCCGGCATGCTCCGTCAGTTCGACGGCGGTGTGGTGCCCGAGTTATCGGGCCGCGTCTGGCGCAGAAGCTCCTCGCGAGTCGGCGGCGCGGGCGCCGGGGCGGGAGGAGCTGACTGTGGCGAGGTCGCTTGCGGAACAGGTGCCGGCGGAGAAGTCGCTGCGGGCTGCTGAGGGGTGGCCGCGCCTGCCGGCTGAGTCAGCGGCGCGGCCGGTCGCTCGCTGTCCGGCACCACATGCGGTGTCTGCTTCTGAACGTCCTCGAACGGGGCCAGCAGCGGTTGCTTCTCGCTGGACAGCAACGGCACCTTGCCATTGTCCATTTTCTGCTGCGCATCGCGGATGACGCGGTACTTCGACTCCGTCATGACAGCCGACTGCACGTCGTCGCGCAGGATCGTCGGCCGGATGAACACCATGAGGTTGGTCTTGGCCTTCTTGCCATTCGTCGTCTTGAAGAGCTGCCCGAGGATCGGGATCTTGCCGAGGAACGGAACGCGCGATGTGCCCGACGTGACCTGGTCCGACATCAGGCCGCCGAGCGCGATGATGCCCCCGTCCTGGATGAGTACATTCGTCGTGATCGTGCGCTTGTTGGTGATTGCGGTGAGATCGCCTTCGCCGGTCGTCTGGGCGATGTTGGACGCTTCCTGCTCGATCTTGAGCATCACCGTGTCGCCCTCGTTGTTGATCTGCGGCGTGACCTTCAGGATCAAACCGACCTCTTCGCGCTGAATCGTCTGGAACGGATTGACGGCACCGCCTGCCCCGCCGGTATTGGTGAACGAACCGGTCACGAAGGGCACTTCCTGCGCCACCTTGATCTCCGCCTCCTGGTTGTCCATGGTGACGATGTTCGGGGTCGAGATGATGTTGGTATTCGTGTCCGAGCGCAGCGCGCGCAGGATCGCTGCGAAATTGACGCCGGTGTCCTTCATCCGGCCGACGCCGATCGTCGTGCCGCCGGGCACGGTTGTCACCGTCGACGGATCGTTGATGGCGCGCGCGAGGTCCACGATCGAGACGCCCCCGACGGGCGAGACGAATCCGCCGACGATGTTGTTGCCGTTCGAGCCGTCGATGACCCAGTTCACTCCGATGTCGGCTGCGTGATCGACGGACATGTCCACGATGATCGATTCGATCTGGACCTGCGCGCGGCGGATGTCGAGCTTGTCGATGATCAGCATCAGCGACTTCATGGCCTTGGGCGGGGCCGTGATCACGAGCGCGTTGGTTTCCGGGTCCGCCCACAGCGTGATCGACCGGTCCGCATTGGCGCCTGCGGCCGATTGCGCCGCAGCCCCCTGGCCGGGCGTCGTCTGGGCCACGACCGCACCGATCTGCTCCTTGAGCTTGGTTGCGATCTTCTCCGCATCCGCGTAGCGCATGTACCGCACCTGGGTATCGCCGCCGGCTTCGAGCGGAGTGTCGAGGTGCGCGACCAGAGCACGAAGCCGCAGGCGCTGTGACTTCTCACCGCCGATGAGGATGCTGTTCGTGCGGTCGTCAGCGACCAGCCGGATGCTCGGTCCGCCGCCGCCTTCCGCGGCCGAGGCGGTGAGCGCATTGACGACGCGGACCACTTCGCTCGCCGAGGCGTGCTCGAGCGGGATGATCTCGACCTCTTGGTCGGTGCCCTGGTCGATGCGCCCGATGATCCTGAGGATGCGGCTGACGTTGTTCGCGTGATCCGAGATGATCAGCATGTTCGACTGGGGATAGGCCGCGAGATGTCCCGACTGGGGGATGAGCGGCCTCAGGATCGGCACCAGCTGGGTCGCGCTCACATTCTTGATGGCGACGATCTGCGTGACGATCTCGTCCGAGGTGCCGCTGACCCGGTCCGGCAGGTCGTTGGCCGGCAACTGGCGCGCGTTGGAATCCGGAATGATCTTGTAGACCTTCCCGGACTGCACGGCCACGAATGCGTTGACCTGCAGCACCGCGAGGAACGCTTCGTAGAACTCCTGCGGATTCATCGGCGTCGCGGAGATGAGCGTGACCTGCGCGCGCACGCGCGGGTCGATGATGAAATTCTTGCAGGTCAGCTCGCTGACCGCCTCGACGATCTGCCCGAGATCCGCGTCCTTGTAATTCGGCGTGACCTTGACGTTCTTGTTGTTGCTGCAATCCGCGGCACCCGCCAGTTGGGCGGCTGCGAGGATCAGCGCAAGGGCCGTCGCCGCGGCAGTGCGTGTTTGCAGCAGGTGGCGCAGGAACGGACGGAATTGCGGAAATGGCATGGTTTGCTCTTGCTTCTCGTCGATGGCTAGTCGGAATCGTCGGGCGGCATCTGCGGCACCTGGTTCATCGGGATCATGCCGGAATTGGCGCCACTCGCCGCCTCGAGTTCCTGCACCTGGCTGGCCGCCTGCGACATGTTGAGCGTGAGGTCCTGGGATTTGCCGTTGCGCTCGATGGTGACGTGGACCGTCGGCGAACTCGAGATCGTGTTGAAAATCTCGTTGCTGCGCTGTTTGTCGTCGAGCGGCGTGCCGTTCACCGACGTAACGAGATCTCCCGGCTGCAGGCCGAGCTTGCTGAACTGCGCGCGATTGCGTCCGGGGTAGACCCGAAAGCCACTCATCTGGCCGTTCTTGTAGACCGCCTGGGGCCGCATGAGCTCGCTCACGACACCCGGATCGTTGGCAACCAGGCGCCGGACGTTCTCCGCGAGCACGGCTCCCTGCGGATTGACGGGAGCGACGGGGCGCGGCCCCAGGTCAGCTGCCGGGCGCGGACCGCCGGCCAGGCTCTGGCGCGGTAGCGTCAGCGCCTCGAGCGTTCCGCCGCGATCAAGCAGCACGCGGTCGGGATAAACCGAGTGCAGCGTCACGCCGCCGTTCACCGAATCGCCCACGGAATAGACTTTCGCATTGGTCGCCGACTCGCCGATGATGGCGAGACCCTGCTTCGGGTCATCGCTCGCGATGGTGCCGGCGAGCACCAGGTTCATCGTGGTATTGGGCGCGTTGCTCGCGTCCGCACCGGACTCCGCGGGAGCGGCGATGCCGAACAGGTGGGCGCCGATGATGGACTGAATATCCACTGCAGTGCGCGCCGAGCGCGGCGTGGCGGCATCGCGCGGAGTCGCGATGGAACTCAGTCCGCTCGATCCGAGGAAGCCGAGCACGACGAACGCAAGCTGCGCCGCAAGTGCAATGGCGAGTGCGACCGTGACGATCTGCGGCAGCCGCTCGCCGAGCTTGGCCGCCGACGGCGATGCCGTCAGGTCGCGAAATGCCGCAATCGGAGAGTTCAATGCGTCCCCGGACTATGGATTGATCGCACCGGCCGCGGCGGCCGATGCGCGAATTTCAGGCAATGATACGGGCATGACACAGTTCGCCACAAGCAATTGTTTTGTCTCGCTAAAGTTCGTTCCGCCTTTCGTCAAATCGAGCTCGCGTCGCGAGCCTCGCTCGCCCTTCGGCCGGGGCCGGAGCGTGAAACGGCGCGCGCACCGTTCGGGTCTTGCGGCCGGAAATAATTCTGCCCGTTCGAAAGAATGAGTGACGGCCGAAAACTGTCGGTACGCGGCGACGAGCTGCCCTTGCGGGAGCCGTCAGCGGACCCTATAAAGGGACGTCGGTTGGTGTGTGCCCTGCTTGCAGTCGTCGCCATGGCAGTCAACGGGTTATGAGTGAGCCGGAACGGGTGGAAGGCGAGCGCGGCCTCGTTGTCGAGGAGGCCGAGCCCGAGGTCAGGAAGCCGCCTCTCTATCAAGTGATCCTGCTCAATGACGATTACACTCCCATGGAGTTCGTCGTGGATGTGCTCGAGCGGATCTTCCGCATGGACCGGACTACGGCGACCCGGGTGATGCTCGAGGTGCATACCAAGGGAAAAGGAGTGTGCGGCGTGTTCATTTTCGAGATAGCCGAGACCAAGGTGGCGCAGGTCATGAGCTACGCTCGGCAGCAGCAGCATCCCCTGCTTTGCACGATGGAGGAGGCGTAAAACCCGTGTTGTCGAGCGAACTCGAATTCTGCCTGAACGAAGCCTTTCAGTCGGCGCGCGAGGCGCGCCACGAATTCATGACGGTCGAGCACCTGCTGCTCTCCATCCTCGACACGCCCAAGGTGCGCGAGGTGCTGCGTGCCTGCGGTGCCGACGTCGCCGGCCTCAAGAAGGCGCTCGAGCAATTCATCGCCGAAACGACGCCGCGCCTGCCCGAGGACGACGACCGCGAAGTGACGCCGACGCTCGGCTTCCAGCGTGTCCTGCAGCGCGCCGTGTTTCATGTGCAATCGAGCGGCCGCAAGGAAGTCACGGTCGCGAACGTGCTGGTCGCAATCTTCAGCGAAAAGCAGTCGCACGCGGCGTTCCTGCTGTCGGAGCAGGACGTGGCGCGGCTCGACGTGGTCAATTACATCTCGCACGGCCTGTCGAAAGTCGCCCAGGAGCGCCCGGAGAAGGAAGAGACCCAGGCCGCGGGCGAGGGCGAGCGGGACAGCGAAGGCTCCGCGCTCGAGAAATACGCGACCAACCTCAACAAGCTCGCCCGCGACGGTCGCATCGATCCCCTCATCGGGCGCAAGGTCGAGGTCGAGCGCACCATCGAAATCCTCTGCCGCCGCCGCAAGAACAACCCGCTTTATGTCGGCGAGGCCGGGGTAGGCAAGACCGCCATCGCCGAGGGCCTCGCGCGGATGATCGTCGAGGGCAAGGTGCCCGACGTGCTCTCGGACTGCACCATCTACGCGCTCGACATGGGCTCGCTCATCGCCGGCACCAAGTACCGCGGCGATTTCGAGAAGCGCCTGAAGGGCGTCATCGTCGAGATCAAGAAGAATCCGGGCGCGATCCTCTTCATCGACGAGATCCACACGGTGATCGGCGCCGGCGCCGCTTCGGGCGGCGTCATGGACGCCTCGAACCTCATCAAGCCCGTGCTTGCGAGCGGGGAGTTGCGCTGCATCGGCTCGACCACCTACAACGAATACCGCGGCATCTTCGAGAAGGATCACGCGCTCGCGCGGCGCTTCCAGAAGATCGACATCGTCGAGCCCTCGGTCGCGGAGACGGTGGAGATCCTGTTCGGTCTGAAGTCGCGCTTCGAGGAACATCACGGCATCAAGTACCTGGACGACGCGCTGCGCGCGGCGGCGGAGCTTGCGGACCGCCACATCAACGACCGCCACCTGCCCGACAAGGCGATCGACGTGGTCGATGAGGCGGGCGCGAACTTGAGGCTCCGTCCCGTCAACGAGCGGCCGCCGGCGGTGTCGGTCGAGCAGATCGAGAACGTCGTGGCGCGCATCGCGCGCATTCCGCCGAAGAGCGTGTCGCTCTCGGACAAGGAAGTGCTGCGCAATCTCGAGCGCAACCTCAAGCTCGTGATCTTCGGCCAGGACAAGGCAATCGAATCACTGGGCGCTGCCATCAAGATGGCGCGGTCGGGGCTTGGCGATCAGGCGAGGCCGGTCGGCTCGTTCCTGTTCGCCGGCCCGACGGGCGTCGGCAAGACCGAGGTCACGCGCCAGCTCGCGATCGCCATGGGAGTCGAACTCATCCGTTTCGACATGTCGGAGTACATGGAACGGCACACGGTGTCGCGCCTGATCGGCGCGCCGCCCGGTTACGTCGGTTTCGATCAGGGCGGCCTCATGACCGAGGCGATCGCCAAGCATCCGCATTCGGTGCTGCTGCTCGATGAGATCGAAAAGGCGCATCCCGACGTCTTCAACCTGCTGCTGCAGGTCATGGACCACGGGACGCTCACCGACAACAACGGCCGCAAGGCGGATTTCCGCCACGTCACGATCGTGATGACGACCAACGCCGGCGCGTTCGAGATGAACCGCCCGTCGATCGGCTTCACCGAACAGGATCACTCGAGCGACGGCATGGAGGCGATCCGGCGGCTGTTCTCGCCCGAGTTCCGCAATCGCATCGACGCCATCATCCAGTTCGCGGCGCTCGAACCGGCGACGATCGAGCGCGTGGTCGACAAGCTGCTGGTGGAGGTCGAGGCTCAACTCGAGCAGAAGCGGGTGTCGCTGCACGTCGATGACGTGGCGCGCGCCTGGATCGCCAAGCGCGGCTACGATCCGAAGATGGGGGCCCGGCCGATGGCGCGGCTCATCCAGGACTCGATCAAGCGCCCGCTGGCGGAGGAACTCCTCTTCGGCAGGCTGGTCGACGGGGGCCATGTGCACGTCACGCTGAGCGAGGATGGCGCCGAACTCAAGCTCATCACGCGCACGGCAAGCGAACCGGAACTGATCGGGTAACGGATGGCGCGACAAATCCAGGAAGTGATCCTGATTGAAACGCGCCATCGCCCCGGCCGACTCGCTTCCGCCCTGAACGTCCTCGCCGCCCACCAGATCGCCCTCGAGCATCTGCACGCCCTGCAGCGCGAGAGCGGCTGGACGCGCTGGGAAATCACGATCGAAGTGCTGCCGGAGACCCTCGAGAAGGCCATCACGGCGCTCGCGGCGCTGCCGGACGTGCGCTACGTGGGCAAGTCGGACCGCGTGTTTCAGCGGCATCTCGGCGGCAAGATCGTGGTGCGCCCGGCCATGGCGATCAATTCGCAGCAGATCCTGCGCGACGTCTACACGCCGGGCGTCGCCACGGTCTGCACGGCGATCGAGCATGACCCGGATGTCGCATGGACACACACCATCAAGGGTCGCAGTGTCGCGGTGATCAGCAACGGCACGGCGGTGCTTGGCCTCGGCAACATCGGCCCGCTCGCCTCGCTGCCGGTGATCGAGGGCAAGGCGGCGCTGCTGGCGAGCCTCGTCGATATCGTTGCTTTTCCGCTGGCCCTGCGCGCGCTCGAGGTGGACAAGGCGGTTGCCGCCGTCGAGGCGATCGAGCCGGGCTTCGGCGCCATCCTGCTCGAGGATTTTGCGGCGCCCGCGTGCTTTGCGATCGAAGCCGAGCTGCGCGCAAGACTGCGGATTCCCGTCATGCACGACGATCAGCACGGCACGGCGGTCGTCGTCCTCGGCACGCTCATCCGCATCTGCCGCCGGCTCGGCAAGCCGCTCCGCGAACTGCGTGTCGGCCAGGTTGGCCTGGGCGCGGCCGGCCTTGGAATCTGCCGGCTGCTCGCGCACTACGGCGTGCGCTCGCTTCGCGGCAGCGACATTCGCAGCGAGGCGCTCGACCGGCTGCGCGATCTCGGCGGCGTGCCCGATTCGCTCGAAGGCGTCATGCAGAACTCGGACGCAGTCATGCTGACGACGGGTGTGCCGGGCCTCGTGGCGCCGGAGATGATCCAGCGCGGCCAGATCGTCCTCAGCCTGTCCAATCCGGACCCGGAGATCGATCCGATCGCGGCGCAGGATGCCGGCGCCGTGTTCGCCGCGGACGGCAAGATCATCAACAACGTACTGGGCTTCCCTGGAATCTTTCGTGGCGCCCTCGATGCGCGCGCGCCGGCCATCACGGACGCGATGCTGATAGCCGCGGCCGAAGCGCTGGCCGGTCATTCACCGGATGCCGATGTCGCGCCGAACGCGCTCGACCGTGAAGTACACGCGGCCGTGGCGGCACGCGTCAGGGAAGCAGCGGCGAAGAAGTAGCGGCGGCTATTTGCCGCGATAAGTGATGCGGCCCTTCGTCAGGTCGTACGGCGTCATTTCCACCGTAACCAGGTCACCCGTGAGGATGCGGATGTAGTTCTTGCGCATCTTGCCCGAAATGTGTGCCGTGACGACGTGGCCGTTCTTCAATTTCACGCGAAACGTGGTGTTGGGCAAAGTCTCGACGACTTCGCCTTCCATCTGGAGTGCTTCCTCTTTTGCCATTCAGCCACACCGTGTAACAGGGGCGCGAATTGTGCATAAAGTGCCTTGGGTATGCAATTTGCCCGGCACGCCCGGCGCGCACGGGTGGCGCCGACGCGACAGCTATGCCGGGCGCCACGAGTCCTCGCCGGCCGTCAGCTCCCCGATCCGGCGGATGAATTCAGCGCGCGGCAGCAGGCGGCTTCCGAGGGTCGCGATATGTGCCGACGCGACCTGGCAGTCGATCAGCTCGATTTTCCGGGCATTGCACTCCTCGGCCAGCCGGACCAGCGCCACTTTGGAGGCGTCGGTCGCCCGGCTGAACATCGATTCACCGAAGAACACGCGGCCGAGAGCTACGCCATAGAGACCGCCTGCGAGAACGCCTTCGCGCCAGGTTTCGATCGAATGCGCAAAGCCCCGGGTGTGCAACTCCGCATAGGCTGCGGCCATGTCGGCGGTGATCCACGTCCCGGGTCCGCTGGCGCGTGGTTCGGCACAGGCCGCGACGACCTCGACGAATGCGGTGTCGATGGAGGTACGGTAACCGCGGTTGCGCAGGCTCTTGCGAAGACTGCGCGAGCATCGCAGCTCCTGCGGGATGAGTACGCTGCGCGGATCGGGCGACCACCAAAGGACCGGCTGGCCCTCGTTGTACCAGGGGAAGATGCCGCGCCGGTAGGCCGCGAGCAGGCGTTCGATCGAAAGCCCGCCGCCTGCCGCAAGCAAGCCGTCGGGATCCCTCAGCGCCGAGCTCACCGGCGGGAACCAGGTGAGATCGTGCGTGTCGCTCAACCAGGCAAGCTGCGACATGGAAGCGCGTCAGCCGGCCGGACCGCGCTTGTAGGGCACGTGCTCGCGCACGAGGTCGGCATAGCGCTCGACCTCGGCGCCCTCGCGTTCGAGGTAGTCGGCGATGGCGGCCGCGAAGCGTCGATCGACGATCCAGTGGTTCGAATATACGGTTGCCGGCACGAAGCCGCGCGCCACCTTGTGCTCGCCCTGGGTTCCGGGTTCGAAGTGCTGCAAGCGGTGCTCGATGCAATAGTCGATGCCCTGGTAGTAGCAGGTCTCGAAGTGCAGGCTGTGGTGGTTGCCGCTCGTGCCCCAGTAGCGTCCGTAGAGCGTATCGCCGCCGACCAGGTAGATCGCAAGGCCGACGGCGGCGCCATCGAGGGTGGCGACCTTCAGCATCAGGCACGCGGGCATCGCGCGGGCAAGTTCGAGAAAGAATCCGCGCGTCAGGTAGGGCGCATGGCCGTGACGGGCGAACGTGTCGGCGTACAGCGGGTAAAGGTCGTTCCAGGTCTTCGCATCGAGTTCGGCTCCCGCGACCGTTTCGAAACGGATCCCGGCCTCCTCGACTCGCCGGCGCTCGCGTTTGCTCTTCTTGCGCTTGTCGGCGGTGAAGCTTTCGAGGAATTGATCGAAGCTCGCATAGCCCGCGTTGTGCCAATGGAACTGGCAGTCGCTGCGCTTCATGAAACCGGCGTCCGCCAGCGCGGCATTTTCCTCGGCCGTGGGAAAGAGCACGTGCACGGACGAACAGCTGCGCTCTTCGGCGAGCTGGTGCAGGTGATGCACGAGGGCGCCGCGCACCGCGACGGCATCGAGGCCGCTTGCCGCAAGCATTCGCCGGCCCGTAACCGGTGAGAACGGCACGCCGACGACGAGCTTTGGATAGTACGGGAGCCCCGCTTGCTGGTAGGCGCGCGCCCAGGAGAAATCGAACACGAATTCACCGCGGGAGTGCGACTTCTCGTAACACGGCGCCGCGCCCGCCAATTCTCCCCGCGCGTCCTCGGCGATGACGATCCGCGGTGTCCAGCCGGTGCCGGCTCCGACGCAGTGCTGGTGCTCGAGCGCGGCGAGGAATTCGTGGCGGAGGAAGGGATAGCGCTCGCCTGCCAGCGCATTCCACGCAGCCGCCGGGATCTCATCGATGCTGGCTAGTGTGCGCGTGCGCATGCGGAAAGCGGCGCGGCGTGCCGCTCAATGCTTTTCAGAGTCGATGCGCTCGAGATAGCGATCGGCGTCCAGCGCCGCCATGCAGCCCGTTCCGGCGGAAGTGACGGCCTGCCGGTAAACATGATCCGCCACATCGCCCGCGGCGAAAACGCCCGCAACGCTGGTCGCGGTGGCTTCGCCCTCGGCGCCGGACTTGACGATGATGTAGCCGCCCCGCATGTCGAGCTGGCCTTCGAAGAGCTGCGTGTTCGGCGTGTGGCCGACGGCGATGAACACTCCGTGGACATCGAAACTGCGCTTGCCGCGCGCGGGGCCGGCCTCGGCTGTCGGCGCGATGCGCAGTGCCGTCACGCCGTTGTCGTCGCCGAGGATCTCATCGACCGTGTGATTCCATTCGATGGCCATCTTGCCTTCCTGCACCTTCTCCATCAGCCGGTCCTGCAGGATCTTCTCCGCCCGCAGCTTGTCGCGCCGGTGCACGAGCGTCACGTGCGTGGCGATATTCGAAAGGTAGAGCGCCTCCTCGACGGCCGTATTGCCGCCGCCGATGACGGCGACCCGCTGTCCCTTGTAGAAAAAGCCGTCGCAGGTGGCGCAGGCCGATACGCCCTTGCCCTTGAAGGCCTCTTCGGAGGGCAGGCCGAGATAGCGTGCCGATGCCCCGGTCGCGATCACCAGTGCGTCGCAAGTGTACTCGCCGGCGTCGCCTCGCAGATGGATCGGACGGCGCTTCAGATCGACCGCACTGATGTGATCGAAAACGATGTCGGTCGCGAAGCGTTCGGCATGCTTGCGCATGCGCTCCATCAATGCGGGGCCCTGCAGGCCGTGCACATCGCCCGGCCAGTTGTCGACATCGGTGGTCGTCATGAGCTGGCCGCCTTGCTCGAGGCCGGTAATGAGCAGCGGCTTGCGGTTCGCGCGCGCGGCGTACACGGCCGCGGTATAACCCGCCGGACCCGATCCGAGGATGATCAACCGGCTGTGCCTGATTTTGCTCATGTATACTCGCTCTGTCGCAATGGACGGGAGCCTTGAATTCCCGTCGTCCGTCCTGTCAGCCGATGTGTGCGCCGCGTGATGCGACTACAAGGGGGCGGTCATGGTAAGTAATTCCTGTCGGGCTGACCACGTTGGGCGATACGCGCAGCGGCCCCGCGAAATTCGAGCGGCATGGCGCTGACAGCCCGTTTCACGCGTTGTAGAATCAATGCCTTGTAAGGCAAAGCTCCAGCGAAGGTTGATGCGGTGAACGAAGTCGCCGAAATGCGCAAGCGTGATGCGCCGATGCCGCCCTGGTTGGTGCGCGCGATGCGCGACGCGGCCTTCTGGATGGCGCTCGTCGTCGCGGTGATGTTCCTGCTCGCGCTCCTGAGCTACAGCCCGCACGACGCCGGATTTTCCTCGACCGGCAGCGACACATTCACTGACAACTGGATCGGTCGGGTGGGTGCCTGGATCGCAGATCTTTTCCTGCTCGTGTTCGGGCGGCCCGCCTATCTCTTCCCGCTCATGATCGGCCTCGGCGGCTGGTTCGTTTTCCGCTCGAAGAAATTGCCGGAGGCGCGGCGGCGGGCAACCGTCATCTGGCAGTTGGTGGGTTTCGTCGGCACGGTGGTGGCGAGTTGCGGCCTCGCCGCTCTGCATTGGAGTGGAGCCGGTTATCCGAGCGGGGCGGGTGGCGTCCTCGGCGCACTCGTCGGCGAAGGCTTCGCGGCCAACCTGAGTTTCCTCGGAGCCACGCTCCTGCTGCTCGGCCTCTGGCTCGCCGGCACGTCGCTTTTCGTGGGCGTGTCCTGGCTCGAGGTGATGGACTCCATCGGCCGCTCCGGTATTCGCGCCTGGCAATACCTGCGTCAGCGCATGGCCGCCTCGCGCAACAAGGCCGAGGGCCGCGAGCGCAAGGAAGCCCGCGCCGAAGTGGTCCGCGAGGAGCAACGCAAGGCCGCGACGCGCAACCCGCCGCGCATCGAACCGGTCGTCTCGACGCTCGAGAAGAGTGAGCGCGTCGAGAAAGAAAAGCAGGTGTCGTTGTTCCAGGCGCCGCCCGCCACCGAGCTGCCGGCCTTGTCGCTGCTCGATGATCCGCCGCCGCACGAGCCGAGCTATTCGACCGACGCGCTCGAGGCCATGTCCCGGCTGGTCGAGCTGAAGCTCCGCGACTTCGGCGTCGAGGTCGAAGTGGTCGCCGTGCATCCGGGGCCCGTGGTCACCCGATTCGAGCTGCGCCCGGCGCCGGGCGTGAAGGTCAGCCAGATCTCGAATCTCGCGAAGGACCTTGCGCGTGCGCTGTCCGCCATCAGCGTTCGCGTGGTCGAGGTGATCCCCGGAAAATCGGTCGTGGGGCTCGAGATTCCGAACGAGAAGCGCGAACTCGTGACGCTGGGCGAGATCATCAAGTCCAAAGCCTACGATGAAATCGCGACACCCCTGGCGCTTGCGCTCGGCAAGGACATCGGCGGCAACCCGGCGGTGGCCGATCTCACGCGAATGCCCCACCTGCTGATCGCCGGCACCACGGGCTCGGGCAAATCCGTGGCCATCAATGCGATGGTGCTGTCGCTCCTGTACAAGTCGTCCGCCGAGCACGTCCGAATGATCATGGTGGACCCGAAGATGCTGGAGCTCTCCGTCTACGAGGGCATCCCGCATCTGCTGTCGCCGGTCGTCACGGACATGAAGCAGGCGGCGAACGCCTTGCGCTGGTCGGTCGCGGAGATGGAGCGCCGCTACCAGCTGATGGCGGCCATCGGTGTTCGCAACCTCGCGGGCCTGAATCGCAAGCTCAAGGACGCGATCGATGCCGGCAAGCCCCTCAAGGACCCGCTGGTAGCCGCGGCCATCGCGCAGGATGCGGGCGCCTCCCTGGACGACGTGCCGGACTTGAAGCCGGTGCCGCACATCGTCGTCGTCATCGACGAACTCGCGGACCTCATGCTGATCGTCGGCAAGAAGGTCGAAGAGCTCATCACCCGGCTCGCGCAGAAGGCGCGAGCGTCCGGCATTCATCTCATCCTCGCGACCCAGCGGCCGTCGGTCGACGTGATCACGGGCCTCATCAAGGCGAACATTCCCTCGCGTATTGCCTTCCAGGTATCGGCGAAGGTCGATTCGCGCACGATCCTCGATCAGAGCGGTGCCGAGGCCTTGCTCAGCCACGGCGACATGCTCTACATGGCCGCCGGCACATCGGTGCCGACGAGAATTCACGGCGCATTCGTTTCCGACCAGGAAGTGCATCGGGTCGTGAACAGCCTCAGGGTGGGTCCACCGCCGATCTACGTCGACGAAATCCTGGAAGGACCGAGGGGGATCATTCCCGGCCTCGACCCGGAAGAGGGCGAGGAGTCGGCGATCGAAGCCGACGCCGAGCAGGACCCGCTCTACGACGAGGCGGTGCGCATCGTCGTCGAGTCCCGCAAGGCCTCGATATCGGGCGTGCAGCGGCGGCTCAAGATCGGCTATAACCGCGCGGCACGCCTCGTCGAAGCGATGGAAGCCGCCGGGCTCGTCGGCCAGTTGCAGACGAACGGGTCGCGCGAAGTGCTTGCGCCGCCGCCCGACGCCTGACCGGGATGCGCCCCCGTCATCGCCTCATGGTGCTGGCGCTTGTCGCATGCGCGGCGACGCTTGTATCGGCGACCGACGACGCGGCGGCAGGGCGGCGCGTCGACCGGATCGTCGGCGCCATGCAGAGCCTGCGCAGCCAGTTCGAGCAGACGCTTGCGGGCGCGCACGGCGAAGTACTCGAACGCGCAAGCGGCGTGCTCTATCTCGCCAAGCCGAACCGCTTTCGCTGGGACTACGCGACCGGCGTGCATCAGCTCATCGTTTCCGACGGGGAGCGCGTGTGGCTCTACGACCAGGAGCTCGAGCAGGTCACCGTGCGTGCGCTCGGCCAGTCGCTTTCCGCGACGCCAGCGGGACTGCTGGCCGGCACCGGGCACGTATCGGCAAGCTTTCGTGTGGCGAGCCTCGGGCGCTACGACGGCCTCGACTGGGTGCGGTTGCTGCCGAAAACCGGCGACACGGATTTTCGCGAGATCCGGCTCGGGCTCGAGGGCGAGCAGCTCGTCAGGATGACCCTGAAGGACAAGCTCGGTCAGAGCACCGAGCTCAGGTTCACGGACATCGAAGCCAATCCCGTGCTCGATGCGGGCCTCTTCCGGTTCACGCCGCCGCCGGGCGTCGACGTCATCGGCAAGCCGGGCCCGTAGGAAACGCCGCCCGATGGCGAAAGCGGCCGTCGCCCCGACTGATTTTCGTCCGCTCGCGGATCGCATGCGGCCGCGGTCGCTGGCGGAATTCGCCGGCCAGCGTCACCTGCTCGAGGCCGGCAAGCCGCTGCGGCGTGCGGTCGACACCGGCGCCTTGCACTCGATGATCCTGTGGGGCCCGCCCGGCAGCGGCAAGACGACGCTCGCACGCCTGTTCGCCGCCAATTGCAACGCCGATTTCATCGGGCTGTCTGCGGTGCTCGCGGGCGTCAAGGACATCCGCGAGGCGGTGGAGCGGGCGCGTGCCACGCGCAGCCAGTTTCAGCGGGCGACGGTGCTCTTTCTCGACGAAGTGCACCGCTTCAACAAGGCCCAGCAGGACGCGTTCCTGCCGTTCGTCGAGGACGGCACGCTCATTTTCATCGGCGCGACCACGGAGAATCCCTCGTTCGAGGTCAACAATGCGTTGCTGTCGCGCGCGCGCGTGTATGTTTTGAAGGCGCTCGGCGCCGAGGATATCGCACAGGTTCTCAAACAGGCCTGCAGCGACGCCGAGCGTGGCCTTGGCCGCATGCACCTGGTCGCCGACGAGGATGCGCTCGAGGCCCTGGCGTTCGCCGCGGACGGTGATGCCCGCCGGGCGCTGAATCTTCTCGAGATCGCCGCAGATCTCGCCGCCGCTAGCGCGGACCCACCGCAGCTCACGGCGGCAATCGCGAACGAAGTGGCCGCTGGCGGGTATCGCCGATTCGACAAGCGCGGCGATCTTTTCTATGACCAGATATCCGCCTTGCACAAGGCGGTGCGCGGCACGGACCCCGATGCCGCGCTCTACTGGTACTGCCGGATGATCGACGGCGGATGCGATCCCCTCTATGTCGCGAGACGCATCGTGCGCATGGCATCCGAGGACATCGGCAATGCGGATCCGCGGGCGCTCGAGCTCGCGCTTTGCGCCTGGGATGCCTACGAGCGTCTCGGCACACCGGAGGGTGAGCTCATGATCGCGCAGGCCGTGATCTACATGGCCTGCGCTCCGAAGAGCAATGCCGTCTACAAGGCGTATGGCGCCGCCATGGCGGACGCGAAGGACTCGGGAACGCTCGAGGTGCCCCTGCACATACGCAATGCGCCGACGCGCCTGATGAAGGAGCTCGGTCATGGCGCAAACTACCGCTATGCGCACGACGAGCCCGATGCCTACGCCGCCGGCGAGAACTATTTTCCCGATGAGCTGCGCGGGCGCTCGTATTATCATCCGGTGCCCCGCGGCCTTGAACTTCGCATCGGTGAAGCGCTGGCGCGGCTCAAGACAAGCCTCGCGGACAAGGACAAGAAATAGCCGTGCTCGATCCGAGACAGCTTCGAACGGAGACTGAGACGATCGCCGCGAATCTCGCGCGGCGCGGATTTCAGCTGGACGTCGGCGCGCTGAAGGCGCTGGAAGAGAAGCGCAAGACTGCGCAGCTCGAGGTGGACCGCTTGCGCAATGAACGCAACGCCCAGGCCCGGGCCGTCGGCAAAGCGAAGGCGGGCGGGGAGGACATAGCACCGCTCCTAAAGGCCGGCGAGACGATGGGCGCGGATCTCGCGGCGCGCGAACAGGATCTCGAGACCGCCCAGGCGGCCATCGAACGCCTGCAGCTCGATATCCCGAATCTCCTGCACGAAAGCGTGCCGACGGGACATGACGAAGCGGCGAACGTCGAGGTGCGCCGCTGGGGCGAGCCGCCGAAGTTCGACTTCGAGCCGCTCGACCACGTCGCGATCGGCGAGGGCCTTGGCCAGCTCGACTTCGAGGCGGCGGGCCGCATTTCCGGCGCGCGCTTCGTCGTGATGAGCGACGCCATCGCGCGCCTGCACCGCGCACTCGCGCAGTTCATGCTCGACGTGCATACGCGCGAACATGGCTATCGCGAGGTCAATCCTCCGTTTCTGGTCCTCGCCCGCAGCCTTCAGGGAACCGGCCAGTTGCCGAAGATGGAGCAGGATCTGTTTGGCGTCCGCGGCGAAGCCGGGCTCTTTCTGATTCCGACCGCGGAAGTACCCGTGACGAATCTCGTCCGCGACCAGATACTCGGCGCGGACCGATTGCCGCTGCGCTTCGTCGCGCACACGCCGTGCTTTCGTTCGGAAGCGGGCTCCTACGGCAAGGACACGCGCGGCATGATCCGCCAGCACCAGTTCGAGAAGGTCGAGCTCGTGCACATCGTGCGGCCCGATGAGTCCTACGCGGAGCTCGAGCTACTGACGAAGAACGCCGAAGAAATCCTGCGCCGGCTCGGCATCGCCCACCGGACTGTCGCCCTGTGCGCCGGCGACATCGGCTTTGCGAGCGCCAAGACCTATGACCTCGAGGTCTGGCTGCCCGGCCAGCAGCGTTTTCGCGAGATTGCATCCTGCAGCAACTGCGAAAGTTTTCAGGCGCGCCGCATGCAGGCGCGGTGGCGCAATCCGGCCAGCGGCAAGCCGGAGCTCGTACATACCCTCAATGGATCGGGGGTGGCCGTCGGGCGGGCACTGGTCGCAGTGCTCGAAAATTTTCAGCGCAAGGACGGCAGCATTGCCATCCCCGAAGTGCTGCGATCGTATATGGGCGGCGCCGCCGAGCTCAGACGCTGAACCCGGGCGGCGCCGCGCAGCGCGAGTCTAGTTGCGCGATGAGGACATCAGGCGCAGCACGTACCAGAACATGAGCGCGATCGACGCGAAGAGCTGCATCGAGGCCGCGACATAACGCTCTTGCGGATAGTGATGCAGGATGTTGGAGGTGTCATAGAGCACCGCGGCGCCCGCAAAGCCGATCATGAGCACGGAGAACCACGTGCCGAGCTGCATGCCGAAAATGACGGCGGCCACGATCGCGACCAGCGCCAGCACGCCGCCCCACATCAAAAGGCCGCGCAGGAACGAGAAATCCTTGCGTGTGATGTGCGCGACTCCCATCAGCCCGACACAGCCGAGGAGCGTCACGACGGCGGCGCTTTGAATGACGCCGGGCGCCTTGTATTCGGCGACGTAGAGCAGCGGCACGAAGATGATCGCTTCGACGATGACGTAGCCGACCAGCGCAAGATATTGAGCCGGGAGCGACTGGACGGTGCCGGCGGTCCGACTTGCAAGCCAGCCGACCAGCATGAAGCCGCCGAGGACCAGCAGCCAGTTCTGGATCATCGTGATGGCGATGCGTTCGGCGACGCCCGTCTGGAAGAGGATCACTTCCGTGAGCGCGAACAGCGCAATCGCCATTGCGACGTGAAAATAGGTACGCCAGATGAACTGGCCGCGGGTCTGCTCGTCGAGCTCCGCGACCGGAATGCCAACCATCGTCGTATCCATGAATCGGTCTCCTCGCTGGGATCTGGCCTGAGTCTAACATCGGCGCTGGCCGGCTGGTGAACCGGTCGGGTGGACGAACTGTTTGGGGTTGTGAGGCCGGTTTCAAGTGCCCGCCGCGCCTCGACTATTCCACGTTGGCGTGGCAATGCGATTAGACTTTGTCGCCACGGAGAGGTGGCAGAGCGGTTGAATGCACCGGTCTTGAAAACCGGCAGGGCTTCACGGCCCTCGTGAGTTCGAATCTCACCCTCTCCGCCAGACTGGTATTCAATCGAGTGCGTGCCTGTCCGGCGGGCCCCGCTGATTTCGTATGAAGGTCAGTGGAAGACACGAATCGCACCCTGAAACGCCTGCCCGCGCCGCATCGACGGCTGCATCCGTTCGTGCCCATTGCTGCGGTCGGGCTACTGGTGTCGATTGCGAGCAGCGTTCGCGCTGACGCTTACCTGCCGCCGATCGGCGGGCAGGGCGGCAGCCAGTTCGTTGCCCCGTGCCCGGAGGGGCAAAACGTCACCGGCTTCGAGCTCAGGACGGGCGATGACGTCGACGCAATCCGGCCGGTTTGCGTGGCTTCCTACGGACCGGCCGAGATCACCGCGCCGACCATGACCACTGACTCGGGCGTGGTCGAAGGACCGCGGACTCCTCCGATCAGCCTGCAGAACCTGTGGTTCGCGGCACAAATATCTTGACGAGCTGAAGGAGGTCGACGAGCGGCTCGCGAGCGTCGTTGAGATGCGTTATTTCGCGGCGCTCGAGACGACTGAAATCGCCGAATGTCTGGGAATTACCGACCGCACGGTCCGGCGCGATCTGGAAAAAGCGCGCTTGCTGCTGATCGACGAACTTGACTGAGGCTCGCGCTGTTCGCGCAACCAGGGTGGCTGGCCGGGCGGTCCCTGATCCAAGCGCGTACGATAGGCGCGCGAATCGAATGAGGCGGGGGGTCGCAGCCATGGCATCGATTGGGACGGCCCGCAAGGCCGGTGCGGTACGCGGGCGGCTGATCGATGCCGCCTATGACCTGTTCGCCGAACATGGCGTGAACCAGGTCGGTATCGACACCATCCTCGCGCAGTCCGGCTGCGCCAAGGCAAGCCTCTACAACAACTTCAATTCCAAGGTGGAGCTGGCGGTTGCGTTTCTCGATCGACGGGAAGCGGTATGGACCCGCGGCTGGCTGGAGCACGAAGTCCATCGGCTCGCGCGTACGCCGAAGGGACGGCTGCTCGCGATCTTCGACGTCTTCCATGCCTGGTTCCAGCGGCGGGATTTCGAGGGCTGCTCGTTCATCAACGTGATGCTCGAATCGGACGCCGGCAGCCCGGTGCGTCAGGCCGCGGCCATCCATCTCGGCAGAATCCGCGCAATCCTGCGCGAGCTCGCCGAGGGGGCGCGACTCGCGGATTCGGAACGCTTTGCGCAGACCTGGCACATGCTGATGAAGGGTTGCATCGTTTCCGCCTGTGAAGGCAATCGCAATGCCGCGCGGCAAGCCAAGCGGGCCGCCCGCTATGTCCTCGAAGCGTGGCCGCAGCGCCGCGTGCGCCCGACCCGCTAGGCTGCCGCCCGCCCGTTCAAGTACGGGTTCCCCCAGCCGATAGATGCCTGGTACGAATCGGCGCGCCGCACGGCCGCCGGTCCGGCATGACTCGGCGGCGGCGAATCCACACCGTGAAACGACTACTCGGGCACTTCGACCGTCCTCTCCTGAATGGCTTGCTGGCGGGCCTGGTCATCCTCGGCATTTCGTCACTCGGCCTTTTCTATCTCTGGCGCTCGGCGCGCGATGCCCAGCTCGATGCCGTACGTACCGAGCTCACGCAGCTCGCGCGGGTGGCCGCCGCAGAAATCGACGGCGACCTGCATCGCCGCATTCGCTCGCCAGCGCAGGCGGGCAGTCCCGACCACCTCGCCGCTCTCGCCCCACTGGTGAAATTCCACAAGGCGACGACCGACGTCATCTACGTCTATACGGCGATCCGTGTCGGCAGCCAGATCTACTTCGTACTGGGGACGGACTATCTCTATCGGGTTGCCGGTGACGATCTGCCGGCGGATCCGGTCATGAAGCCGTACAGCACGCCGGATCCGGCGCTGCAGCGGGCGCTCGAGCGGCACGAGCCAGCCGTGAACAGTGAGCCCGTGCACGAAGCCCAGCGCAGCTACCTGAGCGCTTACGCGCCGTTCTACGACGGCCAGGGCCAGTTTGTCGGCGTGCTCGGCATCGACATGTGGGTCAAGGATTTCGACGCGCGCATCGCCGTCATCCGGCGCGCGGGGCTCGGCGCATTTGCCGCGGTTGCGCTGCTGTCGGTGCTCGCTGGCTTTGTCGTGACCCGGCTCAGCCGGACAGCGCAGCGGGCGCGCCGGCGCGACCGCGCCGTGCAGGCACGGCTGGCGGACGCCAAGGCACAAGCGGAAATACAGGCCCGGCGTGCGGAATCGGCGTCGAAGGCGAAGACCGAATTCCTCGCGATGATGAGCCACGAAATCCGCACTCCCATGAACGGCGTGCTCGGGTTCGTGAACCTGCTGCTCGATACGCGTCTCGACGCCGAGCAACGCGAATTCGCCGAGACCATCCAGCGCTCAGGCGATGCCTTGCTTGCGGTCATCAACGACGTCCTCGACTACTCGAAGATCGAGGCGGGCCGCATGAGTATCGAGCAGGTGGACTTCGACCTGCACGCGGTCTGCGCCGACGTTGAAGCCATCATGCAGCCTGCGGCCATCGAACGCGTGCTCGCGCTGACGCTCGATTTTGCAGCGGACGTACCGCGTTGCGTGCGGGGCGACCCGGCGCGCGTGCGCCAGGTGTTGCTGAATCTCGCCAGCAATGCCGTGAAATTCACGGAGCACGGATCGGTACGCATCGGCGTCGCCCGGGGCGACGCAGCGCACGTGCGGATCAGCGTGAGCGACACGGGCATCGGCATACGGCCCGAGCAGCTCGAAAAGCTCTTTCGCCGCTTCAGCCAGGCCGATTCTTCGACCACGCGGCGCTATGGAGGCACGGGGCTCGGCCTTGCGATCAGCAAGCACCTGGTGGAATTGATGGGCGGCGAGATTGGCGTAACCAGCGATCCCGGCCACGGCTCGACCTTCTGGTTCGCAATTCCCGCACCGGCAGCAACCCTGTCGGCGCCAGCGCCGTCTTCGACAGCCGCGCCGGCGCAAGGCGCCGGCCGCGGCCGCTTGTTGCTGGTCGAGGACAACGCGGTCAACCAGCGCGTCGCAACCCATGTTCTGGGCAAGATGGGTTATGCAGTCGAGGTCGCGCAGCACGGCCGCGAGGCGATCGAGCGGCTGTGCCGCGAGCGCTATGACCTGGTGCTCATGGACTGCCAGATGCCGGAGATGGACGGCTTCGAGGCGACCCGCATGATCCGCGATCCCGCGTCCGCCGTGCTCGATCACGCCGTACCGGTCGTTGCCATGACGGCGAACGCGTTCGAAGAGGATCGCGAGCGCTGTCTCGCCGCGGGCATGAATGATTTCCTGGCAAAGCCCGTCGATCGGCGGATGCTGGCCGACATGCTCTCCCAATGGCTGCAGCCGGCCGGGAGCCGTGCGGTCCAGGCGGTTCCGCCGGCCGAACGACAGTCGGGCTGAGGTATATTCGGCACCCCTGCAGTGTCATTGACGGCCTTCGATGGCGACCAGCCCGGAACAAACGCCCCCACGCAAGATGCTGTCGGCCCTGCGGCGCCGGCCGCTGCTGACACCGGTGTGGCTTACGCTGCTGCTCGGCATCGTCCTCGTGGCCGCCGGCGCCTGGCTGTGGTCATCGCAGACGACGACCACGATCATTGTCGTGCGGCACGCGGAGAAGGAGCTCGGCAGCATCGACGATCCGCCGCTGAGTACCGCGGGCGAGCAGCGCGCGGCGGCCCTCGGCCGGATGTTCGGGGAGAAATCGACGGCGGGGCAGGTCGATGCCATCTTTGCCTCGGACACGCGTCGCGGCCAGCGGACCGCGGCCCCGCTCGCTTTGCGACTTGGCATCTCCGTGCAGGTGTATCCGGGCCGTGAAGTGCAGCCGCTGCTCGACAAGATCGACAGTCAGTACCGAGGTCGTCGGATCCTGGTTGTCGGCCACAGCAACACCGTGCCCGATCTCGTGCGCCGGCTGGCGCCGCGGGCGAATGTGCCGCCCATGGGGGAGGACGACTACGACACGATGTATGTCGTGACGGTACCGAGCCTGGGGCCGCCGGCCGTCCTGCGCGTCAAGTATTAGCGGCGGCGACTCTTATCTATAGGCGAATGGCCTGCGTCGCCGGCGTTCGATGTCTGCCGACATAAATATCAATGGCTTAGATAGAGTATCTAAGGTCGATTAGCAGGCTTGCGGAAGTCCACCTCGAGGACCTGGTAGCCGCTGTCCACCATGCCGAGTCGCGTGTAGGTCGCTTGCGCTGAGCGGTTGTGGGCTTCCATGTAGAGCCGGATGCCGCAAACCCGCGGCGTCGCCCGGGCCAGACCTTCGAGATGCCGGAAAAGCAGGCTGAAAATGCCGCGTCGACGCGCATCCTGGCGGACGTACACCGACTGGATCCACCAGAAGTCGCCGTTCCGCCAGTCGCTCCATTCGGTCGTGTACATCAATTGCCCGAGCGGCTGGCCGGATTCCTCGGCGATGAAGTACCGTCCCTTCGCGGGATCCTCGAGCAGGGCGCGTACACCCGGCACCAGGAACCGGCGATCGAGCTCACGCTGCTCGGTCTCGGCGGCGATCCGCGCGTTGGAATCGACAATGAATTCAAGGTCGCCGAGCGTGGCGGCGCGGACCTCAGGCATACGGGCTCTCGGCGCGACGGCGAAATTGCCGCTTCCGGGACCATACTCTACAATCCCGCGCCTTCTGAAAAGTGGGGCAGTAGCTCAGCTGGGAGAGCGCCGCGTTCGCAATGCGGAGGTCGAGGGTTCGATCCCCTTCTGCTCCACCACTTCCACGGATACATTGTGCCCCGGCTCGCCCCCGTAGCTCAGTGGATAGAGCGACCGCCTCCTAAGCGGTAGGTCGTCGGTTCAACTCCGGCCGGGGGCGCCAACGATGCGCGGTCCATTCCGGTCACATGGGTAACACTTTAGCCTGGAACGGATTGGGGGCGCATTCGACGCGCGTGAATTGGTCATCGAAGAAGCCCAGGTCATAGTGCATGAAGCTGATGAGCCAGATGTGGTCGGCGACTTCTCGGACGCCGACGTTCTGAC
>DASQOR010000042.1:0-14312 GCA_035644395.1 Steroidobacteraceae bacterium
GCAGGCCGCCGAGCGCTCGCAGCGTGTCCCTCCGCAGGCACACGGTTTGGCCGGAGACGTAGCCTTGGTAGCCGAAAAGCCACGCTAGCAGTACCGAAGGCACATACCATTCGTTGATGTACATGGCCCCGAGACGCGACCATATTCCCTTGGATGGCGCGCCGCGGTAAATGCAGGTGACCAAGCCCACGTCCGGACGCAGCAACGGCGCCGTGACGCTGGCGAGATAATCGGGTCGAACGAAGGCGTCGCTGTCGGCCATCGCCAGGATGTCGTGGCGCGCGTGCGGCAGCATGTTGATCAAGTTGCTGATCTTCAAATTGCTGCCGTGAAGCTGCGGGTTGATCACGAGTTCGATCGGCACCGACGGAAATTCCGCCATCAGCTGCCTCACCACCGCGCAGGCGGGATCATCCGCATCGCGTACGCCAAACACGATCTGAAAATCCGAATGATTTTGCCGGCAGAATGAGCGCAGGTGCTCGTGCAGGCCGGGCTCCGCTCCGCACAAGGGCTTGAGCACCGTTACCGGCGGCAGCGAGCGCGATTCAGCCGGTCCACGCTGCATCCGCCAGACGAGCACCGCGAGGACGGTCAGAATGGCGTAACCGGCCGCCAAGCCCAAACAGGCGAAAGCAAGTACGGTTATGAGCGGTTGAATGGAGGACATGGCGACCGGGTTCAGGCCTCGTGCGCGCGCAGGAAGCGGAAGAACTCGACGCCCTCGCGCAGGCGCCGCGTCATCATGTCCCAGCTCGTCAGCATTTCCTTGACGATCTCCCAGATCTTGCTGGGCCGGAAGTAAAAGCGCTTGTAGAACACTTCCATGCTGTGAAATATCTCTTCCTTCGACAAATGCGGATAGCTGATGGCGGCGAGCTGCACGCCCTTGTCGTTGACCAGATTGACGGCGTCGTTTTCCTGCAGCCAGCCGTTGTCGACTGCCTGCTTGTACAGCGTCGTGCCGGGGTAGGGTGCCGCCAGCGACACCTGGATCGTGTGCGGATTGATCTCCTTGGCGAATTCGATCGTGCTCTCGATGGTTTCCTTGGTCTCGCCGGGCAATCCGAGAATGAAAGTGCCGTGGATCATGATGCCGAGCTTGCGGCAGTCTTCGGTGAAGCGCCTTGCGATGTCGGTGCGCAACCCCTTCTTGATGTTGAGCAGGATCTGATCGTCGCCTGATTCGTAGCCGACCAGCAGCAGCCGCAGACCGTGGTCCTTCATCACCTTCAAGGTCTTGTAGGGCACGTTTGCCTTTGCGTTGCAGCTCCAAGTCATGCCGAGTTCGCCCATACCGCGCGCAATGGCCTCCACGCGCGGCAAATTCGACGTGTCGGTGAAGGTGTCGTCGTCGAACATGATCTCCTTCACTTCCGGCATGTTCTCCTTGATCCAGCGCACCTCCGCGAGGACGCTCTCCGCCGAGCGCACCCGGTAGCGGTGGCCGCCGACCGTCTGCGGCCACAGGCAGAAGGTGCACTTCGAGCGGCAGCCCCGGCCGGTATAGAAGCTGACGTAGGGATGCTTCAGGTAACCGATGAAGTAGTTTTCGATCTTGAGATCGCGCCGGTAGACGGGCGCGACGAACGGCAAGTCGTCCATGTTCTCGACGATCGCGCGCGGCAAGTTGTGCACGATGCGCCCGTCGTCGCTGCGATAGGAGAGCCCTTTGACGTCTTTCAGAGGCACGCCCTCGGCGACTTCCTTGCAGGTGTAGTCGAATTCCTCGCGGCACACGAAATCCACGGCAAGCGTGGCTTTCAAGGAGCCCTCCGGATCAACCATGGTCTTGGCACCGACCAGACCGATCTTGATGTTGGGATTGTCCTCTTTCAGCAGCTCGGCGAATTTCGCATCGGTGGGGAACGACGGCGTGCTGGTGTGCATGATGACGAGGTCGTAGTCGCGCGCGATCTTCCGGCTCTGTTCGACGGTCAGCTCATCGGCCGGGGCATCGAGCAAACGCGAGTTCGGTACCAGAGCGGCCGATTGCGCCAGCCAGGTCGGGAACCAAAATGACTTGATCTCGCGCTTGGCTTGGTAGCGCGATCCCGCGCCGCCGTCGAATCCGTCGAACGAAGGCGCCTGCAGAAATAATGTCTTGTACTCGCTCATGTCCTGTCCTGTTGCGCTGATCTTTGGCCTCAGCTGGTGGTTCGGCCTCGCCGAGGTACCGGTCTCGTCTCGGGATCGGGATATTATAGACCAAGAGCAGCCGAGTCCCGAATATCGACGGGATCTCGGCTGCCGAAGCGGGATTTGAGTGCCCGCGGCGGGTTGGAATCCGGCTTTCGGGCTATCGATCCTCCAGCCGATACACCGACAGGGTATTGGTCACGTCGTCGATGACGGCATATCCATCGCGGAGCACCCCGAGAGCCGTGCTGAGTCCCGGCAGGCTGCTGGTAAAAAATACAACGGCGGTTCCGGGAGGAGCCCGACATTTCTTGGACAGATCCGGTCGTGCCGGGAGCGGAACCGGGCATGCTAGAATTTGCGGCTTACATGAACGAAAGAAGTGCGAAATGACTGACCGGCTGACAGCCTTATTGGCGGAGCGGCCGTGGCTGCTCGCGGACGGCGCGACCGGCAGCAACCTGTTCGAACGCGGTCTGCGGTCGGGCGATGCGCCCGAACTTTGGAACTCGGAGCATCCGGATCGGATCGCGGAGCTGCACCGCGGTTTCGTGGAGGCCGGAGCGGACATCATCCTGACGAACAGCTTCGGCGGCACGCGACACCGGTTGAAGCTGCACAAGGCGGAAGAGCGCGTGGCGGAGCTGAACGAGAAGGCGGCCCGCATCGCCCGTGCCGAAGCGGATCGCGGGACCCGCGTGGTGCTCGTCGGGGGAAGCATGGGACCGACCGGGGAGATTCTCGAGCCGCTCGGGCCCTTGAGCCTCGATGCTGCGCGCGAGGCCTTCGCCGAACAGGCAACCGCGCTCGCGCGGGGCGGTGCCGACATTCTTTGGATTGAAACGATGTCGTCGATCGAAGAGACGGAAGCGGCCATCGCCGGCGGGCGTACGACGGGGCTGCCGATCGTGGCAACCTTGAGCTTCGACACCAACGGCCGCACGATGATGGGCATCACGCCGTCCGAACTCGCCGGGTTGCACCGCAAGCACCATCTCGCGGCGTGCGGCAGCAACTGCGGTACCGGTCCTTCCGAACTCGTGGCTTGCATCGTCAATCTCGCCGCGGCCTCGGAGCCCACCGCCGTACTCGTCGCGAAGGCAAACTGCGGCATTCCGCAATTCCGCGACGGCGAGATCCGCTTCAACGGAACTCCCGAGTTGATGGCGCAGTACGCGCGGCTTTCGCTGGATTCTGGGGCTCGGATCATCGGCGGCTGCTGCGGTACGACGCCCGGCCACCTGCGCGTCATGCGCCAGGCGCTCGAAGCTCATGTGCGTGGACCCAAGCCCGGCCTCGCGACCATCGAATCCAGCCTCGGCGCCATTTCGACCGGTGCGACGGCGCAGTTGCGCGGCGAGCTCAGCCGTCAAGCGGGCGCCGCCCCCGGCGCAAGGTCTACGCGCGGCACCGGGCGCCGCAGTGCAAGGGCGGAAAATACCTGAAGCCGAGGTCCTCGGGGGTCAGGGGTACTTGTTTTCCACGGCGTCCCGGACGAGATGCGTGTCATACACGAGCACTACGGACGCGATTCGGCCGGTATCCGGATCGAAATTGAATACGTCCGCGCATTCGAACGCCACCTTCGAGCCATCCTTCAGCCGCCAGTCGTAGAGATAGTAGGCGACCGCTCGCATATGACCCTCAGCGCTGACCAGAACATCATGCACGGTGAGCTCGCTGGCGCTCGATGCGCTCGCGACCTTCGTCATGTAGGCGCGCACCGGCAAGCGTCCCAAAAACGGCGACTGGACCCAGCCATCGGCGGTGAACAGCGCGGCCGCCTTGTCAACGTCGTTCGCTTCAAGGGCCTTGAGATACTTGCGCACAGCTTTCTGCATATGCCCTCCCATCCTGCGATGCCCGGAAGATGAGCCTAAACCTACAGGCGCAACAAGGAAAGGGGCGGGGCGGTTGGTGCGGGAATCCGGTATGTTACGCGGCGCAACGGCGGCGCGGCACGGGCCGGAACCCCAAGGGTCATCGATGAGCGCAAAAAAATCGGCACCGGATCTCTGGCTCGGCCTCGACACCGGCGGAACATTTACCGACGCGGTGCTATTGGCCGACGGCCGCCGGGTCATTGCGAGCGCCAAGGCGCTGACCACTCCCTGGAATCTCGCCGTCGGCATCAGCAAAGCGATTCGAGCCGTGCTGGAGCTGGTGCCGGAGGACGCCGGCCGCGAAGACGTGAGCCTCGTGTCCGTGTCGACGACGCTCGCGACGAATGCCGTCGTCGAAAATCGCTTCAGCCCGGTCTCAACTTTGCTGATCGGCTTCGACGACGCGATGGTCGAGCGATCGGGTCTGCTGCGGCCCGGGAGCGGCGGCCTTGTGGTTCGGGTCCCGGGCGGGCACGCCGCGACCGGCGAAGAGTCCGCGGCGCTCGACGAGGGTGCCATCACGCGCGCGGTCGCGGAGCACGAGACGCGCGTCGAGGCGTTCGCGGTCGCGGCGAATTTTTCAGTGCGCAATCCGGCCCACGAATTGCGTGCGCGGAAGTTGATCCGTACGTTGACCCCGAAGCCCGTGACTTGCGCCCATGAATTGAGTTCCAAGCTCGATGCTCCGCGGCGCGCGCTCAACGCGGCGCTGAACGCGCGCCTCACGCCGCAGATTCGCCATCTGATCGAGGCGCTGTCGCGCGTGCTCGCCGAGGAGTCGATCGACGCACCGCTGATGATCGTGAAGGGCGATGGCTCGCTGATGAGGGCGGAAATTGCGCTCGAGTACCCGGTCGAGACGATTCTATCGGGCCCTGCGGCGAGCCTGGTCGGCGCGGGCTTCCTGACCGGCCTCGAGGATTTCGTCGTCGCGGACATGGGCGGTACCACGACCGACGTCGCGGTCGTCTCCGGCGGCCGGCCGGTCATCAGCGGCGAGGGCGCTCTGGTCGGCGCCTGGCGCACGATGGTCGAGGCCGTCGACGTGCGCACCACCGGTCTCGGCGGCGACAGCGAGGTGCATTTCGACCGGCAACATCGGCTCTGCGTGGGGCCGCGCAAGGCCATGCCTCTCAGCCTGCTCGCGCACAGCTTCCCTTCCGCACTCGCGCAGTTGCGATCGATCGCCGAACTCGAACGTCTGCCGGCGCATCCGGCGCAATTCGCGTTCCGCAATCCCGATCGCGCCGCCCTCGAGCATTTCTCGGCGGTCGAACGGCGGGTGTGGGATGCGCTGGGCCTGGAGCCGCGCCAAGTGTCCGAGGTCGTGCGCACCGGCGCAGGTCTCGAGGCGCTGCGCCGTCTCGCCGATGCGGGGCTTGCGACCCTCGCGGCGTTTACGCCGAGCGATGCCATGCACGTGCTCGACCGGCAACAGGGATGGAACCGCGAGGCCGCCGAGTGCGGCGCACGCATCCTCGCCACCGAGGAACGCAATGCGCGCGCCGCGCGCGCGGCGGTTACGCCGCAGGCGATCTGCGAGCGAACCTACGAACATGTCGTGCGCGAGACCGGCCGCGTGCTGCTCGCCGCGGCGTTGGCTCAGGATCCCGGTCTCGAGGCGCGAGGCCGCGGCTGGGGCGAGCTGGGATCCAGACTCATCGAGGAGACCGTTGCCGGGCGGCCGTTTTCGAAGCTCCTGCAGACCACATTCGGGTTGGCACGTCCGTTGGTCGCCATCGGCGCGCCGGTCGGTGCCTACTACCCCGAAGTGGCTCGCCGGCTCGGCGCGCCGCTGTCCATTCCCACGCATGCGGCGGTATGCAATGCAGTGGGCGCCGTCGCCGGTGTGGTTTCGCAGACTGTTGAAATCCTGGTCAATCAGCCGAGCTTCAAAATTTTCCGCGTCCATGATCCGGCGGGCAGTCACGACTATCCGGATCCGGAACCCGCGCTCGAGCATGCGCAGCGCATATCGCGCGAGCTCGCGCTGGCGGCGGCGCGGCGCGCCGGCGCGGCCGATCCGCACGTCGAAACCAGCGTGACCGAAAAGCTCGCGCAGGTGGGCCCGGGTGCCGACTATCTCGCGGAGGCGGTGGCTCGTTCGACGGCGACGGGACGTCCGCTTGCGGGGCATGCGGACGCGCGTCATATCGGATAAAGGCATGTAGCCCCGTCGCCATATCGTATTAAGGCATAGCGAAGAAAAATAAATCACTGCGGGGTGTGGAAACTGCGTAGACCGGCACGGAGACCCGGTTATTTTTCCCTATAATAATTTCTCGTCCACAATTCGCGAGCAGCAATGAAACAGCCTGAAGAGACGGTCGGCCGACGCAGCCGGCGCCGGCCCGGAAGCACCGATGTCAGCCACGCGATCTTCGATCGCACGCGGCCTTACCGGCATCTGCGCAATCCGTTCACGCCGATGAAGGTGTTCTCCGACGATCAGGTCGCCGCCATTCACGAGGCCGCCCTCGTCATTCTCGAAACGCAGGGCATGAAGGTCCTGTCCGCCGACGCGCGGGTTCTGTACCGCAATGCCGGCGCCGAAGTCGACGAGGCGACGCAAATTGTGCGGCTCGCGCGGGAATTGGTCGGCGCCTCGCTCGCAACCGCCCCACACGATATAACGTTGCACGCCGTGGATCCGGAGCGCCACGTTCCACTATCGAACCAGTGCGTGGCATTCGCGCCGACCTCGGGGCCTCCGAACATCATGGATACGGCCGGCGGACGGCGCGCCGGCACGCTCGAGGATTTCTGCAATCTGATCAAGCTGTGTCAAAACTTCGAGGTGATCCACGTGCTCGGCGGGGCCACCGAGCCTCAGGACATTCCCGTCCACGTCCGTCATCTCGAGGTCACGCGCGCGCAGCTCATGCTCTGCGACAAGATTCCCTTCATATTCTCGCGCGGCCGCAAGCAGGTCGCCGACAACTTCGAGCTCATACGCCTCGCGCACGGCATTTCGCCCGAAGAGTTCCGCTCGCGTCCGTACACCTACACCATCATCAATACGAACTCGCCGCTGCAGCTCGACATACCGATGGCCGACGGCATCATTGATTTCGCAATCGCGGGCCAAGTGCTCATCATCACGCCCTTCACGCTGGCGGGAGCGATGGCGCCGGTGACGATCGCGGGCGCGCTGACGCTTGCGCACGCCGAGGCGCTCGCGGGGTTGACCCTGGCGCAGATCGTGAGGCCCGGCGCGCCGGTCGTGTATGGGAGCTTCACGTCGAACGTCGACATGAAATCCGGATCGCCGGCGTTCGGTACGCCCGAGTACGTCAAGGCGGCCTTCGGCGCCGGCCAGCTCGCGCGCTTTCTCGGTTTGCCGTGGCGTTCCTCGAACGCGACGGCCTCGAACATTCCCGACGCTCAGTCGGCCTATGAGTCGCAGATGAGTCTCTGGGGCGCGTTGTTCGGCGGCTGCAACTTCGTCCTGCACGCGGCCGGCTGGCTGGAGAGCGGGCTGACCACGTCATACGAGAAATTCATTCTCGATATCGAGATGCTGCAGATGTTCGCCGAGGTGTTTCAGCCGGTGGGGGCCGCGCCGCCGGACCTCGCGCTCGAGGCGGTGGCCGAGGTGGGCGCCGGCGGTCATTTCTTCGGCTGCGCGCATACCATGGAACGCTACCGAAGCGCCTTCTACGCCCCTCTGGTCTCCGACTGGCGCAATGCCGGCCAATGGGCCGACGACGGCGCCAAAACCGCTACGATGCGCGCCACCGGGATCTGGCAGAGCGAATTGCAGCGTTATGTCGCGCCGGCGCGCGATCCCGCGATCGTCGACGCGCTCGACTCCTATGTCGCACGGCGCAAAGCGGAGGGCGGCGCGCCGCCGGTCACCTGATGATGTCGCGTCTGGACATGTCGCCGTCGCGATATCACAAGTCCAGAGGGCGGTTGCGTCTTAACATGGAATACGATAAGGACCGTGTAACGCGCGGTTGCGGTTCGGAAAATAAGGATTGGAGAGAGTATGTCAGCGCCGACTGAAGGTGATTTCGAACTGGCCTCGCTCAATGACGAGGAACTGACGGAGCAGGTCCACGACGATCTATACAACGGCCTCAAAACCGAGGTCGAGGAGGCGACGCGGATTTTCCTGAAGCGGGGCTGGTCGGCCGAACGCGTCCTGAATGACGCCCTCGTGGAAGGCATGCGCATCGTCGGAATCGATTTTCGCGACGGCATCCTGTTCGTGCCCGAGGTACTGCTGGCCGCAAATTCCATGAAGGGCGGCATGGAGATCCTGCGCCCCTTGCTGGCGGAAACCGGAGTGGAGCCGATCGGCAAGATCGTCATCGGCACGGTCAAAGGCGACATTCACGACATCGGCAAGAACCTGGTCTCGATGATGCTCGAGGGTGCGGGTTTCGAGGTCATCGATCTCGGCATCAACAACCCCGTAGAGAAATACCTGGAGGCGCTCGACAAGCACAAGCCCGATATCCTCGGCATGTCGGCGCTGTTGACGACGACGATGCCGTACATGAAGGTGGTCATCGATACGCTGAAAGAGCGCGGCATTCGCAAAGATTACATCGTGCTGGTCGGCGGCGCACCGCTCAACGAGGAGTTCGGCAAAGCCGTCGGCGCGGATGCCTATTGCCGCGATGCCGCCGTTGCCGTCGAGACCGCCAAGGGGCTGATCGCGGCGCGGCGAGCCGGCGCGGCGGCCCACTGAGCCCGCGCAGTGACTCAGAACGCAGAGCCGCGGGGCCTGAGGCTGCTGATCATCGCCTGCGGAGCGCTGGCGCATGAGATCACGGCGCTGCGCCGCGCCAATGGCTGGGACGAGCTCGGCGTGAGCTGTCTACCGGCCGAGCTGCACAACCGGCCGGAAAAGATTCCCGCGGCCGTTCGCGCGCTGATTCACGCCTCGCGCGACCGCTATCAGTCGATCTTCGTCGCCTATGGCGACTGCGGCACCGGCGGGCTGCTGGACAAGGTGCTGCGCGAGGAGGGGGTTGAACGCATTCCGGGCGCCCATTGCTACGAGTTCTTCGCCACCTCCCCTAAGTTCAGTGCGCTTGCCGAGGCCGAGCCGGGCACTTTCTACCTCACGGACTTTCTGTTGCGCCATTTCGACCGTTTGGTGATTCGGGGCCTCGGGCTCGATCGGCATCCGGAGCTGCACTCGATGTACTTCGGCAACTATCGCAAGCTGGTTTATCTGGCGCAGGCCCCGAAGCCGGGCGCGGAGGAGCAGGCGCGCGCCATCGCGGCGCGGATGGGCCTGGAATTTGAAATTCGCCAAACCGGCTACGGAACGCTGGGGACGACGCTGGTCGATGCGGTGACGCGCGCCGCCGATGCGCGGCGCAGCGGCGCCCCACGCAGCGACAGCCCACGCGGCGCCACTGAACCCGGCGACAACGCCCCACGCGGGGACGAGGTGGTCGCATGGGTTCGCTGATCGTCATTTCCTGGCGGGACATCCCGGCGCAGGTCATCGTCAAGCGGGGCCGCGAGTCGGCCAAGGTGCAACTGTCGCACCGCTTCCAGGAAGCGGTGGACCGCGCCGCCATGCGTGCCGGCAAAGGCAGTTCGGATGCCTATCTCGCCGACTGGGCGCGCAGCGCACCGCGCCCCTGCGGCGATGATTTGCAGGCCGAGGCGTCCGCGGAGGCGGCGCGTCTCGAATCGAAGTTCACGGACGAGGATTTGGAACGACTGGTTCGCTCGAAGGGCGTGGACGCGAATCGGATCGTTCCCGATTCCGGACCCGCGCCGGCTTCCGAGTCCGCCTGATGTATGCCGTCAGGCTATGGTCGGTGCGCCACGCGCGCGGCCTTAACGCGTTCTATCGCGGTTTCGAGGCAACGCTGGTGCGTCTCAACCCTCTGTTTCGGGCATTGGGCCATGAGCGCATCGAACGGCCGGTGGCGCGCGTCGAGAAAGCGGTCAAAGGGCTCTTGTTCGATTGCCGCATGTGCGGCCAATGCGTGCTCAGTTCAACGGGCATGTCGTGCCCGATGAACTGTCCCAAGTCGCTGCGCAACGGCCCTTGCGGCGGTGTGCGCGCCGACGGCAATTGCGAGGTCAAACCGGATATGAGGTGCGTGTGGGTCGAAGCCTACCGCGGCAGCGAGCGCATACCGGGCGGCGTCGAGTCCATGAGCAGGGTGCAGTTCGCCGTGGATCAGCGTTCCCAAGGCCGTTCATCGTGGTTGCGGGTCGTGCGCGAGAAGGCGGAGAACAGCAGCGGGCCGAAGGGCGTGACGACGGGGTCTGCGACCGGCTCCCCGGCGGGTACCCCCAAAGGCACGCCGTGAGATTCGAGGACGAACCGGTCCCCGGCTATCCGCTGCCCATCCTGCCCGGCCATACCTCCCCTGGACGGTTCGAACGGGTGCTGCGCGCGGGCGGTTTTGCGATCACCACCGAACTCGCGCCGCCGGATTCCGCCGACCCGGAGGAGGTGTACAAACGGGCACGAGTTTTCGACGGCTATGTCGATGCGATCAACGCGACCGACGGCAGCGGCGCGAACTGCCACATGTCGAGTCTCGCGGTTTGCGCGCTCCTGACGCGCGTCGGTTATGCGCCCATCATGCAGATCTCCTGCCGCGACAAGAACCGCATCGCGATCCAGGGCGATATTCTGGGCGGCGCCGCGATGGGAGTCTGCAACATACTCTGCTTGACCGGCGACGGCGTGCAGGCGGGCGATCATCCTCAGGCGAAACCGGTGTTCGATCTGGATTGCGTGTCGCTGCTCGATATCGCGCGCACCCTGCGCGACGATCATCATTTTCAAAGCGGGCGCAGGATCAGCTATGCGCCGCGCGTGTTTCTCGGTGCCGCCGAAAATCCCTCCGGTCTGCCGTATGCCTGGCGGCCGCAGCGGCTGGCGAAGAAAGTCGCCGCGGGCGCGCAATTCATTCAGACTCAATACTGCTTTGATTTGCCTCTGTTGCGCCGCTTCATGGAAGAGGTCGAGGCGCTCGGGCTCTTCGGCCAGGTCTTTATTCTCGCCGGCGTCGGACCGCTCCGCTCGGCCAAGACGGCCGAGTGGATGCGCAGGAACGTCCCCGGTATGCACGTCCCGGACGCCGTCATCGCGCGTCTCGGCGGCGCGCAGGATCAGGCCCGCGAGGGCCGCAACATCTGCATCGAGTTGATTCAAGCGATGCGCGAGATCCGCGGAGTGAGCGGCGTGCACATCATGGCCTACCGCCAGGAAGAATCGGTGGCCGAGATCGTCGATAAATCCGGGATTCTTCGCGGCCGCGCTCCCTGGTATCCGGAGCGCGACGCCCCTCAATATTCTCACAGGACAGCAACATGACCGACACCGTTATCAGTTCCGCCACCAAGGAGGTCGTCATCGGCTTCGACCGGCCCTTCGTCATCATCGGCGAGCGCATCAATCCGACCGGACGCAAGATCCTCGCCGCCGAAATGGCAGCGGGCGACTTCACCCGCGTCGAGGCGGATGCGCGTGCGCAAGTCGAGGCCGGCGCGCACATGCTGGACGTCAATGCGGGCATACCGCTCGCCGATGAGCCCGCGATTCTCGCGCGCGCCATACAGCTGGTGCAGTCGATCACCGATGTGCCCCTGTCCATCGACTCATCCATCGTCGCCGCGCTCGAGGCCGGGCTTGCCGTCTACAAGGGCAAGGCGCTGGTCAATTCGGTGACCGGCGAGGATGAGCGTTTGGAGAGCGTACTGCCGCTGGTCAAGAAGTACGGTGCCGCGGTCATCGCGATTTCCAACGACGAGACCGGGATATCCGAAGATCCGGACGTGCGCTTCGCGGTAGCGAAGAAAATCGTCGAGCGGGCGATCGACCACGGCATCCCGGCACGCGATGTCGTCGTCGATCCGCTGGTCATGCCGATCGGCGCGATCAATCAGGCGGGCGTGCAGGTCATGCGCCTGGTTCACAGGCTGCGCACCGAACTCAAAGTCAATACTTCCTGCGGCGCCTCGAACATCAGCTTCGGTCTGCCGAACCGCGACGGCATCAACAGCGCCTTTCTGACGATGGCCATGGGAGCCGGAATGACCTCAGCCATTACCAATCCGATGCATGTGGAAGTCATCAAGGCCGTCATGGGCGCGGACGTCATGCTGGGACACGATCCCGACTGCGCCCGTTGGATTCGCCGCTTTCGCGACGCGGCTCCGCCCGCCACGGGCGCCGCGAGCGCCACCGGTGAAGCGCCGCGCGGCCGCCGTGAAGGCGGCCATCGCCGGCGCCCGGCTTAAGATTAGGCGGTTCGCATGGCGGCTCGAGATCCACTCGTCGTATTCACGCCTTCCGGCAAGCGCGGCAATTTCCCGGTAGGGACGCCGCTGCTGCAGGCTGCGCGCAGTCTCGGCGTGGATATCGACTCGGTCTGCGGCGGCCGCGGTCTTTGCGGGCGCTGCCAAGTATTGGTCGCGGAGGGCGAGTTCGCCAAGCACGGCGTCTCCTCGTCCGGCGCCAGCTTGTCGCCGTTCAGCGAGCCGGAAAAGCGCTACTCGCGGCGAGTGCCCATGGCCGAAGGCCGGCGCCTGTCGTGCTCGGCGCGCGTCGAGGCCGACGTGGTCATCGACGTGCCCGCGAGCAGTCAGGTCCACCGCCAGGTGGTGCGCAAGGACGCCGACGCGCACGTGATCGAGCTCGATCCGGTCGTACGCCTGCACTACGTTCAGGTGAAGCAGCCGGACATGCACGATCCGTCCGGCGATCTGCGCCGGCTGTTCGAGGCGCTGGAATCCGAATGGAGCCTCGAGGATCTCACTTGTGATCTATCGGTGCTGCAAACGCTGCAGCCGACGCTGCGCGCGGGATCTTGGCAGGTTACCGTCGCGGTGCACGCCGCCAAGCAGATCATCGCCGTCTGGCCCGGCCTGCACGAGCTCGCGTACGGGTTGGCGATCGACGTGGGTTCGACCACGATCGCTGCGCACCTGTGCGATTTGGGCAGCGGCGAGGTCGTCGCTTCCGCGGGCGTCATGAATCCGCAGATACGCTTCGGCGAGGACTTGATGAGCCGCGTCTCCTATTCGATGATGAATCCCGGCGGCGCCGCGCTGATGACCGCGGCGGTGCGCGAAGCGCTGTGCGGGCTCGCGGCGGATGTGGCACGCCAAGCGAGCATCACTCACGAGGACATTCTCGAGGCGACGCTGGTTGGCAATCCGATCATGCACCACCTGCTGCTCGGCATCGATCCGGTGGAGCTCGGCGGCGCGCCGTTCGCGCTGGCCACCGATCATTCGCTCACCCTGCGGGCGAACGTCATCGATTTCAAATTGCATCGCAACGCGCGAATCTACGTTCTGCCGTGCATCGCCGGGCATGTCGGCGCGGATGCGGCGGGAATGGTCCTCGCCGAGCGCCCGGATCTCGCCGAGGAGATGACCCTGCTCGTCGATGTCGGCACGAACGCGGAAATCGTGCTGGGGAACAGCCGGCGTCTCGTCGCCTGCTCCAGCCCCACCGGCCCCGCGTTCGAAGGAGCCCAGATCAGCTGCGGTCAACGCGCGGCGCCGGGAGCGATCGAACGCGTGCGCATCGACCGCGAGACTCTCGAACCGCGCTTCAAGGTCATCGGCTCCGACCTTTGGTCCGACGAGCCGGGATTCGATGCGGCCACGGCGGCCACCGGCATCACGGGCGTGTGCGGATCCGGCATCATCGAGGTCATCGCGGAAATGTACCTCGCCGGCATCATCAATCAGGACGGCGTCCTCGACGGCAGACTGGCGGCGCGCTCATCGCGCATCGTCGAGAATGGGCGAACTTTCGCTTATTTGCTGCATCAAGGCGCGGTGGTCGAGATGAAGATCACCCAAAACGACGTTCGCGCGATTCAACTGGCGAAAGCGGCGCTGTATGCCGGCGTCGCGCTGCTCATGGAACGGCTCGGCATCGATCACGTCGATCGTATCCGGCTCGCGGGGGCCTTCGGAAGCCACATCGACGTCAAGTACGCGACGATTCTCGGGATGGTTCCCGACTGCGATCTCAATCAGGTACGTTCGGCCGGCAATGCCGCCGGAACCGGCGCACGCATCGCGCTCTTGGATGCGACTTCGCGCGGCGTCATCGAAGCCTTGGTCAGACGCATCGAGAAAGTGGAGACCGCCATCGAGCCGCGCTTTCAACACCACTTCGTCGAGGCCATGGCGATTCCCCACAAGACCGCGGGCTATGCGAACTTGCGCAGGGTAGTCGATCTGCCGGCACCCAAGGAATCCACGAGCCAGAGCGAGACCCGCGGCCGTCGGCCGCGCCGCACGGACCCGCTGAAGACGGACTAAGTCGGCCGTCCGGCC
>DASQOR010000043.1:0-176890 GCA_035644395.1 Steroidobacteraceae bacterium
GGATCGAAGGTTGGTACAACCCACATCGGCGTCACTCGTCGATCGGCCGCTTGTCGCCGAACAACTTTGAGAGGAGATTATTGGCAGGACAGGAAATGAGAATTTAGCAAACTACCCGTCCACGGAAGCGGGTCAACTCCACTGTCAGCAAACACACAATTGCTCGCCGCGTACTGTCACGGTGGACTCTCATCGCCACAATGCACCACAAACGCACGCGACTAGTAACACTGCCTGCGTTGAAGGACTACAAATCAACGCGAGCAGCCCTCACCTAGTGGCGCGTGTGAGCACATCGTTAATTGCATCGCACGTCAGTTTGACGTCTGCTTCGGAAAGCGTCGGGTGCACCAGAAATGATAAACTCGTCTCACCGAGTTCACGAGCGGTTGGAAGTCGTTCGGCGGGTCTAAAATCGGTCCGTTCAAACGCTTGTTCGAGGTAGATCTCAGAACAGGAGCCTTGAAAGCACGGCACACCACGCGCGACGATCTCTGCGACGATTCGGTCGCGCGTCCATCCAGCCAAAAGATTCTCCGGCCTGACGAAGGCATAAAAACGATAATACGCGTGGACAATATCCGCCGGCACCTGCGGAACGCGCACGACGCTGAATCGTCGGCAGGTTTCAGCGAGCTTTGTCGCGTTTCTTGCGCGTAGCGCGGTCCATGCCGGCATTCGACGCAATTGTATCCGGCCGATTGCCGCTTGAATCTCAATCATGCGCGCATTCGTACCGAACGACTCGTGGAGCCATCGAAATCCAGTCGGATGTGTGCGCTCATAAACGGCCGCCGAGGATTTGCCGTGATCTTTATAGCTCCAGATTTTCGACCACAGTTCCGGGTCGTTTGTCGTGATCATGCCGCCCTCCCCGCCGGTCGTCATGATCTTGTCCTGGCAAAACGACCAGGCGCCTATATGGCCGATACTGCCTACCATTCTTCCGCGGTACATTGCGCCATGTGCCTGCGCACAGTCTTCAACAACCGCCAATCCGCATTCTTTGGCAAGAGCCATTATCGGATCCATATCGCACGGCATCCCGGCGAGATGTACGCAGACAATTGCTCGTGTTCGCGCCGTTAGAACCGCGCGGATGCTCGCTTCTGTCAGCCCTTGCGAGTCTGAGTCCACATCGGCGAACACTGGCCGTCCGCCCGCCGTAATAACGCAGGACACCGATGCGATGAAAGACCGTGGGGTGACGATGACTTCGTCATTGTTACCGATAGCAAGCGACTTGAGGGCCGCCTCGAGTGCCAAAGTACCGTTCGCAAATGCGACGGCGTGTTTAACGCCCGTCCAGTCAGCAAATTCGCGCTCGAAGTGCCGACACTCGGAGCCCGTCCAATAATTGACCCGATTTGAGAGCAGCGTGCCTGAAATTGCCCCGGCTTCCTCGGATGTAAAGCTCGGCCACGGCGAGACTTGTGTCTTGAGCATGTGGAATCAGGCCTCGCGAAGCGGACGAGCGGGATTGCCGACAATCGTTGCGCCGGCGGCCACGCTACGCGTGACCACAGCACCCATACCAATCACAGCTCCACGACCAATGACAAGCGGCTCAGCCGGTGTCCCCTGACGCAGCACGGAGCCTGCACCAAGGTAAGCATGGTCCTCAATTACAACGTTCCCATTGCAGTGTACCGCCGGCGCGAACGTGACGAAGTCGCCAATCACACAATCATGCTCCACGTACGAATAGATATTCGCGTGAAATTGTCGGCCAATACGAATATTGGACGTCAATGTTACAAATGGCGCAAGAATGGCGCCTTCGCCGATAACTACCTCATCTAACACGACGACATTTGACGCGCGCACCGACAGACTATCCACACCGTCGCTAACGCATCGGTCCAACAAGCGCTCGCGCACACGTGAATTCGAGATCGCGATGCACATGGCGCGGGATTGCGCATCGCTAGCCACAAACTCCCGGTACGTAAGCACACGTCGACCGTTAACGGTCGGTGACGGCGGGTCGTCATCGACAAACACAAGCTCGTATGCACAGTTGCCGAGGCGCGCGGTTAGCATTTGCGCCGCAACGGGGAGAATTCCACGGCCGCAGCCGCTCGCGCCGTAGATTCCAAATAGGGGTAACGATACTGATTCGACTCCACTCACCGAATAGTCCCTCGAAATTTCGGCATTGTCGCTTCACCTGGGTACGTGATGCCCTCGCCCTGCAGCACCTTACGAATCGTCAGCCAAAGTATTTTCAAGTCAAGCCGCATAGATCGGTTGTCGACATACCAGATATCAAGCGCAAAGCGTTCATCCCACGAGGTACTGTTGCGCCCATGCACCTGAGCCCAACCCGTTATGCCTGGTCGTACTTCGTGTCGACGAAATTGTTCGGGCGAATAAAGGGGAAGGTACTCCGTGAGCAATGGCCGTGGGCCGACCAAGCTCATCTCGCCACGAAGCACGTTCCAGAACTCCGTCGTTTCGTCAATGCTGCTCGCGCGCAAGAAGCGGCCGAATCGCCCAAGGCGGGCCGCGTCAGGCAGCGGCATTTGTGCCTCATCCGCTGCCTCTGACATTGTACGAAACTTAATTAGCTGAAATGGGCGGCCCCTTAGCCCCGGTCGCGTTTGACGAAAGAGCACAGGTCTTCCCATGGAAAGCGCGATCGCGAGCCCTATGCCAACAAACACTGGCGCTAGAACGGCAAGTGCCACAAGTGCCACGATGATATCAAGCGCCCTTTTTGCCACTTGCAACACCCTCAAGAAACTCCGCGAATTGACGACTAAGTTCTATGTGACTGAACCGTGTTTCCGCGAGTTGCCGAGAACGCGACCCCATTGTCCGGCGGTCAATCTCTGACCTCGCAAGGTATTCAAGATGGTCGGCAAGACTACTAGGATTGTCAGGCTCGGCGACAACTCCGCAGCGCTCGCGCATTAGAACGTCCGCCAACCATCCCGGATAATTAATGACCACTGGCAGCCCGCAAGCCAGGTAGTCGAAGAATTTATTCGGCGAAGTACCTCGATAGAAAGCAGGCACATTCCTCAGGATCATTAGGCCAACGTCCACACGGGATTGAAGTGCCATCAACATCGCTTTTGGTATTGGATCGAGAAACACACAATGGTCCAGCTTTTCGCTACGCGCCCGTGCGATGAGTGCGGGCTTCATTTGTCCTGCCCCAACGAGAATTAGCGCAATATCTTTGTTGCCACGACGCTTCAACTCACCCGCAACATCCAGCAGCGCATCCAATCCGTTTGCTAAACCATGCGCCCCGGAGAATATGCACTTGAGTGCTCCCTTGCGCGCTGCGAGCATTGATTCAATTTCCGGTGTGAGTTCAACGTGGCTGACATCTTGAACAACGTCTGATCCGTTTGGGATCATTGCAATCATCTTCTTGGGAACCTTGCGCCGAATTCCCTCTACGATCCCAGGAGCTAACCCGATGCAGGCATCCGCACTGCGATATGCACAACTCTCCAGTGCGTTCATACACCACAAGAGCAAACGGCTCCGAATTACACCCATCGCCCGCGGCAATTCGGGCCAAAGATCGCGCACTTCAAATACGAAGGGCTTCCGACGCAAAATCTTGGCGATGATGGCCGGTACGGCGATTGTTAGAGGTGTCGACGTAGCAAACTGGATGTCGTAGTCGCTGGTTAGAGCCACAAATGTTGATCGCATCGCAAATTGACAAAAGATGATCGCACGACGAAACATCGCGGTGGAGTTTGAGTACGGCGCCTCGATCTCTATGACATCGATGCCGTCAACAAACCCACGCCTCTTTCCTGCGTCAAACGGCCCATCGAGTCCGGTGTTTGCAACATCGTACGACCCGCAAACCATTGTAACCTGATGGCCACGTTCAACTAGACGTCGAGCAAATTCATACGAGCGCGTTCCCATTGCGCCTGCGGGCGTGGAAAAGTGCTGGTGGAGATACAAGAGCTTCATCGCACAATGTCAACTAACAATGACGGTAGTACTTGTGACGTTCTTTGCAACATCTGCGCGTAACATCTTCCGCAGCAGAGATAACTGATCATGCTCAAACACGCCGCGGATGCTTATTCGGATGCAATGCTCTGCGCACGTATATGCGCTCAACTGAACTTCGGCTCTATTCGTGTTTCAAGTGACGCGCAGCCGGGGCCAAGCTCAACTTCCAACACGGGTACGCTGATCATCGCAAGGTAGTGACGGGATTCCCATCCATCCGTCAATTCGATTCGTCGCGCCGGAGGGCGTGTATCCACAGTAATCCTAGCTATGTTCGACTCGACTTGATTGCCCTCGAGTCGCCAATTCCCTGGCGCCAGTCTCCAACGCATCACAACTCGTTTTTGGTGCCCCGACACATCGTCCTTAATCACCCATGCCTCATCCTCGAGTCGCACAGCACGTCTATGCATTGCGCCCTGATCGTCTTTGTAACTTCCGCACCATTCGGCAAAACCATCCGACTTTTCTTCAACCTGGCTGCAGTACTGAGCCTGCAGCCAGTTTCCAAACAGGAAACGACCCAGTCTTGGCATTTGATCACGCCCGTCAATTTCGCAAGTGCAATGGGCACTCGTCCCTGGGAAGTAGTCGCACCAAGGCGAATCGCTCGCATAGCTGAAGCTGCCGCTGTCTCTGGTGACATTCAACGACCCAATCCAGAGGTCGGCGTGCAGCCCATCTGCCTGGCTCGGCCTGAAGCGGAACCTTGGAACACGAATAACGCCCCAGCTTACTAGCGACGGCTTTTTCAACACCACGAATCCTCCGTCGGGATACAGTCTCGAGACATTGGAAGTGGCAGCAATGGGCAACGCATGCACATCAACGCCCAACGTCCGACATTGGTCGTCCCAGGGCCCATTCGGAAAATACCGTTCGTCGCGAAAAAGCGCGCTGGCGAGCTGTATGGAAGGCCGGTAATCATCGTAGTCTGCGCATGAGAGCGCGAGGATGCAGGTACCATCGTTTGCGCCGATGTTGGGGGCCCGACCCGTCTCTTTGTCGACCATGCTGGCGAGCCACTCGATCGCAATACTGACTCTGTTGCCACAGGCAGCCTTGACACCTGGAACTTGGAACTGCAGGCACCACCATTCGGCAAGCGAAAGGACGTCAAGAACCATGCGTTGATAGGAAATCGAATACTGGGAGAACGTACCGTCATTGAGCACCAAATGATTCACCTGCCTTACCAACAAGGTGCGCCCGAAATCTGTAATCTCCTCGGCCTTCAGTGCATCCTCCTTCGTTCCGTGAGCAAGCAGCCACTGCCCGCCGACTAGCAGAGCCGTAGCCTCGCTGATCGAGTGATTGTTCGCCTGGCCGACCGCATAGGAAACAGTCAGTCGAATTCGCTCCAAATGCTCACGCACAAATCGACAAAGCCCCGCGGCTTCGAAATCGCGTGAGTCGACGATCTTATGAGCTAGCAAGATGGCCAGAAGCCTAAGCGATGTCTCCTGGCCACACCGCCAATTTGGCCCAACATTTTGAGGATTGCACGCAATCCAGTCATCGAGCCAGCAGCCTATCGCGCGCACAAAACGCTCGTCGCCGCTAATTCTATATGCCACTGCAAAGGTAACCGCCCATCTACATCGTGAAGGCTCCCAAATTGCTTTTATGTCTGACGGGCGAGCGGAGAACTCGTCTATCTGTGTCCAATGGACCTCGGAGGGGAACGGCTCCCGATTGTGCCAGGGATCCGTGAACCATCGAGGTGGCGCGCCGATCTCAAACTCATGCGCGCCAAAATAGGGTAATTGTCCGGCGATTAGAGCGGCTGCTTCCCGACAAATGGAATTGCCTTTCGATAGCTCTAGTGCTGTTTCGGTTGTGCCGTTGCTCGCAAATGCACTTGCAAGCAAATATGGCGAACCGCTCGGACATCGATACTGAAGCCAGCCGGTCTTTAGAGACAGCCTGTAAAGTGTGACTCGCAGAACGTTGCAAACTCCCAGTGCCCTAGTAGTCCGAACTTTGGTGACCAGCAATCTCATATACGTCGGCGCGCAATCAGGAAGTACGACACTGGCGCAAGCCAACTACGGTTCAACCTGTCGTCAAGAGTTGTCAGCAGTTTCGTTGCTCGAACATTCCATACAGCTGGCGGCAGGCTCACTCCGCCGCCGTGCCGCACCACGTCAAATCCGAGTTCAGAAAGCCTCTCGCGCAACTTGTCTGGCGACCAGACCTTGCGACGGCGTGAGGGGACCAACCGCGCGAGCCAACTCTCGTTGTTCCCATCCAAAATGCAGATGTCCGCGTCTGCAGCACACCCATCCAGAATCCGCCTAACAAGCAACTCGCTGGGTTGCATCATGTTGAAAGCAAACATCGAGAAGACAGCGTCTATCGGGCTATGCATTGAGTAATCAAACGTCAGGCTATCTGCAACCTGCACATCAATGGCGAGCGTTCGACCGAACTTGCGCTCGTAGTTCTTGATCCGTTCGCGAAGTACTTGGAGAGCGCGGGCATCGAGATCCAGCGCGATGACCTTAGCGCCCAGTGCAGCAAAAAGAATGCTCTGCGTCCCAAGCCCACAGCCCAAATCAAGAATTCTCGGAGTGCTGCGCGTAGCGAATATCTGCTGAATAGTATCCGACACCGCCAGCACGAAATGCCTTCGAAAGAAGCGCTGGCGCATCCGACGCAATAGGCCAGCCTCAAGGTAGTAAGTACGCATTTGCATTTGCGCGTCCTCCGAGAGTTCGCCATTTGCCATTTCGACCGCAATATTGGCGTACCAGCGCCAAGCGTCGTCCTCGCCGAAGTGCACACACCGCGTCGGCATGTAGAGATCAGCAGTCAATTGATTTGCGCCTAAGGTCTGCAAAGCGGAACGCCAGGCTATTCTGGTCGTGCTCCGTCGCCATCGGTGATAGCCAAAGAAGCGCGTTACTCATCGAGCCGGCTGGGAATACAACTTGGCCGTACTGACAAAGTCGCATCGGCCAAATGTCCTTTTGAAACGAAAGCACTCGAACCCAATTCGAATCATGCAGCCCGCGCTGCCAAACTCCAGCTTCTCGATTGCGGCCAATGTCCGTAGGCTCGCAAACTGTTGAAAAATACATACAGTCGCCGGCGATACAGCCATAGAAGACAGGCCCTTCGACTGTCTGTACTCGCTCTACAACTCCACTTCGACGGTCGAGGCGGCAAATATAGTTAGGAGAATTGGGTGCATCCGTACCGTAAAACACCGAGCCTTGATCAAACAGCAATTGCACGGCGCGATATCGCTGCTCGCCGCCAACGATTCGATCCATAGTGCGAAACTCGTCCCTCGTGACCCAAATTCCGCATTCTTCGTCCAGGTCCCCTGTCGTCACCCAGATCTCGTCCTCGTTTGCAAGCACAGTGTGTATGTGGCGAATCCCCGCAAACGTCCAAACAACTTCCCAATTGCGACCTCCGTCATGACTCCGAAACACTCGCATTGGACCTCGTTGCGAATTTCCGTGGTATTCGCCGTAGTACAAGTTGCCTGCAGACTTCGCAAGCGCTAATGGTCTTGATCCATGGATAGGGGTTGGGGCCGCGAGCAACTGACCGTCCACGGTGCTGACAACGAAGACCTGTCCAAAGGCCATCACAACCAATTCGTTGTGAAGTCCTGGCACCACGTGATACACGCCGCTCCTCATTAGTCGGCGCGCAATTCTGCTTCTCGAAAGCACGCCGGAAGTGCCACAAGGCAGCGTCGTTAGCTGTCGCCACGTTGCACCTGCATCGGAACTTTGGACCAATCTCGCGCCGCGCGATGCAATAAGAATGTCAGTATCAATCCAATGAAGGCGGGCATCGATCGTATATGCGGCACGCGGATTCATGATCTCGCCAAATCTTGAAGCGATGCGCGCAGCAGCTGCATGCGCTGATCCCAGCTGTGTCTGCTTGCCTCCTTTCTGGCTTTGACACCGAATTCGCAGCGCATCGCTGCCGATGAGACAAAGATCGAGAGCTTTGACGCCAGGTCCGAAGCGTCACCGCAGCGGTAAGTAAGCATCGCGGCACCGCTCGCTGCCAGATCGGATACCTGTGGAATATCCGCGGCAACAATCGCCTTGCCCGCCGCGAAATACTCATAGAGCTTTATGGGCGACAGCTGCGCATGCCGCCCACTTGCTGTGAAAACTAGTATGTCCAAGCCTTGCAACACGGCTGGCACCGAATTGAACGGCAACGATCCTACGTAACGAACACCAGCAACATCTTGTGCAGCAGCTTCCATTTGCTTTCGAAGGGGGCCGTCGCCGACGACGATCAACTCGCAGAATGACGTAGTCGCCCGGACCTGCCGAAATGCAGCGATCAAGTCCTCGAGTCCGTATTGTGGTTTGAGGACGCCAACATAGCCTATCCTTATAGGGCCATTGTGAACGGCCGAGTTTGCACGCTGGGGAACGAATCGGCTTATGTCGACACCGTTCGGCATGACCATCACCTTTCGCCTTTCATCCCCAAGGACGTCCCGAATCTGTTCTGCACCGACTTGTGAGACAGAAATCAACAGGTCGGCCACACGCAAACACCTGCGATCAATCGACTCCAACATGGGGAATCGTTGGCTGCCGAGGCTATTCACTTCGAGCAGCACACGCGTCGTCCCAAGACGTTTCTTAAGCGCCGTCAAACACAATGCGAAACCTGCCGCGTATCGCACATAGCAGTAATCAAAAGTATCGTCGACTCGAACTTCGTGAGCGACGGCGTCGATAAGCGCGCGGTTCCATATCATTTTCACGCGCCAGGGGTGCGGCAGAGTGGTCACTGCCACGGGTAGGGGAGAGAGTATTTCGGCGCCACCCGGACCGCAGATCACCTTTACTCGTGCAAACGTCTTAGTTGCAGCCGTGAGGAAGCCTATAGCGTGAGATACGTGGCCGCCAATGGTCCCGGCGGCCGTAAAAAACGTAGGGTTCGGCAAAACGTAAAGAAGGGAACCCGCCTTCAATAGAAAGGCTCCGATACTTCGCGTTGAATTATGGGCATGGCCACTTCTGCTTCAGGTTTGTACCCAACGCACATCGACTAATCCATCACCACGCAACGCCACTCAAGGAACCATTGGCGAATCAATGTGGAATATTACGAAGATCCCTGCAATCCCGTAGGTTGTCTACTCAAAACGAATTCACAGCCGCAACGGCAATTGCCAGGTTGTAGATGACCTGCGTTACGGCCGTCCATAGAGCCAGCGGCCTCATGTGCTCAGTGTCGAGTGGCACGACTACCGTGTCGCCCGGATGAATTTCGCCCGTCGCTTTGTGGAACCAGCCGCCGGATCCGGCCGTGACACTGCCGTCGGCACGAACCACGTAAATGTGGCTTTTGTCGGCACGCTGCGTCACTCCGCCACTCTTGGCGATGTAATCGTCGCGACCGAGATCCGGCTGGTACAGATGCGAAGTGACGTTCTGCACTTCACCCAGCACGGATACCTCCTGGCTTCTCCGCGGAACGATCAGCTGGTCGCCGTCCTTGAGCGAGATGTCGCCCAACGCACCGGGATCGACCTTCAACACCTTGTCCAGGTCGATGACCAGGCGTCCGACCGCCTTTGCATTGCCGAGGTCGACGAGCAGCGACTGGCCGGAGGCGAACGCCTGCGCGGCCTGGGGATTTGTTTGCGCGGACTGCAGAGCAAGGGTCGCAACGTCGAGCTTGAGCCGCGCCGTAAGGTTCTCAATCTGCTCTTGCTCGCGCTTCTTCAGATCGTCGCGCGTAAAGACACTCCCCTCGGGAAACGCCTGGGGTGTCAAGCCGCCCGCGCGATTGAGCACCGTGTGCAAGGTCTCGCCACGCCGAATTGGATACTTGCCCGGGAAGCGGACTTCACCCGTGACGGTGACGACTTCCAGGCTGCGCCAGTTGGGCGTCTCCTTGATGTTCAACAAATCGTATGCCTTGAGCGGGACGTCGGCGGCTGAATCCCCGCGAAGGACGGCCGCAAGATCCACTTTCACGAGCTCGGTCTGCCGCTGTTCGCCATTGATAACGTCATAGCGCGTGAGCTCCGCATCGCCGCCATATGCCGCATCTTCCAGATTACCGCCCGCACGCAGCAAGTCGCTCACCCGCATGCCGGTCTCGAGCGGATACTGGCCGGGTGCCTTCACCCGGCCGGCAATCGCTACCGCCTGCAGCGGAGCATCGAGGCGCGATTGCGCCCGCAGCTCGTCGATAAGCGGCGCAATTGCGCGGTCACGCCCGCCCTCGTGATCAAAAATGAAGAGGCGATCGCGCGGCGCAAGCTCGAGGTTCGCGGTTCCGTCTGGCGCCTCGATGGCCTTTGTCAAATCGACCGACCGATAGGTTATCGCGCGATTCGTCGGGTTCTCTCGGCGCACGAGGATGTAATGCGGATCCGCCCCCGGCTTCAGCTCATCGATCGATGGCAACACGTCGGTGATCTTGATGCCCGGCCGGAAGGCCATCGATCCCGGGCGATCGACGAATCCCGAAATGGAGACCGAATTCTCGACGACCTCGCGCACTTGCGGAACGCGCAGGAAGTCGCCCGTCTGCAGGCGCAGCGCTCGGCCTTCCGCCGTCGTCAAATTCACATCAACGACCGTGCGCTGGCGGCTCTCGTCGATTCGATCGATGCGGCTCAACCTGGCGTCCGCCTGCGGCGATGGACCGCCAGCCAGGAACAGCAAATCCGCTGCGGTCGAGTTGTCCTTCAACTCATAGATGGCAGGGCGGCGCACTTCCCCATTCACCGAAGCCGTCAGCCCGACCGGCGGCACGAAGATCACGTCCCCGGCAATGAGCTGCGCATCGTTGCTCGTGTCGCCGTTCAGCAGCAGGTCGTAGAGGTCGACGTTGCGGACGACTTTACCCGCGCGTTTGAGCTGCACTTTTCGGAGCGAGCCAACCTTCGTAATGCCGCCGCCGGCGAAAAGAGCGCTCGTCACCGTCGAAAGTCCGCTCACGGCATAGGAGCCAGGTTGTGCCACCTCACCCAGCACGAACACGCGAACGCCACTCGTATCGCCCATCGCAACATCGGCGCGCACGCCGATCATCTGGTGCGAAACGCGCGACTCGATGCTTGCCTTGACGGCGCTGAATCGCTGGCCGCCAACGGAAACGGGGCCGAGCTGCGGAATATTCACTCGCCCGTCGCGGTCCACGACGAGCGTGAGACTGCGGTTCTGATTGCCGTAAAGCTGCACGTTGAGCTGATCGCCGGGTCCGACGACATACTCGGCAGGCACGGGAATGCTGGTCACCGAGCCGAAGGAGCCCTGCGCGCTCTGGAAGAGCTCGTAGCCAAACGGCTGGAGCGTCTCATCGCCCGTCGGCTTGATCATGAGCAAGGTCACGCGGACCAGAAACGCCTTGAGATCTCGATCCGATTGCAGCCGCTTGGAGGCATCGCGCGAAGTAAGACCGGCCAGCGGCATCGCCTCGAAACCCGGAAGCCGGAGCGCGCCGAGTTGGTCGAGGCGGTAGGGATTCTTTTCGACGATTCGCGCCCGCATCGCATCGATGCGCACCTTGTCATCCTGGCTCAACACCTCTGGCGTGATGACGTCGAGATCCAGGACCAGATAGTCCTGCGAGCGCAGCAGCGGCTCGCCGGTCGGTGAATACCGGTCGTTGTTCGCGGCCTGCGTTTGAATGGGGGTACTGGTCGTCGAATTCGTGAGGGGCGATTTCGGATTCGCCAGCGGTGCACCGGCCCCCCCGCCCGCTTGCGCGCCGCCAGTGATTTGACTGAGCAACGCGTCGCGCTCCTCCGGCGACAACGATTGCAGGAGTTGGAGTTGTTCAGGGGTCACCTGCACGTCCTGGGCGGTGGCCACGGAGCCTTCCGCAACGGACAGCAGCGCAAGCACCGCTCCGGCCAGATTTAAACGCCAACGGATGATCCATTCCGCCACGGTGCATGCCCTTTCAGAAGTCATAGCGCCACTCTACAAATGCCCTGAGGCCGGTGTCCACGCCAACCGGTTGCGGGTCGTCGGCGCTGTCGTGGCCGATCCCGAGCTTCACGGCGCCCCAGGGCGTTACCGTGGAATATCGCACCTCGATGTCCTCGAGCTTCGTGGCTAGCGCGGCTACCGTGTGCCGCGAATCGGCCACCGTCGCGTTCCGGTTGAGGTCTGCGCGGCGAACGAGAAGTTCCCAGGCATCGCCCTTCGAGTTGGTCCAGACCGCCCCAAGCGAATACATGCGCCCGTCTCCATCCATGGCGTGGCCAATGCTATGGCCGCGGAAGCGATAGCCGACCGTGTAAATGTTGCTCTCGTACGCACAGTCGAAATCGGGTTCCTGTCGCGAAAAGTTGCACGCGGTGTCCGCGTATTCGAAATGCGCCCGTAAAGTGCCGCCGCCGAGGCCGAACCAGGTTTCGGCTCCGAAGAGCCCGAGGAACTTGCTCGGCAGATACCCCGCTTCATCTTCGCCGGTCATCTGCCCGTAGAGCGCGATCGGGAGTTTCGAGGAAGCCCAGCGCACGTCATAGCCCGCGAGTTGATCGCCCGGCTGCTGATCGAGCGGCTGATCATTGTCATTGCCGATGAGCAGATCCCAGAAATCACTGAAGCTGCACGGGCGCCCTTCCCCGCACCAGAGCGCGGAGCGGGACAAGCCGATCTCGAGCTGCTTCATCGGCTTGAAAGTCACGCGCGCGGCAAAGAAACGCGTCCGGTCGAAATCCGCTCGATCGTTTTCGAGCTGGCCGAACGCGAGGCTCGCGCGCCACGGCCCGAACCAGCGCAGCACGGGCAGGTGCGACGCTTCGGAATAATTGCGTTCGATCGTGACCGCCGGAATCGGCCGCGCGCTGTTCGAAAGAATGAGGCTCCCTTCCCAGCCGGGGCCCCACCAGCGCTCGATGAAGCCCGCGGAGATCATGAAATTCCCGACGTTCACGCCGATGTAGGTGCCATCGGGTCGAAACGATTGGCCGTCGCTCGGGTTGACGACGCCGGCCGCCTGGAGATTCATCGCCCAGTGATCGCTCATCCAGCTCGCGCCGAGTTCGAGCTCGCCCTCCTCGCGCGGCGTCGCTTCGAACGTGCGCAGCTCGATCGGCTTCTCGGCGCCGCGCACGGTCGCGGAAAACTGCCCGCCTCTTTGCATGGCCCGGCGTGCCGCGCGCTGTACGCGTTGAAGCGCGGCGCTCGTCACGTCGTCGAGCACGCGATCGGCACCGACCGCCAGCGCATCGCGGGCGACGTCGGGCCAGGAGATCGGCCACGTCGTGATCGGGCTCTTGAGGATGCCTCGGTCCGCGAGAATCTGGATGTCGCTGCGCAGCCCGACGTTGCCCGGCGCGAGCCACGGCGCCGCATGGGCGAACGTAGCCACAAGAATGAGCGCCCAGACTCCATGACGGGATCGATTCAATGGAATTGCTTTTATACAGGGTGATCGGCCCTTCGAACGGCGCTCATTCTACGTGACGGAAAGCGAGCATCGCAACTTAAGATTCAATAGCTTACGACGACTTTCGCGGAAGGAAATTCAAATCGGATCGCTTTAGCGTCCGGCGTGTCAGGCACCTGACAGAACTCCGTTCGCGCCGTCCCTAGGCTCTCTCTTGTGTCGGCAAGCGACACAGGGAGCGGCAGATGAACAACGCAAATGATGCCAGCGGTTTCGAGCGGTTCCTCAGCTTGTTCACGCGGGTGCAGCCAGGCGAGGGCCGCTGCATCGCCGTCCTTTGCCTGCAGGCCTGCGCCCTCATGGCGGCCTACTACCTCATTCGCCCGGTTCGCGAAGCGCTGATCCTGACCCAGGGTGGAGCGGAACTGCGGAGCTATGCCGTCGGACTGCAGGCCGCGCTCCTGATCGCGATCATTCCGGCCTACAGCACGCTGATCCGTCGCGTGGACACGAGCAAGGTGTTTCAGTACGTCAACGCTTTCTTCGCCGTGAATCTCGTCATCCTGTCGCTGGCCGGCCTTGCGGGCTTTCGGCTCGGCTTCCTCTTCTTTATCTGGGCCAGCATTTTCGGCGTGATGACGGTGACCCAGTTCTGGGCCTTCGCCACGGACGTCCTCAGCGTCGACAGCGGTCAGCGCCTGTTCGGCATCATTGCGGTCGGCGTTTCCTGCGGCGCCTGGATGGGCGCGCGATTGTCCCAGGCAAGCATCGAGATCCTGGGCCCGTATGGACTGATGCTTGCCTCGGCGGCGACGCTGATGGGTTCAATCTGGGTGAGCCGCTGGGCGCGTGCGAGCGTGCCCGTCGCGTCGCGCAGCGTGCCACAAGCCGATGCGCGGGCGACAAAAGACGTTCGGGACAGCGCGACACGCTGGCTCGGCGGTTTCGCCGTCATCGGGCGCAGCCGCTACCTCCTCTGCATCGCGGCGCTGGTGGTCGTTCTCAACTGGATTACTTCGACCGGTGAGTACGTGATGTCGAGCTGGCTCCTCGACATCGCGCACCAGCAAGCTGCGGAATCGCCGGCGGTCTTCATCGGCAAGTTCATGGGCCGTTATTGCTCGGCCATCACGCTGGTCGGATTGCTGGTCCAGCTGCTCCTGGTCTCGCGCATCATCCTGGTGGCGGGTCTGCCGCGCGCATTGATGATCACGCCGCTCGCCTTCCTGGCCGGCTACCTGCTGATCGGAGTGTTCCCGGTGTTCGCGGTCGTGCAGGCCGTGCTCGTGGCGCAACGCAGCCTCGACTATTCGCTCCTCAACACGACCCGCGGCGCTTTGTTGCTGCCCGCGAGCCGCGAGGTGAAATACCAGGCCAAGACTGCCTTCGACACCTTCTTCTACCGGTTCGGAGACCTGCTATCGACGGTCTCGGTGTTTGCCGGCACGAGGCTCCTGCACCACCCACGCATGCAGTTCATCTGGCTGATATTGATCCTGAGCGCAACGCTGACGTTGCTGGCGTGGCTCATCGGGCGCGAGTACCAGCGCAACTTCCCCAGGCGGAGTGCGCCGTCACTGACGGCCCCGGTCGGCGGACCTGCGACCGGCGTAGTTGCCCTTCAGCAGTAGGTCGCGGCGCTTGAGCAAGGCGTCGATCTGGCGCTTCTTCAGGTACGGGCCGAGCGCCGCCTGCAGCTGGCCGCGGTTCAAGGTCGCCAGTCGTCTGGCGAGCGCCGGCGGTACGGTGAGATCACCGCGGTAGAGCAGGTGCGGTGAGTTCATGTCAGTGCGGAACGCGCGCGTGTGGTCGATGAGAACCAGCGTCCAGTCCTTGGTAAAAAGCGCGTTCTCCTGCGTGCGGTCGGTATTGTCGATCAGGACGTCGAAGACGTTCATCAGGTTGTACTGCGGACCGGCGGCGCAGTCGCCCGCCGGCTCGAGCTTGCGCTCCAGCATCCGGCGCACGTTGACCGCGCCGTCGATCCAGAACTGCAGGATCCCGCGATGCTTGCCGATGGTCCGGGCGACCGTGACCGGCACCATGTTGAGGTCGAGCAGGCGATCGAGCTTGTAGGCGGCAAGTTCGTATTCGAACCGATCCGACGTGGCGATCGCGGGGCTTCTGCCGAGCTCGTCGGTATCGACGGACAGGTCCTTGAACACGGCGCGCAATTCCACGCCACCCTTGCGCAGAGTGACGCGCCGCGGATGCGTGACGCCCGTGTCGAGATCCTCCATCTCGACCACCTCCGCTTGCCCGAGCCATTGCTCGAGCGCGTCATCGTCCAGCCCCGCCGGGCGCGCGCCGACCGCTCGCGGCGCCACCTCCGGCTGCATTCGCTCGCCGGGGCGATCGGCATAGGCGACCGACCATCGGCCATTTTCGAAGACGAGCGCCGCGGGCGAGCCCTGGTAGAACGTCCGCAACATGCCCGTGTCGAGCAGCAGGACGCGGCCATCGAATCGACTCTGCACCCGGCGCGTGGCTGTCGGCGTGTGCCCGACGATCACCCGCGACACACCGAGCGCGGCCAGCGCGGCATCGAGGTTCTCGGCCTCGGTGTACGGATAGCAAAGCGCCTGGCCGCGATACCAGGTCGGGCTTTTCGAGGTGAAGAGATCCGGCTGCTGCGCGTCCCGCACCTCCGGCGCAGCCTGCAGGTAGGCATCGAGCTCGGCGTGCAGGCTCCGATTCGTCTCATCGAGCCCGTCTGCCGCAACGAGCGCCGGCAGGCCACCATGCACGAAGGCCGTATCGTTGATGACGATCAGGAAAGGTTTGGCGAGGAGCCAGCTGCCGTACTTGCCCGTCGCTGAGAATGCCGCGGTCCTGGCGTAGTAGCCGGCCGGCTCCAGGGCATCGAAGTCCGCGCGAACGGCCTGCGGTTCCTGCTCGCGAAGTCGCAGCCACGCTTGCTCGCGCAGCGCTTCGTCCTCCTTGCCGGCGAACGCCGTATACTCCGCGGCGGACACATAGCGCAGGTCGCCGACGATGTTCATCACCTCGTGGTTGCCGAGCACGACATGTACGGCGCCGCCGGCCGCAGCCGCCTCGCCTTCGAGCCGCATCACGAGGTCCAGGACCTTGCGCGAATCCGGCCCCCGGTCGAGGAGATCCCCGAGGCTCACGAATTGAGTGTCGCCAGCCCGCCAGTGCAAGCCGGCGTCGATGATCGCGGCTTCGCGCAGTATCGAGACGAATTCGTCATAGCCGCCGTGCACATCGGCCACCGTGACGATGCGATGCACCCCCTCGAATCGAAAATCCGGGCCGGCGTGCGCCGCGCCCGCGACGAGCAGCGCGAGGAAAGCGACGACGAACGCCAGCCGACTGCGCACGGCCATGACACCGGTGAGTTGAAGCGCAACGAGTCTACGCGCCGGTTCCCCGCGTGACGACACTCGCCGCGAAAATGATGCTCGAGCGCAGTCCGCTCTTTCGCGGCCTGTCGCCGGAGATCCAGGGGCAGATCGCGGCACGTGCCATCCAGCGAAGCTATGCGGCGGGCGATGTGATCTTCATGCGGGGCGATGCCGGCGATGCGCTCTATGGGGTCGTGAGCGGCAAGGTTCGCATCAGCGCCGGCGCGACCGACGGCAAGGAGATCTTCCTCAACATCATGGAGCCGGGCGATACCTTCGGCGAGATTGCGCTGCTCGATGGCGGCGCTCGAACCGCGGCGGCCACGGCCATCGTTGTGAGCGAGCTCGTATTGATCCGTCGCGAACATTTCCTCGAGGTGCTGACCCACGAGCCAAGGTTCGCGCTCGAATTGCTGCGGCTCTGTGGCGAGCGGCTGCGCTGGACCAGCGGCCAGGCGGAAGACGCCGCCTTGCTCGACGCCGGGGCACGCCTCGCCAAGCGACTGCTCAACCTCGGGAAGCTCCATGGGCAGCGCACCGATGCAGGCGTCGCCCTGCGCATCTCCCAGGAGGAACTCGCGAGCTTCCTCGGCCTGTCCCGCCAGGTCGTCAATCAGCACCTGCAGGGCTGGCGGTCACAGGGTTGGGTTGATCTCGGGCGCGGGGTCGTCACGGTGTGCAATGAGGGTGCGCTCAAGGTGAAGGCGGGCATGCCCTGATCGTGCGCGCCCGCGGCCGCGAGCTATACTCGGCCGGGAATTGCAGGGTGCCATGGTCAGGGATAGCCGCAAGATCGCCGCCATCCTGGCGGCCGATATCGTCTCCTACAGCCGACTGATGAGTGCCGACGAAGAAGGCACGCTCAGCGCGCTCAAGAGCTGCCGCGCCCTGTTCGATGAAGTGGTCAGTGAGTTCGGCGGCAAGGAATTCGGCAGCGTCGGCGACAGCCTGATGGCGGAGTTTCCGAGCGCCGTGAATGCGGTGCTCTGCGCGCAGGCGCTTCAGCAGCGCATCGAATCGGGGAATTCCGGGCTCCCTTCCGAGCGCCGCATGCAGCTGCGCATCGGCGTGAACCTCGGCGACATCATCGAGGAACAAGGCGCCGCCTTCGGCGATACGGTCAACGTCGCCGCACGGCTGCAGGCGCTCGCGAAACCGGGCGGCGTGCTGATCTCCCGTCCCGTCTACGACCAGGTGCACCTGAAGGTCCCTGCGCACTTCATCGACGCGGGCACGCGCCAGGTGAAGAACATCGATGAACCGGTAAGGACCTACGAAGTGCTGCCGGCGCAGCCGGCCGGCTTCCTCGGAAGCACCTTCGGGTTTTTCAGGCGCGTCACCTCCCGACGCGTGCGTCGCGCGGCAGTGGCGGTCCTCGTCGTCGGCGCCGGGGTGGCGCTCGGCCTGCTGCTGCGCGAGTTCCTTTCGCCCCGGAATTCGCAACGTCTTGCTGCCGCATTGGGATCGCAGAGTGCAGCACCCGGGCAGTATTCGATCGCCGTGCTGCCGTTCGTCAACATGAGCGGCGATCCGCGCAACGATTACCTCGGCGACGGGTTGTCCGAGGAGATTTCCTACCGCCTGACGAGGATTCCGCAGCTGCACGTCGCGGCGCGAACGTCGGCATTCGCATTCAAGGGAAAGAGCGAGAACGTGAGCGAGATAGCCGCAACGCTCGGCGTGCGCTACGTCGTCGAGGGCAGCATCAAGCGGCAAGCCGACCGGATTCGCGTGACCGCCGCGCTCGTCGAGGGCGCAAGCGGCTCGAACCGCTGGTCCAATGCCTACGAGCGGCCGTCCGCCGATGTCCTCGCCATCCAGAGCGATATTTCCGCGCAGGTGATTACGGCGCTCGAACTCGTCCTCGGCGAATCGGGAGCGGCCGCGAACGCTCCGCCGGGCAGCATCAACACCGTCGCCTATGACTTCTATCTGCAGGGGCGCGCGTACCTCAGGCAGACGAAGAGCAAGAAGTCCCTCGAGACCGCCGAGCAGCTGTTTCAGCGCGCCCTCGCGGCGCAGCCCAATTTCGCGCGTGCGCAGGCCGGCTTGTGCGAGACGCGCGTGGAGCGCTACACGCTCGAAAAGATTCCGGCGTTCGTTGCCGCCGCCGAGGAGGCGTGTGCCAACGCCCGGGCGCTCGACAGCGCGGCACAGGAAGTCCACATGGCCGTCGGCCGGTTGCGCCTCGCGACGGGCGACGCGGCGGATGCGCAGGCTTCGTACGGCCAGGCGCTCGCGCTCGTGCCGCAGTCGCCCGACGCGCTCATCGGGCTTGCCGAAGCGCTGGCCGCCGGCGGAAAGTTCGATGACGCCGAGAGCAGCTATCGCCGGGCGATCGCCGCGCAATCGAGCTACGCCGCCGCGCACATCGCGTACGGCGGCTTTCTCTTTACGCACGGGAGGGCCGCCGAGGCCGCGACGGCCTACGAGCGAGCGACCCAGCTTGCACCGAATGACGCGCGTGCCCTGAGCAACCTGGGCGGCGCGTACTTCCTGATGGGCAATTTCGACAAGGCCGCGGATGCGTTCCAGCGTTCGCTGGCAATCCAGCCGCGCTCGGCGACCTACTCGAACGCGGGCACCGTGCTGTATTACCTCGGCCGGTACGGCGAGGCGGAGCAGATGTTCAGAAAGGCCATTGAATTCACACCCGGCAATCACGTGATATGGGGCAACCTGGCCGACGCACAGCTCTTTGAGTCCAGACCGGGCGACGCCAAGTCCTCGTATCGCCGGGCGCTCGAGCTCGCGGACGGGGAACTCGCCGTCAATCCGAAGGATGCGGTCAATCAGGCGGCAGCGGCGTATTATGCAACGCGGCTGGGGGAACAAGACCGCGCGCGGCGTTCCATCAAGATCGCGTTGACCGAAGGCGACCGCGACGTCTACGCGCACTACTACGTCGCCCTGGCGGAGCTCGGACTCGGCGATGCAGCGGCGGCCCTTGCCCACGTCAAGCGTGCGCGGGAGCTGGGTTACCCCGAGAAGCTGATGCGGGCCGCGCCGGAGCTCGGCGAACTGAGAAAGAAGCTGTAACGGGGTCAGGGAATAACAACAACCCGAAGACGGGTGGGAGACTGCCGTGTCGAAGCTGCGAATCCAGATCCACAACAGGAACGGACAAACGGTATCGAAGATCATCAACAGGGATCTCGACACGATCGTTTTCATCAACAAGGAAACGGCCCCGCTGCTGATCACGACCGACGCGCCGGGAAGCGTGTTTTGCGAACTCAACGCGACGACGAAGATCCCCGAGCCAGTGACGATCGGCGGCAACGCCCGGCGGGAGGTCGCGGTCTGTACCGCTTTCCCGGGGAAGGAGTTCAAGTACACCGCGCAGGTCGGCGCGGCGGCTCCCGAGGACCCGATGATCATCATCGAGCGAGGGAGTCATCCGGTGCTCGTCGTGTCGGGCTTGACCCTGGCCGCCGTCGCGGTCGTCACATTCGTTCTGGGATTCGTCACCGCAAGGTTGATTTCGAGGAACCGGAGCGCGGCACCAGGTTGACGCACCCCAGGCGGATGCGGAGCGACGTGCGGCGGCATCGGGTTCGATACCGGCCGCACGCCGCCACAGCTCACACATTGCGAGCGTCGATCGGTAGCACCTGAACGCTCAGGGCGATTTCTTCCGGCGGCTGAGCTCGCGTACCCCATGCGGTGTACGGGGACTGGAACAGAAGCACCGTGAGGGCTGTCACCGTCACTGCCGCCGCCACGCCGACCGACGCCCGGAATCCCGATGTATTGAAGTTGCGCATGTTCACACTCCTCTTCCTTGGACTGCATCGACTGGCAGGTATTTGCCAGCTGCGGACCATGGTGCTCACAGGCGCGCCGCAGTTCTGTCAGGTGAACGACACAAGGATGAAAATCGCACTTCCCCGATTTACATGGAAAACCGGACCTGCGCACTGACCACGTTGTCGTCGTAATCCTCGAGCGGCAGGTTCGAGTCGTAGCGCAGGTGCCGGTACGCGAGCCGGATGCTCCAGGCCTTGCGCGGCGAATAGTCGACGCCGAGCTGGGCGAACTGCACCTGGGCCTTGCGGAACGGCTGTAGCGAAGGTGCGAGCGTGCCCGCGCTGACGTAATCCTGGTCCTCCATCGAGGCGAGCAGCGTGAACTGGAGCTTCTCCCGCGGCGCCCAGGTCGGGCCGAAACTCCAGCCCTGGGCGACGAAGTACTGCGACTCCGAGTCCTCGTAGGCCCGCAGCTCGTGCCAGCCCTTCATCTCGAACCAGAGTTTCTCGCGCGGCCGCCAGGTGAACTTCGCGTTCCAGACGCCGCCGGCAAAATCGCCCGCGGCCGGATCCTGGTAGGTGCGCTCGAGGTAGCCGTAACGCGCTTCGAGCGAAGTCTGCGGCGTGAAGATGTAGCTCACGCGCACCGTCGGCACGTGCTCGAAGTAGCGGCTGCCAAAGCCGTCGACCAGCGGATCGGCGTTCGGAAACTCGCCGTCCGTGTAGCGATACTCCGCGGCGAACAGGTTGTCGGACGGCGTGCGGTACTCGAGGCCGCCGCGCGCGGTCCGCCCGTGAAACTCCTCGTCGGCGCGCTCATCGGCGCTGTGATTCGTGCGCGTGTCCGTGCCCGCGGCGAGCAGGCTCCAGCGCGAACCGAAGTGAAAGCGCACTTCCGCGCCGTAGGCGCCGACGTCGACGAGGTCCTTGGCGAAAAAGCGATAGTTCGAATAGTTCGCGAGCGCGCGGTCGTATTGCCCCGTGATCAGGCCCGACCAGCGCTTGCCCGTCTGCCACTTCCATTGCAGGCCCGCATTGCCGCCGACGTAGTTGAGGTCGCTGTTGTCCTGGAACCGCACGTCGTCGAGCCTCAGGTCGAGGCCGAAGACCTGCCGGCTGAGGTCCCACCGTCCGTGCACGCCAGCCGAGGCCCGGTTGAGAAGGTCATCGGTGCTCGGGACGCCGATCGCCGCCGGGTCGCTCGCGGCGAGACCCTCGGGCACGCGAAAGAGATTGTCGTCGTAGCTCAGCTCGTCGGCGAGATAGAACTCGACCGGGTCCGTCTCATCGGGGCCGGTACCGGGAGCCGCGAAGGCGCAGGGAGTGAGTACCGCGACGCCGAGCGCCAGCGGGATGAAGGCAATGCGTCCCCGTCTTGAATCAGGTTGCGATTCGCGCATAGGGCTTCTCCTCTCCGAAGATTTCAAAACCGCGGCCGAGTTCGTCGGCCCAGCGCGCGACGATGCGGCGTTCCTCCGCCCGTCCCGCGTCATCGAGCAGCACCACCGCACCCTCGAGCAGTCGCTCCCGTATCTGTGGAATCGCGCCATAGCGGCCGCCCGGCGTGTCGGCGGGCGGGCCGTCGCAGATCACGAGCGAGATATCCCAGGGCAGGGCTTCGAAGTCCGGGCCGTACCAGGAATAACCGCCGTAGTCGGTGAGCGGCGCGAACACCACGCGCACGCAACCGATGCGAAAGCGCACGAGCGCGGCCCGCACCCGTGCACGCCAGTCGGGGTCGTGCTCGAGCGAACAGAGGGTGCTGCCCTTTTGCTGCAGGATCGCGCCCACGAGCAGCGTCGTGAGGCCTGAGCCGCATTCGAGCACCGCGGTCTGCGGCAGCAGCGCATGACGCAGGCAGGCCGCGAGATATTCCTCGCGCGCCGAGAAGCTCTCATTGCCCCAGCCGTAGATGAGGTCCGACAGCAGCTCCGGCCGCTCCTGCCAGGAACCGCAGGGGTTGGTGAGGAACCGGCGCATGGCGCGATCGAATACCCAGGCCCGGTGCTTGCGGCGCAGGAACTTGCCGGTGCGATCCGGCAGTACGGCTTTGGCGACTTGCAGTGACGTTATCATCTAGCGCACTCCTTCATCGGGCAGGACGAGCGGCCGCAGGGGCGCCCGTCCCAGCCGACGGCCAAATACGAGGGCCCGTACATCGGTCACGATGGACGGGCTCGCGACGAGCGCCAGGGACGCATAGAGCGCCGCGCCGGCGACGCTTAGAACCCCAAGTTCGAGCATGCGAGGCGACGTCGGGTCGAACAGCAAAGCGAGCAGCCACACCGACACGCCCATCGCGAATGTCATGGCGACAGGCCGCAGCAACGCTGCGAACAGGCGCCGCGGACTGCAATCGAGCACGCGCAACGTCGTCGTGAACCAGAGCACCGCGGACAAGAGGCTCGCGATGAAATAGCACTGCGCGACCCTCACGACGCCGCCCTGCACGCCGACGAGAAAGGAAATCACCATGAGCGCGGCGCCGGCCGCGCCGATCTTGAGGAGCCTGTCGGGCCGGCCGAGCGCCACGAAGACCGAACCGCTCGGCGTGATGAGCGATTGCACGAAGCCGGTCGGTGCGAGCCAGACGATGAGCTCGCTCACTTGATGCCAGCGCGGGCCGAGGAATACCTCGACGAAGGGCGCGCGCAGCACGAAGAGCCCCGCCATCAGGGGCGCCGTAAAGAAGGCAATCGTCGAGAGCACCCGCAGATACAGATGCACGATCGGCGCCTTCGGCTCGCCGGCGCCGGCGGCCGCGCGGCTCATCACCGGCAGGAGCGCGCGAGTTGCGACGAAGGCCAGGTTGTAGAGCGGGAACAGCATGATCCGGTAGGCGATCGAGTACGGACCGAGGCTCGCGGCGCCGAGCACGCGTCCGATGATGACGCTGTCGACATTGCGCGCGACGTAGCTGATGACGTTCGAGCCCGAGACATGGCTGCCGAAGCGCCAGAGCTCACGAAATTCGCGTGCGCCCCAGCTGGCTCGCGGCTTCCAGTCGGAGAGCGCGAGGAGCTGCAGCGATGTGAGGCCCGCGATGGCGACCGACTGATAGGCAAGGCTGTAGGCGCCGGCGCCGCCCGCTGCCGCGAGCAACGCAACCCCAAGGCCCGCCGCGGCCGAGGTGATCTCGACGCGCGCCACGGTCGCGAACTGCCCGTGGCGCTCGAGGAGCGCCTGCTGCACCAGGGCGACGCCGTAGATGGGAAAGATCGTCGCGAGGATGCGCAGGAGGCCGACGAGGTCCTGCGCCTGCATGAGCTTCGCAACAAGCGGCGCCGTCAGCAGGAAGAGCAGTCCGAGCAGCACGCCGACCGCGGCCGTCATCCAGAACGCCGTCGCGATCGTGCGCGAATCGAGGCGCGGCTTTTGAATCACCGCCGCCGCCACGCCCATGTCGCGCAGCAGGTTGCCGAAGTTCGTGACGGCGAGCGCCATGGCGACGAGGCCGAAGTCGCCGGGCGCGAGCAGGCGCGAGAGCACCGTGACGCAGAGGATCTGCACGCCGATGCGGCTCATCTGTATGAGCGCGATCCAGCGCGCGTTGCCGCTTGCGGTCATCGGAGCCCCGCCTGCCGCGCGAGGATGCCGGCGAGCGTGCGCAAGGTGCGCGTGTGCACGCCGTAGCTCAGGTATTCGCGCAGGTCAGGTAAACCGAGCTTGAATCCATACAGACGGCCGAAGACCTGCAGGAAGAGCGCCTGGCGAAGCGATGCGGGCTCGCTCTCGAGCTTGCGGCCGAGCCGGCGGTAGGCGGTGAGGATGCGCTCCTTCGAGCCGACCGATATGCGGTCGGCGCGCGGCTCGAGGTCGACGAAATACAAGGGGCGATCGACGAGACGCGCGCTGCCGTAGCGCGCGACGAGGCGGATGAACGCATCGAGGTCCTGCCACGCGGGCATGTCGGAGTCGAACAGGCCCGCGCCGATGAGGTAATCGCGCCGGGTGAAAACCTGGTTGCCGATGCTGTTGAAGTGGAAGAGATCCGCGTACTCGACGCGCTCGGGCTTGTGCGTGTAGGCCGCGCGCGGGCCCTGCATCAGGATGTCCTGCGTATAGAGGCAGGAGAAGCGCTCGCCGTAGCGCTCGAGCCGCCGCCAGCGCCGCACGAAGGCATCGATCCGGTCGGGATGAAAGCTGTCGTCATCGTCGAGACCGGTGACGAACCCGCCACGGGCCGCCGTGATGGCGCGGTTGCGCGAGCGCGGCGCGCCGAGCGGCCGCGGGTTGTGGAGCAGCCGCAGCCTCGAATCGGCCGCGGCCCGCGCCGTCAGGTACGCGACCGTCGCGTCCTCGGAGCCGTCGTTGACGACGATGAGCTCGAGGTCGCGATAGCTCTGCGCGAGCACCGAATCCACCGCCCGCGGCAGGAGCGATGCGCGATTGCGAGTGGGCAGGTACACGCTGACGATCATGGGCCGCTCTCCCGCGTCTTGCGCCCAAGGCCGGTCAGCGACCGCAGGTCTTCGGTGAGTGCACGCACCGAAGTCGCGAAGGCGTGAGCCGAGGCGTACACGTTGTAGGTGGAAGCATTGCGACGAATCACCGGCCGGCTGATCTTCGGGTCACCGAGCGTGCCGACGATCTCGAAGGCCCGCTCGAAATCGCCGATCACGAAAAGGCAGGAGTCCGGCAGGAAGGAGCGCGTGCCGGCAAGATCCGAGGCCACGACCGGCACGCCCATCGCCATCGCTTCGAGCATGACGAGCGGCACGCCTTCATAGCGCGACGGGATGAGCAGCACGTCGTGGCGCTTGAGGACGCTCACGGTATTGGTCCACGCGCGGACCGATACCCACTCGCCCATCGACGGCACGGCCTGGATGCGCCGCCGCAGCTCGAATTCGAACGGCCCCTCGCCGACGAACGTCAGCGTGAGATGGTCGCTGAGCGACTCCCGCGTCGCGAGGTAGTCGATCAGGATGTCGAGACCCTTCTGATGCGCTTCGAGCCGGCCGAGCACGAGCACGCGCCGGCGGCGCCAGCCACCCTGCTCGCCGCGGAAGTCGCCGGGCACATGGGCCTGCGCCATCTCATCGATGCGGCGCGCGACGGTGTTCGGCAGATGGAAGATCGGCCGCCGCACGCCGGCCCAGGCGGCGAAGTCCTCGGCCTGCGCCCGCGTGATGGTGATCCAGGCGTCGGGAAGGTTGGCGTAGAAACGCCGCACCAGCGCGTCGCGCATGCGGGCGCGCCGGAAGCGCAGCACGCGGCTCGGTTCGACGAGCGGAACGTACACGACGACCCGGCGCCCGATGAGGCGCGCGGCAACCACGAACACCGGCTGCGCGAGGAGGCAGCCCTCCGCGACGATGCAAAGCGCGGGCTTGATGCGCAGGACGACCTTCGCAAAACACCAGGTATCGCGTATCGCGCCGACGAACCTCGCGAGCGATCCGGAGCCGAGCAGGCCGCGCCCGGGGGCCGCCAGCGATTCCTCGACCTGGTAGGTGACGCTTTGATTCGCGAGCCGCGACCCTTCCCGGCACAGGAGGAGCGGCATCACCCGCCCGTGCAACCGCAACTCCTCGAGCAATCGCAGCAGCATCACTTCGTGGCCGCCGAGGTCGGTCGCGCCGTCGACGAAAAGCCAGCGCGTGCGCGCGGTGAGCCCGCGCCGAACGGTGACTGAACCGCCGAATGTCATGCGCGCAGCTCCACGACGCAGTACCAGGCGAGCCGATTCAGCAACGGGATGCGGCAGAGCTGCCGGTCGAGCCACCAGACGATCCGGGTGAGCCCGCTCGCGGGCCCCGGACTTTGCGGGACAAACCCCAGGAGCGGCGCCAGCAATCCGAAGTAGGTCACGCGGATGGAGGTGAAGGGCCGCGCCATCGCGCGCAGGTCCGACATGAGGAGCGGGTGCTCGTCGACCGAGCGCAGCTCGGGCGTCCGCCGGCGATACCAGCGGAGCACCGGGTTGTGGCCGAGTGGTTCGGCGAAGATGGCGGTGCCACCCTCCTTGAGCAGGCGCCGGAATTCGTGCATCGAGCGCGCGATGTCGAGGTGGTGGACGATGCCGCTCCCGGCGATCACGTCGAAGTACGCCGCGGCAAAGGACGTCGCCTCCGCGTTGTCGAGCTGGAAGCGCACGTTGGGGAGCCGCCGTTCCGCCGCGATGCGGTCCGCTTCGGCGATGGCGACTTCCGAGATATCGATGCCGACGACGGCTTGCGCGCTCGCCGCCATGTCGAAAGCGAGCCCGTCGGTGCCACAACCGCACTCGAGCAGGCTCCGGCCGGCCGATTCTTCCTGCACGCGCCGCTTGTAGAGCAGGAAACCGTAGGCGATCGCGTCGTAGAAGCGCTGTGTGCGCCGCGTGCGCTCCGAATCGTCGGCGAATCGCCGGTTGTGGAAATCGCGCTCGCGCGCGAGGCGTTCGACCTCTTCCATCGGTCATCTCCCCGGCCGGGCGCGGCGCGTGCTCGCCATCGCCTGCTGCAGCCACAGGCCGCGGTCCTGCCAGTCGAACTGGGATTCCGCGGCAGAGTAGGCCCGCTCGTGCATGCGGTTCAACTCACGGAAATAGTCAATATGGCTCACGATCGCCTCGATCAAGGACTCGAAATCGTCGCGGGCGAGCGTCGCCTCGCGAATGGCGGCCGGAAAGCCGGCGGCGGCCTGCGAGAGGGTCGCGACCGGCACCCGTGCGAAGATGTAGTCGAGAAACTTGAGCTTGAAGCCGCCGCCGATGAGCTCGGGCACGACGGCCATGCGTGCCTGCGCGAAGTACGGCGTGAGGTCGTCGATGAAACCGCAGAAGCGGGTCGCCCGCGTGCTTTCCTGCAGGTCGTTGAGGAGATTCCCCGCGACGTCGCCGACCACGTCGAGCTCGATGTCGTGCTTCGCGAACACCGGGTCCGCGAGCGCGATGAAGCGGCGCAGGTTTTCCTGCTTCAGCACCCAGCGGAACGATCCGACGAGAATCACGCGCCGCGGCACCCGTGCATCGATCACGCGGGATGGCGTGCGGACCCCGGCGTGGCCCGGCGTGAGCGTGAGCGAGGCTTCCCTTGCCGTCGTGCGGCGGAATTCCCGCGCGTCCTCGTCCGTGATGGTGGTGAGGAGGTCGACGTTGCGCACGATGCGCCGCTCGAGCGCCCGCACCTTGATGTAGTTCTGCCAGTGCACGATGCGCATTGGCATCGATTCGGACGACTCCCGCGCCATCGAGCGCCAGAGCGTCTCTTCGTGATTGTGCGAGACGTGCACGAGCACGGGCGGCGCGGACGCATGGCGGTTCCGGTGCGCGAGGCAGCGCTCGAGTGCCCAGCCGGTGCCGTAGCCGTCGAACACGATCGCATCCCAGGGCTCGCGCAGCTGCCGATCGAGTTCCGTTGCGAACGCGCTGGTCGCATCCGTCGCGGCGGCAACCGGCAGCGTGCTGAAGAACGCCGGCGCGCGGCCGCGCTTTTCTCCCGGCACCGCCACCCATTCGATGCGCGACTGCGGGGGCACGGCGCTCACGCGGCCGAAGCCGAGAAAGCGGACCGACGCGCCGGTGGCGGCGACCGATTCCGCAAGCCGCGCGGAATAGACCTTGGCGCCCGCATCCATCGGATGCGGGATGTAACGCGCAATCCAGAGGCAGCGGAGCGTCGATTCGCTAGCGGGCATGGACTGCACTCCCGATCGGGTCGCGCTGCGTGAGCCAGCGGCGCATGCGCTTCGCCAGGCGGACCTCGAAGAGCGCCCACGAGGACCACGACACCGCGAGCGCGATGCCAAGCGACAGCACCGCAAAGAGCGCAAAGGCCATGGCATCGCCCGCCTCCGGCGCGACGAACACCGCCATGACGCGCTTCACGAAGGCCATGACGAGCGCGTGCCACAGGTAAAAGCTGTAGCTGATCGCGCCGAGGAACTGGAAGGTTCGCGTCTCGAGAAACGCTGTCTGCCGGTCCGCGGAGAGGCACACGCTCGCGAACAGGTGCACGGACGCGGCAAACGCGATGACGGCGAGCAGCCAGCGGCCGCTTACGAGCAACGCGGGCCAGGTGACATCGAGCTGCGCCTGATCGATACCCGTCGCGCGCCAGGCGACGAGGAAAACCACGAAGCTGAGCGCCGGAAAGCGCAACCAGCGCGAATGCCGCACGAACCAGTCCTGATGCCGGTAGACCAGCACGCCGGTGAGGAAGTAGACCGCGCGCGGATAGAACGCGATGAAACCCACGATGAACGCGGCCCAGAGGGCCGTGACCCACAAGCGATGAGGGATGTGGCGCCGGATGAGCGCGCCCGCCGCCGCGGTCAGATAGAAGACCCACTCGTAGGTGAGACTCCACGAGACCATGTGGATCAAGGGGATCGGCAGGAGCGGCGGGAGCAGCAATAGATTCGCGACGAAGATGCCGATGCCTTCGCTCAAGCTGACGTCCGCGAACACTTTCATGTGGAAGGCCAGGCAGATCGCGGTGACGGCGATGACTGTCGGCACCCAGGCGGAGAAGATGCGCACGAAGCGGTCGCGCAGGAAGCCGCCGACGGTCGCATGGCGCGCGAGGCTCGCGACGATCACGAAGCCGCTGATCATGAAGAACATGTCGACGCCGTACGCGAGCGACATCCACAGGCTCGCCGCCTCGTCCGCGAGCGCCGAGCCCGACGGCCAGGCGACGACGCCCGCGGAACCCAGGTGAAACCCGAACACGAGCAGCGCGCAGAGGCCGCGGTAGCCGTTCAACGCGACATTGAAGTTGCGGGGCTCCTTCATGTGCGGGCCCACATCGCGCTCGCCACCTGCCGGCGGAAACTTTCGATAAAGGCCGCACCCGATTTCGGCTGGTGGCCGTCCGAGAGCTTGCCGTTGAAGTACGCGTGCGCGTAGTCCCAGTAGTTGTGATAGAGAACCGGGTTGTCGTGCATCCAGTCGGCCATGTGCTCGATGAAATACGGATCATCGCCCCCACCGAGCTTGTCGCCGCGCTTGCCCGTGCCCCACTCCGGGAAAGACATTGCCTTGCCATGCGAGGCCGCGAAGTCGCGATGCCAGCGCAGGCCCTGCATCGCGTACGTGAGAGCGGACCAGCGCTGCTCCGGCGTTTTCACTTTCGGATCCCAGCTGATGTTGTAGACGTCGAGCCCGATGACATCGACGTAGGCATCGCCCGGATATGCATCCGCGGCGCGGAACCTGGTCCAGCCCGCGGCCGGGCACCAGTCGAACTGGAACGATGTGCCGGGCACCGAGCGCATGGCGGTGACGATGCGCCGCCAGTACTTGATCCACGACGTGGGATCCTTGCCCGCGGCCCACGGATACCAGTCGCCGTTGAATTCCCAGCCGATGCGGATGACGGCCGTGCCGTAGCCGTATTTCTGCAGGACCGCCGCGTAGTCGCGGAACAGCTTGTCGAACTTGCCGGACGCGCCATCGGCGAGCGTCGTATGCCCGTCGCCCGGCAGCATCGGCACCGAAAAGACGACGGCCTTGCGCCCCGCGTCCTTCCAGCACTTCGGCAGCCACACGGAGCGGGTCTCGAGCATCGACCAGGCCAGGAAGTCGATGACCTGGTTGGCCTTGCCGCCGTACCAGGATTCGAACTTCTTCAGTTGCGCGACTCCATCGCAGCCCGCTCCTTCGTAGACGCCGAGCCCCGCAGGGACCGGCACGCGTACGGCGGCCGTCACCGGAGCGGCGGCCATCGAAATGACAAAGACGATGAGAGTTGCGAACGCTTTCATGGCATCAAGCCCTCCTGACTGAGCTTGCAGGGGTCCAGGTCTGGAAACGGTCACCGCGCAGCGAGCGCCACACACCGATACCCGTCGCCGCGAGCGCGAGGAGCAGATCCACGATCTGCGCGAAGGGTGGGAGCGAGGTCCAATAGCCGAGTGCCGCGCCCGCGAGGAGCAGCGCGATTGCCAGCAGCGCGAGGAACGTATGCCCTGCCGAAATCAGTGCCCCGATCAGGGCGCAGATTGCGACGCCGAGAAAATAGATGCTGAGCCAGCGCAACAGCTTGTGCGAGACGTACTTGTAGCGCGTCAGTGCATCGAGCCGGCGCAGCCACGGCCATAGCAGCCGATGGACGTTGAAGGCCTGGCAGGCGATGCGGACTTTGCGGCCGAACTCCTCCTTCGCGTCGGTCGCGGAGGCTTCGTACGCGCGCACATCCTGGGCCTGCACGATGCGATAGCCCTCGATGAGGACGATCAGCGACACGTACATGTCGTCGATGATGTCGTCGGGCGCCACCCGATGGAGATGGCGCCGCACGGCGAAGATGGACCCGTCGGCCATCAGCGTCGAGCCGGTTTCGGTCTCCAGGCGCTTGACCGTCTGCTCGAAGCGCCAGTAACCCGCTCCCGTGGCCGCGGTCACGGAAGCGTCCGCGTTCGTATAGGTGAGATTGCCGCACACGCAGCCGACTTCCGGATCGCGGAAGTAGCGCGCGAGATCGCTCACGCAGTCGCGGTCGAGCATGACGTTGGCGTCGGTGAAGATGAGGACGTCGGCCGTCGCGAGCGACGCCAGCAGGTTCATGCCGAATGTCTTGCCCTGCCGGCGCGGCGACACGTGCAGCTCGATCTGGCCGCGATGGCGCTCGAGGATCGCCGCGGTGGCATCGGTCGAGGCATCGACGTAGACGAGGAGCTGCAGCTGCGGATGCCGCTGGCGCAGGGCGAGAAGATTGCGCAGCTTGGCCTCGATCACCGCCTCTTCGTTGTAGGCGCACATGCAGATCGCGAACGTCGGCTGCGGTTCCACTCTGCCTGCTGAAGCAGGCCGCCATTCGCGCACGGCTCGCAAGAGGATTAACGAGCATGGATAGGTCACGAAGGGATGCGCTGCGAGCAGCAGGCAGAGGGAAGCGATGACCAGCAGCGCGAGTGTCATGCGGGCGCTCCGGCCAGGCGCCGAACGCGGCGTCGGGCGGAACCGTCGTTCGGCCAGAGCGCAAGGCTCAGCGCAAACGAGGTAGCCGACGGCGCGTAGGCGCCATTCATGAAGAAGCACAGACCGATGGCGACGCGCACGATGAACGGCGCCCGCGTCGTGAACAGGCAATAGAAGATGAATGCGAAATACAGGAGCGCGCCGAGCACGCCGAACTCGAAGATGATCTTGGCGTAGGACATCTCGGAGGCCGAGTAACGTGAGGCAGCCTCGAAAAAGGAGCCGGCGCCGTGCCCGAAGAGCGCGTGGCCCGTCGAGGTCCAGACCTTGTCCTCGAAGAGATCGCGCCAGCCGACGAAGCGCGCGAATCCGCTCGACCCGGGCGAAGCGAACTCGCCGATGCGGCGCCAGAGCGAGTCGAGATGAAGCGGCGTCGAGAAGAGCGCCACGGCGACGACGAAGACGAGCGCCGGTGCGAGCAGCCCCCAGCGCCGCTCGATCATCACGTAGAGCGGCAGAGTCGCCGCGAGAATGATGAGTCCCGTGCCGGAGTAGGAAACGAGCAGCGCCGAAGCGTACAAGGCGAGGCGCAGCAGGCGCGCCCGGCCTGCGAGTTCGGCCACGAGCCCGATCGCGCAGACCTGGCTGAATTCCGAGGGCTCGAGCATCACGAAGCCGTTCGAGCGGAAGATCGGCGAGCCCCAGTAGAGCGGCGCGATGTTGTGGAATCCGAGCGTGCGGAATTGCTCCGGCACGTAGGTCTCGATCGGGAATACGAGGGCGCGCTCCGCGACGAATTGCAGCACGAACTGCGCGATGCCGAGCACCGCGAGGATCGCGGTCAGGTCCGCGAAGAAGCGCAGTGCCCAGGCCTGGTCGGCTTCGGCGCTGTCCACCATGAACACGTAGGTCACGGCAAGCGCGGTCATCAGCGCAAGCGACGCGGGCGAGAAGGCATCGGCCCTCAGGACCTGCACCAGCCCAAGGCCCGACAGCATGACGAGGCAGAGCAGCAGACGCCGGGGCACGATGTGCAGGCGGCCGCTCGCAAGCCCGAGGAACACCGCGCAAGCCGTGAGCGGCACGACGATGCCGAGCCCGTGCACACCCAGCGGCGGCACGGCGAGCTTGGCGAAGACCGTTCCGGCGACGACCGGCGTCGCGACAAGCACCCGCGCGACGACGTCGCTCCGCGGAGCGGCGATCGGAAGGTCGCGTGGCGTCAGGACCGCCTGCATCAGTCGCTCACCACGGCGCCGATCATCACGGCTCCCGCCGGCGCGAGGCGCAAGGTTGCCGCGCGGACGTCGGCGACGCGAGACTGATGGCGCCGTGTCACGAGGAGATAGGCGCCGGTGCGGGCGCAGATCATCTGCGCATCGGCGAAGTCGAGCGCCGCCGGCGTGTCGAGGATGACGACCGAGAAAGTCCGCTGCGCTTCCTCGAGCAGGTTCATGAGCGGCTTGCCGCTCAGGAGTTCATGCGGATTCGGCGGCACCGGGCCGGCGCACAGGAGCGCCAGGCGATCGATCGGCGGAATCTCGAGCGCCGCTTCTTCGAGCGAGCAGCGGCCGACCAGCACGTCGGCGAGGCCCGAGTCCGCCAGCACGCCGAACAGCCAGTGCTGCACCGGGCGCCTGAGATTCGCATCGATGAGGAGCGTGCGCTCCCCGAGCTGCGCGAAGCTCACCGCGAGATTCGCGGCCACGGTGCTCGTACCACAGCCGCCGCGCGCACTGCCGATGGCGAGGGCCTTTTCGCCGCGGTCGAACCAGCGCAGCGTCAGCTGGCTGCGCAATACCCGGAAGACTTCCGCGCAGGGGTCGAACGGCTGGTAGGCGCTCACCACCATCGGGCTCAGGTTCGAGTCGCCGCGCTTGAGATACGGATAGTTGAACTGGCGCGCAAGCGCGCGCTGCACGTCATCGACGCTGACGAGGCCCAGCTCGACCGCCGCCTCGCCGAACCGGAGGCCCTTGCGCTCCTGGAACGCAGCGATGCGCGGCAGGTCGCCCTCGGAAACCCGGCCGCTCGCGACCAGCAGCTCGCCGATGCGTACGCGCCGGCGCTCGGGCCTTGCCGGCGGCGCGGTCCTGGGATTGGCGGCAAGTGGGTTGGCAGCCATGATCGCTCCTTCAGCCTTCAGGCGGATTTCAGATCGCCGAGATTGCCGAGACGCGGCACGCGGCGAAGTTTCTTCGGCCGGAAGGTCGCGCGCAGGCGCGGCACCTGCGCAAGGACCTCGAGGCTCGCGAGTTCCATGAGTTCATCGCCGCTGCGGACCCGGCGGTCGACGCGCTCGAGCATCAATGCGAGCGCGACACCGAGCATCGCGCCGAAGACGACGGCGAGCGCGGCGCTCAACATGAGGCTGGGCGTGGCGGCTGACAGCGGTACGCCGGCGCGGTCGAGCACCGCGACGTTCGTCTGGTTGAGCTGGCTTTCGAGCCGCAGGCGCGCCGCCCGCTGCACCGCGGAGTCATACGCGCCCTGCGCATTTTCCACTTCCCGCTCGCGGGTGGCCGCTTCGTTGCGTTGCTGGCGGAGTTCGAGGATGCGCGCCTTCTGCCGGTCGAACGCGCCTTGCAGGTCACCGACCTGCCGCCGCGCGATCTCGGCCGACTGGCCGAACGAGCTGTGGGTGTTCTGCATTTCCGCGGCGAGCCGCTCGCGCAGGCTCCTCACTTCGGCTGCCGCTGACATGTACGGCGGATAGTTGCGGTCATAGCGCTCGCCGAGTTCCGCAAGGCGCGCCTCCGCGCGCGAGAGCTCCGCTTTCAGGTTCTGCACGAGGCTGTTGGAGAGCACGTCCGGCATCTCCTGGATGCGGCCGTTCTCGAGCGCGTGGTCCGCCTGGCTCAAGCGGGCGTCCGCGCCCTGGGAATTGCGCTGCGCCTCGACGAGCTGCCGCGCGACTTCATCGAGCCGCGCCATCTCGACGTCGAACTTGTCGTCGGTCGCGACGATGCCGTGCGACTTCTGGTATTCGGAGAGCTTTTCGCGGCTCGCCTCGACACTCGTTCTCAGGCCCTGCACCTGGGCGTCGAACCAATGGCTCTGCTGCTTCGCCGGATCGAGCTTGAGTTCGATGTTGGTCGCGAGATAAGCGTCGGCGAACGCGTTCGCCGCGCGGGCGGCGAACACCGGGTCGACGTCCTCGAAGCGGATCTGGATGACGTTGCCCTCCTGCGAGGGCTTGACGGTGAGCGCCCGCAGGAGCTCGCGCGCGCGCTTCTCCCTTTCATGGCTCACGGGCTCGATCTCATCGACGACCTTGAGCGAAACGGCGCGGCTCGAGATCACGTCGACCTGCGTCGCGAGCACGCCCGCCGTCGATTGCGTCGGCGTATTGGTGCCCGTGACCGGATCGACGCCGCGCGAGTCGACCACGACCGCGGCGGTGGCGACGTACTTCCTCGGCAGGACGAGGTTCGCGGCCACGGCGCTGACGAGCGCGGCGAAGGTCACGAACAGCACGAGACCGCGCCGCGCCCAGAGAATCCTTATGAGTTGCATGAAGCTCATGGCGACCTCCTAGAAGAGGCTCTCCTTGATGTAGAGGACGTCGTCGGCCTGCAGCACGTCCGAGGGCTTGATGGATTTGCGCTTCTCGCTGCCGTCTTGCGCACGGCGCTTCACGACCACGCGACGCTCCGATCCCCGCGGCGTGAGGCCGCCGCCGACCGTGATTGCGCGCGAGACGGTCATGTCGTGCTCGAGCCGATAGACGCCGGGCTTCTGCACCTGGCCGTAGATGTAGAACTGCTGGGCGCGCGGCACGAACAGGCGATCGCCGCCGGCGAGTCGCGGGTTCTGCTGCGGATCGCCCTGCAGGAGCGCGTCGAGATTGAGTTCGACGCGCTTGCCGTCGGCGCGCACGAGCGTCGCCCGATCGCCCGCGGACTCGGGTACGAGGCCGCCCGCCTCCGCCAGCATGTCGAGCACCGTGCTCGTCGAGGAACGCAGCGCGTATTGGCCGGGCTTCGCGACGAGGCCGAGCACCGCCACCTGCTGGCTCCGATACTCGGTCACGAGCACGGAGATCTGCGGCTGGCGCAGGAATCCGCCCTGCACGTAGCGCTCGGCGAGCGCGGCTTCGACCTGATCGGTGGAGAGCTTCGCGACGGGCACCGAGCCGATGAGCGGACAGGTGATGGCCCCCGACTCGCTCACCCGCACATCGCCCGTGAGGTCCGGCGATCCGTAGACGCTGATATGCAGGAGATCGCCCGCCCCCAGGCGATAGTCATCGGCGGCGTGCGCAGGCGTGCCCGCCTGCAGCACCGCGATCGCGGTTGCGATCGACCAGGTCCTGAGCGTCCGCAGGATTCGTTCAGTACGCACGACTGTCGCTCCAGATGACGGTGACGGTCTTGAAGAGGATCACGAGGTCGAGTCCGAGCGACCAGTGGCGCAGGTACTCGAGGTCGTAGGCGATGCGCGAACTCATCGACTCGAGATCGTCGCCCCCGCGAAAGCCGTTCACCTGGGCCCAGCCCGTGATGCCGGGCTTGACCTTGTGGCGGACCATGTAGCCAGGGATGAGCTGGCGGTAATTCTCGTTGACGGCGACGGCATGCGGCCGCGGACCGACGATGCTCATCTCGCCCGTGAGCACGTTGAAAAGCTGCGGCAGCTCATCGAGCGAGGTCTTGCGGATGAAAGCGCCGAAGCGCGTGAGGCGGGGATCGCCGCGCGCGACCTGCGTGTAGCTCGTCGCCCCGTCCTCGACGACGCGCAGCGAGCGGAACTTGTGGACGACGATCCCGCGCCCATCGAGCCCGCAACGCCGCTGCCGGTAGATGACCGGGCCCGGCGAACTCAATTTCACGCCGATCGCAACGGCGATGAGCAGCGGCGCCCCGATCACGAGGGCGAGCGCCGCAACGACGAGGTCGCTCGCGCGCTTGGCGAGCGCGCGGATGCCGTAGAAGGGCGAGTCGCAGACCGCGATCACCGGAATGCCCTCGACCAGGTCGAAATGCGGCTGCACCATCTCGAAGGAGGCGAGGTCCGGGACGAAATAGATCGACGCCGTCGAATCGCGCAGCGATTCGACGAGCTTCACGATGCGCGGGCGCGGCGCCATCGGCAGCGTGATGTAGACGAGCTCGATGCCCTCGGCGAGCACGAAGGGTTTCACGTCGTCGAGCGTACCGAGCAGCCGCCCGGCGCAGGCCTGCGCAATCCGGCCGCGCGCGCGGTCATCGAAGTAGCCGCTCACCTGGATCCGCATCACCGGACGCGATGCGAGCATCGCGTCGAGCCGCGAGCCGACGGCGGTCGCGCCGACGATGACGGCCTTGCGCACCGGGCCGGCCGCGGCCCGCGAACTATAGAGAACGCGTTGTCCGACGTACTCGGCGCCCCACAGGGCGAACGGCGTCGTCAGCGCCCAGGTCCAGAGCATCGGATGATTGAGCGCGAGGCCGAGGCCCGAGAGCTTCATGAGGAGGTAGATGAAGACGAGCAGCACGCCCCAGCGTGCCGTGATGTCGAAGAACGAGCGCAGCGCGGCCGCGCGCGCCGACAGGAAGCGCGCCGGCATCACGTCGAGCACGTCCGCGACGCCGAGAAAGGACAGCACCGCGATCAGGAAATAGGGACCACGGAGCGACGCCTGCCAGGCCATCAGGCACAGCATCAGCGTGATGACCGGAGTCGTCGGGTAGAGGAGCGACTTCAGCGCGAATATGCCGATGGGTTCGCTCGCGCTCACGTCCGCGGAACGATCGCGCAGCGGCAAATGGCCGATGTCCGGCGCCGACCTGGGGACGGAGCCTGGAGGCGCGCTCATCGGCGGTTATCGCGAAAAGGGACGGACGCGAAGGACGCGATGCTTGCGGCGCAGCTGGTACGCGACGAGCATCGCCGCCACCAGGCCCTTCAGCCAGATGTCGGTCGCTGGATTCCCCGCTTTCGCCGCCGTCATGCGCGCGCTCGTGGCTTCCGCCGGACCCATCGCAATCCGTCGCGCGAGCGAGTCGGGCTGGGCAAACGCGGCCGGACGCAGCGCGCGCGTGGCGCTTACGACATTCGACGTATTTCTCTGGTCAGGTGCCGGCGCAGGCGTCGCGTTCGCCAGGCCGGCCGACGAAAACAGGAAAAACGCGGACAGGAGTCCGAGAGGCAGTCGGGTGCCGGACATGATCGATTCCTCTTTTTCATCCGCACCCCAAGCTCGCGTGACGAGTATGCCTCGACACCGCCTGCGCGTGTCAACGCCGCGGGCGTCTCCAATCGCAGAAAAAACGAAGAATTTTTTTCATGTGCGCGCGAATTGCGCGCACGTGTCCGGCGTATTCCTACATGCGCGTCGGAAGAGACGCCTGACGCGCCGCGAGAGCGAACTTAATTTCCGAAGCGGCGCGACCAGGAGAGGAAACCGCGGATTGCGATCTCATCGCGATCGGTCAGGCGATCGGTCATCTGGTCGACGATCAACGAGACATCCACGGTGCCGAAATGAAAGTCCCTGCGCACGCGCCCTTCGAGCTCCCAGAGCTTCATCGGTGTCGGGCTGATCGCGTGCGTCGGGTCCGGCGCGCCGCCGCGATTGACATCGGCGAAGCGCAGCGCTGTCGATGCCGTCGTGCCGTCGCCCAGGACGTGATCGATTCCGAGCGCCCACATCGCGGTGTCGTTATCGAGCGAGCTGCCGATGATGCGGCCACGGTAGCGGTACGGGAAGACGCCGTTCCGATACGCGCAATTGAATTCCTTCGCGACCGACTTCGATGTGCACTTGGTGTCGGTGTATTCGAGCCGCGCACGCAAGTAACCGGCGCCGTCGCCGCTGAAGGTTGTCTCGAGCCCGATATTGCGCAGCGCCTTCACCGGCACGCCCTTCTTGCCGTCCTCGCCGATGACGCTCGCGTAGATGGCGTAGGGGAGTTTCCCGATCGGGTGTGCCCAGCGCACGTCGATGCCGCCCATCTGGTTGCCGGGCTGATCTTCCTGCGAGACGTTGATGCCGACGTTATCGTGCCCGAGCAGCATGTCCCAGAAGGTCGAGGCGCCGCATTTTCGCCCCTCGCCGCAGAGTTGCGCCGTGCGGTAGAAACCGAAGTCGAGATTCTCGAGCGGCTTCCACTCGAGGTGCATGCCGAAGAAGACGGGGTGATCGAAGTCGTCGCGATGATTCTCCATCTGGCCGATGAACATTCCGGCGCGCCACGGGCCGATCCAGTGCAGCCAGCTCGTCTCGGGCGCGGTCGACACCGTGCGCTCGAAGCCGATCGTCGGAACCGGGCGCGCATTCGTCGAGAGGATGAGGCTCCCGTCCGCTCCCGATCCCCAGTAGCGATCGATCCAGCCGGCGCGGATCTGCCAGCGCTTGAAGTCGTATGCGAGGTAGCTGCCATCCGGCCGTACGGCCTGGTTGTCGTCCGGATCGACGACGCCTTCGACGCTGACGACTCCTGAAAATCCGCCGGCCTGCCAGGCGAGCGAGCCTTGTGCTTCGCCCTCTTCGCGCGGCGTCTGATCGAAGGTCTGCACGAGCGGCGGCCGGCCAGCCGTCAGCCGGACATCGATGTCGCCATGATGCTTGGCGCGTTCGACGGCTTCCGTGACGCGCGCGAGCGCGCCTGCCACCGAACCGGCGCTGTCATGCGGCTTGCGTTCCGCGAGCGCCCGTTCGACGTCGGCGACCGGCAGCGGCCAGGCCGACATTGGAATATTGAGCTCGCCGGCATCGGCAAGGAGCTTCAGGTCACTGCGCAGGCGAGCATCGCCCGGGGCGAACCAGTCGGTCGCGTGGGCGATCGTACTAAAGAAAAGAGCAGCAACGAAAGCCGGGCCAATCACCGTCGAAGGCAGCCGAAACACTTTTTGCTCGACTTGACTACGACCGGCGGCCGTTCGGACGCGCCGACGCACGAGCGGCCTTTGTCACTCGCAATAGTCCGGTCAGCGCCTTATTGACAGCCGCCGAGGTCGGGAATGCGGCCGCGACCTTGGGACTGAGCACGACGACATGGGAACCCGATGCCAGGCGCGCGGCGAATTTTCCGCGGACGAATCCGCCCGCAAAATCCGATCGCTTGTATTCGCGACGCATGGTGTCCTTCCTTGGCGCCTTGGCCTTCTTCATGGAGAACGCGCTCCGCACGGTTGGCGACTCGTGCGCCGATGAGGCGGATGATATCTCCTTCCTCCGTATGCGCCACTACCAGCAAGCGTCTTTGAATCGAGACACCAAGAATCGAGACACCAAAAGTCAGCCACCTGGATTCTTCGCCGGAGTGATCGGGATCCATGGCGGTCATCGCCAGAGGGTCAGCGAGCGCAGTGCTGGCCTCCTCAAACGTGACTGCGTGCTTCCTGCGGTTCGCGGAGGCCTTGGCGGCATGCCAGACAATCTGCATGGCCGCGAACGCCCGAATCTGGCCGAAATACGCACCAAAGTGAGTTCGGTCCCCTTCTTACAAGCCGGTACACCTGATAACGTTGGCGCCCGTCATGCCGAAGTCCCGCCAGCTCATCCATCTTATCGCCGCCGCGCGCCCGAACTTCATGAAGGTGGCGCCGCTCTACCACGCCTTCTCGCGGGAAGCCTGGTGCGCCGTCAAGATCGTGCACACCGGGCAGCACTACGACTTCAACATGTCGGATGCGTTCTTCCGCGACCTGAAACTGCCGGAACCCGCCTTTCACCTCGAGGTCGGGAGCGGCAGCCATGCGGAGCAGACCGGCGGCGTGATGATCGCATACGAGAAAGTCTGCCAACAGGACCGGCCGGACTGGATCGTCGTCGTGGGCGATGTAAATTCTACTGCCGCCTGCGCCATGGTCGGCGCGAAGCTCTGGGTTCCGGTCGTGCACCTCGAAGCGGGCCTGAGAAGCCGCGACCGTCGCATGCCGGAGGAAATCAATCGCATGGTGACGGACGCCATCTGCGACGTGTACTGGACGCCCTCGACCGACGGCAACGAAAACCTGCTCGCGGAAGGCGTGCCGGCGGCGAAGATCGATTTCGTCGGCAACATCATGCTCGATTCGTACGAAATGATGCGCGAGCAGATCACGAAGAACGACACGCGCGGGAAGTTCGGCCTGCAGCCGCAGGGGTTCGGCGTCGTGACGCTGCACCGGCCGTCGAACGTCGACGACCGCGCGACGCTCGAGCTCCTGGTGACGCAGCTCGTCGCCGCGTCGAAGCGCCTGCCGCTCGTGTTCGCCGTGCATCCGCGCACGAAGAAGCGGCTCGAGGAATTCGGCTTGTACGCGGCCGTGGCAGGGGCGCCGGGGATGAAGCTCACCGAGCCGCTCGGCTACATCGAATTCATGAACCTCGTGTCGCAGTCGCGCGTCGCGATCACGGATTCGGGCGGCGTGCAGGAGGAATCGACCTACCTCGGCATCCCGTGCATGACCTTGCGCGAGAACACCGAGCGGCCGATCACCGTCAGCGAAGGCAGCAACCGCCTGGTGAAATCCGCCGAGCTCGCGGCGCGTGTCGATGACGTGCTCGCCGGCCGCTGGCCGAAGGGCCATGTCCCGAAGCTCTGGGACGGCAAGACCGCGGCCCGCTGCGTCGACTCCCTGAAGCGCCGCTCCCCTTGAAAAAGGGGACAGATTTATTTTCCCGAGAAAAGGGGACAGATTTATTTTCTCGAGTATTTGGCGATTTCGCACAGAAACGCGAGAAAATAAATCTGTCCCCTTTTTTAAATCTGTCCCCTTTTTTGCTGTTGCTGGCTTTTCAGGCCGCGGCCGCGGACCCAGCCGCCGATACTGTCTTCGTCAACGGCAAAGTCTGGACGGAAGACGAGGCGCGGCCGCAGGTGCAGGCGATCGCCGTGCTCGGCGAGAAGATTCTCGCGGTCGGGACGAGCGCGGAGATGCGGGCGCTCGCCGGCCCCCGCACGACCGTCATCGATCTCAACGGACGGCTGCTGATCCCGGGATTCCAGGATTCGCATCTGCATTTTCCGGGGCCTTCGGTCAACGACGTCCAGGTGGACGACGCCAGGAACGTCGAAGAGCTGCAGAAGATCCTGCGCGATTTTGTGAAGGCGCACCCGGGCGACGGCATGCAGCAAGGCGGCGGGTGGACCTACGGGCAATTCCCCGGCGGCAAGCCGCACCGCAAGTACCTCGACGCCGTGCTCGCGGACCGGCCGATGGTGCTCGACGACCGCGACGGCCATGTGATTCTCGTGAACTCCAAGGCGCTCGCGATGACGGGCGTCACGCGCGATACGCCGGATCCGGGCGACGGTCGCATCGTGCGCGACGAGCACGGCGAGCCGACCGGTGAATTCGACGACGGCGCCAAGTCGCTCGTCTACCCGATCGTACCGGACGCCAGCTTCGACGATCGCTACGAGGCCTTCATCACGCACATGGACGAGGCTGTTGCGGATGGACTGACCTCCGCGCAGAACGCCTCCTGGTCGCCGATGACCCATCGCGTGGTGCTGCGCGCGCTCGCCGAGGGAAGAGTGAAGCTGCGGCTGCGCTTCGCGACGCCGATCGAAGCCGGCGTCGACTATGCCGCGGACAAGATCCATCTGTCGCGGCCGATCACGAGCGCCGACCTCGCCTACTACCGCGAGCTGCGCGAGACGTTTCCGGGCCCGCTGGTGAAATTCGGCGCGATCAAGGGCTACGTCGACGGCACGGTCGACGCGAAGACCGCCGCGATGTTCGAGCCCTACGTCGGCACGAAGGAGACCGGCATTCCGTTCTGGGATCCGAAGGAATTGAACGAGACCGTTGCGCTCTACGACCGCGAAGGTTTCCAGGTGATGCTGCATGCGATCGGCGACAAGGGCATCAGCATGGCGCTCGACGCCTATGCCTACGCCGCGAAGACAAACGGCACGACGGGCCGGCGCCATCGCGTGGAGCACATCGAAGTTCCACGGTTATCGGACCTGCCGCGGTTCAAGGAGCTCGGCGTGATCGCATCGACCCAGGCGATCTTCTGCGAGCCGGGTCCGACGACATTTGTTTCCTACGAGCCGCCGCTCGGGCCGCAGCGCGCCTCGCACGCGATGCCGTTCAAGGCGATCGACGACGCGGGCGCGGTCCAGGCATTCGGGAGCGACTGGAGCGTGTTCGACTTCGCGCCGATCCGCGGCATCTACGACGCGGTGACGCGCATGACGCCGGAAGGCACGCCGAAAGGCGGCTGGTATCCGCAGCAACGGATTTCAGTCGAGGCCGCGCTCCGCCACTTCACGCGCGACGGCGCCTACGCGAGCTTCGACGAGAATATCCGCGGCACGCTGACGCCGGGCAAGCTCGCAGATCTCGTCGTGCTGTCCGACGATATCCTCACCATGCCGCCGCAGGACATCATGAAGGCGCGCGTGCTGCTCACGATGATGGGTGGCAAGATCACCTACGAAGAATAAGAGGGGACAGATTTATTTTCTGGGAAAAAGGGGACAGATTTATTTTCGCGAGTATTTGGCGATTTCGCACAGAAACGCGAGAAAATAAATCTGTCCCCTTTTTCAGCGCCAGCGGTCGAGCTTCGCGAGCAGGTCGCGGATCTCGGGCGGCTGATCCTTGCGCTTCTCGCGCGCGGTCACGGCGGGCGCCATCGCGGTCGCCATCTTCTTGCCGAGCTCGACGCCCCACTGATCGAAGGGGTTGATGTTCCAGAGCACGCTCTGCACATAGACCTTGTGCTCGTAGAGCGCGACCAGCTTGCCGAGCGTGCGCGGATCGAGCCGCTCGAAAAATATCAGCGTGCTCGGCCGGTTGCCCGGATGCACCTTCTGCGGCGGAACGCTCTTGCCGGAGTGCCCGACCGCGAACGCCTGGGCCTGCGCGAGGCAGTTCGCCGTCGCGAGATCCTGCTGCTCCTGCCGTCCGCCGGAGCTTCGCACCGGCGCGAGAAAGTCCATCGGCACTTCGATCGTGCCCTGGTGCAGCAGCTGAAAGAACGAGTGCTGCGCGTTCGAGCCCGGCTCGCCCCAGATCACCGTCCCGGTTGCGTGCCTGGAGGGCTTGCCCTCGCGCGTGGTGCGCTTGCCATTCGACTCCATCTCGAGTTGCTGCAGGTACGCGGCGAAGCGGTGCAGGCGCTGGTCGTAGGGCAGCACCGCGTGGCTCGCAAGCCCGAGCCCATCGATGTTCCACACGCCGAGGAGCGCGAGCAGCGCCGGGAGATTGCGCTCGAAGGGCGCACGCCGGAAATGCTCGTCCATGTCGTGGCCGCCCGCGAGAAACTCGCGGAACTGCTCGCTGCCGATCACGAGCTCGATGCTGAGACCGATCGCGGACCAGATCGAGTAGCGCCCGCCGACCCAGTCCCACATCGCAAAGCGCGCATCCGGCGCGATGCCGAAGGCGTCCATGGCCCTGGCATTGACGGAGACCGCCGCGAAGTGGCGCGGCACCGCGGCCTCGCCGAGCTGCTCCACGATCCACGCGCGCGCTGCCCGCGCATTCGTGAGCGTCTCGAGCGTCGTGAAGGTCTTCGAGCAGATGACGATCAGCGTGCGCGCCGGGTCGAGCGTCAGCACGAGGTCGGCGAGCTGGCAGCCGTCGATGTTCGAAACGAAGTGGGCGCGGCAGTGGCGTGCGTAGCCCTTGAGCGCCTCGGTCGCCATGACGGGCCCGAGATCGGACCCGCCGATGCCGATGTTCACGATGTCGGTGAAGCCGCGGCCGCTCGCGCCGGTGCGCAGGCCCGAATGCACGCTCGTCACGAACGCCTCGATCCTGGCCCTTTCGTCACGCACGAGCCGCGCGACGTTGACGCCGTCGACCATGCGCTTCGAGTCGGTCGGCGCACGTAACGCCACGTGCAGCGCCGGACGATCCTCGGTGTCGTTGACGTGCTTGCCTGCGAAGAGGTCATCGATGGCACGGCCGAGGCCCGACGCTTCGGCGAGATGGCAGAGCATCTCGAGCGTCTGGGAGGTCACGCGCTGGCGGGAGAAATCGACCAGCAGTCCGCAGGCCGTCCGTGAAAAGCCGGCGAACCGTCTCGGATCCTTCGCCAAGAGGTCGCGCACATGCACGGCGCGCATGCGCCGGGCGTGCTTCTGGAACGGAACCCAGGAAACCGTGGCCGACCGCTTCTTCTTTTTCATATTTCGGAGCCTAGCAAATAACCGTCCTGTTACCGAGTCTCGACTGACCGCCCTACCGCCCTTTCCCTACTCTTGCCCGCCACATCGCAGTGACCGTCAGGAGAGCATCGAGATGAGAATTCCCCTGGGACTCGCCGTAGCCGCGCTGGCACTGTCGCCACTCTCACACGCCGCGGAGAGCGCCGACGATCCGGTGGCCCTCAAGCAGGAAATCGACGACCTCGCCGAGCGGCTGCGAGTCCTCGAGCGCAAGCTCGAAGTGCAGCAGGAAGCGGCCACGGCCGCGGCGGCTGACACACCGGTCGTGAAAGCGGGCCCCAAGGGCTTCAGCTTGCAGTCGAAGGATGGCGCCAACGTCATCAAGCTGCGAGGCCTCGTGCAGGTCGACGACCGCTATTTCCTCGACGACACGACGGCCGCGGGCGCCAGCACGGTGGCCCTGCGCCGTGTGCGCCCCATCATCGAAGGCACTCTCAACGGCATCTACGACTTTCGCATCACGCCGGATTTCGCCGGCGGCAAGGTCGTGCTCTACGACGCCTACGTCGCCGCGCGCCTGCAGCCGTCGTTCGTGATCACCGCCGGCAAGTTCAAACCCCCGGTCGGCCTCGAGCGCCTGCAGAGCGCCTCCGACATCCGTTTCGTCGAACGCGGCCTGCCCACCGACCTCGTGCCGAACCGCGACATCGGCCTGCAACTGTCGGGCGACCTCTTCAAGGGCCACGTCAACTACGCGCTCGGCTATTTCAACGGTGTCGCCGACGGCACCGGCAGCGACCTGACGGCGGACGTCGATACGGACGGCGACGGCGATGCCGCCGCCCGCCTCTTCTTCGTGCCCGGCGCGACCTCGGACAACTTCGCCTGGCGGGGCCTCGGGTTCGGCGTCGCGGCAACCTACGCGCACACCGACGGCACCGTGACGAGCACGCAGCTCGCTCCTCTCAAGACGCCGGGCCAGCAGAACTTCTTCGCGTACCGGACGGGCGCGACCGCGACCTTCGCCGACGGCCGGCGCGCGCGCCTCGTGCCGCAGTTCTACTACTACTATGGCCGCTTCGGCGTGCTCGGCGAATACGCGCAGTCCGAGAACGAAGTCACGCGGGTGAACGGCGCGGTGACGCGGTCCGACACGCTGAGGAACGAAGCCTGGCAGGTCGCCTTTCACTGGTTCGTGACGGGCGAAGAGGAGGCCTACCGGGGTTTCACGCCGGGCAACGTCTTCTCGCCGGCCAACGGCACCTGGGGCGCATTCGAGCTCGTTGCGCGCTACCATGAACTCACGATCGACGACGACGCATTCACCGACGGCGCGAATTCATTTGCGGACCCCGCGACGCAAGCGAGCAAGGCGAGCGCGTGGGGCCTCGGCGCCAACTGGTACCTGAACCAGAACGTCAAGATCGCCCTGGATTACGATCACACGACATTCGACGGCGGTGCCGCGGGCGGCGCCGACCGCGGCGACGAGGAAGTCCTGCTGTCGCGCGTGCAACTGAGCTTCTGAGCATCATCGGAGAGAACGGCATGAAGACGAGATTCCGGGCGATCCTCATCGCGGCGGCGGCGCTTGTGGGCGGCGCATGGGCGCAGGCCGACGTCACGCTGCTCAACGTGTCCTACGATCCGACGCGCGAACTCTACGAAGCCTACAACGCCGAGTTCACCGCGTTCTGGCTGAAGACGCACAACGAGAAAGTCACCATCCGCCAGTCGCACGGCGGCTCGGGCAAGCAGGCGCGCTCGGTCATCGATGGCCTGCCGGCCGACGTCGTCACCCTCGCGCTCGCGGGCGACATCGACGGCATCGCGACGAACGGCAAGCTCCTGCCCGCGAACTGGCAGAAGCGGTTGCCGCAGAACTCGACACCCTACACGTCGACCATTGTTTTCCTGGTGCGCAAGGGCAACCCGAAAGGCGTCCGCGACTGGGGCGACCTCGCGCGGCCGGGCGTTTCGGTGATCACGCCGAATCCGAAGACCTCGGGTGGGGCGCGCTGGAACTACCTTGCGGCCTGGGCCTGGGCGCTCAAGCAGCCGGGCGGGAGCGATGCGACGGCGCAGGCGTATCTCGCGAAGGTGTTCAAGAACGTGCCGGTGCTCGATACAGGCGCGCGCGGCGCGACGACGACGTTTGCCCAGCGCGGCATCGGCGACGTACTGATCGCGTGGGAGAACGAAGCGCATCTCGCGCTCAAGGAGCTGGGGCCCGGCAAGTTCACTATCGTGATGCCATCCCTCAGCATCCTGGCCGAGCCGCCGGTGGCCGTGGTCGACAAGGTCGTGCTGCGCCGTGGGACGCGTGCCGTGGCGCAGGCGTATCTGGAGCACCTCTACAGCAAGGAAGCGCAGGAGATCATCGCGCGCAACTACTATCGGCCGCGCGATCCGGAAGTGCTCGCGCGGCACGCGGCCGACTTTCCGAAGATCGAGCTCGTGACCATCGATCTCTTTGGCGGCTGGGGAAAGGCGCAGGCCACGCACTTCGCGGACGGCGGGACCTTCGACAAGATCTACGCGCCGTAGCGGAAAAGGGGACAGGGAAAAGGGGACAGATTTATTTTCCCGAATTTCCAGCCGGAATGACTAGTTACTCAGGAAAATAAATCTGTCCCCTTTTCCCTAGGGTCTTAGTGCCTCGACACGGCCTTCACCGCCGCGTCCGCATTCACGAGTCCAAAGCCCGAGTAGTTGTTAATCGGGAACTTGAAGCCCGCGATCACGCGCGATGAGAACTGCTGGCCGTTCTCGAGCGTCACGGTCATCTTCATGTTGCGAAGCAGATCCGGCGTTATCTGCGTCGTGCCCCAGCTGTCCGTGAAGAGCGACATGCCGAACTGCACGGAGTCGCCGCGGCCGAAGCTGCCCGGCGCGAAGTTGATCGTGAACACGAGCTGATCCGGGCTCGTCGTCACGGTCATGTCGGCAGGCGTGACGCCCTTGAGATCCGCCGTGTGGAAGCGCAGCGGGTTCTGGCTCCAGATGAGATTCGTGTCGGTCGAGTCGAAGGAGATCGACTTGACGTTGCGCGGCACGAACTGCGACACCTCGAGATTGAAGAACCGGTTCCAGCGCGTCCAGTCGCCATCCGTGAGGAACGTCACGGGCCCGGCGAACGCCGCGCTCCAGGTGCGGTTGAGCGGCAGCGCGATCGGCGTCGCCGTCGCCTGCAGCTTCCGATAGATGCGATCGGGCGAGATGCTTCCCGGCCCGCCCGCCGCCTGCAGCATCAACGCTGCGACGGCTGCGGCATCCGGGGCCGCGGCGCTCGTGCCGAAGAAGTTGTTGAACCCGTCGCCTTCCGCATCGAAACCGAAGAAGGTGTTGTTCGCGCCGTCGACCGCTGTCAGTTGCGGCGTGAAGCGCACTTCCGGGCGTGCGAGCCGATTGCCGTCCTTGTCGAGGTACATCGTCACCGGGCCCGGCGAGCTGAAGCCCTCGGGCGTTGCGTCGCCGTAGTAAATGGCCGCGACGCCCTGGGCACCGCGCGCCGCCGGGTGGCCCCAGGTCGAAGGCGCGCCGTCACGCTCGCTCTCCTCGAGGCCGTTGATGGTGATGTACTTGATGTGGCGCGCCGGCCCGTTGCCGACCTTGCCGATGACGATCTGGTAGTCGCTCGCGGCGATGCCGCCGTGTACTTCGCCGTCGAAGGGCAGCAGGATCAGGTACTCCTCCGGCGCGTCGGTGTCCGGGTTGCTGTCGATCGTGTAGAAGCCGGGGAAGTCGGCACTGAACGGGTCCATCCAGTTGCCGTCCTGGTCGAAGATGTAAAGGTTGTAGTCCGTGTGCACCTTGCCGAGATAGAACGGCTCGTCCCACTGGAACTCGACGTCGTTGCGACCGCCCGCCGTCGTGATGCGCTGGGTGATGCTCGAGGAGCCATCGGAATTGCCGAAGCGATGCACCGTGGTCGGGCGCAGTTCCGCGGGAATCTGGTCGAGCTTGACGTTCGACTTGCCCTGCGCGACCCAGCGCTGCGCCTGCGTGAAGGACATCGGGGAATACACGTCCTCGAACGCTTCGTTGCCGTTATTGCCCGCGGAGGAGAAATACGCGCCGCCGCTCTGCTTGATGGCGTCGACCGCCTGCGCGAGGATGCCGTCGGAATACATCGGCTCGTCGGAATAGCCGACGTCGTCGACCACGACGTCCGCGTGGAAATCGTTGCGCAGCGCGAGCATGCCCTCGGCGAATTCGATTTCGCCGATGAAGGCGGTGTAGAAACCGAGCTGCGCGTCCGGCGCCACGTCGTGCACGAGCTGCAGCATGCCGCGGCCTTCGTCGGTCGCGTTGTCGAATTCCTCGTCACCGGGCTGCAGGTCGCGCAGCACCGTCACGCCATCCGCGGGCAGGTCCCCGCTCGCGATGTCGTCGGCCGCGATGGTCAGGCAGTTCGCGCCGCAAGCGTCGAAGCTGTCGGACAGCACGCCGACGCGGATGCCCTGGCCGGTGATGCCGCGCGCGAGGACCTTGTCGACGCGCTGGCGCTGCACCGCTTCGCTCTGCACGAGCCCCGCGTTGCGGATCGGCCGCCGAACGGCGCGGATCGACACGAGACCGGGCGTCGCCGCCAGCGATTTGATCTGCGAGAACGACACGTAGCCTTCCATCAGCGAGCGATTCAGGGAACTCACGCGCTGCAGCTTGAATCCCGCCGCCTTCAGCTGCGGCAGCGCCTGCTCGGCGGTCACTCCTTTCGCGAGCTGCAGGAAGACCAGCGGATCGCCGTTGCGGTTCGTGATGTGATTTTTCAACTCCATCTGCAGCTTCGGCCCGTTGCGTTCCGCTGCGACCAGCATCTGGCGCAGGCCGCCGCCCACCTTGCGCGGCACGGACGCATCCGGCGCCGCCGCGCTCGCGACGCTAGCCGCCGCCGCCAATCCAAACGCGATCAGTAATGTCGTCGTGATCCGTGACATTTGAGGTTCTCCCCGGCAATGAGCAAAAGTTATTCGAATTCTGCCGCGCACTCTACGTCGGGAGATTAGCGCGCATCAATGAAGAATGGTGCCGGCACGGGACGAACGGGATGTGGCGCCGCAAATTTGCGACGAGCCGAGTAATAAAGGGGACAGATTTATTTTCCCGAAAAAAGGGGACAGATTTATTTTCTCGCGTTTCTGTGCGAAATCGCCAAATACGCGAGAAAATAAATCTGTCCCCTTTTTTCGGGAAAATAAATCTGTCCCCTTTTTGCTTTTTGCTGCTGTCCCCTTTTTAGTCGGCGATCAGGCGATAGCCGGCGCCGGGCGCGGTCTGCAGGACTTCGGGCGCGGCGGGATCGCGCTCGAGTTTCTGGCGCAGGCGGTGCACGAGCTGCTTCAGCAGCTGGCGGTCGCCCGCGCCACGATGGCCCCAGACATGCAACAGCAAGCGATCCGTGCTCACCGTGTGGCCGGCGTTGGCGAGCAGCATCTGCAGCAGGCGCAACTCGAGCTTCGTCACGCGCACGGCCGCGCCCTCCCCGACCTGCACCGTGTGCTCATCGAGATCGAGCTTCACCCGGCCGACGGCCGCAGGCGCCGCATTCTCCAGCCCGGCACGGCGCAGCAGCGCCTTGATGCGCGCGATCAGCGTGCGCGGGCTGAAAGGCTTCGTCAGGTAATCGTCCGCGCCGAGTTCGAGCGAGCGCACGAGATCTTCCTCCTCGCCGCGCGCCGTGAGCATCATGACCGGAACGTGCGAACTCGAGCGGATGCGCTCGCACACCTGGAAACCATTGAGGACCGGCATGTTGATGTCGAGCAGCACGAGCTCGGGCGCCGTCGTCTCGAAACTCTTCATCGCCTGGCCACCGTCCGCCGCCTGCTCGACGATGAAGCCCGCCTGCGTGAGCGCAAAGGCGATCAGCGCGAGCAGGTCCCGGTCGTCGTCGGCAATCAGAATCTTCATGTATCCGCTCCGAGCGGCAGGACGGCCGTGAAGCGCGTGCGATTCCCGGCGGTCCGTTCCACGCCGATGTTGCCGCCGTGCCGCTCGACGATCGACCGCGAGATCCAGAGGCCGAGTCCGAGGCCTCCCGGCTCCGGTTCGCCATCCGCGCCACGGCGGAAGCGTTCGAAGATGAGCCCGCGTTCGCCTTCCGGCACACCCGGGCCTTCATCTTCCACCCAGGTGCTGACCGTCGAATCCTGCGCGCGCGCGCCGACCCGCACCGTCGAGCCCTCCGGCGCGTACTTGCTCGCGTTGGCGAGCAGGTTGACGAAAAGCTGCGTGAGCCGGGGCGCATCGCCGTCGATCGCCGGCAGGTCCGCCGGGACGTCGATCTCGAGCGACTGGTGACGCTGCGCGATCAGCGAACCGACCATGGCCCGCGCGTCCTCGACCACCTGCGCAAGGTCGATTCGCTGGCGGCGCAGGCCCACCTGGCCCGACTCGATGCGCACGCTCTCGAGGAGATTGTCGATGAGCCGCGTGAGGCGCAGGGCGCCGTGCTCGAGCGAGAGCAGCAGCTCCGAGCGCTGTTCCGGCCGCATCGTATCGATGCCGTCGCGCAGCAGCTCGATCGAGGCGAGCTGCGCCGCCAGCGGCGTACGGAATTCGTGCGAGATGTTGGCGAGCACCGTGTCGCGCGCCCGGCGCACGGCTTCGAGCTCGGTCTCGTCGCGGATCACCTGCACCTGCAGGCCGTCGGCCGGACCGGAACTCGTGATGACCGTGGTGCGCGCCGCGCCGCCCGTCAACGCCAGGCGCTCGACGGCACGCGAGTTGCCGGCGCTGCGGGCGAGCACGATCGGGCACTGCGACTCGCAAGGCCGGACGCCGTCGACGTCGCAGGGCTTCAGGACGTCGCCGCAGAATCGCCCGATGGCCTCATCGCTCCGTACGCCGAGCAGCTTTTCCGCCTGCGGGTTGAGGAAACGGATGCGCCGGTTCTCATCGACGGCGTAAACGCCCTCGACGATGCCGCCGAGCACCGCCCGCGCTTCCGCTTCCCGCCGCCGCAGCGTCGTCGTGAGCTCGACCAGGTTGCGGCGCATGTCCTCCATCGTGTTGGCGAGCGTGCCGACTTCGGCCGCGCCACGCGTCGGGATCGAGGTCGAAAAATCGCCATGACCGAGGCGCACGGCGGCGTCCGTGAGTTCGCGCACGGGCTTCGCGACGCGCCGCCCGAGGTAGAGCCCGACGACGACGGCGACCACGCCGAAGAACGCCGCATTCAGGAGCAGCCGGCGCGCGAGACGCGCGACGGAACTATCGAGCTCCCCTGCGGGCAACCGTGTCTCGATCAACGCGATCGCTTCGCCGGTCGCGGCGAACACGGGATAGCTCGAGACGTAGAGTTCGGGATCGTCGATGCGCGCGACGGCTGAACGGCCATCGGCAAGGCCGGCGGCATGCAGGCGCGCGAAGGCGTCGTCGGCGGACTTGCTGAAAGCGCGATAGCTCACAAGACGGACGTCGAGCCCCGCCCGGGCCGTCAATTGCTGCGCGAATTTCGGACCGAGCCAGCGGATCACGAAGACGCGCGCCTCCGGATGCCGGTCGATCGGCGCCGCGGCACCCAGGAGTGCCGTGCCGACGCCCGTCGGCGCGACCAGGAAGCGTTCACCCTGCTCCGCCTGCGCGGCGAACACCTGCGGCCACGGCACGTCCATCGCGCTCGAGACCACGACGTCGCGCCCGACGACCACCGCGCAGCTGTCCGCCGCGCTCGTTTCGCAGAGCCGGCGCAACACCGGGACGAGGTCGGTCGTCTGGTCGTCCGTCAGCAGCCGCTCGAGCGTCGGCCGGCTCGCGAGGACGCGTGCAGTCGACTGCGTGTCCTCGCTGATCCGGCGCAATTCCTCGCGGGCGGTTGCGCCCGCGAGCTGCACGCGGCCGAGCGCCTGCTGGTCCGCGAGGTCCCGCAGGAGCCCGATGGCGCTCCAGGACATGGCGGCGACCACGAGAAGCACGAGCGCGACATTGATCGCCGCGAGGAGCCACGAGAGGTGCGTCGAGCTCGAGTCGAAGCGCAGCATGGCGACCAGCCGTTTCCACCAGGCGCGCATGGCGCTACCGGCGCCCGCCGCCGCGCCATTCGACGAGGCTCTTCACGATGAGCGTCGCGACGGCGAGCAGCGTCAGGATCGAAGCCACGGCGAATGCCCCGACGAAGTCGTATTCGTTGTAGAGGATTTCGACGTGCAGCGGCATGGTCGTGGTGAGCCCCCGGATATGACCGGAAACGACGGAGACGGCGCCGAATTCTCCCATGGCGCGCGCGTTGCAGAGAATGATGCCGTAAATGAGCCCCCAGCGGACCTTCGGCAGGGTGACCCGGAAGAAGGTGAGCCAGCCGCTCGCGCCGAGCGTGATCGCCGCTTCCTCTTCGGAGTTGCCGGCCTGCTGCATGAGCGGGATGAGCTCGCGCGCCACGTACGGAAAGGTCACGAACATGGTCGCGAGCACGATGCCGGGCAACGCGAAGATGATGCTGATGTCGTGCTCCTGCAGCCACGAGCCGAACCAGCCCTGCAGGCCGAAAAGCAGCACGTAGACCAGCCCCGAGATCACCGGCGACACCGCGAACGGCAGGTCGATCAGCGTGATCAGGATGCTCTTGCCGCGGAATTCGAACTTGCCGATCGCCCAGGCCGCCGCGAGACCGAATACCGTATTGAGCGGCACGACGATGGCGGCTGTGATGAGCGTGAGCTTGATCGCGGACCAGGCGTCATCCTGCGCGAGGGCCTCGAGGTAGCCGCGCAGCCCGTGATCGAGCGCCTGCGTGAACACGACGGCGAGCGGCGCGAACAGCAGCATCGCAAGGAACGTGAGCGACACCGCGATCACCGACCACTTGACGATCATGCCGCCGAGGGCGTCGTGACCGGGGCGGCGCGCCCGCTCCTCGCCGACGGCAATGATGGGCTTGGCGGCCATCAGCGGTGCGCGACGACATAACGCCGCCGCCCCCAGACCTGCACCAGATTGATGACGAACAGCATGACGAAGGCGATAACGAGCATCGCAAAGCCGAGCGCCGCCGCGCCGGCGTAGTCGAACTGCTCGAGCTTGACGACGATGAGGAGCGGCGTGATCTCCGTGCGCATCGGGAGGTTGCCCGAGATGAAGATGACCGATCCGTACTCGCCGACCGCGCGTGCGAACGCCAGGGTGAAGCCGGTCAGGATCGCGGGCAGCACCGCGGGCAGGATGATGTGGCGAAGCCGGTAGAAGCCGCCCGCGCCGAGCGTTTCCGCCACGTCCTCGAGATCGCGCTCGACCTCCGCAAGCGCGGGTTGCACGGTACGCACCACGAAGGGCATGCCGATGAGCGTGAGCGCGACGATGACGCCGAGCGGCGTATAGGCAACGCGGATGCCGTACTGCGCAAGCCAGCTGCCGATCCAGCCGTTGTCGGCGAGCACGGCGGTCAGCGCGATGCCCGATACCGCCGTCGGCAGTGCGAACGGCATGTCGATGAGCGCATCGATGATGCGCCGTCCCGGAAACTCGTAGCGCACGAGCGACCAGGCGATGAGAAAACCGAAGACGGCGTTGATGCCCGCAGCGATGAGCGAGGCGCCGAAGGTCAGCCGGTACGAGGCGATCGCGCGGGGATCGAGCAGCGTTTCCCAGAAACGGTGCCACTCCATGCCCATCGCCCTGAGCACGAGGGCCGCGAGCGGCAAGAGCACGATCGCGCTCAGGAAGAAGGTCGTGAAACCGACGGTGAGGCCGAAGCCTGGAATGACGCTCGGCTGCCGCAAACGTCCGGTGCGCGCGCTGACCACGGCGCCCTCAGCGGACATGGGCAAACCTTGGATGCTCGCGGCCGGACGCGCAGACGACGATCGCCGGGTGCGTGAGCGTGCCGCCGAGAAGGCCGTCGAACCGTCGTTCGACTTCCGCCGGATCGGAAACGCCGAGAATGAGCATCTCGCCGGCGAGCGACGCGAGTTCGCGCGCGAGCTCCTCCGCCGCGTCGCCCACGCGAAGTTCCGTGCGGACGTCAAAGCGATGGATGGCCTGCCCTTCCGAGCGCGCATCGAGCAATCCGAACATGCCCTGGTGGCGCTCGCGCTCCGCACTGCCGGCCGGCAGGACATTGAGCGACAGCGCTTCCGCCGGCACGTGGCGGAGCAGGCTCGCCGCGACGGCGAGCGTCGAGCGACGGGCCGCATCGTCGGTCCAGTGAATGAGGACCCGCTTCGGCGCCTGGCGGAATACGGGCAGCACGAGGACTTCCGTCGCGCCATCGCGGAACAGCCGGGCGATCCGCGCCGGCGCATCCGCGCCCGCCGAGATCACCGCGACGCCGGTCGCCGCCGATCCCGGCCGCGGCGGATTGCCGGGCAGCGCTGCGTCCAGATTGACCGTGACGCGAGTCTGCATCTTCGCCACCAGGTCCTCGAGGAGCGGATGACGCTCGAGGGCCTCCGCGTCCGGTGCGCTCGCGGCACAGACGATGAAGCTCGTGAGCGGGGTCGGCAGCATGTGGACGTGGCGCACGCCGATCGCAACCGTCTGCCCGGTCGCAAAGGGATTTTCGGACTGCTCGTGCTGGCTGCGCGTCACTTCCAGCATGCCCTTCTTTTCGGCCGAGCCCGACGAGCTGATGCGCGCGAGCGCGGAATCCCTGAGCGGCCGTATCCGCAGCTTCTCCGAAGCGCCCGTGTAGACGATCGACTCGACCGAACCCTGGCCGATGTACTGGCTGTCGAGACGGTCGCGTGCGCCGGCGAGCTCGATGTCCTGCGGACGCACGACGACCACGACTTCCGGGTCACGGGGCCCTTCGCGCCGATCGTCGGCCGCCGCGTTGAAATCGATGCCGTCGGCCGTCCGGCAGGCGAGCAGCAGATTGGCCGCGCCGAGAAAGGTTGCAACGAAGCGCGACGCGGGCCGCGAATACAGTTCGTCGGGCGTACCGCTGTCCAGGAGGCGGCCCTGGTTCATCACGCCGATGCGATCCGCGAGCGCGAAGGCCTCCTCCTGGTCATGCGTGACGAGGATCGCGCTGATGCCGAGTTCACGCTGCACCTCGCGGATCGTGCCGCGAAGATCCTCGCGAATGCGTGCGTCGAGCGCGCCGAAGGGTTCATCGAGCAGCAGGACGTTCGGCCGGTGCGCGAGCGCACGCGCCACGGCGACGCGCTGCTGCTGGCCGCCGGAGAGCTGCGACGGCAGGCGGTCGCCCATGCCCTCGAGCGCCACCATGCGCAGGAGCTCGCGCTGGCGCGCGCGCCGGTCGGCGGCCTTGACCTTGCGCACCCGGAGCGCGAACTCGATGTTTTCGGCGACCGTCATGTGACCGAAAAGAGCGTAGTTCTGGAAGACGAATCCGACCTCGCGCTGGCGGGCCGGGAGGTACGTGACGTCGCGCCCGTGCAGGGCGATGCGGCCGTGGTCGATGCCGGTCAGGCCGGCGATCGCGCGCAACAGCGTGCTCTTGCCGCTGCCGCTCGGTCCAAGCAGCACGAAGAACTCGCCCTCGGCGACCGAGAGCGAAACATCGTTGACGACCGGCAAGCCCTGATAACGCTTGGTCAGCTGATCGAGAGTGATCGACATAGGCGCGCGAGGATAGCCGCCGGCGGGTCTGGTGGGCAGTCGTTCGCCGGTAACAATCCGGTTACGACAGGAAACCGGAAACCGGTGCCGGTGTTGGATAACTGGGGATTTGCGAAACGGGCCCGGGCAAGTTCCCAGTTATCCAACACCGGCACCGTAATACTGCTGGTACCAGCGGACGAAGTTCGGGACGCCGACCTCCACCGGTGTCGCCGGCCGGTAGCCGACATCGCTGACGAGCGCGTCGATGTCCGCGCAGGTGTCGGGCACATCGCCAACCTGCAGGGGCAGCAGGTTCTTTTCGGCCTTGCGCCCGAGCGTTTCCTCGATGAGCTCGATGTAGCGCATCAGCTCGACCGGGCGGTTGTTGCCGATGTTGTAGAGCCGGTATGGCGCATTGCTGGTGGCCGGGTCGGGCTTGTCGCCGGACCAGGCGCCGTCGGGCGTCGCGACCCGATCCGTGGCGCGCATGACGCCTTCCGCGATGTCGTCCACGTAGGTGAAGTCGCGCCGATGATGCCCGTAGTTGAAAACGTCGATGGGCTTGCCGGCAAGGATGTTCTTGGTGAAGAGGAAGAGCGCCATGTCGGGGCGTCCGAACGGCCCGTACACCGTGAAGAACCTGAGGCCCGTCACCGGCAGCTGGTAGAGATGCGCGTAGGTGTGGGCCATGAGCTCGTTCGCTTTCTTGGTCGCAGCGTAGAACGAGAGCGGGTGATCGACGTTCTGGTGCACCGAGAACGGCATCGCCGTATTGGCGCCGTAGACCGAGCTCGTCGATGCGTAGACCAGGTGCTCGACGCCGTTATGGCGGCAGCCCTCGAGCACGTTGGCGAAGCCGACGACGTTGCTGTCGACGTAGGCCAGCGGGTTCTTGAGCGAATAGCGCACGCCCGCCTGCGCGCCGAGATGGATGACGCGCCCGAAGCGTTCGGTGGCGAAGAGCCTGGGCATCGCGGCACGATCCGCAAGATCGATTTTCGCGAAACGGAAGCGCGGCGACTTCGCGAGGAGCGCGAGGCGCGCCTCCTTCAGCGTCACGTCGTAGTAGTCGTTGAGGTTGTCGAGGCCGACGACTTCATCGCCGCGCGCCAGCAGCTTCGCCGCGGTGTGATAGCCGATGAATCCAGCAGCGCCTGTGACGAGAACCCTCATGGCCTACAGTCTGCCGTCGACTTCGTGGCCTTTGAAGAGATACTTGATGTCGTAGAGCACGTGACCGGGCTTGCCGTAGCTGCGGATCTTGCGCAGGCCGAGCTCGCGGAATTCGCGGTGCGCCACCGCCATCACGATGGCGTGGTAGTGGCGGGCCTTGAGCTTGCCGACCGGCCGGATGCCGTATTCGTGCTTGCACTCGGCCGAGTCGATCCAGGGATCGTGCACGTCGACCTTCGCGCCGTACTTTTCGAGCTCGCGCACGACGTCCACGACCTTGGAATTGCGCAGGTCCGGGCAGTTTTCCTTGAACGTGAGTCCCATGACGAGGATGCGCGCGTTCTTCACGTGGATGCGCCGCGTCGTCATGAGGCGGATGATTTCCCCCGCCACGTAGATCGACATGTTGTCATTCAGTCGACGGCCCGCGAGGATCATCTCCGGGTGGTAGCCGACTTCCTGCGCCTTGTGCGTCAGGTAGTACGGATCGACGCCGATGCAGTGCCCGCCGACCAGGCCCGGGCGGAACGGCAGGAAGTTCCACTTCGTGCCCGCGGCGATCAGCACTTCCTCGGTGTCGATGCCGAGGCGGTTGAAGATGAGCGCGAGCTCGTTGATGAGGCCGATGTTGACGTCGCGCTGCGTGTTCTCGATGACCTTCGCCGCTTCCGCTACGCGGATGCTCGAGGCCTTGTGCGTACCGGCGCGGATGATCGAGGCGTAGATCGAGTTCACGAAGTCCGCGGCCTCCGGCGTCGAGCCGGACGTGATCTTGCGGATGGTCGTCAGGCGGTGTTCCTTGTCGCCCGGGTTGATGCGTTCGGGGCTGTAGCCCGCGAAGAAGTCCTTGTTGAAGACGAGGCCCGAGCCGCGCTCGAGGATCGGCACGCAGATCTCTTCCGTACAGCCCGGGTATACCGTCGATTCATAGACGACGACGTCGCCCTTCTTCAGGACCTTGGAGACCGTTTCACTCGCCTTCACGAGCGGCGTGAGATCGGGCCGCTTGTAGGTGTCGATCGGCGTCGGCACCGTCACGACGAATACGCGGCAGCGCCTGAGGTCCTTGAGGTCGCAGGTGAAGCTCAGGCGGTCGGCGGCCTTGAGTTCCGCACGCGTCGTTTCCAGCGTCGAGTCCTTGCCCTTGCGCAGTTCCGCGATGCGGCCCGGCTTGATGTCGAATCCCACGGTGTGGAAGTGACGCCCGAACTCGACGGCGAGCGGCAGGCCGACGTAACCGAGGCCGACCACGCCGACCTTGAGATTGCGCAGACTGAACATCCAATGCTTCCTTCGTTGTTATGCCGAAAAAGGGGACAGATTTATTTTCCGTCGTTTCTGCGTGAAATCACCGAATACTCCGGAAAATAAATCTGTCCCCTTTTTCCCGGCGGGATTTTAGCGGATCAGGCCGGGGTTCCGGTGTGCGCCATTTGCCCGGGGTACCGGCTTTCGAGCGTGCGCCGGATCACACTTTTGCCCGCCGCCAGACGGCCGGACCGCCGCTCGACTTGTCGATGCCATCGAGCGTCCGCTCGTGCGCCGCCAGTTCTTCCGCGCTGGCGCGGATGACCTTGAGGGCGACCGGTCTCGTTCCAAGGCGTGCCGATCCAGCCGCCCCGCCCGGCCCGGCGCCCGAACTGTCGAGCGTCAATGTCGCCTGCCCGCCGGTCATCGAAAGATAGACGTCGGAGAGGATCTTCGCGTCGAGCAGCGCTCCATGGAGCTCCCGGCTCGAATTGTCGACGGCGTAGCGCTTGCAGAGCGCATCGAGGCTGTTGCGCTGGCCCGGATGCATCCGGCGGGCGAGTTCCAGCGTGTCGAGCACGAGGCAGAGCTCGCGCATGCGCCGCGGCTCGCCCGGGATGCGCGCAAGCTCGGCGTCGAGAAACGCGAGATCGAAGGGCGCGTTGTGGATGATGAGCTCCGCGCCCTTGACGAACTCGATGAGCTCGGGCGCGACGTCGATGAAGCGCGGCTTGTCCGCCAGGTCCTCGAGACGCATGCCGTGCACTTCGGCGGCGCCTTCGTCGATGGCGCGCTCGGGATTCAGGTACTTGTGAAAGCTCCGCCCGGTGAGTCGCCGGTTCACGAGTTCAACGCAGCCGATCTCGATGATGCGATGGCCCTGCCCTGCTTCGAGGCCGGTCGTTTCCGTGTCGAGGACGATCTGTCGCACGCGCGCGATCCTAACCGCCGCCGAGGCCGAGGTCGATGGCCTCGTTCGCCAGGCGATCGACGCGTTCATTGCCGGCGTCGCCCGCGTGACCCTTTACCCAGTGCCAGGCGATGCGGTGACCGACCACGAGCGCATCGAGCTGCTGCCAGAGGTCGATGTTCTTCACCGGCTTCTTGTCGGCCGTGCGCCAGTTGCGGCGCTTCCAGTCGCCGATCCAGGTCGTGATGCCGTTCTTGACGTACTGCGAGTCGGTATACATTTCGACCTCGCAGGGTCGGGTCAGCGCTTCGAGCGCGCGGATCGCCGCCAGCAGCTCCATGCGGTTGTTGGTCGTGTGTGCCTCGAAGCCCGCGAGCTCCCTTTCCTTGTCCGGCGTCATGAGCAGCGCCGCCCAGCCGCCCGGGCCCGGGTTCCCGCGGCAGGCGCCGTCCGTGTAGATCTTCACGACGCTCATGAGCGCTCGCGGCTGACGCGCGCAGTCGGTTCGGGGACGCTCGACACGAGCCGGCGCCGGTCGCGCCAGCGCAGCCGCGGGCGCGGCGCGGCGTAGACGCGCTTGCGTGCCTTCAGCAGGTAGCCGCTCGCGAAGAGCGGCGGCGCGAGCCAGGCGAGAGCGGAAAAGAAACCGCGGCCACGACCGGACTGCAGCCGCGCGAAAGGCGGTGCAAACAGGTAGCGTTTGGCGAGCACGACTTCGAATCCGAGCAAGGCGAACCAGTCGCGCACGCGGCCTTCGCGCAGCAGCCGCTGCATGCCCGGCGGAAATCCACCTTGCGACAGCCGGTGCCGCCAGGACCAGGAACCGAGCACGTTGAAGCCGAGCACGATGAGCTGGCCCTCGGCCACCAGCACGCGATCGAGTTCACGCAACAGGGCATAGGCGTCCGGCACGAACTCGAGCGTGTGCGGCAGCAGCACGGCGTCGACGGAATCGGAGCGGGTCGGGAGCATCGCGGGGTCGCAGCAGACGGCGACACCGGGGCGCGCCTCGCCTGCCCACAAGCTTTTCGACTGCACGCGCGCCGCGCCGGCAAGTCTCAGATCCTCACCCCATTCCCCGACCTGCATGAGGTGCAGGCCGAAGACGTCCTCGAGCGGCTCGACCAGGGCAGCCTGCTCCTGGTCGAGGAGGCTGCGGCCAAGATCGGAGCGCAGCCAGGTTCGAAGTTCGTTGCGGGATGCCATCGCTCGGTCGTTAATACGTCGTTTCCGGGGAGAGAAAAGATAGCAATTCTCGCGCGTTACAGGTTACATTCACCGTGGCCTCTACAACTACTATAGCGCTTGCGGGGATGAATGCTGGACGTGACGCCGGTGCGCGCGTTCTCCGACAACTATATCTGGGTCATCCGGGGACCGGTCAGTCCCGAGCGGGTGGCCGTGGTCGATCCTGGTGATGCCGCGCCGGTTTTCGACTACCTCAAGCGGGCCCGGGTGGAGCTCGGCGCCATCCTCGTCACCCACCATCACCGCGACCACTGTGGCGGTGTGACGGCGCTCAAGGAATCGTTCGATGTGCCGGTCATCGGGCCGGCCTCGGAAGAGATCCCCCGCCGGACACGCGCCGCCCGTGGCGGGGACCGGATCCCGCTCGAGGCGCTCGGACTCGAATTTGACGTGCTCGACATTCCGGGCCACACGCGCGGGCATATCGCCTTTTACGGGCACGGCAGCCTCTTTTGCGGCGACACGCTGTTCAGCGCGGGCTGTGGGCGGCTCTTCGAGGGCACGGCAGCACAAATGTCGGGCTCGCTTCAGGCGCTGCGGAACCTCGCGCCTGAGACGTACGTCTACTGTGGCCACGAGTACACAGCCAGCAACCTGCGCTTCGCCCGGACCGTGGAGCCGGGCAATGCCCGCGCCGCCCGCTATGCCGAGGAATCGCAGGCCCTCCTCGCCCAGGGGCGGCCGACGCTGCCATCGACGCTGGCGCTCGAAATCGAGGTCAATCCATTTTTGCGATGTGAGACCACGACGGTAAGGCAGGCGGCCAGCGACCATGTGGGTCATCCGCTCGAGGATCCCGTTGAAGTGTTTGCAACGATTCGACGCTGGAAGGACGAGTTCCGATGAAGCTTTCGACCTGCGCCTGGCCGGCCGTGCTCGGTTCCCTTTTGCTCGCCGCCTGCGCAGGGCCAACCCGGCCCGAAACGGACGTTCCGCCACCGGTCCCGCAAGCCGCGACCCATAGCTATCCGGCGACGGCAAACGCCGCCGCCGCGGCGAACAAGGAAGACGCCGAAGCCGCGCGGCTCGAAGCCCTGCAGCCGCCCGCACCGCCCGTGCCCGGTCCCGAGCAGTACGCCGACGTCTTCGATCGCATCCGGGCGGGTTTCAAGCTCGACGACGTCGAGCAACGCGACATCGACACGCAGCTCGCCTTCTACACCTCGCACCCGCAGTATCTCGATCGCGTGTGGGAGCGGTCCGAGCGCTTTCTCTACTACATCGTGACCGAGATCGAGGCGCGCGACATGCCGCTCGAGATCGCCCTGCTACCGGTGGTCGAGAGCGCGTACGAGCCCTTTGCCTATTCGCGCAGCCGCGCCTCGGGCCTCTGGCAGTTCATCTCCGGCACGGGCACGCGCTTCGGCCTCAAGCAGAACTGGTGGTACGACGGGCGGCGCGACGTGCTCGAGTCCACGCGCGCCGCGCTCGACTACCTCGAGTTCCTGCACGACGAATTCGACGGCGACTGGCTGCTCGCCATCGCCGCCTACAACTCGGGCGAGCTCAACGTGCACCGGGCCATCGACCGCAACCTCAAGGCGGGGTTGCCGACGGATTTCTGGCATCTGAAGCTGCCGCGCGAAACGACGGCCTACGTGCCGAAGCTCCTGGCGATGGCGCGCATCGTGAGGTCGCCGGAAGACTACGGTCTTGAATTCGAACCGATCGCGAACGAGCCCTATTTCGCGCGCATCAACACCGGCGGCCAGCTCGAAATGGCCGTGGCCGCGGATCTTGCCGGCGTGAACCTCGAAGAGCTCACGAATCTCAATCCCGCGTTCAACCGCTGGGCGACGGACCCGGCGGGTCCCTACGAGATGCTGGTGCCGGTCGAAACGGCGGAAACCTTCCGGGCGGCCCTTGCCGTGCTCTCGCCGGCGGAACGCGTCCGCACCGCGACCTACAAGGTCCGCGCCGGCGACACGGTGACGAGCGTCGCCCGGCGCAACAACACGACCGCCGCCGTCATCCGCGAACTCAACAACCTGAAGGGCGACAAGCTGGCATCCGGCCTGCAGCTCTCGGTGCCTGCAAGCGGTGTCGCCATGCCGGTCAAGGTGGTCCGCGCCGCTGCGCTCGTCGACGGACGTACGACGCGCACGACGGTGCACGTCGTGCGCCGGGGCGAAACGCTTTGGGGCATCGCCCAGCGCCATGGAGTGAGCGTTTCGACGCTCGCCGCCTGGAACAACATCTCGACCGGTTCGACGCTCGCGCCCGGCCGCAAGCTCGTCGTGCGCAGCGGCACGGTGGTCGCGCGGGCCGATACCGGTTCCGGAACCAACCGCCTGACCTACACTGTGCGCCGGGGCGACACGCTCTCCGAGATCTCACGCCGCTTTCGCGTGAGCATCGCGCAGCTCATGTCCTGGAACGGCATCGACCAGCAGCACCAGATCAGGGCCGGTCAGCGTATCGTTCTCTACGTCAACAAGAAGAGCGGCTAATCTCTCCCCCTCTCCCCGTTTGCGGGGAGGGGTCGGAGTGAGGGCCGGGGTGAGGGGAACAACATGGGATTTCTTGCCGGCAAGCGCGCGTTCATCTGCGGCCTGGCGAGCGAGCGCTCGATCGCCTGGGGCATCGCCCAGGCCATGCACCGGGAAGGCTGCGAGCTCGCGTTCAACTACGCGAACGACCGCTTCAAGGAGCGGGTCGTCGAACTCGCCGGTGAAGTCGGATCGAAGATCACGATGCCGATGGACGTCACTTCGGATGCCGAGATCGACGCGGCCTTCGCGACACTGCGCTCGCACTGGGACAGCCTCGACATCCTCGTGCACGCCATCGCCTTCGCGCCGCGCGAGGCGCTCGCGGGCAGCTTCAGCGATGCGACCTCGCGCGAGGCGTTCCGCATCGCGCACGACGTCTCGAGCTACAGCTTCACGGCGCTCGCGCGGGCGGCGAAGCCGATGATGGCGGGCCGCAAGGGCGCGATGCTCACGCTCACCTATCTCGGCGCGGTGCGCTCCGTGCCGAGCTACAACGTCATGGGACTCGCCAAGGCGAGCCTCGAGGCGAACGTGCGCTTCCTGGCATTCGATCTCGGCGCGGGCGGCATCCGGGTGAACGGGATATCGGCGGGCCCGATCAAGACGCTCGCGGCCGCGGGCGTCGGTGGATTTCGCAAGATGCTGGCGCGCGTAGCAGAGACGGCGCCGCTCCAGCGCAATGTCAGCATCGAGGATGTGGGCAACGCCGCGGCGTTTCTCTGCTCGGATCTCGCCGCCGGCGTGACGGGCGAGATCCTCTACGTCGACGCGGGCTTCAGCCACGTCGCGATGAGCTTCCCCGAAAACACGAAGACGCCCTGAGAAAAAGGGGACAAGAAAAAGGGGACAGATTTATTTTCCGGAGTATCTGGTGATTTCGCGCAGATACCCCGGAAAATAAATCTGTCCCCTTTTTCTTATTCGAGCGTCTTGGTGTTGCGCTCGATCGTCGCCGACTTCTCGAGATCCTTGGTGTAGGCGGCCAGGTCGCCGTTGCCAAGGCGCGCCGCGAGTTCCCGCAGCCGTCCGCTGCGCTGGTCCGCCGCCTCGTCCGATGCGCCGTCGCGAACGCCCGAGAACGCGAACACAGCCGTGTCGCCGTCGTTCACCTGCACCGACCGATAGACGACCTGCCCGGGATTCGGCCGCGGCACGGCAAACAAAGCCGTGCGCAGGTCCGGTGGCAAGGCCTTGTCGGTCCGCGGAACGTAGGCGCGCGGCGTCGGCTGCAACTTCAGATCCGCCAGCGCCTGATCCCAGACGGCGCCGGCCGTAAGTTTGGCGACGAGCGCGTCACCCGCGGCCTGTGCTTCCTTGACCGCGCCTTCGTTCCTGAGCCGCACGAGAATCGAGTCCTTCACTTCGGCGACCGGGCGCGCGACGGCGGGCTTGTGCGCCGACGAGCGCAGCACGATGACGTCGCCGGGCGCGAGTTCCTTCGGTTCGCTGTTGCTGCCGTTCAGTACGTCGTCGCTGAACGCAGCCTCGATGATCGACTTGTTATCGCCGAGTGCTCCGCCGCCCTTCGTGCGCGAGAACCCGGGAATCGTCCGGATCTCGAGCTTGAGCGCGCTCGCGATGGACTTGAGATCACCGCCGGTGCCCGAGAACGCGAGGTCGGCGAGCTTTTCCTGGCGTTCGCCGAATTCACGCTCGCCGGCCTTCTCGCGATATTCGCGGTCGATGTCCGCACGCACTTCAGCGAAAGTCTGCTGCTTCGCCGGCTGGACGCCGTCGAGGCGCAGGATGTGGTAGCCGAAGCGGCTTTTCACCGGAGCGTGCAGCTCGTTGACCTGCATCGCGAAGATCGCGCTGTCGACCGGCGCTTCGAGGCCGCCGGCCTCGCGCCAGTCGAGGTCCCCGCCCGTCGTCTGCGTGGTGACGTCATCCGAGGACTGCCGGGCGAGCGCGGCGAAATCGGCGCCGCCCTTGAGTTTCTCGTACAGGCCGGTCGCCTTCTTGAGCGCCGTGGCGTCGTCTTCCGGGCGCGCGACCGCAACCAGGATGTGGCGTGCGCGGCGCTTTTCCTTCTGGTTGTAGCGGTCCTTGTTCTCTTCGTAGTACTTGCGCAGGTCGTCCTCGGTGACCGCCTGCTGTGCCGCGACGTCATCGCGTTTCAGCTCCACGTACTCGACCGTCGCCGTCTCGTCGGTGAGAAATTCGCCCTTGTGGGCCTCGTAGAAGGCGTTGACGTCGGCGTCGGTCGGCGCAATCGCCGCCACGAAGCGCGCGGCCGGCACGATCGCGTAGCTCATCTCACGTTGTTCGAGTTCGAGCCGCGCGCTGCGCGCAAGCTCCCCTGGCGTGACGAACTGGCTCTCGACGAGCCCCGACTGCAGCTGCGTGATCTGCATGGATTCGCGCGCCTGCCGCTCCCACTGCGCCGTCGTCGTGCGGTTGGCCTGCAGGATCGCCTTGGCCCGTTCCAGGTTGAACTTGCCGTCCACCTGGAACACCGGCCGGGACTGAAAGAGGCGCGTGACGTCTTCCATGCCGACCCGGTAGTGCAGCTTCGTCGTCCGCTGCAGCAGCAGCTCGTTCTCGATGTAGCCCTCGACCACGTTCTCGCGGATCTGATTCTGGAATGCGGCCGGCAGCTCGCCCGGGAACTGCCGCTGCATGTCGGCGAGCTGGCTCTGGTACGCGCGGCGCACTTCGTCCGGCGTGAAGATCCTGTCGTTCACCTTGATCGCGAAGGTGCCCGATGAGACGACGTCCCGGTTAATGCCCCAGAAGATGAAGACGACCGCCAGCAGGCCGAAAAGGACGACCGTGACGATCCCCTTCATGTGGTCATGCATTGTCTGCAGCATGCGAACCTGGACCCCAAGGAGAAAATGGTGGAGCGGACGGGATTCGAACCCGCAGACTGCGTTTCAGGAATCAGTAACTTACTGATTCGTCTGAGAATCCAGTCCCCTATGGTCCCCTCGAATCCCCGAATTTGCCATTAGATTTGCCACTAGCGGGCAGGCGGGGTCTCGAAGGGCGAGTCAGTCTACTGATGGAAGCGCGAGCTGTCAGCAATCCGGCGGGTCAGCGTCATCGGGCGCAGCGAACCTCCAGACGAACTAGAGCATCTTCTCGGCGACCTCCCGCCAGCCGGCGTCGATCGCCAGCGCCCGCCGCATCAGAAACTCCCCGAGATGGAAACCTGATACCACCTGCCCGGCTCGCGCTCGCCACGTTCGGCGCTCGCAAGAGCGCCGCGGCGATCCGGCGCGAAAAAGACGCGCTCGCGCGTCTCCGCTTGTCCTGACAAGGACACGGCGGCAGCCCGCAGCCGCAGTCCGCGCACAATGGGCAACTCGACGAAGGCATCGAGCGAGGGGCTGGCGCGCTGCTGGTCGACCTCGTGCAGCAGGTATTTGCTGAGCGGCGATTTGCAGGTGTAGTTGAATCCCCAGGTGAAGCGCGGCAAGTCCTGGCGAATTCCCGCAGCAAGCTCGAGCTCCTGGAATTCGGAGATGGTCCGCTCGCGCAGCGTCAGCGGGTCGGTCACCTGGGAATGTTGCCAGGTGGTATCAACCGTCAGGCTGGCGGAGCGCAATACTCGCAACGGCACGCGCGTGGTCAGGTGCGCGCCGTACACCCGCGCGTCGCCGATGTTGCCAGGCGCATCCACCAGCGCGTTGGGCGGCCCGACGGGCGTGAAGTCCGCGGCATCGCTCACCCAGCGGTGAAACGCGGCCAGCGAGAGCGCGACGTCACTGCCGGGGCGCAGGTCCGCGCTCAGCTCCGCCGACCATTCGGTCTGTGGACGCAGGTCGGGGTTGCCGCCATCCACACGCGCATCCGCCAGCGACACCGAGGAGACGAAGTCGGTGAAATCGAGCTGGCCAACGTCGCGGAATATCCGCAAGCGCAGCTGGTTCGACTTGCCGAAATCGCGCGTCACCTGCAGTGACGGCTTGGCGAACGCAAAGGTGACCACCTGGTCGGAGTCGCCGCTGAATGTCAGTCGCGAGTATTCGCCCGCCAGTCGTCCGTCGAGCGACCAGCGCTCGCTCACGCGCCAGCCGTAGTTCACGAACGCGTCGCTGCGCTTTTCCTCGATGCGAACGTTGGAATTCGGCACCGGGATGGGAAACGGCCCACCGCCGAAATCGAAGGTGAGCGCGAGATTCGCATCGAGCGTATTCAACGCGCCCTCGATTCCGAGCTCGATGCGATGCGCCGGCGCGAGCTCACGTGCCAGAGTCGCACGCAGAATGGATTCGCCACTGTTGCGCTGCGCCCGCTGGGCAAACACGCCGCTGACCGCGCCCGTGGCATCGCTGTGCGTCGAGGTGATCTCACTGGCAAAGTCGCCGCGTGTCAGCAGCAGCGCACTCGCCAGCTGCCAATCGCCCGCCTGCCGATCGAAGTGCCCGCCGAATTCCGCACCGCGGATGGTCTGCGTGAAGGGATTGAAATCTGCGCCGAGCAGCGCGGTGCTGCTGTCGTACGTAGTGACAGTCGAGTCCTCGTGATATCGGGAGTAAGACGCCTTGCCGGTCAGGCGCAGCCTCCCTCCCGCCATGTCCATGCCCGATTCGCCGTTCAGCGAGTATTGAGAGTAGTCGCGCGGCGACAGATCGCCCCGGGTTCCCGCGAATTCTCCGTCTGCATCGGTCAGACGCCGAGTGCCCGGCAGCTCGCGCGCAAAACTGTAGCTTGACGCACCGAGTGCGTAGTCCATGCTGTGAGCACGGCCAGTCCACGCCAGCGTTCCATTGGGCATGGGCTTATCCTGCGCCGCGTACTCGAACCCGGCGGATCCCCAGCCCTGCGCCGTGAACGGGGTACGGACCACGTTGAGCAGCACCGCTTGTCCCGAGGCGTCACCGGCGGCTTCGGCGCCACGCAGGATCTCGATGCGCTCGACCTGCGCGGCGGGAATGCGCTGCAGAATCTCCTCGAGCGTCTGGCTCTTGGCGACGGGCCGCCGGCCGTCGATGAGCACGTTGCCGAGGGCGCCGGCAAGGCCGCGCCGTGCCTGGCCCTCCTCGAGCGCGAACCCGGGGGTCTGGCGCACCATGTCGATGGCGGTACGCGGCGCAAAGCCCGAGTACCACTCAGCGGGATATTGCAGCCGATCGCCTGCCGGGGTCGCAGGCAAGGAGTCGGCGGCGTGGAGGGGAGCGCCGGCAAGCGCTGCCAACAGGAACAGGAGTTGGTGTTTCATGGGGCGCCAACATCGGCGCTGCGACCATCTGCGACAATGGAATCGGCCTCACAGGTGAGTTACATCTTCCTGATATGAGCGATTCGCCAGCCATCCGTCGGGTCCGCTTCGCGGATTTCGAAGCCGATCTGCGCAGCCAGGAGCTTTTTCGCGGCGGCGCTTCCGTGCGCCTGCCGAATCAGTCGTTCCTCGCCCTGGTGGCCTTGCTCGAGCGGCCCGGCGAACTGGTGACGCGCGAGGAGCTGCGTGTCCGGCTGTGGCCCGGCAATCGCGTGGTGGAGTTCGAGCAGGGTCTGAACGCCATCATCAACCGATTGCGCGAGGCCCTGGGTGATGACGCGGAGAATCCGAATTTCATCGAGACCCTGCCGAGGCGCGGTTACCGGTTCGTCGCGCAGCTCACGCCCGATACGCAAAATTTGCCCACCGCCAGGGTCGCATCGCCGCCGCCAGCGCCGCCCACTGACGTTGTCCTGCCCCGCCCGCGCGCAACGCAGCTCGCCGCCGGCATTGCGGCGATTGCCTTGAGTCTTGTGCTCGCCGCGGTGTGGTGGGCATTGCGCCCTGCGACTGAGGCGGCGACCACCCGGCCGTTGACCACGCTGCTGGGTCAGGAAGGCATGCCCGCGCTGTCGCGCGATGGCGAATCCCTCGTGTTCGCCTGGGACGGGGAAACCGGCAGCCCAGGCGGCTTCGATCTTTTCGCGCGCAGCATTGGCTCACAACGTCTTACGCAACTCACGCATTCGCCTGCGGTAGCCGTCGCTGCCGCGTGGTCGCCCGACGGTGGCCGGATCGCATTCACGCGCATGAGCGCCATCGACGGTGGCCTGTTCGTCATTCCAGCCACCGGCGGCACCGAGCGCAAACTGGCCGACGCTGTGCTCACCCAGCAGTCGCTGATCCAGCCGGCGTGGTCGCCGGACGGCAAGACATTGGCGTATCCAGCGATCGACGGCACGGGATCCCAGGTCATCCGCCTGCTGGAGTTCAAGAGTTCGCAGAGCCTGGCCCTGGAGCCGGCGCCGAAGTGCTGGCACGCGGGCGCGCCGGCCTGGTCGCCGGACGGCCGGCAACTCGCCTTCCTCTGCATGACCAGCGTCGCGGTGTATGGGGTCTACGTCGCCGAGCCGCGCGCCAACAGCGCGCCACGGCTGCTCGCCAAACTACAAGGATTTCCGCAGGGCCTGGTGTGGGTGGCAGCCCCATCGCGCTTGCTCGTTGCCAACGATTCGGGTGACGGCGGCGGCGTGTGGACGCTCGAGCTCGACGGCACGCTGCGCCGCCCCGCCGCGGCGGAGGAAACATTGGGCATGGGACTGGCTGCGGGCAATGGCCGTATCGTCTACACGCGCTCACGCCAGGTCATCGACATCTGGCGTCTGCAAATCGATCCGGGCCCGGCGCCACCCGCGCGCAAGTGGATCTTCTCCACGCGCGAGCAGCTCCTGCCGCAGTACTCGCCGGACGGAGCCCGCATCGCGTTCCAGTCGAATCGCTCGGGCAGCCCGGAAATCTGGATCGCAGACGCGGACGGTACCAACGCTGTGAGCCTTTCCAGTTTCAACGGGCCGCTGACCGGCGCGCCGTCCTGGTGCTCCGACGGCCGGCGCCTGGCATTCGATTCGCGCGAGTCCGGAACGTCAGCGATCTACGTCGCGGACATGCTCGAACGCGTGCCGCGGCGCGTGCTCACGTCGCAGTCCAATCTCGCGCTTCCGGTGTGGTCGTCCGACTGCTTCTGGCTGCTGGCCAGCGACGGGCGCGAGGCGCTGTATCGAGTGCCTGCAGCGGGTGGAGACGCGCAGCGCTTCACGATGCAACGCTCCTACCAGGCCGCCCTGGTGGGCGACCGCGTGATCTTCAACGTGGCTGATCCGGCGGGCGTCATGCTGTGGACGAAGCCACTCGCCGGGGGAATCGAGCTGCCGCTACCGGGAATGCCGCGACTCGACTACGCCGATAGCTGGACAGCGAATGATGCGGCCATCTACTTCACGAATATTGGTGAATCACCAGTCTCCGTGTATCGCTACGAGCTTGCCACTGGCCGGATGAGGATGGTCGCGGCGCTGCCCAACGTGCCGACGACGCTGGGCGGGCTGGGACTTGCAGTATCGCGCGACGGCAAATCGCTGCTCTACACGCACACCGAGGATTCGCAGAGCGACCTGGTACTCATGACGCCGGGAAAATGAACCGTTCGATATCCTCGCGCCAACCAGCCGAATTGCTCTGCGTGAGCAAGCCCATCCGCCAAGGCAGACGGATGTAGTCTCCGCTCGCGTTCGGGTCCTGTCCTTGATACGGGAACTGCAACCGGCACGGATTCAACGGCACAGTCTGGTCATTGCCCGCGCGGATCAGCTCGCCGTGACTGAAGTCGCGCGTCCACACGCTGCCACTGAACATGACGGTGTTCGAGTGCGCTCATTCGCCACTGGATTTGCCACTGGAAAATCGTGGCGATTGATTTTCAAGGAAAAATTGGCGGAGCGGACGGGATTCGAACCCGCGACCCCCGGCGTGACAGGCCGGTATTCTAACCAGCTGAACTACCGCTCCGACCTGGTGGGTGCTGAGGGGATCGAACCCCCGACCTTCGCCTTGTAAGGGCGACGCTCTACCAGCTGAGCTAAGCACCCTAAGCAGCACCCTTGTTTTTCCCCGGGAAAGGCTGGGAGGCCGTCCCCGGAAGGCGCGGTAGTGTAATGAAGCGGAAGGAAAAAGCAAAAGCCCCCTCACCCGCCTGCGGCTCCCTCTCCCCGAAGGGGAGAGGGTCTGGGTGAGGGCTGGGGCGAGGGACCTTAGTGCGCCCGCGGTTCCTTTGGAACGCGCTTGCCTGAGCGCCGGCTGCGCTTGTCCGCCGGTACCTCGGGCGGAGCCACGAACGGTGCCGGCATGTGCGTCAACGCCACCTCGAACACCTCGTCGATCCACTTGACCGGCTTGATGTCGAGCTTTTCCTTGATGTTCTCGGGGATCTCCGCCAGGTCCTTGACGTTGTCCTGCGGGATCAGCACCTGCGCGATACCGCCGCGATGGGCCGCCAGCAGTTTCTCCTTCAGGCCACCGATCGGCAGGACTTCGCCGCGCAGCGTGATTTCGCCCGTCATCGCGACATCCGAGCGCACCGGAACCTTGGTGAGCGCCGATACCAGCGCGGTACACATGCCGATGCCCGCGCTCGGGCCGTCCTTCGGCGTCGCGCCTTCCGGCATGTGAATGTGCACGTCGCTCTTCTGATAGAAGTCCTGGTCGAGGCCAAGCACCTGCGAGCGGCTGCGCACGACCGTCATCGCCGCCTGGATCGACTCCTGCATCACATCGCCCAGCTGGCCCGTATGGATGAGCTTGCCCTTGCCGGGAACAATGGCCGCCTCGATCGTCAGGAGTTCGCCGCCGACTTCGGTCCAGGCGAGACCCGTGACCTGGCCGATGCGGTTGTTCTCCTCGGCCTTGCCGTAGCGGAAGCGTCGCACTCCCAGGAACTTCTCGAGATTGCGCGGCGTCACCGAAACGCCTTTCTGCGCCGGCTTCAGCAGCATCTGCTTGACGGCCTTGCGGGAGATCTTGGAGATCTCGCGCTCGAGGTTGCGCACGCCGGCTTCGCGCGTGTAGAAGCGCACCATGTCGGTGAGCGCCGAGTCGGCGACCTTGAGCTCGCTGTCCTTGAGCCCGTTCGCCTTTTTCTGCTTCGGCACGAGATAGCGCCGGCCGATGTTCATCTTCTCGTCTTCCGTGTAGCCGGGAAGGCGGATGACTTCCATGCGATCGAGGAGCGGCGGCGGGATATTGAGACTGTTCGCCGTGCAGACGAACATCACCTCGGAGAGGTCGAAGTCGACCTCGAGATAATGATCGTTGAACGCCGAATTCTGCTCCGGGTCGAGCACCTCGAGGAGCGCTGAGGACGGATCGCCGCGAAAATCCATCGACATCTTGTCGACTTCATCGAGCAGGAACAGCGGATTGTGCACGCCGCTCTTCGCCATGTTCTGGATGATCTTGCCGGGCATCGAGCCGATGTAGGTGCGCCGGTGACCGCGGATTTCCGCCTCATCGCGCACGCCGCCGAGCGACATGCGCACGAACTTGCGGTTGGTCGAGCGCGCCATCGACTGGCCGAGCGAGGTCTTGCCGACGCCGGGCGGGCCGACGAGGCAGAGGATCGGGCCCTTCATGGTGTTCACGCGCTGCTGGACCGCGAGGTACTCGACGATGCGCTCCTTGACCTTGTCGAGGCCATAGTGGTCCTCGTCGAGGATGCACTGGGCCGCCGCGATATCGCGCAGGATCTTGGTGCGCTTCTTCCACGGCACTTTCACCAGCCAGTCGACGTAGTTGCGCACCACGGTCGCCTCGGCCGACATCGGTGACATGAGCTTCAACTTGTTGATCTCGGCGTTCGCCTTGTCGCGCGCCTCCTTCGGCATGCCGGCCTTCGAGATGCGGCCCTCGAGCTCGGCGATCTCGTTGGTGCCCTCCTCGCCCATCTCGCCCAGTTCCTTCTGGATGGCCTTCATCTGCTCGTTCAGGTAGTACTCGCGCTGGCTGCGCTCCATCTGCTGCTTGACGCGGCCGCGGATGCGCTTCTCGATCTGCAGCACGTCCATCTCGCCTTCGATCATGGCGAGCATGTGCTCGAGGCGCTTCCTGACGTCCTGCACCTCGAGAACCTTCTGCTTCTCCGCGAGCTTCAACGACATGTGCGCGGCGACCGTGTCCGCCAGGCGGCCCGGCTGCTCGATGCCCGCGAGCGAGGTCAGGATTTCCGGCGGCACCTTCTTGTTGAGCTTCACGTACTGCTCGAACTGCGACACGACCGAGCGCGTAAGCACGTCGATCTCGCGTTCGTCGTACTGCTCGATGTCGGGGAGCGAAGTGAGATCGGCCGAGAAGAATTCTCCGGCGGTCAGCTTGTCGACGTGCGCACGCTCCGCGCCCTCGACGAGCACCTTGACCGTGCCATCGGGGAGCTTGAGGAGCTGCAGGATGGTCGCGATCGTGCCCACGCGATACAGATCGTCCGCCTTGGGGTCGTCCACGTCAGCCTGCTTCTGCGCGACGAGGAGAATGCGCTTGTCCGATTTCATCGCGAGGTCGAGCGCGAGGATCGACTTCTCGCGCCCGACGAACAGCGGTATCACCATGTGCGGATAGACGACCACGTCCCTGAGCGGCAGGACCGGCACACCGGTCATCGCAGGGCTGGTGGTCTCGTCGGCAGGCGCGGGCGCGGGTGTGGTCACGGGCTATCCTTCTGTCGCATGGGGCTGGGGGAGGGTCCACGGCATGCGGCCGGCACAGTTTGCCAGATTCCGCAGGATGCGCGCGTGCCGTCCGCCAGGGTCTGGCGAAACGTGAGGGCCAAACGCGAAGGTTCAAGACGCCGGGGAGCGTCTGTCATTGCCAATGGCGCGGACGCAGTCAGTGATCGGACCCGGTCGGGCGCCGATGCTCTTCGACCGCGGTGAGCCGCGTTTCCTCGGTCCGATGCACGATGTGGGGCTTGCTCACCCCCTCGATGACATCTTCGTCCACGATGACCTTGGCGACGTTACGCATCGACGGCAGGTCGTACATGGTGTCGAGCAGCACATTCTCGAGAATCGTGCGCAGGCCCCGGGCGCCGGTCTTGCGCTGCATCGCCCGATGCGCCACGGCCTTGAGGGCACCGTCCAGGAATTCGAGATCCGCGCTCTCCATCTCGAAGAGCCGCCGGTACTGCTTGGTGAGGGCGTTGCGCGGCTCCGTCAGGATCGACATGAGCGCGGACTCGTCGAGTTCGTCGAGCGTCGCGACGACCGGCAGGCGGCCGACGAATTCCGGGATGAGGCCGTACTTGATGAGGTCCTCGGGCTCGGCGTCGTGGAAGAGATCATTGCCGTGCGGCCGCTCGTTGATGCTGCGGACGCTCGCGACAAAACCGATGCCGCTCTTCTGCGTGCGATTCGCGATGATCTTCTCGAGTCCCGCGAACGCGCCGCCGCAGATGAAGAGGATGTTCGACGTGTCGACCTGCAGGAATTCCTGCTGCGGGTGCTTGCGGCCGCCCTGCGGCGGGACCGAAGCGATCGTGCCTTCGATGAGCTTCAGCAGCGCCTGCTGCACGCCTTCGCCCGACACGTCGCGCGTGATCGAGGGGTTGTCGGACTTGCGTGAAATCTTGTCGATTTCGTCGATGTAGACGATGCCGGTCTGGGCCTTCTCGACGTCGTAGTCGCACTTCTGCAGGAGCTTCTGGATGATGTTCTCGACGTCCTCGCCGACATAGCCCGCTTCGGTGAGCGTCGTCGCGTCGGCGATCGTGAAGGGTACGTTGAGCAGGCGCGCCAGGGTTTCGGCGAGCAGCGTCTTGCCGCAGCCGGTCGGGCCGATCAGGAGGATGTTGCTCTTGGCGAGCTCGACTTCGTCCTTCGAGCGTTCGCCACCGCGCGTCTGCAGCCGCTTGTAGTGGTTGTAGACGGCGACCGAAAGGACCTTCTTGGCGCGCTCCTGGCCGATGACGTACTCGTCCAGGACCTTCTTGATCTCGTGCGGCTTCGGGAGCTTGTCGCGGCTGCGCTCGGCGCGCTCTTCCAGCTCCTCGCGGATGATGTCGTTGCAGAGCTCGACGCATTCATCGCAGACGAAAACGGACGGGCCGGCGATGAGCTTGCGCACCTCGTGCTGGCTCTTGCCGCAGAACGAGCAGTACAGGAGCTTCCCGTCGTCGTGCTTGGCCCGTGAATCGTCGCTCATGCACCTTCCTCGATATCCCCGTAAGGGCGTGAAGATTCCAGCAAAATCACACGCTTAACGAGCAAAAGCTGCGGGTCTATATAGCACGGCGGCACCCCCCGCGCAAAACGACTGCCGCCCGCTGGCGGCGCAATGTGTGGCCCGTCACAAGCGCGGGGCTGCGACGCCTACTTGGCCTCTGTCGGCAATTCCCCGCGTTTCTCAAGTACGTGGTCGATAAGACCATAGGCGACCGCGGCTTCGCCGCCCATGAAATTGTCCCGATCCGTGTCCAGCTGGATCTTCTCGATCGGCTGGCCGGTGTGCTTGGACAGGATCTTGTTCAGGCGCTCGCGCAGGGCAAGGACTTCACGCGCGTGAATGTCGATGTCCGATGCCTGGCCCTGAAAGCCGCCGAGCGGCTGGTGGATCATCACGCGCGAATGCGGCAGCGCATAACGCTTGCCCTTCGTGCCGCCGGAGAGCAGCAGCGCGCCCATGCTCGCGGCCTGCCCGAGGCAGATGGTGCTCACGTCCGGTTTCACGAACTGCATGGTGTCGTAGATCGCAAGGCCGGAGCTCACGATGCCGCCCGGCGAATTGATGTAAAGGTGAATGTCCTTGTCCGGATTATCGGACTCGAGGAAAAGGAGCTGCGCCACGATGACGTTCGCCATGTAGTCCTCGACCGGACCCACGACAAAAATCACGCGCTCCTTGAGGAGCCGCGAATAGATGTCGTAGGCGCGTTCGCCGCGTGCCGTCTGCTCGACGACGATCGGTACCAGGTTCAGGGCGCGTTCGTTCATGTCTTGGTCTCGCTGTTCATGGCTTCATGGAAGGACACCGGCTTATCCGTGATGCGCGCGCGACCGATGAGCCATTCGACGACCTGGTCCTCGAGCACCCGCGTCTCGATCTGGTGCATGGCTTCGCGATTCTCAAGGTAGGCGCGCGCCATTTCGCCGGGCTGTTCGTGTTCAGCCACGAGTTCAGCGATCTCTGCATCGACTTTGGCCCGGTCGACCCGGATGCCTTCACGGCGGATGATTTCGTTGATGAGAAGTCCGAGGCCGACGCGGCGGCGCGCCGCCTGCTCGAACTGCTCGCGGGCGGGAATCTGCGAAACGTCGCGCACGCCCATGCGCCGCGCGGCGTCGATCTGCAGCTGGCGGATCTGGTTTTCGACCAGCGCGCGCGGCACCTCGACCGGATTGGCATCGTGCAGGCGATTGAGGAGCTGTGTCTTGACCCGTGCACGCACGACCGTCGCGAGCTCGCGCTCCATGTTCTCCGCAACATCGCGGCGCAGCGCGTCGAGGCCGCCCTCTTCGATGCCGAAGGACTTGAAAAAGGCTTCGTCGAGATCGGGCGGCGTCGCCTCCTCGACCTTGAGGATGCGGATGTCGTATGCGGCCGTCTTGCCGGCCACTTCCTTGTAGTGGTAGTCCGCGCGGAAGGTCAGGGTCACGGCCTTGGTCTCGCCAGCGCTCGCCCCGAGGACGCCCTGCTCGAACTCCCGCAACATGCGGTTGGCCCCGATCAGGATTTCGACGTTCTCGCCTTTGCCGCCGGCGAACGCCGCGCCATCGATCTTGCCGTCGAAATCCACGGTGACCTTGTCGCCGTCACGCGCCGGGCGCGCCGCTTCGACCCACTTCGGCCGCTGCTTGCGCAGGGACTCGATCATCACGTCGATATCGCCCGGCGCAACCGCCGCGGTCAGGCGCTCGATCTCGAGGCCCTCGACGCTCTTCAGCTCGATCTGCGGCAGCACTTCAAAGACAGCGGCGTACTTGAGGCCCTTGCCCTTGGCCGAACTCAGCGCCTCGATGCGCGGATCGCCAACCGGCACCAGTTTCTGCTGGCTTGCCGCGAACTGGAAACTCGAGCGCAGGAGGTCATCGACTACCTGCTTGCGCACCCGGGCGCCGAATTGCTGGCGCACCACGCGCATGGGCGCCTTGCCCGGCCGGAAGCCGTTCAGGCGCGCCGTGCGGCTGAGCTTCGTCAACTCTTCATCGATCGTGCGTTCGACCTCGTCGGCAGGCAGTTCCACCTGCATCCGCTTCTCGAGACCGCCCGTTGATTGCACCGATACCTGCATCGCCCTTTAATCCCCTGGTCAGCGGCCGCCCGAAAGTGGTGCGAAAGGAGAGACTCGAACTCTCACGGGTTACCCCACAGGAACCTAAATCCTGCGCGTCTACCAGTTCCGCCACTTTCGCGCGTCCAGCCGGGCCGCGCGGCCCTTGTGTCATGAGTCCGCCGCCCGTCGAAATCCGGGCCCCGCGGAAGGGCGGCGATTATAGCCGACGGAAAGGATGGGCGCAGGGCGCTGGAACCCGCCGCCTCAATGAGTTAGCGACGCGTCCACCGGGTGTGCACGGACCGCGATGGTGCGGCCGGCCGCAAGCGCTCAGGCGGTCGCACGCCGGGCCGCGGGCGCGGCTCCAGCTGTTTCCTCATAGCACGGAAAATCCGTGGCGCCATCGGCAAAACGCGCAAGACCCCGCTCCTCGAGCCAGCTGCGGTCGTAGATGCGCGTGCCGTATTTCGACCCGCCGTCGCACAGCACGGTGACGACGGTGTGCCCGGGACCCAGGCGACGCGCAATGCGCACGGCGCCCGCGACATTCACGCCACTGCTGCTGCCAAGGAACAGGCCCTCTTCGCGCAACAGGCGATAAGTGAAGTGCACCGCCTCGGGATCCGTGATCGAGAGAGCCTCGTCGATCGGCGCACCTGCGAGGTTGGCCGTCACGCGACCGATGCCGATGCCTTCGGTGATTGACCCTGGACCGGTCGCCTGCAGTTCTCCGGTCGTGTATTTCCGGTAGAGACTGCTGCCCTGCGGATCCGCAAGCACGGTGCGAACGCCTGGCCGCTGCGACTTCAGGAACAGTGCGACACCGCCGAGCGTTCCACCGGTGCCGCTCGACGTGACGAACGCGTCCAGCTGTCCGTTGGTGTCGCGCCAGATCTCGGGTCCGGTGGTACGGATGTGCGCTTCGCGATTCGCCGGGTTGTCGAATTGATTCGCCCAGAATCCGCCGGCAATTTCGCTCGCGCGCCGCGCGGCCACTCGCTGGTAGTGATTCGGGTCGCTGTACGGGACCGCCTTCACCACCTCGAGCTCCGCGCCAAGCGTGCGGATCAATGCGTATTTCTCGGGCGACTGGTTGTCCGGCATCACGATGACGCAGCGATAGCCGCGCGCGAGGCTGACGTGTGCGAGCCCGATGCCCGTGTTGCCCGCGGTCCCGTCCACGATGGTGCCGCCCTTGGCAAGCACGCCCCGCTGTTCGGCGTCCTCGACGAGGCCGCGCGCGGCCCGGTCCTTGACCGACCCGCCGGGATTCAGAAACTCCGCCTTGCCGAGGATCGTGCTGCCGGTTTGCGCACTCAGGCGCTCGAGCTTGATGAGCGGCGTGCGTCCGACCGAGTCCCAGAAGCCACTGCGATAGCGCATAGATCCTTCAGGCGGCCGACGCCGCGTTGGCGATGGTTTGGCCGCGGGCGCTCGCCGCTTCGGCGGCCTTCGCTATCTGCTCACCCACTTCGACGACATGGCCGACGATGAGGAGCGACGGCGCGTCCGCAGGCAGGCCCGCCGCGAGGTGGGCAATATTGGCGAGCGTTCCGAAAATGACTTCCTGCGTCGGCCGCGTACCGTTGGCGACGACGGCTGCGGGCGTGTCACTGCCAAGGCCGGAGCGAAGGAATTGTTCAGCGAGCGCCGGCAGCTGCCGGCCGCCCATGTAGATCACCCAGGTCTGATCGCTCCGCAGTGGGCCGAGTCCCTGCACAAGTTCATCGCCACCGACCTGCGCCGTCGCAAAGGTGACCGCGCGTGCGGTGGCCCGGTGCGTCAACGGGATCCGTGCCGAGGCGGCACAGCCGATGGCCGCGGTAATTCCCGGTATGACCTGTACGGCGATGCCCTGGCGCACGAGTTCGAGCACCTCCTCGCCCCCCCGGCCAAAAATGAAGGGGTCTCCTCCCTTCAACCGGACGACCGTTTTGCCGGCCCGCGCCAGCTGAATCAGCAATGCAGTCGTGTCCTCCTGGCGGACCTGGGCGCCGTAGCCCTGCTTGCCGACATAGATGCGCTCGGCATCGCGTCGGCCCCGCGCCAGAATTTCCGGGCTCACCAGCCGGTCGTAGAGGATCACCTCGGCGCGGCCCAGGGCTTCGAGTGCCTTGAGCGTCACCAGGTCCGGGTCACCCGGTCCCGCGCCCACGAGATACACGACACCACGCTCGGGCTGCCTCGCCGACTGAAATGCAGCGAGCGTGAGATCGAAATCGAGTGCGGCCACGTGGCTGCCATCGTCGAGCGCGGACTGCGCCGGACGCGAGTCATAGAACCAGTCCCAGAAGCGGCGCCGGTCGGCGCTGCGCTTCAATCGTTCCTTCAGAGGCTTGCGCCAATGGCGCGCAAGGTCCGCAAGCCGGCCGAGCCCCGCGGGCAGCAATGCTTCGATCCGGGCGCGAACCCTGCGGGCCAGCATGGGACTCGCGCCGCCCGACGAAACGGCCACGACGACCGGCGAACGATCGACGATCGAGGGAACGATGAAGGTGGATTCCCTGAGATCGTCCACCACGTTCACCCAGAGCCCGCGTACTCGAGCGGCCGCGGCCACCGCGGCGTTCACCTGTGCATCGTCCGTCGCAGCGATGACGAGGGCCGCGCCATCGAGCAGGGCCGGCTTGAAATGCGCGTGGATGACGGCGATTGCGCCGCTCGCGGCAAGTTTCGTTACCGCGGAAGCCAGCACCGGAGAGACGACGGTTACGCGTGCGCCGGCCGTACGCAGCAATTCAACTTTGCGAAGCGCGATGGCGCCGCCGCCGACCACGACCACCGGGCGGTCCCGCACATCGACGAAGATGGGGAGATATTCCATGCCGCCCGCCTGTTACGGCTTGACGGCGCGGACGCGGCCCTGCAGGCCGCATTCCCGGGTCTCAACCTGCTCCCACCACCAGCGGCCGGCGCGCGGCTGCTCGCCAGGTTGCACGGCGCGCGTGCAGGGCGCGCAGCCGATGCTCGTGAATCCGCGGTCATGAAGCGTGTTGTAGGGCACCCGGTGGGCGCGCACATAGTTCCAGATGTCCGCATCCGTCCAGTCGAGGAGCGGGCTCACCTTGTAGAGGTTGTATTCGCAATCCCAGCCGATCTCGCTGCCCGACGCACGCGTTTCGGAATGCGAGCGGCGCACCCCGGTCACCCAGGCGCGCTTGCCCTCGATGGCGCGGCGGAATGGCGCAACCTTGCGCACGAAGCAGCAGGACTTGCGCTCCTCGAGACCCTTGTAGAAACCGTTCATGCCGTGCGCAGCCACGTAGTTCTCGAGGTCGGCCGCTTCGGGATAGACGACACGCATCGAGCGCTTGTAGCGCAGCTCGAGCCGTTCCAGCAGGAGCCGCGTCTCCTCATGCAAACGGCCGGTATCGAGTGTGAAGACGTCGATCTCGGGAAAGCGCGTCCAGATGAGGTCCGTGAGCACGACCCCCTCGAGCCCCAGGCTGCAGGAGTAGGTGAGCGGGGAGTAATTCCGGACCGCTTCCTCGAGAATCCGCACCGTCGCGTCAATGCGCTCGGTGGGGCTCGGGCTGACAGGGCTGACGGGGACTGCGACCATGGTGACTTTCTGGTTACGACCGTGGCCGACTATACGAACCGGTCCCGGCTGGCCGGAACGAACTTGTTCTTCTGAGACCATGCGCGTTCGTTATATCGGACGGGAAATGGGGACATTCCTCATTTTCGACGCGTCGAAAATGAGGAATGTCCCCATATACTGCGGTGCATTCAACGGGCGGAGACGACCATGAAGCTGCATCAGCTGAGGTACCTGGCGGCGATCGCGGAGAGCGGACTCAATATCTCCGCCGCAGCCGAAAAGCTGCATACCTCGCAGCCGGGGGTCAGCCGCCAGATCAAGCTGCTCGAAGATGAGCTCGGCTTCGAGCTTTTCATGCGCGAGGGGCGGTCGCTCACGCGCGTGACCCAGGCCGGTCAGCGGGTGATCGAGCGGGCCCAGAGAATCCTGAAGGAAATCCAGGCGATCCGCTCGCTTTCGCTCGAAATGCGGGACGACCAGCAGGGCCGGCTCTCGATCGCCACCACGCACACCCAGGCGCGCTACGTGCTGCCCCAGGCCATCCAGCGCTTCCGCGAACGCTATCCGCGCGTACGCCTGCATTTGCACCAGGGCACCTCGGAACAGATCGCCGAGATGATGGCTTCCGAGCACGTGGACCTCGCGCTCGCGACCGGCTCGCAGGAGCTTTTTGGACACTGCGTACTGCTGCCCTGCTATCGATGGTGCCGCACGCTGGTGGTACCCAAAGGCCACCCGCTCGCGGCCATCGCCAAGCCGACGCTGAAGCAGCTCGCGGCGTATCCGGTCGTGACCTACGTTTTCAGTCTCTCGGGACCGTCGTCGCTCAAGGACACGTTCGCGCGGGCGGGCATCGAACCGGAGATCGCACTCACGGCTCGCGACGCCGACGTGATCAAGACCTATGTGCGGCTCGGGCTCGGTGTCGGCATCGTGGCCGCGATGGCGATGGATGCGAAGGAGGACGCCGACCTCGTCTCGATCGAGGCGACACATCTTTTTCCGACGCACACGACCTGGCTCGGCTTCCGGCGCGGGGCATTCCTCCGGCGCTACATGTTCGACTTCATGCGGGAAGTCGCGCCGCATCTCGAGCGCCCGCTCGTGAACAAGGCGACGCAGGCCGACGATCAGGAGGAGATCGACGGCATCTTCAAGGACATCGAGCTGCCGATGTATTCCTGAACGGGGGTTCGTCGCTAGAGCTGTCGGCGATGCAGGCCGAGCGCGGCCGGCTCGGTCCGCGGCACCTGGTAAGCCACGCTGAATGCTTTCAGGCCCGCAAAGGCCGCGTCCGCGTCTTCGCGAGGCGAGATTTCGAAGGAATCGAATCCGCAGCGCGCGAGAAACAGCACGTGATCGCGAAAGATTTCGCCGTACGCACGCAGCTCGCCGCGAAAGTGGCCGCGCTCGCGCAGCTGGCGCCCGAGACTGTAGCCGCGACCCTCGCCGACGCCGGGGAATGCGATCGCAAGGAGGGCGAGACGTGGAAGCTCCGGCAGCAGCGCGGCGAACGGCGTCTCCGGAGCGACCGCCACGCCGATATGTTCCGCGCGTGCACGCAATTCCCCGGACGACTTCAGCCAGTCCATCCAGGGAACGATGAGACGGGTAGCGGTCGCGCCCGCGCCGAGTTCGCTGAGATGGACCCAGCGATCAGGCACGACGCCGGCGATGCTCACCAGCTGTCGCATATACGCGCTCCTTGAAGGGTTCGATGCCCACCCGCCAGACCGTATCGACGAATCTCTCCTCATCCGTCCGCAATTCGACGTAGACGTCGAGGATGCGCGCGATCGTGTTCGCGACCTCGGCCTTCGCAACCGACGGACCGATGACTTCGCCGAGCGCGGCCCGTTCGTTCGCCGAACCGCCGAGCGTGATCTGGTACCACTCCTCCCCGCTCTTGTCGACGCCGAGGATGCCGATGTGGCCGACGTGATGATGGCCGCACGCATTCATGCAGCCGGAAATCTTGATCTCGATCTCGCCGAGATCGTACTGGTAGTCGAGATCGGCGAAGCGCTCCCAGATCTGGTTGGCGACCGGTATCGCACCCGCGTTCGCCAGGCTGCAGAAGTCGAGGCCCGGGCAGCAGATGATATCCGTCAGCGTGCCGATGTTCGGCGTCGCGAGATTCGAGGCCTTGAGCCACTGCCAGAGCTCCGGCAGATCGCGCTCGCGCACATCGGCGAGCACCAGATTCTGCGCGTGCGTGACGCGCACTTCGCCGAAGCTGTAGCGATCGGCGAGATCGGCAACGTGCTCGAGCTGTTCCGTGGTCGCATCGCCGGGCGCTTGCCCGCGTGCCTTGAGAGAGATGAAGACCGCGCGGTAGCCGGCGACCCTGTGTGCCTTCGTGTTGTACCGAAACCAGGCTTGATAGGCCGCGTCCGCTGGAGGCGCACCCGTTTGCGACTGCGGCGTTTCGTAGGCGGGCGGAACGAAGAAGCTCTGCATCGAGCGGATGTGCGCGGGCGTCAGGCGCAGCGCTGCACGATCCATCGCAAGCCACTCTTCCTCGACCATCGCGCGGAAGCGCTCGATGCCCTGCGCCTTCACGAGGATCTTGATGCGCGCCTTGTGGATGTTGTCGCGACGGCCGAGCAGGTTGTAGACGCGCAGGATCGCTTCCAGATAGGAAAGCAGATCCTCTTCCGGGAGGAACGGACGGATCACCTGCCCGAGGATCGGCGTGCGGCCAAGGCCCCCGCCGACGAGAATTTCATAGCCGGTCTGCCCGGCGGCGTTGCGCACAATGTGCACGCCGACATCGTGCACTTGCGAGGCCGCGCGATCCTGCGCGGACGCCGTCACGGCGATCTTGAACTTGCGGGGCAGATAGGTGAACTCGGGATTCAGCGTCGACCATTGACGGATGATTTCGCAGTAAGGCCGAGGATCCGTGATCTCGTCGGGCGCGACGCCCGCCAGATGATCGCTCGTGACGTTGCGGATGCAGTTGCCGCTCGTCTGCATCGCATGCATCTCGACTTCCGCAAGGTCGGCCAGGATGTCCGGCACGTCTTCGAGTTTCGGCCAGTTGAGCTGCAGGTTCTGGCGGGTCGTAAAGTGACCATAGCCCCGGTCATATTTGCGGGCGATCGTGGCAAGCGCCCGCAGCTGCTTCGTGTTCAGGAGCCCGTAGGGAATCGCGATCCGCAGCATCGGCGCATGGCGTTGAATGTAAAGGCCATTGCGCAAGCGCAGCGGCCGGAATTCATCCTCTGTCAGCCGGCCCGCCAGGAAGCGCTCCGTTTGGCCACGGAACTGCGCTACGCGCTCCCTGACCAGCGTCTTGTCGATGACGTCGTACCGGTACATGACGGCGGACTATAGAAATGGCCCTTCCAGGGGGCCAATACCGGTCCGTTATGAGCATGTAACCGTCCAGCATGGCTGGGGTGGGGCGCAAAATGAGACCCGGTCCCATCCCGCCTGACCGTTCGGTGACACGCCCCGACACCCCCAATCGGAGAATCGCGCCCCATGGACGAACTTACCCGCCAGACTACCCGCCACGGGGCCCGGCCCAGCGAGTCCGACGCTTCCGGCGGCCGCTTTCCGGCAGTCCGTATGCGGCGCCTGCGCCGCACGCCCGCCCTGCGAGCCTTGGCGGAGGAAACCCGGCTGACCCCCGATCAACTGGTCGCGCCGCTGTTCGTGACGGATGCCAAGGCGGGCCGCGAGCCCATCGACAGCCTGCCCGGCGTCGACCGGCTCAGCCTGACCGAGACCCTGCGCGAGATCGAGGCCCTGCAGGCTGCCGGCGTGCGCGCCGTGCTGCCTTTCGCCAAGATCCCCGACGAACACAAGGACAACGAAGGCAGCTACGCGCTCGATCCCCAGGGGTTCTACGCGCGCACGATCCGCACGATCAAGAAGAGCTTTCCCGATATCTGCGTGATGACCGACGTCGCGCTCGATCCGTATTCGATCCATGGTCATGACGGCATCGTCCGCGACGGCGTTATCGTGAACGATGATACGAACGCCGTGCTCGCACGCATGGCTGTCGTGCACGCAGATGCGGGCGCTGACGTGATCGCCCCCAGCGACATGATGGATGGCCGGGTCGGCGCCATTCGCGCGGCGCTCGAAGCCAGCGGCCATCCGGATATCGCCATCCTCGCCTACAGCGCGAAATACGCCAGCAGTCTCTACGGCCCCTTCCGGGACGCGCTCGACTCCGCACCGGGATTCGGCGACAAGAAGACCTATCAGATGAATCCCGCCAACGCGCGGGAGGCACTGCGCGAGGTCGCGCTCGACCTCAAGGAAGGCGCCGACATCGTGATGGTGAAACCGGCGGGTTACTACCTCGACATCATCGCCCGCATCCGCGACACATGCGATGCGCCGATCGCGGCGTACCAGGTTTCCGGCGAGTACGCCCAGATCATGGCTGCCGTGGAACGCGGCTGGGCCGATCGCGAACGCACGATGATGGAATCCCTCATCGCGATCCGCAGGGCCGGAGCCGATATCGTGCTTACCTATTTCGCACGGGCAGCGGCAACCTGGCTGCGCAGCAACGGATGAGCGACGGCGACCTGCACGCCGAGTGGCTGCGGCGCGCGGAGAAGCACATCCCCGGCGGCGTCAATTCTCCGGTGCGCGCGTGGCGCGCCGTCGGCGGCACCCCCTTGTTCTTCGAGCGCGGCGTCGGCGCCTGGCTGATCGATATCGAGGGCCGCCGCTACCTCGACTACGTCGGTTCATGGGGCGCCCTGTTGCTCGGCCACGCCCATCCGCTGGTCACCGAAGCCATTCACGCGGCGGCCGCGCGCTCGACTTCGTTCGGCGCACCGACGACGCTCGAAGTCGAATACGCCGAACTCCTTTGCAGCATGGTCCCGAATCTCGAGCGCATGCGGCTCGTGAACAGCGGCACCGAAGCCTGCATGAGCGCGATCCGGCTCGCGCGCGGCGCAACCGGCCGCAGCAAGATCCTGAAATTCGACGGCTGTTACCACGGTCACGCGGACAGTTTCCTCGTGCGCGCCGGCAGCGGAGCACTGACACTCGGCGAACCGAACAGCGGCGGCGTCACGGCTTCGACGGCGAGCGACACGCTGATTGCGCCCTACAACGATCTCGCGGCCGTCGAGCTGCTCGTCGACAAGCATCGCAAGGATCTCGCGGCCATCATCGTCGAGCCGGTCGCGGGCAACATGGGCTGTATTGCGCCCGCGAAGGGCTTTCTCGCGGGCTTGCGCAAACTCGCGACTGCGAGCGGCGCCATCCTGATATTCGACGAAGTGATGTGCGGGTTGCGGGTCGGACCGGCCGGTGCCCAGGGGCTCTATGGCGTCGACGCCGATCTCATTACGCTCGGCAAGATTATCGGCGCCGGCTTGCCTCTCGCGGCCTACGGAGGCCGCGCGGACCTCATGCGCAACATTTCGCCGGAGGGTCGTGTCTACCAGGCGGGCACGCTCTCCGGCAATCCGCTCGCAGTGTCGGCTGGACTCGAGGTGCTGCGTCACCTCAAGGCAAATCCAGCGATCTACGCGGACCTCGATCGGCGCTCGCGGCAGCTCGGCGACGGAATCGCTGCGGCCGCCCGGGAGAATGGCCTGCCGCTCGTCGTGAATCAGGTGGGCGGCATGTTGAGCGCGCATTTCAGCGCCATTCCCGTTAGCGACTGCGCCTCATCGATGGCGTCGGACGCCAAGCGTTTCGCGCATTTTTTCCATGCGCTCCTGAAGCACGGTATCTACCTGCCACCGTCCGCTTATGAAGCGTGGTTCGTATCGGCAATGCACAGCGACGAGGATATCGAGCGAACCGTCGCGGCTGCACACCTGGTCCTGCCGCAGGTCGCGGCCATGCCAGCGAAGTAGTCAGGCCGGAGGAGCTTCGGGGTATTGCGGCGTCGTGTCCGTGATGTCCTCCCAAGGCGCCTTCGAAGTCACGAAGATGTGCGCCAGCGCGCGAATGCCGGGGTCCTGATCGAGCGACCCACCAGGTACCACGACGACATCGCGCTCACGTACGGCCCGTGGCACGTCCGAACCACAGCGTCGGCAGAAGGCGACGCCAAAGAGGCGGGCCTCGGGCACTTTGTAGTCCGCAATCCGGTCGGCGCCGCGCAGGATCCGCAGCTGAGCGAACTTGTAGAAGACGTTCGACGCGTGCGCGGCACTGCGCGCACGCCGGCAACGCGAACAGTGACAATGCCACATGCGAGACGGCGCACCCTCCAGCTCAAAGCGCACGTCGCCGCAAAGACAGGCACCCGCGACGACGCCCGCTTTCACCTCTGCGCGATCGCGCTCGAGCCCCGGCATGCCGAATTCCGGTGGATAGGCCGCGTGCTGCGGCAACGAATCCGTGATCGCAAACCAGGGCGCCTTGGAACCGACGAACCAGTGCGCCTGCGGCTTGATGCCGAGATCACCCTCGAGATTGCCCGCCGGGCAGAGGACGATCCCCATGTCGGGTAGCAGCGTCGGCCCCACGGACCCGCAATGGCGGCAGAACGACCGGGTGCCCTGCACCGAGGACTCGTAGCTGTCGAGCTCGCTCTCGCCCCTGAGCCACCGGAAGCCGCCGATCGGCGCGCCCGCAAAGGTTGCGAACGCGGCGCCATGGTGCTTGCGGCACATGGAGCAGTGGCAGCTCACCATCGAGTTGAATGGGCCGTCGACGTCGTACTGGACGGCGCCGCAGAGGCAGGTCCCCTTCGTCATGACGCGAAGTCTGCCCGGTCCCGGCCGGCTCCGTCCAATGCGAAGCGATTACAGCTTGTAGTGCACAACCATGCGCGCGGCGCGCGCCTGGTCGCTCGCCCACTGGCTGAAGTTCTGGCAGACGAGCCTCGACGCTTCGCCGTCGGCGATTTCTGATGTCGACGTCGCAAAGCGCGTGTGATCGGCTTCCTGCCCCGGTTGCACGCGGGTCGCGGACCAGGGTGCGTTCGAATCGATCGGCCGCGTATAGAGCTCGATTTCGGCAATGGTGGCGTGCACAGGTACCGAGGCGCACAAGGTCACGGTCGTCGCCTCGTTTTCAGTGCAGGTCGCCGGCGCGGAACCGGACCCAGCGGCGCTTGCGGTCGTAACGGCGTGACACGGACCGACGGCCGCGAGCGACACGACGCCGCTGATACCCGCGACGCGCTGCTGTTCCGCTTCCGTCTCGGCGCGTACGCCGGAGCGCACCTCCGCAAGCTCGCGGGTCGTGCGGTCGAGCTCCGCCATGTGGGCGTCCATCTCCTTCTTGAGCTCGACCTTGGCAATGCGCTCATCGGCCGTGAGCCAGTGCGAAAGGGCGAAGCCGCCGCTCGCCGCGGCAATCAGGACCACGAACAGCAGCGTCACCGGTGCGCGGGACTTGCGGCGCGAACCACCGGACGAGGCGCGGGCAGCCGCCTCGCGGGCAAAACTCGCGCGCAGCTGCATGATCGTGGCGACGAGCGTCGCCAAGGCAGCGATGACGGCGGCCAGGACAGGGTCGGACATGTCAAATCTCCGGGCGGGAAAGTTACCACGACGGGATGCGACATCTCCTTAGGGCTCAATGAGTTGTGTGACGGATTTCGCAGTTAGGCCCGCTGATGGGCGAACAGGAATGCGAGCGGCACACCCTGCGACGTGCCGTGCACCGCGAGGAGCAGGATGTCCGGATCGCTGGTCAGGTCGATAGCCAGCAGCCCCTGGAGCTGCAAGACGTTCTGCTCGGGCACCGGGCCGCCGGCGAACGTAAATTCCACGTTTTAGAGGTTGTAATGGCCGTCGATCAGCGTGACCGTGCCATTCGCCATGCAGCCGGTGTTGTCGCTAGAGGTCACGACGCCGTTGTTGATCGTGAAGACATCGGCGCCGGGACTCGAGATGTTGGTGAAATTGCCGGCGACCGTAGCGAGCGATGAATCGGGGTCGTGGCTGGCGTCGTACTGCACCGTCATCGTGATATTGCTGGTCGTCGAATTCTGCGTGGTGAAGGTCGCGGTCACCGAAAGCTGCGTGCGCGCCTGGATCGTCGCATTGAGCGTGCCGGTACCCCGGCTCGAGCCGTCGGCGAAGGTCGAGTTGGCGGCGGAGACGCCGATAAAGCTGGACGTCGCCGTGCTGCCGTTGATGGTGAACGTGCCGTAGAACTGCGCCGTCCTCGCGAATAAAGTGAAACAGCCTCGATTCCGAGACGAAGCCGAGGATATCCCGGGTGACGCCGTCCGCAGTGGTCGTGCCCTGCCAGAATCCGCCTGCCGAAGCCGGAGTCGGCGAAAAGCCACCGCCATCGCCACCACCGCCGCCACAGGCAGCGACGCAGGAGACGACGGGCGCGAGCAAGATGGAACGGCAGATTTTCATTCTCACGCATTGATCTCCCGGATTCGTGGTTCAAGTATCCCGCGCCCTTTATTACGTGCGGCTCAGTACAATTCGACTCATGAAGAAGCTTTCGCCGCGCGCGGTCAGCTTGATCGCAAGTCTCCTGACCCTCGTCGGGCCCGCATTTGCCGACGATGCACCGCCACCCGCGCTCGCCAAAGTCGGCATGGTGACGCGCCAGTTCGTCGATGAGCAGCGTAAGAACTGGTCCGGGACGGCCGCGCGGCCGATCCGCGTGGCGATCTGGTATCCGGCCAGGGACACGGCGAGGGAAACGGAAACCGTCGGCGCGCCCATGTTCGATGGCGGCACTGTCGCTCCCGATGCACCCGTTTCGGCCAATGCCGTGACCTATCCGCTCATCCTTCTCTCCCACGGCACCGGCGGTTCCGCCATCCAGCTGATGTGGCTCGGCCGTTACCTCGCCGCGCGAGGCTACGTCGTCGCGGCGATCAATCATCATGGCAATACGGGCGTCGAGAAATACGTGGCGCAGGGGTTCGTGCTGTTCTGGGAGCGCCCGCGGGATGTGTCCGTCGCGATCGACCGCCTGCTCGAGGATCCGCTCGTCGGTCCGCGTATCGATCGCAAACGCATCGGGGCGGCCGGTTTCTCGCTCGGCGGCTACACGGTGCTCGCGCTCGCGGGCGGCGAATTCAGCCTCGAACGATTCAACCAGTTCTGTGCATCACCATCGCGCGACTTCACCTGCGGCCCGCAGGCGGAATTTCCGGATGCCCGTCGCCAGTTCGATGCGCTCAAGGACAGCGATCCCGTGGTGCGCGCCTCCATGGCCCGCTCGCACGACGCAGTTCAGGATCCCCGCATCCGCGCGGTGTTCGCCATCGCCCCTGTGCTCGGCGGCGGCTTCAGCAAGCGCGGTCTTAAGGCCGTGAAGATTCCGGTGGCGCTCGTCGTCGGCGACGGGGACAGGGTGGCGCCGCCACAGACCAATGCGCAATTCTTCGCGGACAACATCAAGGGCGCGCACCTGACGGTCCTCCCGGGTGGCGTCGGGCATTACACGTTTCTCTCAGACTGCACGACTGAAGGGCGCGGCGGGCTCCCCATCTGCCGTGACGCGGGCGGCGTGAACCGCGCCGCGATCCACATTCAGGTGAGCCAGATGGCCGTCGAATTCTTCGCGGCAGCGCTCAAAGGCGACGGCCCCGCGACCTGACGCTGCAGGTCGCGGGGCGGTCACTCGATCGCAGACTCCTGGCGGTCCGTCGCTACTGGCCGGACGGCTGACCGCCGCCTGGCATGCCGCTGTTCCCGCCCAGGTCGGTCGAAGGAGCCGCGGGCGCGGGGGCCGGCGTCGAGTAGCTCGGTTCCGGCGCCGGCGGCTTGACCGCGGCGATCGGAGTCGGAGCGGGACGCGGCACTGCTGGCCGGGCTGCTGGCCGAGCCGCCGGCTTCGCCGCCCTCTTCGCCTTCCTTGCCTTCTTCGACTTCTTCCGGGGAGCGGCGCGCTTCTTGGCTGCGCGCTTGGCCGTTCGCTTCGGTGCCCGCCGGGCTACGGCTCGCTTCTTCGCTTTGGACTTTTTCTTAGCCTTTCTCTTTTTCTTGGCCATGACATCGTCTCCCGAGCAGGTTTGGATCCGCGCTCAATCTGCATGATCGGCGACGCTTTGCCAAGGCTTCGCCGCGTTACAAAGCCGTGAATTCAAAAAAAAGCTAGCGCGGCCCGTACGACCATGAACCAGAGTGCGACGGACGCCACCAGGTAGAGGAGGAACCGCAGCGGAACATGATTGAACGTGCAATGCACGAGGCTGTGCAGGGCCCGGAAGCCGACGAAAATCCAGGCGGCCGCCAGGTAGCTGCCGTCGACCCGGTCAGCGGCGATGAGGTACAGCGCGAGCGCATAGAAGATGACCGGCAGCTCGCACAGGTTCTTGAAGTTGTTCGAAGGGGTTACGACGCCCATCGGCGCCATGCGGCCGAGCCCCTCGGGGTTCTGCAGGTCCTTGTTACTGATGCGATTCGCCCGGATGAAATGGATCCGGCGCACGTACATATAGGTCCAGACCAGGAGCGTCAGCAGCATCAAGGCCAGAAAGGGTCCCAAAATCGCCTTCGAGTCCATCCCGTCAACCTCCCCTGAACGCTGCGATCGTCGTGAACGCGAGCAGCGCCCCGATGATGAGGAAAAGCGCCCCGGCCGTAAGGCTCAGCCAGCGCTGGAACTGCGGTCTCAACATCCAGCGGCGCACGCTTGCCGCACCCAGGGCGTACGCGCCGAGCACCACGATATCGACCGCGATGCCGATCGCAAGCAGCACGAGGAGTTGCGGCGCCACGGGCCGGATGGGATCGATGAAGGGCGGCAACAGCGCGGTCCAGTAGAGGATTGCCTTGGGATTGCTGAGCTGCGTCACCAGGCCGTCGACGAACGGTCGCGGAAAGTTGCGGCCGCCGGCGTCCACTCGCTCGCCGGCGTGCATCCCGCTCCCGAGCATTCGCAGCCCCAGGTAGGCGAGATAGAGCGCGCCGAGGACCTGGATCGCGTGAAAAACCGCGCGATGTGCTACGACGGCGGCGAGCAGTCCGGCAAGGGAAACGGCGAGGTAGCTGAGGCTCCCGACACAGATTCCGCAGATGGCACGGAGCGCGGCGCCGACGCCGGACCGGATCGATACGGCGATCGTAAGAAGAACCACGGGCCCCGGCGTGAGAGACGCCACGAGCGTGGCGCCGAGAAACAGGAGCAGCATGCCCGCCGCCGGCCGCAGCTCTTCAGCGCTCGAACATGAACATGATGTACGCGCAGAACATCAGGACATGGACCGCACCGAGCAGCACATTGGTGCGTGGGCTCGCGAACGTGATCGTCGAGAGGATGAGCGTCAGCATCAGCAGGATCGAGTTGATTGGATCGAGACCGAGCACCACGTTCTTGTCGATGATGAACCCGATTGCGAGCACGGCCGGGATCGTGAGGCTGATGCTTGCCAGCACCGATCCCAGCAGAATGTTGACCGAGCGCTGCAGCTGATTCGCGAGCGCCGCGCGCGTGGCACCGAGCGATTCCGGCGAGAGAACCAGCACCGAAACGAGAAATCCGCCGAGCGCGACCGGCGCGTGGAGCGTCCGTATCGCGTGATCGATTGGCATGGCGATCTGCTTCGACAGGACGACGAAGGGCAGGACATAGGCGACGAGCAGCAGTGCGTGGTAAGCGACGCCGCGGATCTCGTAATGCGCGGTGAAGGCCGCGACGTGTGACTCCGGCGGCTTTTGCACGGCCGGCGCGATGAAATAGTCGCGGTGCCTGAGCGTCTGGATCGCCAGGAACACGCCATAGAGCACGACCGACATGACAATGAGAAAGATGGCCTGGGCCGTTGACAGCACGGGCCCCGGCGCCGACACGGTGTAGCTCGGCAAAATGAGTCCGAGGACCGAGAGCGGCAGGATCACGGCGAGGAATGCGCTCGCCCCCTGCAGGTTGTAGGTCTGTTCGTGGTAGCGCAGCCCGCCGACGATGAGGGCAAGACCCGTCATGCCGTTCAGCACGATCATGACGACGGCGAGCATTGCGTCCCGCGCGAGCGTGGCGTTCTCGCCCTTGCCGGCGTACATCACGGCCGCGATCATCATGACCTCCATGCCGGTGATCGCGAGCGTGAGGATCAGGGTGCCGAAGGGTTCACCGAGCCTTTCCGCCAGGCATTCCGCGTGACGCACGACGGCGAACGCCGAGACCCCCATGACCGCGAAGAGCCAGAGCGTGACGAGCGAAAACCAGAGCGGGCTCGACAGGTCGGCGAGCCAGCCCTTGCCGAATAGCAGATAGAGCAGCGTCGTGACCAGGCTCGCCGCCAGTGGCCATTCACGGGTCAAGCTCTTCCCTGGCATGCGCGCCCCGCTAGCGTCGTCGAGGATTGGTGGGCCGTGTAGGGATCGAACCTACGACCAATTGATTAAGAGTCAACTGCTCTACCAGCTGAGCTAACGGCCCAATATTTGGGGTGGACGATGGGATTCGAACCCACGACGGCCGGAATCACAATCCGGGGCTCTACCAGCTGAGCTACGTCCACCATCGTCTCATCCACATCTTCGACGTGGCGCGCCCGGCAGGACTCGAACCTGCGACCACCGGCTTAGAAGGCCGGTACTCTATCCAACTGAGCTACGGGCGCACTGCCGATCGGCATCGTCATCTTGGTCGGGGCAGCAGGATTCGAACCTGCGACCCTCTGCTCCCAAAGCAGATGCGCTACCAGACTGCGCCATGCCCCGCCTCAAAGAATCCGCCGGACTGTCGTCCCGGGCAGGGCCACCGCCCTCTCGGGAGCGCGAACTATACGGACGAGGCCTAAGCCGGTCAATTTAAAGCGCTTTTCGCGTGGAAGAGGCTGCAATCGCATGCCAGAATGCGCGCCCCATGGCTGCACAGCTCGTTGACGGCAAAGCGCTCGCCGCGCAGGTCAAGACGCAGATCCGTGCGCAAGTCGAGTCGATGACGGCGCGCGGCCTGCGCCGGCCGGGACTTGCCGTCGTGCTGGTCGGCGACGACACCGCGTCGGAAGTTTATGTGCGCAACAAGCGGCGTGCCTGCCGCGAGTCCGGTTTCATCTCGGTCGCGGCGGACCTGCCACATTCGACCTCCGAGCGCGAGCTCATCGACCTCATCGACGGCTACAACGAGGATCCGGCAATCGACGGCATCCTGGTGCAGCTGCCGCTGCCGAAGCACATCGAACCGGAAGCGGTCATCGAGCGCATCGACCCGACGAAGGATGTCGACGGCTTTCATCCGTACAACGTCGGACGCCTCGCGATCCGCCTGCCGCTCATCAGGCCGTGCACGCCCTACGGCATCACGAAGATCATCGATCACACCGGCATGGCGCCGAAGGGCCGCCACTGCGTCGTGGTCGGCGCGTCGAACAATGTCGGCCGGCCGATGGCGCTCGAGCTGTTGCTCGTCGGCGGCACCGTGACGGTCTGCCACCGCTTCACCAGGGACCTCGAAAGCCACGTCGCGAGCGCGGACATCCTCGTCGTCGCCGTCGGCAAGCCTGGCATCATTCCCGGCGCGTGGGTCAAACCCGGCTCGCTCGTGATCGACGTCGGCATGAACCGTCTCGCGAACGGCAAGCTCGCCGGCGACGTGGAGTTCGAACCGGCGCGCGAGCGTGCTGCGTGGATCACGCCCGTGCCGGGCGGTGTCGGACCCATGACGGTTGCGATGCTGATGCGCAACACGCTCGAATCGGCGCTGAAGCGGCTCGGGGTCTGACCCCTCCTAGCTACGACGCCAGGTCGTACCCTTCGGGCCGTCTTCGAGCACGACGCCCGCCGCGGCCAGCTCGTCGCGAATGCGATCCGATTCCTTGAAGTCCCTGGCTTTGCGCGCGGCGGCGCGTGCGACGATGAGCGCATCGATCGCCGCATCGTCGAGACCCTGCGCGCCGCCTGCCCGGGTCGACAGGCTGCGCGGCCGGCGCAGAAAATCTTCCGGCTCGAGCCTCAGGATTCCGAGCACATCACCGCAAGCTCGCACGCTCCCGGCAAGCGCCGCCGTCCGCGCAGCGTCGCCTGCCGTCCTGGCCGCGTTCAGATCGCGCACCAGCGTCTGGATGACGGCGAGCGCTTCGGGTGTGTTGAAGTCGTCCGACATCGCCTGGTGAAAGGTCTCCGGCAACGATGCCGCCCGGCCGACGCCGCAGCCGCGCAGCGCCAGGTACAGCCGTTCGAGCGCCGCATCGGCCTGCAGGAGATTCTCTTCCGCATAGTTGATCGGCCCGCGATAATGGCTCGACACGACGAAGTAGCGCACGACCTCGGGCCGCACGAGCGGCAGCACGTCGCGCACCGTGAAGAAGTTGCCGAGCGACTTCGACATCTTCTCTTCGTTCACGTTGACGAAGCCGTTGTGCATCCAGAGGTTGACGAAGGGCGTATCGCAGGCCGCGCAGCTTTGCGCGATCTCGTTCTCGTGGTGCGGGAACTTGAGATCCATGCCGCCGCCGTGGATGTCGAAGTGGCTCCCCAGGATTTCAGTCGACATCGCGGAGCACTCGATGTGCCAGCCGGGCCGGCCCTTGCCCCAGGGCGAGTCCCACTGCGGTTCGCCGGGTTTTGAGATCTTCCACAGCACGAAATCGAGCGGATCGCGTTTCGCTTCGTCACGCTCGATGCGCGCGCCGGCGCGAAGGTCATCGAGCTTCTTGCCGGAGAGCCGCCCGTAGGGCGCGAACTTGCGCACGGCATAGACGACGTCGCCGTCCGCTGCGACATATGCGTAGTCGCGCTCGACGAGCCTCGCGATCATGCGGATCATTTCGGCTACGAATTGCGTGGCCCGCGGTTCGCGATCCGGACGCTCGACGCCGAGCGCGGCGAGATCCTCCTGCATGAATGCGATCTGGCGCGCAGTTAGCGCGCTGATCGGTTCGTCGTTCTCCGCGGCGCGCTTGATGATCCGGTCATCGATGTCCGTGATGTTCTGCACGAAGGTCACGTGATAGCCGCTCGCCTTCAGGTACCGCCGCACGGTGTCGAACACGATGAGCATGCGCGCGTGACCGACGTGAATATGGTCGTAGACGGTCATGCCGCAGACGTACATGCCGATGCGGCCCGGCGTCAGCGGCCGGAGCGGTTCCTTGCGGCCAGTCAGCGAATTGTGGATCCGGATGTCTCTCATCGGTTGCTCGTCATCCGGTCCACGCCGCGAGCCGCGCACGCAGCTGCGCTTTGGGAATCAGTGCCAGCAGCGGCTTCAGTTCCGGGCCATGGCTGCGCGCCGTCAGGGCAATTCTGAGCGGCAGGTACAGATCGCTTCCCTTGCGGCCCGTTGCACCCTTCACGGCACTCGTGATGGCCCCGATGTCCGGGCCCGCGGCATCGAGCGCCGCCACCGCCGCGCCGAAGAATTGCGCGCCGGCGGACCGGAGCAACTCGCGATCAAGCGCTGCCGGGGCCGGCAGCTCGCCGAATACGACGTCGACCCAATGGTCGGCATCCGCAGGCAGCACGACGTTGTGGCGGACGAGGTCGACGAAGGACTGTCGATCGCCCGCGCTTGCGCTTGCAGGGAGCTTGGCCGCAAGCCACGTCTCGAGCGTCGCCGCATCGGCCCGTTCGACGGCCAGCTTCTGCCAGTGATTCAACTGCTCCTCGTCGAAGCGGGCGGGCGCACGGCCAAGGTGTCGCACGGCGAAGAACTGAGGCATGTCCGCGGGCTCGAGCCAGCCATCGCGCTCCGGCGCATGGCCGAGGCGAAAGAGATGATTGAGGAGCGCCGGCGCGAGATAGCCGCGCTCACGCAGTTCGCCGACCGATGTGCTGCCGTGGCGCTTGGAGAGCTTCTGCCCGTCCGAGCCGAGCAGCAGTCCCACATGACCATAGCCCGGCGCGCGCAGGTTGAGCGCCGCCAGGATCATGAGCTGGCGCGGAGTGTTCGCAAGGTGATCGTCGCCGCGCAGCACCTGCGTCACGCCCATGAGCGAATCGTCGACGGCATTGCAGAAGAAAAACGCCGGATTGCCCTCCGCCCGGCGAATGATGAAATCGCCGATGTCATCCGAGAGGAATCGCTGCGGCCCATGCACCAGATCGTCGAAGCGGATTTCGGTTGCCGGCGGGACGCGAAAGCGGGTCGCCTCCGGCAGACCCTTCGACCGGCGTTCCGCCCGCTCCGCCTCGCTGAGCGAGCGGCAGGTGCCCGCGTATCGTGGCGGTCGTCCGGCGGCGAGCTGCGTCTTGCGCGAGAGTTCGAGTTCCAGCGGCGTGCAGAAACAAGGGTAGGTCAGCCCGAGCGACGCGAGCTTCGCGAAATGCCCGGCATATATCGCGGACCGCCCGGACTGCAGGTATGGCCCGTGACTGCCGCCGACATCCGGTCCCTCGTCCCAGGCGATTCCGAGCCAGGCGAGCTCCTCGATGAGCGTTCGGGCGTGAACTTCGACGCTGCGTTCGCGGTCAGTGTCCTCCACGCGCAGGATGAAGCGGCCGCCGCCGTGACGCGCCATGAGAAAACTGAAGAAGGCCGTCCGCGCGTTACCGAGATGCAAGGCACCCGTGGGGCTCGGAGCAAATCGCGTGACCGGCGGACCGTTCATGGGCCCGTATGTTACTCGAATGCCAGGGGCTGCCGTCATTGGCCCTCGGCGCCCAGCTCCCCTATGATTCACGCACAATCACGCGACCAAGATGACTCGGCCACGACACACACGACGGAGTCCCCGCCTCATGATTTCGACTCGACCGCTGATCGCCCTCTTCGCACTTCTTGCCGTGAATGCGGTGTTCGCCGCCGACCCGGCGCCGGATGCGCCGCCGGCCGCGACCGATCAGGGCCCGAAGCACACGCGCGTGCGCATCGCGACGAACCTCGGCGTCATCGTCGTGGAGCTCGAAGACGAACGCGCGCCGCTCACGGTCGCGAATTTCCTGCAGTACGTGCGCGAAGGGCACTACAACGGCACCACCTTTCACCACGTCGCGGTGAATTTCGTCGTGCAGGGCGGAGGTTTCACGCCGGACTTCAGGAAGAAACCCGCGCGCGACGGAGTCTTCAACGAATCCGGCAACGGCCTGAAGAACGCCCGCGGCACCATCGGCATGGCGCGCGGCGACAAGAATCCGCACAGCGCGCAAGCGCAGTTCTTCTTCAACCTCACCGACAATGCCGACCTTGATCCGCTGCCGACCCGCTGGGGCTACGCGGTATTCGGCCACATCGTGCAGGGGCTCGACGTGCTCGACCGCATCGGCAACGTCGCGACGGGCGCGGGCGGCGACTTCAAGGAAGACGTGCCCGTGAAAGCCGTGATCATGGAAAAGGTGGAGATCGTCCCGTAGCCGGATCCATGACGACGCTATTCATTTCGGACCTTCATCTCGACCCGAGCCGGCCGGATATCGCTTCGCAATTCCTTGAGTTCCTCGAAGGCGAGGCGAGCTCCGCCGAAGCGCTATACATCCTCGGCGACCTCTTCGAGGTCTGGGTGGGCGACGACGATCCGGAGCCGGAGAAGCGGCGGGCCGTCGCGGGCCTGAAGCGCCTGAGCGATCGCGGCGTGCCCTGCTTCCTCATGCACGGCAATCGGGATTTTCTCCTCGGATCGCGCTTCGCCGGCGAGACGGGCTGCCGAATTCTTGACGACCCGACGATCGTGCACCTGTACGGGTCGCGCGTGCTCGCGACGCACGGCGACATGTTGTGCACCGACGATATTTCGTATCAGCGCCTGCGCACGACGGTGCGCGACCTCGGCTGGCAGTCGATGTTTCTCGCGCTAGCCGTGGAGCAGCGGCTGGCCCTCGCGACGGAAGCGCGCGCCGGCAGCAAGGATCACGTCTCGAGGATGAGCGCCGAGATCATGGACGTGAATCCCGCCGCGGTGCAGAGCGCGATGCGCGCGGCAGGCGTGACGCTTCTCCTGCACGGCCACACGCACCGGCCGAAGGTGCATGAGCTCAGCGTCGACGGCAAACCCTCGAAGCGCATCGTGCTCGGCGACTGGTACGACCAGGGGAGCGTCCTGCGCTGGAATGACCGCGGCTTCGACCTCGTCACGCTCGAGCGCAACTAGACGCGCTCCGGCACTCCGGAGTGAAAACGGAATTGCGGGTCGGGGCCCGTGATGAGATCCGCTTCCGTCGCAGAAAGTACGGCGAGACGGGCGTTCGTATCGAGCTCATGCTCGTCCGCGTGCCGCCGCGCGAGATCCATGTAGATCGTGCGATGCCGGGCTTCGGACTCCGCCAGGCCCCGGTAGAGTTCGGCCATCGGCCCGTCGAGTCGCGGTGCAAGCCGTTCGAACCGCTCACAGGAACGCGCTTCGATCAGGGCGCCGATCACCAGCAGATCGAGCTTGCGGGCGGGCTCATGCGCGACGAGCTGCCTGCGAAGGCCGGCGGCGTAACGTGACGGCGACAGACGCTGGTGGCGCACGCCGAGGCGCGTCATCAGCTTTTCCACCTGCTCGAAGTGCCTGAGTTCTTCCCGCGCCAGCCGGGACAGCTGGCGCGAAAGGGGCTGGTCCTGCGGATAGGTGAAAAGAAAAGCGAGCGCCGTGGATGCGGCCTTCTTTTCGCAGTTTGCGTGATCGACGAGGAGTTCCTGCCAATCGACGCAAGCCCTTGCGAGCCAGGCTTCGGGCGTGCGGGCCCGCAGGATCGACTTCTCCCCGGGTCCGCTCACGGGCTGGCCGCCGGGGACCCGAGCGAGTCGATGGCCCCGATGAGCGCGGTGGCGCTCTGGAAACGCTTCGCCGGCGCCTTCGCGAGCATGCGCTCGACGAGCGGCTGCAGATGCCCGCTGTCGGGCGGCAGCATCGGCACGCTCTCCTGGGCATGCTTGTAGATGACCTCCATCGGCGTGCGGCCGAGGAAGGGCTTCTCCCCCGTGCAGAGTTCGAAGAAGAGCGCGCCGAGACTGTAGATGTCGCTGCGCTCGTCGCAGCCGTGGCCGTGACCCTGCTCGGGGCTCATGTAATACGGCGTGCCGAAGATCTCGCCGGTCGCCGTGATGTCGGCCTCGAGCTCGAGCTGCTTGGCGAGCCCGAAATCGATCAGCGCGATCGACCCGTCCCGGCGCAGCATCACGTTGCCGGGCTTCAGGTCACGGTGCAGGACGCCCACGGCGTGAATCGCCTCGAGCGCACAAGCCATCTGGCGCAGGTACCCAAGGGCCTGCGGCGGATCCATCGGCCGCTTGAGGCGCTCGCGCAGGTCGCCGTGCGGGAAATATTCCATGGCGATATACGCATGGTCGTCGGCGATGCCGAGATCGTGAATGCGCACGACGTTCGGATGCTCGACCTTGGAGACGACTTCGTACTCCTGCAGGAAGCGGTCGAAGCTCAGGCTCCCTTCCTTCACGTCAGGCACTTCGTGGAATACCTTGAGGACGACGAGGTCGCCCGCACGCTCGCTTTCCGCGAGAAACACGGTGCAGAGCTTGCCGGCCTGGATGACCCGGATGAAGCGCTCGCCCTTGATCGTCACATCGCCGAAGCGGTACATGCGTGCCGCTTCGGGCTGGCTCTTGAACACGGCCCGCAGACGCTTGCGCTGGCGCGCGGCCTCGCCGATGGCACCGCTGAACTGCCGATGGTCGAGCCGGTCGCGCGCGAAGAAATGCTCGGCGCCAGCCTGCACCGCACGCCGCATGACCTCGGCGTTCAATTCCGGGACGAGGAAGATGACGGGAGGAAACTGCGGGCGCGACGTGTATTCGCGCAGGGCGTCGAAGTCCGAGTTGCTGCCGGCTTCAGCATCGAGCAGCACGACGTCGAACGCGGCCGCCGTGAATTCCGCGGCGAGCGGGCCGTCCCGCCCGCCGTCGCGCTCGGCGATCTCGACATCGGGCCAGGCCGTTTCAAGATGCAGCCGCAACAGGCGCCGAAAGTCGGCGCTTGCCGCGATGACCAGGATCCGGGGAGCCACGGCCGCGCCCTGACGCCCTAGCGGCGGGCGAGCGTGCTCGGCACGCGCAGGCCGATGACGAGATCCCCGACATTCGTGCCGGTCGGACCGGTGCTCACCAGGTCACCGCTTGCTTCCAGGAACGAACCCGAGTCGCAGCGATCGAGGCAGGTCTGCGCATCGAAGCCCGCGATCGTGCCGCGATCGAGCGTCGAGCCGTCGACCAGCGCGCCCGCATCGTTCGTCGGGCCATCGGTTCCATCCGAGCCCGCCGCAAGCAGGGCGAGATCGTCGTGACCCGCGAGGAGCCGCGCCGCGGCAAGCGCAAGGTGCTGGTTGCGCCCGCCACGGCCCGGCGACTCGGGCAGGACCACCGTGGACTCGCCGCCCCAGAGATTCAGATCCGCCTCGCTCAGGATCATTTCATGCGCGCAATGCACGGCAAGCCGGCAGGCGTCGCCGGTGAAGTGCTGCGCGTGAACGGCAACCTTGAGGCCTTGCTTGACGCCCGCGACGTGCGCGGCCTCGAGCGCATCGTCGAGCCGCGCGATCACCTCGCGCTCGATCCTGAGGTCGTCCGGGATGGTGGCGGGGAGCGCGGATTTCATGATGGCCTGGACCCACGCCGGCATCCGGCCGGGTCCGATCACGGACTCCGGTGCCCCGAGGATTCCGGAACCGATGACCGAGGGATCATCGCCCGGCACGTCGCTGACGAGAAACGCATGCACGTCGAAGCCACCCAGATGGCGCAGGAGCCTCCCTCCTTTGATGAGCGACAGGGTCTTGCGGATCCGGTTGAGCCCGATGATGTCGAGTCCGATCGACAGGCCCCACTCATTCACCTTCCTCAGATCGGCGAACGACACGCCTTCCGGCAGCGCCTCGACGAGGCTCGACGCGCCGCCCGAAATCAGGAAGAGGACTTTCTGTGCGGGCGCGAGGCCTTGCAGCCGGCGCAGCAGCTCGGCACCCGCTGCGAGGCTGCGCTCATCGGGTAGCGGGTGTCCGCTCGCCAGGCAGGTTACGCCGGCGGCGCGTTCGAGCCCGGGATCGAAATGACGATCCTTCGAGATCACCAGCGCTTCGATGACCCGCGGGCCCAGGCAATCGAGCGCACCGAGCGTCATCGCGGACGCGGCTTTGCCGATCGCGAACACCCGCCAGTCATTGCAATCCGGGAGCCGGGCAGCCGCGGCACGCGTGCAGCTGCGGCCATTGACGCTCTCGAGCGCGCGCTCGAGCACACCGAGCAGCATGCGCCGGTGCGGATCGGACATCGGCAGTGACTTGAGCTCGCGTCCGCGCGCGTTCACGCGCCCCGCACGGCCCTGAGCGCGCGCCCGCGTTCCGCGCGCCGCCGCGACTTCGCATCGTCGGAGCGTTCGGTCTGCAGGCGGCTCAGGTACTCCGGCGTCACGTCACCCGTGACGTATTCGCCGGAAAAACAGGACGTGTCGAATTCTTCGATCTTGGCGTAGTCGTGGCGCACGGCCGCGAGCAGATCCGAGAGGTCCTGGTATACGAGCCAGTCCGCGCCGATGATCTTCGCCACTTCATCCTCGGTGCGGTCCGCCGCGACCAGCTCGGAGGTCGCCGGCATGTCGATGCCGTACACGTTCGGGAAACGCACGGGCGGCGCGGCGGACGCGAAGTAGACCTTGCGCGCCCCGGCTTCGCGTGCAATTTCGATGATCTGCGCGGACGTGGTGCCGCGCACGATCGAATCGTCGACCAGCATCACGTTCTTGCCGCGAAACTCGAGATCGATCGCGTTCAGCTTGCTGCGCACGGATTTCTCGCGCTGCTCCTGGCCGGGCATGATGAAGGTGCGGCCGATGTAGCGGTTCTTGATGAAGCCTTCCCGGTACTTTGTATTCAGCATGTGCGCGACCTGCAGCGCACTGGTGCGGCTCGTATCCGGAATCGGGATCACGACGTCGATGTCGTGATCGGGCTTGAGGCGCAGGATCTTCGCGGCGAGCCGCTCGCCCATCCTCAGGCGCGCCTTGTAGACCGAGATGTTGTCGATGATCGAGTCCGGGCGCGCGAAATAGACGTACTCGAAGATGCAGGGCGCGTGACGCACGGCGGCGACGCACTGCTGCGTGTAGAGCCTGCCCTGCTCGTCGACGTAGGCGGCCTCGCCCGGCGCCACGTCGCGCAGCAGCTTGAAGCCCAGCATGTCGAGCGCCACGCTTTCGGATGCGAGCATGAACTCGGGCCCGCGCGCCGTTTCGCGCCGCCCGATGACGAGCGGGCGGATGCCGTTCGGATCGCGAAAGCCGAGCACGCCATGGCCGATGATCATCGCGACGACCGCGTAGCCGCCGCGGCAGCGCCGGTACACGGCGCTCACGGCCGCGAAGATGTCCGCCGCCGTCACGCGCGGCGTTCCGACCCGCTGCAGTTCCGAAGCGAATACGTTCAGCAGCACTTCGGAATCGGATTCCGTATTGAGGTGGCGCCGGTCTTCGCGCACCAGCACTTCGGCGAGTTCCGTCGCGTTCGTGAGGTTGCCGTTATGGGCAAGGCAAATGCCGTAGGGAGCATTGACGTAGAAGGGTTGCGCTTCGAGCGCGTTGTCCGTGCCCGCCGTCGGATAGCGCACATGCCCGATACCGACGCTCCCGCGCAGCTGCACCATGTGCTTCTGCTGGAAGACGTCGCGCACGAGGCCGCTCGCCTTGCGCTGGAAGAGCTCGCCGTCGCTCGAGGTCATCATGCCGGCGGCGTCCTGGCCGCGGTGCTGGAGCACCGTGAGCGCGTCGTAGATGCGCTGGTTCACGAGGCCCGTTCCGACGATGCCGACGATTCCGCACATGTTTCAGGCGCTCCTCAACATCAGCTGCCCGGGGACTTCAGCGATTGACCCGCGTCGTCGACCAGAGATTTCACCATGGCGCCGGTCGAGTCGGCGAAGGCTCCCAGCTGCGAGTCGCGCCAGGACGGGCCATCGGTGAGCTTCAGGACATGCCCCAAGATGGAGACGACGCCGACAAGCACAAGGCCGCGCAACAAGCCGAAAAAGACGCCAAGCCCGCGGTCCAGCCAGCTGAGCGCGGAATGGCGGATGAAGTACCCGACGACCCCATTGGCGATGCCGCCAAGCACCAGGATGCCTACCAGGATCAACCCACGGGCGACCCAGAGGCTTACTGGCCGCTCGGACAGGACTCCGCCGAGCTCCGGCTCGATGAGGTAGGCGAAGCGCCAAGCGCACCACAGGCCTGCGATCCAGACGACGAGCGAAATGATTTCGCGGATGAGGCCTCGCACGAGGCCGATGATCGCCGACACCAGGACGATCGAGACGAGCAGGATGTCGATGCCGGTCATGCAGGGATATCCTGAAGCAAGAAATCCAGTGGGCGACCCGTTTGCGGGTGCGGCATTCTAGCGGAAACAGGGTCGCGGCACACAGGCCCGCGTGACCGACCGCACACTACGGAAGCGCCACAACCGAGGCCGTCTCGCCGTCGCGCTTCAGGCGCGCGATCAGGTCCTCGGCGGCCTCGCGGGTCGGCTCCGGCCCGACGCGCACCCGATGCAGCAGATGCGAGCCGGTGCCGATGGGCGACACGAATGCCCGATAGCCCTGGCCGCGGAGTTTCGCTGCGAGTCGTTCCGCATTTTCCGCCTTTGAGAAACTGCCGAGCTGCGCGCCCCAGGACGCATCGTTACCGGTGCCGGCCACGGCGGCTTTGGCGGCCTCGGGCTTCGTCGCCACGGGCTTGTCCGCCGCGGGCTTGTCGGCCGCGGCCGCTTGCGGACGCGACTCGGCCTCCGGCGACGCTTGCGCCGTGCTTGCCGGTTCCGGCGCGCTGATGGCTGGAAGTTGCTGGGTCCCCTGGGCGGGCGGCGCGGGCGTTGCCGGTTTCGCGTCGGCCGCCTGCGAACCCGCGGGCTTCACGGGATTGCCGAGCTCGATGATGTAGCTGCGTGTGGTCCCGCCGGCCGCAGTGCCGTTGGCAGCCGCGCCGCGACGCGGCCCGGAAAGTATTTCGGGAACGAGGAGCACGATCACCGCAACGAAGATGATCGCGCCGACCAGGCGTTCTTTCGACGGAGTGTCCATGCGAGGGGCGGAACTCGTGCGTCAGGCGAACCGGCTCAGGTTTTGGGCGCGCGCGAGTATAGCCGATGCCACTCGAGCGCGGGACCGACGACGTGAAACGAACCGAAGACGACGACACGATCGCCCGCTTGCGCAACCGTGCGCGCGGCCTCAAGGGCTGCCCGCAGCGAGCCGGCGCGCCGCGCGTGCACCGTGCGGCCCGCGAACGCGCGCCGCTCAAGCTCGTCGGCGGCGAGCCCCCGCTCGCCGGGTAAGTCGACCAGCAGCCATTCGTCGATGACGGGCGCGACCGCCGCGACTATGGCTGCGACGTCTTTGTCCTTGAGCGCTCCGAACACGGCGATCACGCGGCCCGCCGGCCGCAGGTCACGAAGATTCTCGGCCAGCGTCGCCGCTGCAGCGGCATTGTGGGCCACGTCGAAGATCCATTCGACGCTGCCGCTTGCAACGCGCTCGAATCGTCCGGCCAGCTCGACGGACTCGAGCCCCTGCGCTACAGCAGCGCGCGACACCGCCAAGCGGTCGGCAAGGGTTTCGAGCACGGCAAGCACGGCGGCGGCGTTATCGAACTGCCGCGCGCCGGCAAGCGCCGGCGCCGGCAGGTCGTCATAGGAAGTGGCCGCGCCCTCCCATCGCCACCGCGCGCCGGCGTGCGACCAGCGGAAATCACGGCCGGGTTCGACCAGGCGTGCGCCGATCTCGCGAGCGGCCTGCCGCACGGACGCCGGCATCGCGCGGTCCCCCAGCACTGCCGCCCGACCGGCGCGAAAGATGCCGGCCTTCTCGCGGCCGATCGCTTCCAGGGTCGCGCCCAGCCATTCGACGTGATCGATGCCGACACTCACGAGCAAGGCCGAGTCGGCGTCGATGATGTTGACCGCGTCGAGCCGCCCGCCGAGGCCGACTTCGAGAATGAGCGCGTCGAGCCGGGCATCGGCGAAGAGAAAGAGCGCGGCCAGCGTGTTGTACTCGAAAAAGGTGAGACTCACCGCGCCACGGACATCCTCGATCCGCTCGAACGCCCGCATCAGCGCCGCGTCGCTCGCCTCGACACCGGCGATGCGGACGCGTTCGTTGTAGCGGCTCAGGTGCGGAGAGGTGAACGTTCCCACCTTGAGGCGTCCGGCACCCAGGATGCCGTCGAGCAGCGCAACGCAGGAACCCTTGCCGTTGGTGCCGCCGACGGTGATCACGGGGCAGTCGAACGCACCGAGGCCAAGCGCCGCGAAGACCCGCTGCACGCGCTCGAGGCCGAGATCGATCGTCGAGGGGTGCAGGCGCTCCTGCCAGGCGAGCCAGGCGTCGAGCGATGCAAAGCGGGCGCTCACCGCGCGTCAGTCGGTCGCGACGGGCTGGCCCATGTAGAGCCTCAAGAGGCTGCCGATGCGGTCGCGTTCGTCGCGGCGGTCGACGATCATGTCGACGGCTCCGTGCTCGAGCAGGAATTCGGCCCGCTGGAAGCCTTCCGGCAAGGTTTCCCGGACCGTCTGCTGGATGACGCGCGGGCCGGCAAATCCGATGAGCGCCTTCGGTTCCGCGATGTTGACGTCGCCCAGCATGGCAAGGCTCGCGGACACCCCACCGGTCGTCGGATCGGTGAGCACCGAAATGAAGGGCACATGGGCCGCGGCCAGGCGCGCGAGGGCTGCGCTCGTCTTCGCCATCTGCAGGAGCGAATACAGGGCTTCCTGCATGCGCGCGCCGCCACTCGCGGAGAAACAGACGAGCGGGAGCCTCTCCTTGAGGCATAGCTCGACAGCGCGCGTGAATCGCTCGCCGACGACCGAACCCATGGAGCCGCCCATGAATTTGAACTCGAACGCGCAGGCAACGATGCCGAGACCCTTGAGCGTGCCCCGCATCACGACCAGTGCATCGCGCTCGCCCGTACCCTTCTGGGCGGCGGTCAGCCGATCGCGATAGCGCTTGCTGTCGCGAAACTTGAGCGGATCCTCCGGTTCGATCCCGGTCGCCACTTCCACCGCCGTTCCGGAATCGAGGAAGCGCAGCAGCCGCTCGCGCGCGCCGATGCGCATGTGGTGGCTGCATTTCGGGCAGACATGGAGGTTGCGCTCGAGCTCCGCGCGATAGAGCACGGCGTCGCACGCGCTGCACTTCATCCATAGCCCCTCCGGCACCGAGCGGGTGCGCCGCTCGGTCTTGATGCGCGAAGGGACGATGCGCTCAAACCATGACATGGGGCCGGATCATACTCGAAAGGCCGGTTTCGCCTAGGACGGCGCCGGGGAGCCCGAGGCTCGCGGGATAGGTGATGGCGCGCAGGTAGAGCCCCTGCGGTGGAGCTGTAACGCCGGCGCGCGTGCGGTCGCGCAGCTCGAGGAGTTCCCGAATCCAGTCCGGCGCGGCTTCGGCGAGGCCGACGGTGAGCAGCGCGCCGGCGAAGTTGCGCACCATGTGATGCAGGAAAGCATTGGCCGTCACATCGATGATGACGAACTCGCCGTCACGCACGACCGTGACGGATTCCACGCGCCGCACCGGCGTCCGCGACTGGCACTCGGCGGAGCGGAACGACGTGAAGTCGTGCTCGCCGACGAGGAACTGCGCGGCGGCGTGCATCGCGGGAACATCGAGCACACGATGCACGAGGCAGGCGCGCAAACGCGCAAGCGCCGAGCGCGTCGTACGATTCAGGATGACGTAGCGATAGCTGCGGGCAGTGGCCGAATAGCGCGCGTGGAAATCTGCCGGCACGGGGATGGCCCAGAGCAATGCGATGTCATCCGGCAAATGCGTGTTGGCGCCGAGCACCCAGCCACGGCTGGAGCGAACCGCCGTCGCATCGAAGTGGGCGACCTGGCAGAGCGCGTGCACCCCGGCGTCGGTGCGGCCCGCACACGTCACGTCGATGGGGTGGTTGGCAACTTCGGAGAGCGCGCGTTCGACCTGTGCCTGGATGGAATCGACGTTCGCCTGCGACTGCCAGCCCGCATAGGCCGTTCCGTCGTATTCAACACCGACGGCGATCCGCATGCCGCGCGCGAAGCCCGGGAGCCGGCGAGCCTAGCCCGGAAGCGAGGCGATCAGACGCTGCGCTTCCTGCTTCTGGCTTGCGCTGCCTTCGGTAAGGACTTCCTCGAGGATGCTGCGCGCGCCTTCCGGGTCGCCCATGTCCATGTAGGCGCGAGCCAGGTCGAGCTTGGTGCCGACCTCGCTCATCGTCACCGGCTCGAGTTCGGGCAATGCCAGGTCTTCCGCCGGCAGCCGCTCCGTCGCCGTCGGCTCGCGGTCGCGGTCGCGGTTGCCCGCCACCTCGCCGACATCGAGGTCGAGCTTGTAGCGGGAACTCGTCGCGCCAGTGCTCGTGTCGGTGAACACGTCCGTCGAAAAGCGTTCTTCGGCCGTGCCGCTCGGTTTCGGCTGGCGTTGCGTATCGCCGGACAGCGCCGCCGACAGGCGGTCGAGGTCCATGTCGAGATTCTCGTCCACCGCGCCCATCTTCAGCGTCCGCTGCGTGGCCGTCCGGCCGGCCGCATCTGGCGCACCGACGCGCATGGTCGCGTTGCTGTCCGCGCCGTTGGCGCGGCTCGAGGATGGCTGGTCGGTATCGTCGCCCAGCACCCAGGTGCCGGTGCCGCCGTCGCGCGAGATGGGATCGTCAAGCGATGCCGTTTCCACCGTGCGGTGCGGATCGCGGCCACGGCCTGCGGCCTCATCCAGCAGTTTTCGCGACGCTTCGTCGAGGCCCGCGACCATGGTCGGCGCGTCAGCGGGGTGGTCGGTCTCTTCGTCGAGCGCTTCGATGGTGCCGGTGTCGCCAGTCGGCAGGCTCGACAGGTCGAGTCCGAGGTCATCGAGCGCAAGTTCCGCTGTCTGGTCCGCCGGCGCGTCGTGGCCCTGGCGGAAAATCGCCGAGTCGATCTTTTCGCGAACCGTGCCCTCGCGCCGCAGCGCCGGTGTTTCCACCGTCGGCACGTCGTGGGGCTGCATCTGCACGGTTTCCTGTTCCACGGTCGGCGCGTCGAAGGCCGTCGACTCGATGGTCGGGGACTCCATAGTCGGGACCGGCATTTCGCGCGTCGATGAGGTGGCCCCGATGTTGAAGTCGAGGCCGTCGGAAGAGAACGCCGGTGACTCACCCGTCGCAGACGTGGAGTCGCCCCCCAGGTCGAGGTCGATGCCGCCGCCCTTGCCGTCTTCGGGAGCGGCCAGCAGGTCGACGTCCACGCGGTTCTCGCCGCCTTCAAGATTCAGGTCGACTTCCTGTGCGACCGCCGCATGGCCCGCCCGCGATTGCAGGAAGAGGTCGTCGTCCGGGCAGATCTGCTTGCCCATGATGACGATCTTGTCCCACTCGCTGGACGGCGCCTGGGCGCGCGTCTCGTGGAGCTCGCGCGCCTGCTGCAGGAACGCGTCCTTGTTGCCCCAGACGAAAAAGATCTCGAGCAGCTTCAACTTGAGGTCGCGCCGTTCCGGGTGGCGTTCGATCGCGATGCGAACGAGGTCCGCGGCCTGGTCATACAGGCCATAGGCCATGTGGAAGTCCGCTTCTGCGAGCGGATCGCCCTGATCGAGGTTGATCGCCGTTTCGCTCGAAATGGTGTCGTCCGTCAGCGGCTTCGTGACGGCTTCGGGCCGTGAGCGTTCGGCGCGGATCTCCGCGACCATCGGCGCCGACGGGCGCTCGCCACTCTCTTCAACCAGGAATGAATCCGCCTGGTCATCGTCCTCGCGGAGGTTGCGGAATTTCGCCGTGGTCTCCGGCGACACCGCGGCCAGGCGACCGAGTGTTTCGTCGAGGTCCGGCGCCCGCCGGCGGCGCGCCAGGACACGCACGACGACGAGCAGCAGCAGGACCGCGACAACCGCGATCAACATCCACGGCTGCACGAATTCCTTGATCGAGTCGAGGAAGCTCTTGCTCTCTGCCGCAGGAGCCGGCGTCGTCTCGGCAGGCGGCGTGGGCGCCTCGGACGGCTGCGCTTCGGTCGGCGTCGGCTCGGCCGGCGCTGTCGTCGGAGCTTCGACAGGAGCCGTTGCCGTAGTCGGTTCCGCTGGCGCTGGCGTGGGAGTCGGTGCAGGTGTCGGTGCCGTCGTCGCACCGGCCTGGGCCGCCGCCTGCTGTTGCGCGGCCAGCTGTTGCTGCAAGCGGGCCAAGTCGGCATCCTTGACGTCGAGCAGCCGCCGTTGCTGATCGAGCTGATCCTCGAGACCCTTGATCTTGTCGCGGAGATTGGCCGCCTCGGTGGACGCCTCGGAGCCCGATGGCCCGCCGGCGCTGGCGCCACCCGCTTCGCTGCCTTCGCTCGGTGTTACCAGCCGCAGGTGCGGGCTGGAAGTTCCGCCGCCGCTCGCGCGCCATTCGGAGTACTGGCTGGCAACCGCGGCCGCCGCTTCATCGGCAGACAAGGATTCGATCTGGCCGCCATCCGGAATTCTCAGGATCGCACCAGCTCGCAGCCTGTTGATGTTGCCCTCGAAGGCCTCCGGATTGGCGCGATAGAGCGCCATCATCGTCCGGTTCACTTCGCGAAGGCTTCCCGGCCGGACATTACGCGAGATGTCGAACAGCGTGTCGTTGCGGCGAACCTGATAAGTGGCGGCACCCGGGCTCACCGCCGTCGCGGCAGAAGATTCCTGAGGCGTGGCCGCGGGCGTCGGTTCCGGAGCGCGCTGCACCGAGCCGGCTCGCGAGCTTGGCGCTTCGCCTGCTTCCGGTGCCGCGACGGGCGCGGCAGCGCGCTCGGTCTCGCCCGGTGTGAAAACCGGCGGATCGAGCAGGATCGTGTATTCGCGCAGCAGATGGCCGCGCGCCCAGTTCACTTCGACGAGGAACGTGACGAAAGGCTCGCTGATGGCCTCATTCGAGCGCACCAACAGCACCGCGCGGCCGTCGGCCGCGCGTTGCACGCGGAACATGAGTCCGCTCAGGAAAATCGGCCGGTCAAGACCGTAGCGCGTGAAGGTGTCGCGCGACGCGAGCGCCGCGCTGACGGAGCTCAGTTCGTCGGGAGTCGCCGAAACGAGTTCGATCTCGGCATTCAGTGGCTCATTGAGCGCCGAATTGACATGGATCTCGCCGAGTCCGAGCGCAAATGCGCTGACCGGCGAAAGGAGCAGCGCCAGCACAGCGAGACGCAGCATTGTTCGTGACATCAGGACTCCCCGGGAACGCGGCTCGTGGAGGCCGAATACGCCTCTATACAGTAGTTTAGGCACCGTTCTTCACAAGCCCGGTCATCAGGCGCCGAACTATAGCTTAACAATAGTCAGAGACCAAAGTCTTTGCGCGGCAGGCACTTGGATGAATTTCACAGTTCTTGCATCGGGCAGGCCCACTCTACCCGGACTGTGGAGTGCGTCAGAAGGCGCGGCCGGCTCCGGATCAGTCAGATTTGCCTCCTGGGACGGTCGGAGTCGACGAGCGCACGTCAGCATTCTGCGCCCGGTTTCGCAGGTAGTGATCGACCAGCACCAGAGCCAGCATCGCCTCGGCGATCGGCGTCGCCCGCAGGCCGACACAAGGGTCGTGGCGGCCGGTCGTCGACACGTCCACCGGCCGGCCCTCAAGGTCGACCGTGGACCCGGGCAGCGGGATGCTGGAAGTCGGCTTGATCGCGATATGCGCGACCAGCGTCTGGCCGGATGAGATGCCGCCGAGGGTGCCGCCAGCGTTGTTGCTGAGAAAACCGGCCGGCGTGATGAGATCGCGATGCTCCGAACCGCGCTGGGCGACGGCTCGAAAGCCGGCCCCGATCTCGACGCCCTTGACCGCGTTGATACCCATCAGCGCGTGCGCGACATCGGCATCGAGCCGATCGAACACCGGTTCGCCAAGGCCTGGCGGCAGGCCCGTCGCCATGACGGTGACGCGTGCGCCGATCGAGTCACCTTCTTCCCGGAGCTTCCAGATGAGCTGCTCGAGCTCGGGCACGCGCGCCGGATCCGGGCAGAAAAAGGGATTGTCGTACGCCGAGCGCGGATCGACCGGGTCGAGCACGAGCGAGCCGATCTGCGACAGGTAGCCCGAGATCTCGATGGCGCAGCGTTCGCGCAGATATTTCCGCGCGATCGCACCGGCAGCGACGCGCATGACCGTTTCACGCGCAGACGACCTTCCCCCGCCGCGATAGTCGCGACGGCCGTATTTCTGCTGATAGGTGTAGTCCGCGTGCCCCGGCCGAAACCGGTCCTTGATCTTTTCGTAGTCGCGTGCGCGTTGATCGACGTTGTCGACCAGGAGGCCGATCGGAGTGCCGGTGGTGACCCCTTCGAAAACGCCCGACAGGATCCGCACCTGGTCGGGCTCCCGGCGCTGGCTCGTGAATTGCGAAGTGCCCGGACGCCGCCGATCGACGTCCGGCTGCAGATCGCTTTCGGCAAGCGCAAGACCCGGCGGGCAGCCGTCGACAACACAGCCGATCGCGGGTCCATGGCTCTCGCCGAAGGTCGTGACGGTGAAGAGCTTGCCGAATGTGTTGCCTGACATGTCCCTTGAGGTCCAACCGAATCAATCGTCCAATGCGCCTTCGAAGTCCGCGGCATGGCGCTCGAGCTCCGCGCGGGTCAACAAGAACACCCCGCCGCCACCGCGCGCGAATTCGAGCCACAGGAACGGCACCCGCGGAAAAGCCTTGGCGAGCGCGCGATCGCTGTTGCCGACTTCGACGATGAGAATACCCGCTCGCGTCAGGAATGTCCGCGCCCGCGCCAGGATCCGGCGCACGGCGTCGAGGCCGTCGCGCCCGGAACACAGCGCTGTCGCGGGCTCGCGGCGATATTCCAACGGCAGCGCCGCGTACTCACGCGTCCCGACGTATGGCGGATTCGCGACGATGAGGTCGAAGGGACCCTCGCCCGCCGCCGGAAAGAGATCCGCGCGCCGCAAGCGCAGCCGGGTGCGTACGCGAAGAGCGCGGGCGTTGACCGCGGCGAGCGCCAGTGCGGCCGTGGAAATATCGGTAGCGACGACGCGCGCACGCGGAAAATACCGGGCGCAGGCAACGGCGATGCAGCCGCCCCCTGTGCCAATGTCGAGGATGCGCCGCACCCGGCCCGGCGCAAGCCATGGGCGAAAGCGCGCCTCGATCAATTCCGCGATCGGCGAGCGCGGAATGAGGGCACGGCGGTCGACCTTGAATGGCAGGCCGGCGAAAAACGTCCGGCCGATCAGGTAGGGCGTCGGCACGCGATCCCGGATCCGCCGTCGTGCCAGCCCGCGAATGCGTTCGCGCACGCGCGCAGTCACCGCCTTTGCGTAGACCTCGGTGGAACTTTCGAGCGGCAGACCCGCGGCATGCAGGACGAGCGCCGCCGCGTCGTCCCAGGCGTTGTCGGTGCCATGGCCGAACGTGACGCGTGCGTCAAAGAGTCGCAACGCAAGTCGGCGGATCTCATCGGCGACGGTGGAGCGCGGCGGCACGCAAGGTTTGACAGGACTGACGCGGGAGTTGCGCGCGGCCAGTCTACTGGCCGGGAGCGATGTCCCCAACTGGTGGCATGCGCCATAATGCGCGCCCCTCACTCGAGCCTGCGCATGAGCCGAACCCACCGACTGCTCCTTGTACTCTGCGTCCTCGGAGCCGGCGCGCTCGGCGCCTGGTGGGCAGCCCGCGGCCCCGCGCAGCCTGTCAACTCCGTCGCCCTGGTGAATGGCACTCGGCTCGACCCTGCGCGCAGCATCGCCAAACTCGATCTGGTCGACCAGACCGGCGGCCGCTTCACGCAGACGCGCCTGCAGGGGCACTGGTCCATCGTCTATTTCGGCTTCACGGCCTGTCCGATGATCTGCCCGACGACGATGGCGATGCTCAAGGATGTCGCGCGCCGGGTCGGGACCTTGCCGGGGCGATCGCGGCCGCAGGTCATCCTCATCACCGTCGATCCGGAAACGGATACGCCGGTCGTCATGGGCCGGTACGTCGAGGCGTTCGATCCGGCATTTGTCGGTCTCACCGGCAGCAAGGCGGCGCTCGATGACGCTGCCGCGAAATTCAGCGTTGCGCACAGCCGCTCGGGCGACGGCGGCTCCTTCGACCACAGCTCGACGATCTACCTGGTCGACCCCGCCGGCGCGCTGAGCGCTGTGTTCACGCCGCCGCAAACGGCCGCGGGCATCGCGGACGACTATCGACGCCTCGTCGGTGCGCCGGACGGCGTTTGAGGCAGCCGATGACGCATGAAGCGCCCGGCCGCGGCATCGGCGAACGTTCGTTCGTGTGGATGCAGTACGTCATTCCACAGCACTTCATCTCGCGCCTGGTGTATCGCGCCACCCGCAGTTCCTGGCCGTGGTTCAAGAACCGGTTGATCCGCTGGTTCATCGGCCGCTTCCCCGTCGACATGAGCGAGGCCCGCGAGCCCGATGCGAGCCAATTTGCGACGTTCAACGCGTTTTTCACTCGGGAGCTGCGCGCGGGGCTGCGACGCGTCGACCCGGCGCCGGATGCCGTCGTGTCGCCCGCCGACGGCTTCATCAGCCGAGCGGGTCCCATCGATGCCGAGACTCTGATCCAGGCGAAGGGGCAGGCCTATCAACTCGCCGACCTCCTCGCAGGCGCGGCGCACTGGGCCGCCAAGTTTCGTGGCGGATCGTTCGTAACGGTCTATCTCGCTCCGTTCAACTACCACCGCGTGCACGTTCCGACCGACGCGACGCTGCGCGAGACCTGGTACGTGCCGGGGCGACTCTTCAGCGTCAACACCGCGACGGCGGCGGCCGTGCCCCGGATCTTCGCGCGCAATGAACGCATCATCGCTCTCTTCGACACCCCGGCAGGGCCGATGGCCGAAGTGCTGGTCGGCGCATTGAACGTGGGCAGCATGTCGACGGTCTGGCACGGCGAAGTGACGCCGAAGGCGAAGCGCGTCATCACGCGGCTCGCCACACCCGAAACGGGCGCCACGCTCGAGCGCGGCGCCGAGATGGGCCGATTCAACATGGGTTCCACAGTCGTGCTGCTGTTCGCACCCGGCACGGTGACTCTCGACCCCGGGCTTGATCCGGGTCGCGTCATGCGCCTCGGCGACCGCATCGGCCGATGGCGGGCGCGCACTTGACTTCGGGCGGCTCGAACGGATCGGCATGGCGCCCGACCGCGTCCATGCAAGCGCTCGCGACGCGCGCGGCGCTCCTTGCGACCGTGCGCCGCCATTTCGCTGATCGCGGCGTACTCGAAGTCGAGACGCCGATCTGGTCCGCGGCAGGCGTAACCGACGTGCACATCGAGAGCCTGACTGCGAGCGCCCGCGGGCTTGGTCTCAGCGGATTCCTGTCGACGTCGCCGGAGTTCGCCATGAAGCGCCTGCTGGCCGCCGGCAGCGGCGATATCTACCAGATCTGCCGTGCCTTTCGCGACGGCGAGCGCGGCCGTTTCCACAATCCGGAATTCACCCTCATCGAGTGGTACCGGATCGGATTCGACATCGAACTCATGATGAACGACGTCGAGACCTTGCTAGCCGCCATGTTGGCGCCGCTGCGTGCCTCCGCGACCTGGCAGCCAGCGGTTCGCCTGAGCTACCGCGAGGCCCTGCGGCGCCATGCGGGCGTCGACGCCTTCGATGACTCCATTGCGATGCTGCAAGGCGCGCTCGTGGAGCGCGGCGTCACGATCCCGGACGGGCTCGGCACGGAACGGGATCCCTGGCTGGACCTGATCATGTCGACGGTCGTCGGACCCGAGCTCGGGCACGGCGCGCTTTGCTTCATTCACGATTATCCAGCTTCGCAGGCAGCGCTTGCCCGCCTGCGACCCGCCGATCGGGAAACGGCGGAGCGCTTCGAGGCCTATCTCGATGGTATCGAGCTTGCGAACGGCTTCCGCGAACTCGCAGATGCCGCGGAACAACGCCGCCGCTTCGATGCGGACCGCTCGGCACGGCGCAGCATGGGACGGGAGTCACCGCCCATCGATGAGAACCTGCTCGCAGCTCTGGCGTCCGGCCTGCCCGACTGTTCCGGCGTTGCGCTAGGCTTCGATCGTGTAACGATGCTCGCCTGCGGAGCGCGCTCGATCGATGAAGTGATAGCGTTCGCCGCGGAGCGCGCCTGACACGAATGCCGGAGAGTCGCGATGAGTTTTGCCGCAAGCCCGATCGACTTCGCCAACAAGCAGCGCGGCTACGCCGAGCTGGCGCAGGCTCTCACAGGCCTCCTGACCGGAGAGCGCAATCGCATCGCGAATGCCGCCAACACGGCCGCCCTGCTCTTCGATGCGCTGCCCGCCGTCAACTGGACAGGATTCTATTTCGCGCAGGGCCGCGAACTCGTCATCGGCCCATTCCAGGGAAAACCGGCGTGCGTGCGCATCGCCTTCGGCCGCGGAGTCTGCGGGCGCGCTGCCGCCGATCGCCTGACGGTGGTCGTGCCGGACGTCAATGCATTTCCAGGACACATCGCCTGCGACAGCGCGTCGCGATCCGAGATCGTCGTGCCGCTGGTGCGTGAATCCAGGCTCATCGGCGTGCTCGACGTGGACAGCCCGGAACTCGCCCGCTTCGATCAGGCGGACCGGCTCGGGCTCGAGCGGATCGCGGAGCTCTTCCTCGCCGCGAGCGACTGAGCCCCGGGGCTACTGCTTCGAGCGCGAGATATAGGCGCCCGTGCGCGTATCGATACGCAGGATCTCGCCTTCGTTGATGAAGAGCGGCACCCGCACCACGGCACCCGTCTCGAGCTTCGCGGACTTCTGCCCGCCGGTCGCCGTGTCGCCGCGCAGGCCCGGATCCGTTTCGATGACCTTGAGATCCACATGCGCGGGCGGCGTGACCTGCAGCGGCACGCCGTTCCAGAGCGTCACGATGCAGCTGACGCCGTCCTTCATCCATTGCGCGCCATCGCCCACCGCTTGCTTGCCGGCCGTGTGCTGCTCGAAAGTCTCCGGCACCATGAAATGCCAGAAGCCGCCGTCCGTGTACAGGTACTGCATATCGACGTCGACGACATCCGCGCCTTCCAGCGTATCGCCCGACTTGAAGGTGCGCTCGATGACGCGGCCCGTCTTGAGATTGCGGATCTTCACGCGGTTGAAGGCCTGGCCCTTGCCCGGCTTGACGAATTCGTTCTCGACGATCGAGTAGGGGTCGCCGTCGAGGAGAACCTTGACGCCCGACCGCAATTCGCTGGTGCTGTAGCTCGACATGGTCTCGCTGCTCGTGGCTTGGGTTGGCGACGCCGCTTGCCGATTCTGTGACGAGCCGCAAGGCCTGCACCGGGGCGTCCAAAAAAAGGCCGCGTATGATAGCCGCAAGACCTCTCCCAGGCCAGCTTGAGCGGGTCCGCCCCGCACGGAGCGCCTTGGACGGGGTGCTACAATCCGCCGCCCTTTTTTCGAGCCCCTTAAGAGCCCCCGAGGAGCGAATCTTGAGCGAAGCCGGCGCCGTGCCCATGATCGTCATGACGCGCAGCCAGGACCACGTCGAGGCCGTGAACTCGACGCTGCGCAATGCCGGCCACCCCGCGCACTGCACGTGGATCTCGGACCTGAGGGACCTCTCCGACGCGCTCACGCAGATCAATCCGGAGCTGCTCGTCTGCTTCAGCGAGGAGCAGGGCATCGACCTCGGGACGATCATGAAGGTCCGCAATCAGTTCGGCCCGGAAGTGCCGGTGCTCATCGTCCGCGCGCGGGTCGACGAGGAAGTGATCGCCGAGGCGATGCGGGCCGGCGCCCAGGACGTGATCTCGCTCGCCAACCGCAATCGCCTGCAATCGGTCGTCACACGCGAGCTCAGGGCGTTCCGTCTCGAGCGTGCGCTCAATGCGACGCTCAATTCCGCGCGCGAGTACAAGCAGCAGCTGCAGACCTTCATGACGGGATCGGCGGATGCGATCGCGCACGTGGCCGACGGCATCGTCGTCGACGCAAATCCCGCCTGGCTCGAGCTCTTCGGATTCCCGGACGCCGAGAGCCTGGTCGGCCAGCCGCTCATGGACCTGTTCGACGCCGATCGCCAGGCCGCGCTCAAAGGCGCGCTGGTCGCGACGATGCAGGGCAAGTGGAGCGATCACGCATTGCGCATGAATGCCCAGCTGTCGGACGGCTCGCTGCTCGCACTGGAACTGACGCTCGACCGCTCCGAGTTCGACGGCGAAGCCTGCGTGCGCGTCTGCGTGCCGACGCGCAAGGACGACGACCACGAGATCGAGGAGCAACTGCAGGAAGCCGTGCGCACGGATCCGTCGACCGGATTCCTGCACCGCAAGTATTTCATCGACGCGGCGCGCGCCCGCCTGCAGCAGCCGGTCAAGGGCGGCGTGCGCTACGTGGCGTACCTGAAGCCGGACAAGTTCGCGGCGATCCAGGGCGACATCGGCATCATGGCGAGCGAGGACTTCCTGGTCGCGTTTGCAGAACTGCTGCGCGATCAGCTGCAGCCGAGCGACGTCGCCGGCCGCTTCGGCGGCAACAGTTTCGCGGCGCTCCTCGAGCGCGGCACCACCCGGGACGTCGAAGCTTGGGCCGAGCATGTCGTGCAGAAGATCGGCGCAAACACGTTCCTGGTCGCCGACAAGTCGCTGACCGCCACCTGCACCGTCGGCCTCGGCATGCTGCCCTCGACCAATCCGGACCTCGCTTCCGCCCTGAGCGACGCCGCATCCGCGAATCGGCGGGGCCGGGACCAGGGCGGCAACCAGTTCTACGTCGTCGACAAGTCCGATACCGACACGCGCGTGCAGGCCTACGACAAGATCTGGGTGAAGCACATCAAGTCCGCTCTCATGGAGAACCGCTTCCGGCTCGTGCAGCAGCCGATCGCGAGCCTGCAGGGCGACGACAAGGGCATGTTCGACGTGCTGGTGCGCATGCTCGATGAGCAGCAGAAGGAAGTGCTGCCGTCCGAATTCATGCAGGCGGCGGAGCGCAACGACCTCTTGAAGAACATCGATCGCTGGGTCATCGGCGCGTCGATGTCTTTCTGCGCGGCGCGCAAGCCGAGCTGCATTTTCGTGCGGCTCTCCAGGGACACGGTGATCGACAAGTCGCTCGCCACCTGGCTCGGCAACCAGCTCAAGGCGAGCAAGGTCGACCCGGCCCGCATCTGCTTCCAGGTGACGGAAGACACGGCGGCGCAGTACCTGAATCAGACCCGTGAGATGATCAAGACCCTGAAGCCGATGGGGTTTCGCCTGGCGCTCGAGCACCTCGGCGCGGGCCGCGACCCGGCTTCGCTCATCGAGCACCTCGCGGTCGATTTCGTGAAGATCGACGGCTCGCTCATGCAGGGCCTTGCCAGCAATCCGATCCTGCAGCAGAAGGTGAAGGGCCTCGTCGATATCGCGAAGCGCAAGAAGATCGAAACGATCGCCGAGCGCGTCGAGGACGCCAATACGATGGCGGTGCTCTGGCAGCTCGGCATCGAATTCATCCAGGGGTATTTCGTCAACGCACCCGAAGAAGTGGTGCTCAAAGCCGAGCGATAAACCGGTGCCGGTGTTGGATAACTGGGGACTTGGGTCGCAGCCCTAACCCAAATCCCCAGTTATCCAACACCGGCACCGGTTTATTCGATTTCCAGGCGATCGACCTTGCGCCAGCCGCGGGGCAGCAGCCCGCCGCGCTGGGCACGCTGGCCGCGGTAATCCTTGAGCTCGCTCGCGTTGAGTGTCATGCGGCGCTCGCCGCTTACGATCACGAGTTTCTGCTCGGAGGTCACGACGGCAAGGCCCGTGAGGATCTCCTCGCGCGTCGCGGCCTTCTTGCCGGAAATGCCGAAGAGCTTGTTGCCCTTGCCCTTCGGGAGCTCGGGCACGTCGGTCACCGGGAATACGAGAAGGCGCCCCTCGCTGCTCACGACGGCAACCACAGGATCGCCCGCCGCCGGCACCGGCGCCGCCGGCAGCACGCCTGCGCCCTCCGGCACCCGCAACACGCCCTTGCCGGCGCGATTGCGCCCGTGCATCTCCTTCAGCCGCACGCTGAAGCCGTAGCCGACATCGCTCGCGATGAGCCAGAGGTCATCGGGTTCGCCGATGAGGACCGCGGGGAATTTCGCGCCGTCGGGCGGATCGATGCGGCCGGACAGTGGTTCGCCCTGCCCGCGTGCCGACGGCAATGTATGTGCCAGCAGGCTGTACGCACGGCCCGTGCTGTCGAGGAACACGGCGAATTGCGTGCTGCGGCCCTTGGCGCTCGCCTGATAGGCGTCGCCCGTCTTGTACTGAAACGTGCGCGGATCGATGTCGTGGCCCTTCGCCTGCCGCACCCAGCCCGCGGTGGATAGCACGACCGTCACCGGCTCGCTCGTGACCAGTTCCGTCTCGTCGATCGCCTGCGCCTCGGCACGCTCGATGATGCGCGTGCGGCGCTCGTCGCCGTAGATCTCGGCGTCGGCCTCGATCTCCTCGCGCACGAGCTTGCGCAGGCGTGCCTTGCTCTTCAAGGTTCCTTCGAGTTCCGCCGCTTCCTCCGCGAGCTCCTGCTGCTCCGCCTTGATCTTCAGTTCCTCGAGCTTCGCGAGGTGACGGAGCTTGGTCTCGAGGATGGCCTCCGCTTGCCGGTCGGAGAGCTTGAAGCGCTTCATCAGCACGGGCTTCGGCTCTTCCTCGCGCCGGATGATGCGGATGATCTCGTCAAGGTTGAGATAGGCGATGAGGAGGCCGTCGAGGATGTGCAGGCGCGCCTGTACTTTCTCGAGCCGGAAGTTGAGCCGCTTGGTGACCGTCTTGATGCGGAACTCGAGCCATTCCGTCAGCAGGTCCTTCAGTCCCATCACTCGCGGCCGGCCGTCGAGCGCGATCACGTTGAGATTCACGCGATAGTTGCGCTCGAGATCGGTCGTCGCAAAGAGGTGCGCCATCAGCTGTTCGGTGTCGACGCGGTTCGAGCGCGGCACGATGACAATACGCGTTGGATTCTCGTGATCCGATTCATCGCGCACGTCCTCGACCATCGGCAGTTTCTTCGCCCGCATCTGCTCGGCGACCTGCTCGATGAGCTTCGAGCCCGAGACCTGGTACGGCAGCGCCGTGATGACGATCGCGCCGTCCTCCTCCTCGAACGATGCGCGCGCCTTGTAACTGCCATTACCGCTCTCGTAGATCTGGATGAGGTCGGCGCGCGGCGAAACGATTTCACCGCCGGTCGGCAGGTCGGGCCCCGGCAGGTGCTTCATGAGCTTGCGGACGGTCGCATCCGGGTCGTCGATGAGGTGGATCAGCGCCGCCGCGAGCTCGCGCAGATTGTGCGGCGGAATGTCGGTCGACATGCCGACCGCGATGCCGCTGCCACCGTTCAGCAGGAGGTTCGGCAGGCGGGCCGGCATGAGCGTCGGCTCTTCCATCGTGCCGTCGAAATTCGGCACCCAGTCGACGGTGCCCTGGTCGAGCTCGGACAGCAGCACGGCGGCATAGGGAGTCAGGCGCGATTCGGTGTAGCGCATCGCCGCGAATGACTTGGGGTCGTCGGGCGAGCCCCAGTTGCCCTGGCCATCGACGATTGGATAGCGATAGGAGAAATCCTGCGCCATGTGCACCATGGCTTCGTAGCACGCGGAATCGCCGTGCGGATGGAACTTGCCGATGACATCGCCGACGGTACGCGCGGATTTCTTGTGCTTCGCTCCTGCCGAGAGGCCGAGCTCGCTCATCGCATAAATGATGCGGCGCTGGACCGGCTTCAGGCCGTCGCAGAGATTCGGCAGCGCCCGGTCGAGGATGACGTACATCGAATAGTCGAGGTAGGCCTTCTCCGCGAAAGTCTTGAGCGGCTTCTTCTCCACGCCTTCGAAGTTGAGTTCGTCCTGCATCAGGAGACTTCGGCGAGATTGCCTTTCTCTTCCAGCCACTCGCGCCGGTCCGAAGCGCGCTTCTTCGCGAGCATCATGTCCATCAGCTGGTCGGTCTTGTCCGCGCCCGTGATGGTGAGCTGGGCGAGGCGCCGGCTCTGCGGTGCCATGGTCGTCTCGCGCAGCTGCGACGGATTCATTTCCCCGAGGCCCTTGAAGCGCGTGACGACGACCTTGCCGCGCGCGCCTTCCTTCTCCAGGCGCTCGAGGAGCTTCTTGCGCTCGTCTTCATCGAGCGCGTAGTACACGGTCTTGCCCACATCGACCCGAAAGAGCGGTGGCATGCAGACATAGATGTGTCCGCCGCTCACCAGCGGGCGGAAGTGGCGCAGGAAAAGCGCGCACAGCAGGGTCGCGATGTGCTCGCCGTCGGAATCCGCGTCCGCGAGGATGCAGACCTTGTGATAGCGCAGGCCGCTGATGTCGCTCGACCCCGGGTCGACGCCTAGGGCCACGCTGATGTCATGCACCTCCAGCGACTGCAGCACCGCGGCCGGCTCGACTTCCCATGTGTTCAGGATCTTGCCGCGCAAAGGCATGATCGCCTGGTAGCCGCGATCGCGTGCCTGCTTCGCGGAGCCGCCGGCCGAATCGCCTTCCACCAGGAAGAGTTCGGAGCGCTCCGGGTCTTGAGTCGTGCAGTCCGCGAGTTTTCCGGGCAATGCGGGTCCCGCGACCACGCGCTTGCGCAAGACCTTCTGCGACGCCTTGACTCGCTCCTGGGCATTCTCGATCGCGAACTGCGCGATCTTCTCGCCGGCATCCGGGTGCTGGTTGAGCCAGAGCGCAAACGCGTCCTTCACGATGCCCTGAACGAACGCTGCCGCCTCGCGCGCAACCAGACGCTCCTTGGTCTGGCCGGCGAATTGCGCATTCGCCATCTTGATCGACAGCACGTAAGCGACGTGCGTCCAGACGTCCTCCGCCGTCAGCTTCAGCCCGCGCGGCACGAGATTGCGGAACTCGCAGAACTCGCGCACGGCCTCTGCGACACCGACGCGCAGGCCGTTGACGTGCGTGCCGCCTTCCACAGTCGGAATGAGGTTGACGTAGCTCTCGGCGGTGAGTTCGCCGCCATCGGGCACCCAGGCAAAGGCCCATTCGACCGAGCCGGTATCGCCCTTGACCTCGCCCGCCTGGGGCTCGTCGGGCAGACGCTCCTTGTCACCCAGCTGTTCCGCGAGATAGTCCTTGAGGCCGCCGGTATAGAACCACTCGTCCTTTTCGCCCGTCGCCTCATTCTTGAACTTGACCCTGAGGCCCGGGCAGAGCACGGCTTTCGCCCGCAGCACGTGCTTCAACTTCGGCACGGAGTACTTGTCCGAATCGAAGTACTGCGGGTCGGCCCAGTATTTCACCGTCGTGCCGGTGTTGCGCTGGCCGACCTCGCCGATGGCCTCGAGCTTCGAATGGACGCGGCCGTCCTTGAAACTGATGTTGTATTCCTTGCCGCCGCGACGCACCCAGCACTCCAGGTGCTTCGACAGCGCATTGACGACGGAGACGCCGACTCCATGCAGGCCGCCCGCGTACTGGTAGTTCTTGTCGGAGAACTTGCCGCCCGCGTGCAGGCGCGTGAGGATCAGCTCGACGCCGCTCACCTTCTCCTTCGGATGAATGTCGACGGGCATGCCGCGGCCGTCGTCCTCGACCTCGAGCGCACCGTCCTTGAAGAGCGTGACGCTGATGTTGCTGCAGTGGCCGGCAAGGGCTTCGTCGACGCTGTTGTCGATGACTTCGTGGGCGAGGTGGTTCGGGCGGCTGGTGTCGGTGTACATGCCGGGGCGGCGACGCACCGGGTCGAGACCCGACAGGACTTCGATGTCGGAGGCGGTATACGACTGGGCCATCTTCACACGGCAAACGGGCGCGCCGGGGAAAGCGCGGCGCGATTCTACAGGCGGGGTACCCCAGCCGAAAGGGTATCGATCAATCGAGATCGGCGAGCAATGACGCGGCGGACGCTTCCGGCACCGGTTCGAGCGCGTGCGAGTACGCCGGATGGTCGATTCCGAGCGCCAGGACGGCCCCCTTGCGAAGCTCCGATTTCATCTCCCCGGTGAGTTCGAAGCGCAGGAAGTGAACCGCCGAGGTCTTCTCGGCGTTCTCGCGCTCCAGGTCTTCATCGGCGATGGCGTAGACCCTGGGCAACCGGCCAACCGCCACCCAGCAACGGTCCTCGACGCCCTTGAGGCGCGAAAGCGCCGCCGCGCGCTCCGTGGGGTCCGGGTACTCGATCATGAACGTCACCTTCCAGTTGCTGCCGTCTGGAATGAGCGGGTTGTAGGCGCCGAGCTCCTCCTCGATGCCGCCCTGCTCGAAGGTGCGCTCCGCCCGCAGCATTTCCTGCACCTGGTAGTGGATGGTCGCGCGATCTTCGAAGCACCAGGTGGTGTTCGGGCCCACCTGCAGTGTCCGCGGCTTCTTGTGCGCGATGATGCGTTCGCGCCAGGCCGATCGTTCGCGCGCGTACTGCTCGAGTGACAGGAGATCATCGCGGGTCAGGGGCTGCATGATCCGTCCGCTAGATGCCGTACGCCTGCCGCAGCAGCGCAAGCGGATGTTCCGGGGCGCGCGCTTGCGTAAGTCCGGACTCGAGCTGATGCCCCGCCATCGGACAATCGCTCGAGTAGTGATCCGCGCCCGACGAGTCCACTTTCTGCATGACCGGCCGGCCGATCTTCATCGAGGCTGCGCGATACTCCTTCTTCACCGCGTAAGTGCCGTTGTGCCCCGAACAGCGTTCGATGGGCTCAACCTGGGTGCCCGGAATGAGTGCGAGCACGTCGCGCGTCTTGAGTCCCATGTTCTGCACGCGCAGGTGGCATGCGACGTGATAAGAGATGCGGCCGAGGTCCTTCTTGAAATCGGTGCGCAGGAGGCCCGCCTTGTGGCGCAGCCACAGGTATTCGAAGGGGTCGAAGATCGCGCTCTGGACCTTGCGCACGTCCGGGTCGTCCGGGAACAGCAGTGGCAGCTCCTGCTTGTACATCAGCACGCAGGACGGAATCGCCGCGACGATGTCGTAGCCGGCGTCGACCATCGCGCCCAGCGCCGGAATATTCGTCGCTTTCAGCCTGCCGACGCCCTCGAGGTCGCCGAGCTCGAGTTTCGGCATGCCGCAACACTTCTCATCGGCGGCAAGGATCACGCCGATGCCGTTGTACTTCAGCACGGCGGCCAGGTCCGATACGAGTCCGGGATCGTTCCGGTTGCCGTAGCAGGTGACGAAGATAGCGACCTTGCCCCGGGTTTCCGCTGTCGCCTGAGCAGCGGCGGCGGCCGGATCGGCGGCGAATTGCTTGCGAAAGGTCCGGCGGTGGTACTGCGGAACCGGCGCCGTGCGGTCCACTCCGAGCGTCTTTTCGAGCAAGGCACGGCCGCCCCGGCTGCGATTCGTCGCATTCACGATCTCATTGACGACCGGAATGGCGGCAATGCGTCCGACGACGTCGGTTGCGCTCAGGATCTTGTCGCGGGTGCGAGTTTCACCGTCGCGGAAATGGACCGCCTTCGCGCGCAGCATGAGATGAGGAAAGTCGACGTTCCAGGGATGCGGAGGCACGTACGGACATTTCGTCATGTAGCACATGTCGCAGAGGTAACAGTGCTCCACCACCTTGCCGAAGTCGGCCTTCGCGACGTCCGCCACCTCGCCCCTGGCGGTGGCATCCACGAGATCGAAGAGCGTCGGGAACGAATTGCACAGGCTGAAACAGCGCCGGCAGCCGTGGCAGATGTCGAAGACGCGCTCGAGTTCCTTGTCGAGCGCGGCGTGCTCGTAGAAATCTGGCGACTGCCAGTCGATGGGATGACGGGTCGGCGCCTCGAGGCTCCCTTCGCGGCCCGCGGCGAGTCGTCGATCTTTGACGCCCGAATCCTGGGCCAAGCCTCACCTCGACACATGAACTGGCGAACCACACTCCTGCCGATGGGGACAGACCAGAGGTCTGTCCCCGGACAGGTGCCCTTAAGTCAGCGAATGCCGGACGTCAGAGCGCGTCGAGCGCCTTCTGGAAGCGGTTCGCATGCGACCGCTCGGCCTTGGCGAGCGTCTCGAACCAGTCGGCAATTTCGCCGAAGCCTTCTTCGCGCGCCGACTTCGCCATGCCGGGATACATGTCCGTGTACTCGTGGGTTTCGCCGGCGATGGCCGCCTTGAGGTTCTGCGAGGTGCTGCCGATCGGCAGGCCTGTCGCCGGATCGCCGACTTGCTCGAGATACTCGAGGTGGCCGTGCGCGTGGCCGGTTTCGCCTTCCGCGGTCGAGCGGAACACCGCCGACACGTCATTGAACCCCTCGACATCCGCCTTGGCTGCGAAATAAAGGTAACGCCGGTTCGCCTGGCTCTCGCCGGCAAACGCGTCCTTGAGATTCTTTTCGGTCTTGCTGCCTTTCAGGTTCACGAGCCTGTCCTCCAACAAATGAGAGTGAATCGCGTTTAGAATGATTCTAACGGGCGTCGAAAATTTAGTCGCCGACCTCAACGAAGTCAACACCGTTGGCTCGCGCAGCGCGTGAAATTTTCGCTTGCCTTGACGTCGAACAGGTCGCGTTGATTCTCCGCGCGCCGCTCAGTAACGTTGCCGCGCCCTCCCTGCATGACGTCCACCGCATGTCCGCCAGAAAATCCCCGAACCCGCCCGACTTTGAGAAGGCCATGAAGGAACTCGAGACGCTGGTCGAGCGCCTTGAGCGCGGGGAGTTGCCGCTGGAAGAGGCGCTGAAGCAGTTCGAGCGCGGCGTCGAGCTCACCGCCACCTGCCAGGCCGCTCTCAAGAGCGCCGAACAGAGGGTGGAGATCCTCCTGAAGAAATCCGGGGGGAGTGAAATCGCCGAGTTCGAGCCCGAGCCTGGCGGACCCGGCGCCGACGATTCCGCGCCTTGAACCCGCCCGCCGCTGCGGATTTTTCCGCCCACGCCGCCGCCTGCCAGGCGCGCATCGAGCGGATTCTCGATGGCTGGCTGCCCTCTCCGGCGACGGAACCGACGCGCTTGCACGATGCGCTGCGCTACAGCGTGCTCGGGTCGGGCAAACGCCTGCGGCCGATACTGGTCTACACGACCGGCACCGTACTCGGCGTCGACTTCGCCGCTCTGGACGGGCCCGCTGCCGCCGTCGAGCTGATCCATGCGTATTCGCTGGTCCACGATGACCTCCCTGCCATGGATGACGACGACCTCCGGCGCGGCCGTCCGACCTGTCACCGCGCCTTCGATGAGGCGACCGCCATTCTGGTGGGCGACGCCCTGCAGGTCCTCGCGTTCAAGATTCTCGCGAGCGACAAGTCGATGGGGGTCGACGCCGAGGCGCGCACGCGAATGATCGACGTGCTGGCCGATGCCAGCGGCACCGCTGGCATGGCGGGCGGCCAGGCGATCGATCTCGCCGCCGTCGGCCGCAAGCTCACGATCGCGGAGCTCGAGGCCATGCACAAGCTCAAGACCGGCGCACTCATCGAGGCGAGCGTGCGGCTCGCCGTACTCGCGGCGAGCAGTCTCGACGCGCGGCGTTCCGCTGCGCTTGGCCAGTTCGCCGCGCATGTCGGTCTCGCCTTTCAAATTCAGGACGACATCCTCGACGTCGAGGGCGATCCGAGCGTGCTCGGCAAGGCGATCGGCGCCGACAGCGCCCGTGACAAGCCGACGTATCCAAGCATCGTCGGCATGGCGGCGGCGAAGCAGCGGGCGCAGGAACTCTGCCGCGCGGCGATCGACGACCTTGCGGCATTTGACAGTGCGGCGGATCCCTTGCGCGAGCTCGCGCGCTTCGTCGTCGAGCGCAGCAACTAGAGTAAACTTCCCGCCCATCATGGCACTCGCCGACGACTATCCGCTGCTCGCCGCGATCCAGTCCCCGGCCGACGTGCGCAAGCTCGAAAATCGCGAGCTGCAGCCGCTGGTCGACGAATTGCGGCGCTACCTCATACAGACGGTCAGCACGATGGGCGGCCACTTCGCGGCGGGCCTGGGCACGGTCGAACTGACGGTCGCCCTGCACCACGTGTTCGATACGCCGCACGACCGGCTCGTCTGGGACGTCGGCCACCAGGCCTATCCGCACAAGGTGCTCACCGGCCGGCGCGACCGCCTGCAAACGATCAAGCAGGGTGGCGGACTTGCCCCGTTCCCGTCGCGCGCGGAAAGCGTCTACGACAATTTCGGCGTCGGCCACTCGAGCACTTCGATCAGCGCGGCGCTCGGCATGGCGATCGGCGCGGCGCGCGCGGGCGAACAAAGGCGCGTCGTCGCGGTGATCGGTGACGGCGCGGTGACTGCGGGCATGGCGTTCGAAGCGCTCAATCACGTCGGGAGCCTCGACGTGAATCTCCTCGTGATCCTGAACGACAACGACATGTCGATCTCGGAAAACGTCGGCGCGATGTCGAATTATTTTGCGAAGCTGCTCTCCGGCAAGTTCTATGCGTCCATCCGCGAGGGCGGCAAGAAGGTGTTGCGCCGGATGCCGACGGTCTGGGAACTCGCACGCCGATCCGAGGAGCACATGAAGGGCATGGTGCTTCCCGGCACGATGTTCGAGGAGATGGGGCTCAACTACATCGGCCCCATCGACGGTCACGACCTCAAGGCGCTGGTGCATACGCTGAAGAACCTGCGTGACCTGAAGGGCCCGCAGTTCCTGCACATCGTCACGCGCAAGGGCAAAGGCTATCCACCCGCCGAAGCAGACCCGATCAAGTGGCACGGACCCGGCCCCTTCGATCCGCTCACCGGCACCATCTACAAGGAGAAGGCGAGCGGCCCGAGCTATAGCCAGGTCTTCGGCAAGTGGCTGTGCGACATGGCCGCAATCGATCAGCGCGTCGTCGCGATCACGCCCGCCATGCGTGAAGGCTCGGGGCTGGTGGAATTCGAGAAGAAATTTCCCGAGCGCTACTTCGACGTCGGCATCGCCGAACAGCATTCGGTGACGCTCGCGGCGGGACTCGCCTGTGAAGGCGCGAAGCCGGTCGTCGCGATCTACTCCACGTTCCTGCAGCGCGGCTACGATCAGCTGATTCACGACGTCGCGTTGCAGAACCTGCCGGTGGTGTTCGCCCTCGATCGCGCAGGCCTCGTCGGCGGCGACGGCGCGACACACCAGGGCGCCTTCGATCTGAGTTTTCTCCGCTGCGTGCCGAACATGGTCGTGATGGCGCCGGCCGATGAAAACGAATGCCGGCAGATGCTGTTCACGGCGACGACTCTGGCGCAGCCCGCCGCCGTGCGGTACCCGCGCGGCCAGGGGCCGGGCGTCGCGCAGGTCGAGGAAATGAAGCCGCTGCCCGTCGGCAAGGCGCAACCGCGGCGCAGCGGCGGGTCCGGACTCGCCCTGCTCGCTTTTGGAACGATGGTCGCGCCCGCCGACAAGATCGGCGAGCGGCTGGACGCCACCGTCATCAACATGCGCTTCGTCAAGCCGCTCGACCTCGAGCTCCTGCGTCAGGTTGCCCGCGACCACGAGGCCCTCATCACCCTCGAGGAGAACGTCGTCGCGGGCGGCGCCGGCAGTGCCGTTGCCGAAGCGCTGGCGGCTGACGGCCTGTTGCGCCCGATCCTGCATCTCGGCATCCCCGACCGCTTCATCGAACACGGATCGCGCGACGAATGCCTGGCCGCGGCGGGGCTCGATTTGCGCAGCCTTTTTGAAAGCATTTCCACGTGGTGGCGACCGGACGGGCGCGCGGTTCCCGCAAAGGCGTGACGCTGCGCAATGCAGCGCCCGGCCCGCGGGTTCCCGGATATTGGGTATCAGCGGGGCGGCAGACATAAGGCCGGGTCGCCTTGGTTTTTTGCGCCCCCCTGTGATTAGATGCTCCCGCCCCCATGGATCAGGCCCCGATTGCGGGGCGATCTCACATCAGCGAACAGCCGGGCACCCCATGAACGATGACGCCATAGACTTGCCGATCGAGGACGTCCAGGGCCGCGCCGATACTCGGCAGATTCCGATCAACAAGGTCGGGATCAAGGACATCTTTCACCCCGTGCGGGTGAAGGACCGCTCGGGCGGCGAGCAGCACACGATCGCGAACTTCAACATGTACGTGAACCTGCCCCACAGCTTCAAGGGCACGCACATGTCGCGCTTCGTCGAGATCCTGCATCACGAGCGCGAGATCTGCGTGACCTCGTTCAAGGCGATGCTCGAGGAGATGACGACGCGCCTCGATGCGGACTCCGGCCACATCGAGATGTCGTTCCCGTATTTCGTCATGAAGAAGGCGCCGGTGTCGGGTGTCGAGAGCCTGATGGACTACAAGGCGACGCTGATCGGCGAGCGGAGCGGCGGCAAGACACAGATGTGGATCAAGGTCGTGGTCGCCGTGACCAGCCTCTGTCCCTGCTCGAAGAGCATTTCGAACTACGGCGCGCACAACCAGCGCTCGCACATCACGATCACGGCGAAGATCGCCGAGCACATCTGGATGGAGGAGTTGATCGAGATGGCGGAAAGCGAAGGCTCGTGCGAGCTCTACGGCATCTTGAAGCGCGCGGACGAGAAATACGTGACCGAGCGCGCCTACGACAATCCGAAATTCGTGGAAGACATCGTGCGCGACGTCGCGGTGCGACTGAACGCCGAACCGCGCGTGCGGGCATACGTGATCGAGTCGGAGAATTTCGAGTCGATCCACAACCACTCGGCCTACGCCCTCATCGAGCGCGACAAGGACGCCTGAAGCGTCAGTTGGTCGTGGTGTTGAAGGCGCTCGCGTTCGCGCTCGCCGAGGCGTTGCGCGACGGGTCGGTGCCCTGCAGCCGCGAGATGAGGCTGCGCAGGAACACCTTGTTGAAGTGCAGCTGGCAGGAAGCCGAGACCTGCTCGAGCAGCGTTGAACTCACCTTCATCACGCTCATCGGACCGTCGGCCTTGATGGTCGCCGTGCGCTTCGCGCCGCGGACGTAACTCGTTTCGCCGAAGCAGTCGCCGCTCTCGAGGCGCCCGAGCTGCTTGCTGTGCCGCTGCACGGACACCGCGCCCGACACGATGATGTAGAAGCGATCGTCCATCTCGCCTTCCTTGACGATCTCCTCGCCTTCCTTGTAGTCCTGCCAGCTCGAGGCGCGCAGCACTTCCATGATCTCGGCGTGGGAGAAGTCGTGGAAGAACTTGAGGCGCCTCAGCAGGCTGAACTGCTCCTGCTCGGCGATCTTGTCCTGCTGGGCCCGCAGGCGCTGGTGCGCGCGCGTGAGCTCCGCCGCGAAATCGAGGCCGGTCTTGTAGCGCTTCGCCGGATCCTTCTGCAGCGCCACGGCGACCACCGCCTCGAGGTCTTCGGTGATCTCATCGCGCAGCGTGTGAATCGGCGGCGGCGTCGCGTAGACGATCTGGTGCAGCAGTTTCGTGAGGTTGCCGGCGCGGAAGGGACGGAAACCCGTGAGCAATTCATACATCACGGCGCCGAGCGCATAGATGTCCGAGCGATTGGTGATCTCCGCGGACTGCACCTGCTCGGGCGCCATGTACGAGGGGCTCCCCGCGATGCCTTCGATGCGCGAGATCTCCGAATCCGCCACCAGCGCGATGCCGAAGTCGATGATGCGCACGTCGCTGTCCATCGTGAGCATGATGTTCGAGGGCTTGATGTCGCGGTGAATGACGCCGCGGCTGTGCGAGTAGTGCAGCGCCTTCGCGCACTTGAACATGATCTCGACGACGTCGTCGACGGGCAGGAGGTTGTCCGGGCGGCAGTACGCGGCAAGCGTGCGCGCGCCGTGGACGTGCTCGGTCACGATGTAGCAGTGATCGTTCTCTTCGCCCGCGTCGTAGATCGGAAGGATGTTCGGATGCTGCAGCATGCCGACCATGTGCGCTTCCGAGAGGAACATCTTGCGGGCGACCTTGGCGCGCGTTTCATCGCCGCCGGTGTCCATGTTGTAGACCTTGATCGCGACGTCGCGCCCGTAATACGGATCGTGCGACAGGTAAACGATGCCGGTACTGCCCCGCCCGACCTCGTTGATGATCGTGTACTTGCCGATCTTGTCCGGCACCGCGCGTGCGGGTGCGGACGAGTTTTGGGCGATCAGGTTACGAATGACGGCTACTCACAACGAAGGCGCGGGGTTGTCCGGGATGCTAATGGGGCGCCCGACCCGCTGGATTGGCCGGCAGAATACGTATACACGCGTCGCTGCTTCTGTGATGCAACTCCCGGATCACCGGGCGCTCATGACGCTCGTGACTTGCGAGCGCGTGCCCGGCGCCCGCCGGGCCGATCCGCAGTGCAAAACTGTGAAGTCGATGGGAGAGATTCGACGTCGGGCGGCGCGCGGCCGTTCAGGTCGCGAAGTGATCGTAGCCCGGGCGCCCGGGCGTCACGATGCCATTGCCGGCGAAAAAAACGACCTCGCCGCTGTCATCGACCACACCCACATCGCGATGGGGCCAGCGGCTCGCGGGCACCCGTTCCGCGAGCTCGGCGAATCGTTCGGGCGGTACCGTGAAGCAAAGCTCGTAGTCGTCGCCGCCGCTCAACGCGAAATCCAGCGCGCCTGCAGGGCCTGCGCACTCCAGAAGATCCGTCGACAGCGGCAGTTGCGTGACATCGATACGCGCTCCGCAGCCGCTTGCGCGAATCAGCTTGGCGACGTCGGCCGCAACGCCGTCCGAGATGTCGATGGCGGCGGATGCGATGCCGAGCAGGCGGGCGCCCAGTTCCACTCTCGGCTCCGGGTAGAGGAATCGGCGCATGAGGCGCTGCCGGGCAGCAAGCGAGCCCGTGCCGAGGCGCGACTCGAGCGCGGCGAGCCCCGCGGCACCGTCGCCGACCACGCCACTCACGAAGACATGATCGCCTGGCGCGGCGCTCGCACGTGACAGGTAGCTCCCGCTTTCCGCGAGACCGAGCAGCGTCAGCGTAACGGTCAGCGGCCCCGCCGTGGTGTCGCCGCCGACGAGGGCGACAGCGTGCAGGCGCGCGAGCTCATCGAGTCCTGCGGCGAATTCCGCGAGCCATGACTCCTCGGCCTTCGGCATCGTCAGCGCGAGCGTTGCCCAGGCCGGTTTTGCACCCATTGCCGCGAGGTCACTCAGGTTCACGGCGAGTACCCGATGGCCGATGGATCGCGGCGCGCAATCCTTCGGGAAGTGGACAGCCTCGACCAGGGTATCGGTGGCGGCGACCAGGCGCTTGCCGGCCGGCAGCGAGAGCACCGCTGCATCGTCGCCGACGCCGAGCAGGACATCCGCGCGGCGCGCGCCGAGCGCGCGGAAATATCGATCGATCAGTTCGAACTCGCCGAGCGGCATGCGGGCGCGGCCTTGCTGTCAGCCCGCGGCCGCGCCACCGGTTTCCGCGGTCCGCAGCCGTCGCGCCAGGCGATCGAGCACGGCATTCACGTACTTGTGCCCGTCGGTTGCACCGAAGCGCTTCGCGAGGCCGACACCTTCGGTGATGACCACCCGAAACGGCACGTCCGGCCGTCGCGCGAGCTCGTAGGCGCCGATAAGGAGGATCGCGTGCTCGAGCGGATCGAGCCCCGCCGGCGGCCGATCGAGATCAACGGCGAGTTCCCGATCGAACTCCTCCGCCTCCTGCACGACTGCGCGCACGAGTTCCTGAAAGTATTCCCGGTCGGCGCGCTCCATGTCCTCATCGGTTCCGAACTGGGTGCACAGATCCTGCCAGGGCGCCCGGTTCATCTGCCACTGATAAAGCGCCTGCATCGCAAGCTTGCGCGCGACCGCGCGGGCGCGGCTCTGAGCGCCAGGAATGCGGCGTTCGGCCATGGCCTAGACGTCCAGCCGGCGCAGGAGGTTTGCGAGCTCGAGCGCCGCTAGCGCCGCATCGGCGCCCTTGTTGCCGGACTTGCCGCCGGCCCGGTCGATGGCTTGTTCGACGGTATCGACCGTCAGTACGCCGAAGCCGACCGGCACGCCGGTGTCGCTCGCGACGCGAGCGACGCCGCTCGCGCATTCGCCGGCGACATACTCGAAGTGCGGGGTGTCGCCGCGCACGACCGCGCCGAGCGCGACAATCGCATCGTAGCGCCGGCTCGCCGCGAGCTTGCGCACGACCGGCGGCATCTCGAAGGCACCCGGCACGCGCACGAGGTCGATCTGCGCATCGCCCGCGCCGTGCCGGCGCAGCGCGTCGATCGCGCCTTTCACCAGCCGGTCGACGACGAAGTCATTGAAGCGCGAGGCGACGATCGCGAACTTCAGATCGCGCGCCTGCAGGTCGCCTTCGATGACGCGGATATTTTCCATGAATCTCGCCGGGCCGTGAGTGGCGCGGAAGTATAACCGAGCGGCGCCGTCAGCTGTCGACGTACTCGACGATCTCGAGATTGAAGGCGCCGATGCCGTGCAGCTGCACCGGCTGCGCCAGCACACGCATGCGCGTGACGCCGAGATCCTGCAGGATCTGCGCGCCGATGCCGTAGGTCCTCAAGACCTGGCCGCCTTCCACGCGCGCCGGCGCCGTGCTCTTTGGTCCGAGTGCGCGCACCGCCTCGACGAATTCGCGCGGGGACTCCGGCTGGCGCAGGATGACGATCGCCCCGTCACCCTCCGCCGCAATGCGTTTCATTGCATCGCGCAGCGGCCGCCCGCGATCGCCCTGCACGCCGATCACATCGCGCAGCGTGTCGGTAACGTGCACGCGCACGAGCGGCGGCTGTTTGCCGTCGAGACGCCCGCGTACGAGCGCAAGGTGCACGTCGCGATGGACATGATCCTCGTAGCAGACCATGCGGAACTCGCCGAACTCCGTGCGCACGGTCTGTTCGGAAATGCGTTCGACCGAGCGCTCGGTCCGCAAGCGGTAGCGAATGAGGTCTTCGATCGTGCCGATCTTGAGCTTGTTGATACGCGCGAACTCGACGAGATCGCCGCCGCGCTTCATCGTGCCGTCGTCGTTCACGATCTCGCAGAGGATGCCCGAATGCATGCCGAAGCCCGCGAGCCGCACGAGATCGATGGTCGCCTCCGTGTGCCCGGCGCGGCAGAGCACGCCGCCCTCGGTGTAGCGGAGCGGGAAAATATGTCCGGGCCGGGCGAAATCTTCCGGCCGCGAGACCGGATCGGCGAGTGCGCGTATGGTCTTGGCGCGATCGTGTGCCGAGATGCCCGTCGTCGTTCCGTGCCGGTAATCGACGGAGATCGTGAATGCCGTCCGATGCACCTCCGTGTTGTCCGGAACCATCGGCGGCAGGCGCAGCTGCTCGAGCCGCGCGCGCATCATCGGCTGGCAGATGATGCCGCTCGTGTGGCGGACGAAAAAGCCGACGGCCTCGGGCGTGACCGCTTCGCCCGCCATGATCAGGTCCGCCTCGTTCTCGCGGTCCTCGTCGTCCATCACGATGACCATGCGCCCGCTACGGATGTCACCGAGGATTTCGTCGGGGGTATTCATGACTTGAATTGTGCCAGCCGGTCGAGGTAGCGCGCGAGTTGGTCGACTTCGATGTTCACGGAATCGCCCGTTTCGAGCGCGCCGTGGGTGGTGACGGCGAGCGTATGGGGGATCAGGTTGACGCCGAATCGGGCGCCCTCCACCTCATTCACCGTGAGGCTCACGCCGTCGATGCAGATCGATCCCTTGGGAGCGACATAACGCGCGAGCGCCGCGGGCAGCTCGAATTCGAGGCGGCTCGAGCGGCCGTCGGCGCGCCTGGCGATGAGCTTGCCGACGCCGTCGACGTGACCGGACACCAGGTGGCCGCCGAGGGCGTCGCCGGCCCGCAGCGCGGGTTCAAGGTTGATGCGCGAGCCCGTCGACAACCGGCCGAGCGTCGTGCAGCCCAGCGTTTCGTGCGACACGTCGGCGCAAAATCCGCTCGCCGTCGCACGTGTGACCGTGAGGCAGACGCCCTGCACCGCCACGCTGTCGCCGACCTGCAAGCGATTGCGATCGAGTTCCTGCGCCTCGATTGCCATTTCAACGTCGCTGCCGCGCGGCGTCACTCCCGCCACACGTCCGATCGAATGCACGATGCCCGTGAACAATTGCCGCTCCAGCCTGCTATCGCGGGACGGCAATTATGCGCAGGTCCTCGCCGAAGTGCTGCAAATCGGTGTAGCGCCATCGCGGGCCGTCATCCACGCGGCCGATAGAAGGTATCTGCACGAGCGGCCGCGCATCCGGGCCCAGCATCCGCGGCGCAATGTAGAGCACAAGCTCATCGACCAGGCCTTGGGAAATGAACGCACCCGCGAGGCGCGGTCCCGACTCCACCCAGACTTCGTTGACGCCGCGCTCGGTGAGGAGGGACAGCAATGCGGTCAGGTCGACGCCGGAACCGGCAAGCGGCAATTCATGCACGGCGGTGCTGGTCGTCGCCGCCGGTCGCGTCTGCCCGCGGCCGATGCACAGCCAGCACTCACCGGGTGGCGCCAGGATTCGGGCGCGCGCAGGCGTGCGTCCGCGACTGTCGAGTACCACCCGCAGGGGTTGGCGCGCCTCGCCTTCGTCCGGCGCGATCCGGACATCGAGGCGCGGGTCGTCGGCAAGCACCGTTCCGACACCGGTGACGATCACCGAGCTGCGCGCTCGCCACCGTTGCACGTCCCCACGCGCATCCTCGCCCGTGATCCATTTGCCCGCACCGTCCGGCAGCGCCGTGCGGCCATCGAGCGTCATGGCGAGCTTCAACCGAATCCAGGGCCGGCCGGTCCGATTTCGCCTGAAGAAGCCGGGATTGAGTGCCTCGGCTTCCCTCGCGAGCAAGCCCGTGTCGACCTGGATGTTCGCGGCCCGCAGTTTTTCGCTGCCGCGGCCATCGACCCGCGGGTCCGGATCCTGGGTGGCCGCAACGACCCTCGCGATGCCGGCGGCAATCAGTGCGTCCGCGCACGGTGGCGTGCGCCCGAAGTGGCTGCAGGGTTCGAGCGTGACGTACGCGGTTGCGCCACGAGCGCGCGCCCCCGCGGCCATGAGTGCGAGCACCTCGGCATGGGGTTCGCCGGCGCGACGGTGCCAGCCTTCGCCGATCACTTCCTCGCCGAGCGCGATTACGCAACCGACGCGCGGATTCGGGTCGGTGGTCGAGAGCCCGCGAACAGCGAGCGCAAGCGCACGCCGCATGCAGGATTCGTCGAAGGCGTTGCAAGCGGCCACCTACTTTCCCTTCTTTGGCGGCGGCTCCTGCTTTTCCGGCGTCGGCAGGAAGGACAGCTGCTCGTCGCTCGCCTCGCGACGCCGGCGGTGATGGCGCATGCGCTCGATCTCGTCGCGAAACGCCTCGACATCCTGGAAGCGCCGGTACACGGATGCGAAGCGCACGAAGGCAACCTCGTCGAGATGACGCAGCTCCTCCATCACGAGATCGCCGATCGTGCGCGCGTTGACTTCGCGCTCGCCCATGCTTCTGAGCTTGTGGCAGATGCGCTGCACCGCCTCCTCGACGGCCTCGCGCGCGACCGGCCGCTTCTCGAGCGCCTTCAGCAAGCCCGAGCGCAGCTTCGCTTCATCGAACGGTTCGCGGCTGTGGTCGCTCTTGACCACCTGCGGCATCAGGAGCTCGGCCGTTTCAAAGGTCGTGAAGCGTTCCTCGCAGGAGAGGCATTCGCGGCGGCGGCGGATCTGCCGACCTTCGCCGGCGAGGCGCGAGTCGGTGACCTTCGTGTCCGCGTGACCGCAAAATGGGCAATGCATGCGTGCCGCCGCGGCTTGCGCGGATCCTCAGGCGTAGACCGGAAAGCGCTTGCAGAGCGCAAGCACGTCGGAGCGCACGCGCTCGATCACCTTGCCCTCGCCCAGGCGATCGAGCACGTCGGCAATCCAGCCGGCGAGCGTCGTGACTTCCACGGCGTCGAAGCCGCGAGTGGTGACGGCCGGTGTTCCCATGCGCAGTCCGCTCGTCACCATGGGCGGCCGCGGATCGTTCGGGACCGCGTTCTTGTTCACCGTGATGTTCGCGGCGCCGAGCCACGCGTCCGCATCCTTGCCGGTGATGTTCTTGTCGATGAGGTCGACCAGGAACAGGTGATTGTCCGTGCCGCCGGAAACGATCCGGTAGCCACGCGACGCCAGCGCCCGGCACATCGTTCGCGCATTGTCGAGGGTGCGCTGCTGGTACGCCTTGAAATCCGGCTGCAGCGCTTCGAGGAATGCGACCGCCTTGGCGGCGATCACGTGCATGAGGGGTCCGCCCTGCGTACCCGGGAAGACGAGCGAGCTCAGCTTCTTCTCGATCTCTTCGTTGGCGCGCGCGAGGATCAGGCCGCCGCGCGGACCACGCAAGGTCTTGTGCGTCGTCGTCGTCGTGACGTCGGCGATGTTCACGGGATTCGGGTAAAGGCCTACCGCAACCAGGCCCGCGACGTGGGCCATGTCGACGACGAAGTACGCGCCGACCTCGTCGGCGATTTTCCGGAACCGCGGAAAGTCGATGACGCGCGAGTAGGCGGAGAAGCCGGCGACTATCATTTTCGGCCGGTGCTCGCGCGCAAGCCGCTCGACCTCGGTGTAGTCGATCTCGCCCGTCGTCGGGTCGAGGCCGTATTGCACGGCGTTGAAGAGCTTGCCGGAAAAATTGACTTTCGCGCCATGGGTGAGATGGCCGCCGTGCGCAAGGCTCATGCCGAGCATCGTCTCGCCGGGCTTGAGCAGGGCGAGATACACGGCCGCGTTCGCCTGCGATCCCGAATGCGGCTGCACGTTCGCGTACGCGGCGCCGAAGAGTTTCTTCGCCCGATCAATCGCGAGCTGCTCCGCGATGTCGACGTACTCACAGCCGCCGTAGTAGCGCTTGCCGGGATAGCCCTCCGCGTACTTGTTCGTGAGCACCGATCCCTGCACGGCCAGGACGCGCGGACTCGTGTAGTTCTCCGAGGCTATGAGTTCAATGTGCTCTTCCTGCCGGCGGCGTTCGCCGGCGAGCGCAGTCTCGAGCTCGGGATCGAAGTCGGCAACGGTCATTTCACGGCTGAACATCGGCAACAATTCCTTCCGGGGTGCAAGCGTTAGGGGGCGGCGATTGTACCTTGCAGGAAAAGGGGACATTCCTGAATTCCCCTGTGCTCAACTCACGTGTCATCGGGAAATCAGGAATGTCCCCCTTTTCAGGCGCTGTCGACGAACGCTTTCACCACCCGGGTCCAGGCGCGGGCGAGATTGCGCCGGTTGTAGCCGCCGCCGCCCATGCCGAGGACGCGGCCATGGCCGAACTCGTCGGCCAGGACGCAGAGCCGGGCCGCGGCGTGCGCATGTGCCGCTTCGGTGAAACAAAGGTGCGTGATGGGGTCGCCCTCGAGACTGTCCGCGCCGCACTGGAAGAGGATGAATTCCGGGCGCTGAGCTCGCAGATAGGTCTCGATCCGTTCCCAGGCGACGTGGAAGTCCTCATCGGTCGCTCCGGGCGGCAGCGGCAGATTCAATTTCGTTCCCGTCGCCCGGCCTGTGCCAGTCTCTTCGGCGGCCCCGGTACCCGGATAAAGGTAGCGCCCGTCCTCGTGAATGTCGGCAAAGCCGATGTCCGGATCGTCCTCGAAGCCGTAGAAGACGCCGTCCCCATGGTGGGCATCGATGTCGACGTAGGCCACGCGCTGCAAGCCGTGCTGGCGGCGCAGCGCTTCCGCCGCGACTCCGCAGTCATTGAAGACGCAGAAACCGGCGGCATGGCTGCGCGACGCATGGTGCAGGCCCGCGATGGGTATGAATGCGCGACGGCAGTCGCCGCGCATGATCGCCTCGACCGCGGTCAACGTCGCGCCGACTACGTTGCTTGCCGCCTCGTAGACGCCCCGAAACGCAGGCGTATCCCCCGCGTCGAGGTAACCCTGCCCCGTCGCGGAGCGCTCGATGACGAGGTCGACGTAGCGCGGATTGTGAAAGAGCTCGAGCTCGTCGCGGGTCGCCGTTCGCGGCTCCAGCCACGCCAGCGAGGAGTCGAGTCCCTCCTGCCGCACTTCGCGAAGGAACACGTCGTGGCGATCGGGCCCGAATGGATGCCCTTCGCCGAATCCGTAGCGGGCGATCTTCTCCCCCGCCACCAGGCCGACCTTCGCAGTCATGGCGCGAGCGTAGCACAGGGTATCGGCAGGCCCTTTGCGGCTATGGCGGAGGGCCGGTTCCTCCGGGATAATGCGCGCCCCTTTTCGATCCGGCATTCACGACAAATTCATGGCCCAGTTCATTTACACGATGAATCGGGTGGGCAAGGTTGTCCCACCGAAGCGCATCATCCTGCGCGATATCTCCTTGAGCTTCTTCCCCGGCGCCAAGATCGGCGTGCTCGGTCTGAACGGCTCGGGCAAGTCCTCGCTCCTGAAGATCATGGCGGGCATCGACAAGGAAATCGAAGGCGAGGCACGGCCGCAGCCCGGCATCAAGGTCGGCTTCCTGCCGCAGGAGCCCCAACTCGATCCCTCGAAGACCGTACGCGACATCGTGATCGAGGCCGTCGCGGACGTTCAGGGGCTCATCGACCGGTTCAACGCCATCAGCGACAAGTTCGCCGAACCGATGCCGGACGAGGAGATGACGAAGCTCCTCAACGAGCAGGCGGAGCTGCAGGGCAAGATCGACGCGGCCAACGGCTGGGAACTCGAACGCAAGCTCGAAATCGCCGCCGACGCGCTGCGCCTGCCGCCGTGGGACGCCGGGATCGCGAAGCTCTCGGGTGGCGAGAAGCGTCGCGTCGCCTTGTGCCGGTTGCTGCTCTCGCAACCGGACATGCTGCTGCTTGATGAGCCGACCAATCATCTGGACGCGGAATCGGTCGCATGGCTCGAGCACTTCCTCGAGCAATATCCGAGTACGGTGATCGCGGTGACCCACGACCGCTACTTCCTCGACAACGTCGCGGAGTGGATCCTGGAGCTCGACCGCGGCCACGGTATTCCCTGGCATGGCAATTATTCCTCGTGGCTCGACCAGAAGAGCACGCGGCTCGAACAGGAAGAGCGCCAGCAGGAGGCGCTGCAGAAGACACTGAAGCGCGAACTGGAGTGGGTGCGCGCAAATCCCAAGGCGCGCCAGGCGAAGAGCAAGGCGCGCGTCGCGCGCTACGAGGAACTCGCATCGACGGAATTCCAGAAGCGCAACGAGACGAACGAAATCTACATTCCCCCCGGCGCGCGGCTCGGCGAGCACGTGATCGAGGTGAAGGGCCTCGCCAAGGGCTATGGCGAGCGCCTGCTCATCGACGCACTTGACTTCAAGCTGCCCGCGGGCGGCATCGTCGGCATCATCGGGCCGAACGGCGCCGGCAAGACGACGCTGTTTCGCATGCTGACGGGCGCCGAACAGCCGGATGCGGGCGAAATCCGCATCGGCCCCACGGTGCAGCTTGCCTACGTCGATCAGTCCCGCCAGTCACTCGACGACAAGAAGACGGTCTGGGCGGAGATCTCGGGCGGCCAGGACATCATCAAGGTCGGCAACTACGAAACACCGTCGCGCGGCTATGTCGGCCGATTCAATTTCAAAGGCGCCCAGCAGCAGCAATTCATCGGCGAGCTGTCGGGTGGCGAGCGCAACCGGGTGCACCTCGCCAAGGTACTGCGGGCCGGCGGCAACGTGCTGCTGCTCGACGAGCCGACCAACGACCTCGACATCGAAACGCTGCGCGCGCTCGAGGAAGCGCTGCTGAGTTTCCCCGGCTGCGCCGTCGTCATCTCACACGACCGCTGGTTCCTCGACCGCATCGCCACCCACATCCTCGCCTTCGAAGGCGATTCCGAAGTGGTGTGGTTCGAGGGCAATTATGCCGAGTACGCGGAAGACCTGAAGCGCCGCAAAGGCGACGACGCGGCGCAGCCGCATCGCATCCGTTACAAGCGCCTCACGCACTGACCCGCGATCACCGCGTCGACCATATCGCCAAAGACTTCCTTCAGGAGCCGCTGCATCTTGAGGAACGGCGGACTGCCGATCGCCGTGGCCGGCTCCCCTTCCGTCATGTAGAGCCGCTGGCACATCTCGATCTGCAGCGTCTGCACGACGTCGCCGCCGCCGTAATGCGCCGTGATGTAGCCACCCTTGTACGGCGCGTTGCGGCTCACTTTCAGGCGCCTCAGGACGAAGGCGCCTTCAACGAGGTCGGTAAACCAGGGATCGCAGGTCGTGCCGTCCCGATCGCCAAGAAATACATCCTCGATGAGCGCCCCGTGCAGGCGATTGGCGCGCGACTCGACGCTGTGCGCGTCGATGAGATAGCAGTGACCGAACCGGGCGATCTTGTCATCGAGCCGGCGGCGGATCGCCGCGTGATACGGCGCGTGAAATTGCTTGATACGACGCGCGACTTCGTCCACGGACGGCGGCTTCGCGTAGACCGGTTCGCCCTGGAAAGTCTCGAGCGGGACCAGGGTCGTCTCGAAACGGCCCGGGTAGAGGGGCTTCTGCTCCGGCGGACGATTGAGATCGACGACGAAGCGGTGGTAACTCGCATGAATCACGTCGATGCCGAGGCCCGGAAGGAATTCATAGAGAGCATCGAGATGCCAGTCCGCCATGGCGCCGGCACGCATCGCGTCCGAAGCGAGATCGCGCGCGATTTCCGGCGGAATCCTGAGACCCGTGTGCGGGATGCTCACGAGCACGGGCAGCTCCTCGGCAACCGCCGGACGATAGACGAAAGGCTGGGTCTGTGCGCTCACAGGGACTCAGGCGAGAAGTTCCCGCATCACGCGGGCGAACCGTGACGAGGCGGCGCCGCGTGCGGGCGACGCGGCGCGTTCATGCCGTACTCCGCCGACGTAGGCGTGCGAAATATCGGCGGCGCTGCCCCCGATGAGCCAGGCATCGAGCCAGCAATCGGGCGCAAGACCGCCGAATACCGGCGCTTCGTGATCGAGTACAACGAGATCCGCATGGCACCCTGCCGCTATCGTGCCGACTCGCTGTCCAAGAGCGCCGCCGCCACAGCGGGCGGCGTGCGCCCATGCGCAGGTTGCGGGCGACGGGCCGCCGAGCCGCACGCGTCGCTCGAGGCGCAGGCGCTGGCCGTGTTCGGCGAGCCTCAACTCCTCCACCGCATCGATGCGGGCGTTGCTGTCGGAACCGATGGCGAAGCGCCCGCCCGCCAGGAAAAATTCCGCTGCGGGGAAGAAGCCGTCGCCGAGCTGCGCCTCGGTCAGTGGGCAGAGGATGACGTTCGCTCCGCTCGCGCGGATGAGCTCGATCTCGTGCGTGCTCGCGTGCGTTGCGTGCACGAGCTGCCACTCGGGACCGAGGCCGACTTCTTCGTTGAGCGCCTCGATCGGCGAGCGCCCGTAGAACTGCTTGCACTCCTCCACTTCGCGACGCTGCTCGCTGATATGGATGTGCACCGGCGGTTTGTCGCCCTGCCAGCGCGCAAGGCCCTCCCACAGGGCGCGCAACGATTCGAACGGCACCGCGCGCAGCGAATGAGGCGCGACACCCAGGTGGCAGCGTTCGCGCAGCATGCGCACGAATTCCAGGTACTCGGGCACGGATTCATGGATGAATCGCCGCTGCTCCTTGAGCGCCGGGCGCTCGAAGCCGCCGCGCTGATACAGGACCGGCAGCAATGTCAGCCGAATCCCCGCCGTGCGCGCGGCCGAGATGATCGCCTGCGCCATCTCGACGCCCTTGTGGCCGTCCGGCAGGTGGTGCAGGTAGTGAAACTCGGCGACGCTGGTGTAGCCGCCCGCGAGCATTTCGCGAAAGGCCTGTCCGGCGACGATTTCGAGCTGCTCGGGCGTAATCCGGCCCGCGATTGCATACATCGTGTCGCGCCAGGTCCAGAACGACCCTGCATCGCCGGCGTCGCGCACGCCGACGAGCGCCCGCTGGAAGGCGTGGCTGTGCGCGTTCGGCATGCCAGGAACGGCGAATACGCCGTCGTATGGCGCTTCGGCAGGCTCGATCGCCGTTATCACGCCTGCCTCATCGACGGCAAGACGCCGGCCGTGCTCGAGGCCTTCCGGCGTCAGTAGATATTCAAAAGCGAGGCTCGACGTCATACGCTGTCACCCATGAACGCTTCGATGGGTCTGCCGGCGCCCGAAAGCTGATGTTCGATCTCGTTATCGACAATGCGCGATTGTACCCGATGGCCGGCGGCGCAGGCCGCGCGCCCGCCCGCTCCCTCGCGGTGTCGGACGGCCGAATCGCCGGATTCGACTTGCCGGGGCCGGCGCGACTGCGGGTCGACGCCGGCGATCGCCTCGTGCTGCCCGGCTTCATCGATTGTCACACGCACGCGGTCTATGCAGGCGACCGCATGCATGAGCGGGAACGACGTCGCGCAGGCGCAAGCTACGCCGAGATCGCCGCGGCGGGAGGCGGCATTCTCTCTACCATGCGTGCCGTCCGCGCAGCGACGCTCGAGCAGCTATGCAGCGCATCCCGGCCGCGCCTCGAGGCCCTTGCGCGCGAAGGCGTGACGACGGTCGAGGTCAAGAGCGGCTACGGCCTCGACCTCGACAGCGAACTCAAGATGCTGGAGGCCGTCGCTCGCCTGCGGCAGGACGTCGGCGTCGATTTGATCGGCACTTGCCTCGCCGCACATGCGGTACCACCGGAGATGACTCGCGCCGCCTATGTCGATTTCATCGTCGACATCCTGCTGCCGGCCGTGCATGCGCACGGGCTCGCGCGCGCGGTCGACGCATATATCGAGCACATCGCATTTGATCTCAACGATGCCCAGCGGGTGTTCGAGGCTGCGCAGCGGCTCGGTTTCGTCATCCACGCGCATTGCGAACAGCTGTCGCTCATGGGCGCAAGCGAACTCGCCGCGCGGCTGGGGGCGCGCTCGGTGAGTCATCTCGAGCACCTCGACGCCCGAGGCGTCGAATCTCTCGCGCGTCACGGCACCATCGCGGTGCTGCTGCCGGGTGCGTTCTATTGCCTCAACGAAACCCGGCGGCCGCCGATCGCGGCGCTCAGAAATGCGCGGGTACCGATGGCTGTTGCCACCGATCTGAACCCGGGAACGTCACCCGTCGCGAGCCTCCTCACTGCCATGCACATGGCGGCGACGCTGTTCGGGCTCACGACCGACGAGGTCCTGCTTGGCGTCACGGCACATGCGGCTCGCGCACTCGGGCTCGAGGACCGCGGTCGTCTCGAAGCGGGCCTGCGCGCCGACTTCACCTTGTGGGATCTGGCGGAACCCGCGATGCTGACGTATCAGCTCGGCGGCCTCGCGCCGAGCGCCGTCTATGTGGAAGGCAAGCGTCTATGACTGTCGACATCGCACTCACCGGCCGCGACCTGTCGCTCGTGGACCTCGATCGCGCCGGCGCGCCCGGCGTACGGGCGAGCGTTGCGCAAGCGGCACGCGAGCGGATGGAAGCCACCCGGCGGACGGTCGAGCAGGCGGTTGCCAGCGGCCGAGTGAGCTATGGCATCACGACCGGATTCGGCGCGTTTGCGAATCGCCAGATCCCGGCGCCGAAGGTGAAGGAGCTGCAACTCAATCTCGTCCGCAGCCACGCCTGCGGCGTCGGCGAACCGCTCGCCCCGGCGACCGTGCGTCGCCTCATGCTGCTCAAGGCGAACAATCTTGCGGCGGGCTATTCGGGCGTTCGCCCGGCGGTCGTCGACACGCTCCTCAAGATGCTCGCCGCCGACGTGCTGCCGGTCATCCCGGGCCGGGGTTCGGTCGGCGCCTCGGGCGACCTCGCGCCGCTTGCGCACCTGGCCCTCGCGCTCATCGGCGAAGGTTCGGCGGTGCAGGGCGATCGCCGCCTCGAGGGCACTCAAGTGAACGACGCCGCCGGCACGAAGGCGCTGGTGCTGGAAGCGAAAGAAGGCCTCGCGCTTGTCAATGGCACGCAGCTGAGCACGGTGCTCGCCGCGGAAGGACTGGCGCTCGCCGATAATCTGCTGCGCTCGGCGATCACGGTCGGGGCGCTCACGGTGGAAGCACTCGCCGGCAGCCACGCGCCTTTCGACGCCAGGATCCATGACGTGCGCGGCCAGCGCGGCCAGCAACAAGTTGCCGCGCTCTTTCGCCGCTACCTGACGCAGAGCGAGATCAAGCAGAGCCACGAGCAATGCGACCGTGTGCAGGACCCATACGCCGTGCGCTGCATGCCGCAGGTTTTCGGCACGGTTTTCGATGCGATCGCGTTCGCCCGGGGCATCGTCGCAGGCGAGCTGAACGGGGTCTCCGACAATCCGCTGATCTTCGGCGACGACATCCTGTCGGGCGGGAATTTCCACGCGGCGCCGCTCGCGCTCGTCAGCGACCTGCTGGCGATCGTCCTCACGGATCTCGCGAGCATGTCGGAGCGACGCACCGACCTCCTCGACCGGCGCGTCAATCCCAATCTCAACATGTTCCTGACGAGCGAGCCCGGCGTCGAATCGGGCTTCATGATCGCGCACGTGACGGCGGCGGCGCTGGCGTCGGAAAACAAGACGCTCGCCCATCCCGCCTCCATCGACAACATCCCGACCTCGGCCGGGCAGGAGGATCACGTGTCGATGGCGCCCTGGGCGGGCCACAAGCTGCGGCGGATCTGTGACAACTGCCATCACATCCTCGCGATCGAGCTGCTCGCCGCGGCCCACGCGATCGATGCGATGCGCCCGCTCAAGACCTCCATGCCGCTGGAGGCCGTGCACGCGAAAGTGCGCCGGCTTGTGCCCTACAACCCGCGCGATCACCGCCTCGACCGGCCGATCGGAACGCTCGCCGCGGCGCTCGAGAGTGGTGCATTCACTACCGCCGATTCCGGCTAGCGTTCGCGCTGATCATCGCGGGAAATTTCAGCTACACTCGCTTTCCTAGGGGAAAAGCGCATGTCGGTTCATATCGACGTCAATAACCGGCTCAACCACGACCAGGAACATAATCTGGCGATCACCTGCCCGCATTGCCAGGTGTTCTCGCACATTACCGCGATCGCCGTGCCCTCCTTCGCCGCGCTCTCGGCGAACAAGCCGAAGCACGTCGGTGTCGTCTACCGGTGCGATGCCTGCAACGAGCCGGTCTTCCTGCGCTACACCGCCAAGGTATATGCCGCGAACCGCGTGGAGCTCTCGAGTCACTTCGTCGAGATCGAGCGCGCCCGCGAGAAATTCACGTTCACGTACCTGCCCGAGGAAGTCGAGGAACTCTTCAAGGAAGCGCTCAGCTGCTACACGGCGGGCTGCCTCAATGCCTTTGCGTCGATGTGCCGCAGGGTCGCGCAGGCGGTGTTCGCGAACCTCGGCGAGGCCGGCAAGCTCCAGGTGTACGATCAGCTGAACGAAGTGCGCGACATGGCGGAGGTCGACGCGGGCACCTTTGCCGACATCAAGACGATCCTCTTCAGCCGCGACAGCGATTCGCCGACGCCCATGCCGCTGCCGGATGCCTACCAGGCCGGGATGCTCCTCGAAGTCATGAAGGACATGCTCTACCAGGTCTACATCCGCAAGGGCCGCATGCAGCAGGCGATGATGGTCCGCCGCTTCTTCGCGGACGAGGCGAACAAGGTCACGCCGATCTCCTCGGTCACGCGCACTGGCGCCTGAGCCGCCCGAAGCGCCCGCGAAAAACAAAGCCCCGGCAGGCTCGCGCCTGCCGGGGCTTTTTCTATCGACCGATCGCTTTCGACCGATGGCCGTCGCGATCAGAACTTCATGCCGAACATCACCCCGATGGTCCGCGGCTGATTGATGATGTTGCCGACTCGAGCGCTGCGGCCACGCTCGTAGTCGAGCGCGAGCGCCTGGCGCTCGTCGAACAGGTTATTGGCGTACAGCGCCGCATCCCAGGAGTCGGCCTTGAAGCCGATCCTGAGGTTGGCGACGTCGAGGTCCGGAATCTGCGCGTCGAAGCTGTACGACGTGATCGCCGTCGGCGCGAGCGTGATCAGCCGTGCACCAGCGGCGCCGCCAACCTGGCCGAAGCCCGCCACTTCGTTCTCGAACTGCGAGTACGACGTGCCGTTGTGCTGCCAGATGAGGTTCGTGTAGATGCTCTTCGAACCGTCCATGATCGGCAGCGTGTAGCCGACGCTCGCGACGCCCTGGAGTTTCGACGCCGTCGGCAGCTGCGCGTCTTGCGCGAGGCCGCCCACGACGACCGTGTCGCCTGCCGCATTGGTCGACGTCACCGAGGACAGGAGCTTGGCATCGACCACCGACATCGAGATACCAAAGTCCCAATTGGCCGTCGGACGGCCGAAGAACTCCATTTCCCAGCCCTGGCTGCGCGCCTTCGGCACGTTGAACACGATACGCGACGAGCAGGTGCCGGCCGTGGTGGTCGCCTGCAGGTCGTCGATGTCGCTGATGAACGCCGAAATGTTGAACGTGTAGCGACGGTCGTCCGAGCGCATCTTCAGGCCGATTTCGTAGTTCTCGTTCTTCTCGTCCTTCCACGTTCCCTGGTTGCCGAAGACCAGCAGGTCATCCGCCGAACACAAGGGCACGTTGATCGGGTCGTTGATGCCACCCAGGCGGAAGCCCTTCGCGTACTGGAGATTCAGCGCAATGTCGTCCGTCGGATGGAAGCTCACGATCAGGCGCGGCGAAACGCCGTCCGAACTGGTCGTTCCCGGCACGCCGCCCGGCGGCGTCGGATCCGAGAAAACGCCGCCAAAATTGAGCACCCGGTCTTCATCGAACTTGTAGTAGCGCAGACCGCCGGTGAACGCCCACTTCTCGCCCGCGTGCACGGTCGCTTCACCGAAGGCGCCGTACTGCTGCAGCTTGTAGCTGAGGTTCGAATAGAACGGCATGTCGGCAGGCGCGCCGAACGCGGTGTTCGGCGGGATGCCAACCGTCGCGAGGAACGCGTCGTACCCCGGCGTCGGCAGCTGCTGGCCGTATTTGCGGTCAACGTCCTGATAGAAGCCACCGACCAGCCAGTCGACCGTGTGATCTCCGACCGAGGCGAGCCGCACTTCCTGGCTGAACACCTGGAGCTTGGTGCGATCGTAGAGCGGCGAGTCGAGCCGCGCGTCGGTCGCGGTGCCGCCGAGATCGATGGTTACGCTGCCAGTGAGCTGCGAGGCATCGCGCAGCACGGTCACCTTGCGGTCCGTATAGGAACTGACCGAGGTCAGTCCCACGGAGCCGAAGTCGAACTCGAGCTTGAGGTCGCCCAGGGTGAATTCGTCGTCGATGCCCTCGCGCTGCTGGCGATACTGCTCGTAGTCGTCGAAATTGTCCGCGGGCTGGTCCTGCAGCGGGCCGGTCGGATTACCGAGAATGTTCCAGAGGTCGACGCGCGGATAGCCGTCCGTCGAGAGCTTCTGGTAGACGATTCGCGGCGTGATCCTGATGCTGTCCGTCGGCTGGATGAGGACCGACAGGCGTCCGCCCGTGCGATCGCCGGTGTTGACGTCCTTCTCGACGCTGCCATCCGGCTGACGGGCATCGACCCAGCCCGGCAGGTAGTTGTAGAAGCCCACGAGGCGCGCCGCGGCGATGCCGCCCATCGGCAGGTTCACCATGCCCTTGACGCTGTAGCCTTCGCTGCCGTGCGAGACCGTTGAGGCGCCGATTTCGGCGGAGGCCGAAAATGCGCCGAGCTGCGGTTGATTGGTGATGTAGCGCACGGTGCCTGACGTCGATCCAGCGCCGAACAGCGTGCCCTGCGGGCCGCGCAGCACCTCGAACCGATTCAGGTCATACAGATCCATGTCGGGCGTGAAGAGCGCCACCGAGATGGGCGATTCGTCGAGGTACACACCCACCTGCTCCTTCACACCGGGCTGGTCGCGAATGACCTGGCCCGCGCTGATGCCGCGGATGGCCATCTGGCTCTGGCCAGGACCGAGGTCCGCAATGGCAAGGCCCGCGACGTTGTGGGCGAGATCGACAAGATTCATTGCGCCGCTTTCGCGGATCTTTTCGTCCGTCAGCGCCGCGATCGAGAACGGCACCTTCTGAATCGTGCTGTCGCGCTTGGTCGCGGTTACGACGATCTCGCCGATGGTGTCCGGCTCGCTTGCTGCCTCATCGGCGGCGTATGCGGCCAGCGGCATGGCGGTGACGGACGCGAGCAGCAGTGTCGATGCTCGCGAAACATATTTCGGGTTCATGGGGCCCCCTTCCTGGAATGACAACGAATGTCTGAACCGGCGCAAACCAGGCGAACAACTGTTGGATTTGCGCCACGGTGGTCGAAGCCTATTGCATGGAAAGGCCCGAGACAAGACTTGACGGGACAAATTGCGTGACAAACGCAACTGTCGCGTCCACGCATCACTTGGGCGGATTCAGCATCGGGAGGTCGAGCCCGCGCTCGCGCGCGATGTCGATGGCGCGCTCGTAGCCGGCGTCTGCGTGACGCATGACGCCGGAGCCCGGATCGTTCGTCAGGACGCGCTCGAGCGCCGCCTGCGCCCGTTCACTGCCATCGGCAACGATCACGACGCCCGCATGCAGGGAATAGCCCATGCCGACGCCCCCGCCATGATGGAAGCTCACCCACGAAGCGCCCCCCGCCGTGTTGAGCAACGCATTGAGCACCGGCCAGTCGGCAACCGCGTCCGATCCGTCGCGCATGCCTTCCGTCTCACGATAGGGCGACGCGACCGACCCCGAGTCCAGGTGGTCGCGGCCGATGACAATCGGCGCCTTCAATTCACCCTGGCGCACCATCTCGTTGAAGGCGAGACCGAGCCGGTGGCGTTCCTTGTAGCCGAGCCAGCAGATACGCGCGGGCAGGCCCTGGAAGCGAATGCGCTTGCTCGCATGATCGAGCCAGCGATGCAGATCCTGCTTGTGCGGGAAGAGCTCGCGGGCTTTCGCGTCCGTCCGGGCGATGTCCTCGGGGTCGCCGGATAGCGCGACCCAGCGAAAGGGCCCCATGCCCTCGCAAAAGAGCGGCCGCACGTACAGCGGCACAAAGCCCTTGAAGTCGAAGGCGTTCGCAACGCCTGCGTCGCGCGCCATGGCGCGGATGTTGTTGCCGTAGTCGAATGTGGGAATGCCACGCGCCTGAAAGCCGAGCATGGCGCGCACCTGCACGGCCATCGAGGCTTTCGAGCGCTCCACGTACTGCTTCGGATCGTCGGCGCGCAGCCGCGCCGCCTGCTCGAGCGAAAACCCGACCGGCACGTAGCCGTTCAGCGGATCGTGCGCCGAGGTCTGATCGGTCACGAGCTGCGGCTGCACCTTGCCCGCAAGAATCTGTGGAAATATTTCGGCGGCGTTGCCGAGCAGCCCGATCGAGATGGCCTGCCCTTTCGCAAGCGCCGCATCGAGCATCGCGAATGCATCGGGCAGCGAATCCGCGCGCCGGTCGAGATAGCCGGTGCGCAGGCGCATATCGATGCGCGTGACATCGACTTCCACCGAGATCGAGGCGAGGCCGGCAAAACTCGCGGCGAGCGGTTGCGCACCGCCCATGCCGCCGAGCCCGCCGGTCAGCAGCCACTTGCCGGTCGCGTCGCCGCGATAATGCTGGCGCACGGCCTCGGCGAAGGTTTCATAGGTTCCCTGCACGATGCCCTGCGAGCCGATGTAGATCCACGAGCCCGCGGTCATCTGGCCGAACATCATCAGGCCCTTGCGGTCGAGCTCGAAGAAATGATCCCAGCTCGCCCAGTGGCCGACGAGATTGGAGTTCGCGAGCAGCACGCGCGGTGCCGCCGCGTGCGTGCGGAAGACGCCGACCGGCTTGCCGGACTGGATGAGCAAGGTTTCCTCGTCACCGAGGCGCCGCAGCGTCGCGACGATTGCATCGAAGCACTCCCAGTTGCGCGCCGCCCGGCCGATGCCGCCGTACACCACGAGCTCGTGCGGATTCTCCGCGACTTCGGGGTCCAGATTGTTGTGCAACATGCGTAGCGCCGCTTCCTGCACCCAGCCCCGGCAAGTGAGAGTCGATCCGCGCGGCGCGTGCAGCGTCACGTCACGTTTGCGAGTGGTCATCGAGTCTCCTCACGATCCCTCAGCCGACCCAGACGCGGGCATTGCGAAACATGCGCAACCAGCCGCCGTCTTCGCCCCATTCAGCCGGATGCCAGGAATTCTGCACGGCCCGGAAGACGCGCTCCGGGTGCGGCATCGTGATGGTCACGCGTCCGTCGACGGATGACAAACCCGCGATCCCGAGCGGGGAGCCGTTCGGATTGGCCGGATAGCGGGCCGCCACGCGCCCGCGGTTGTCGACGAACCGCATCGCGATCAGGCCGTCGGCGGCCACCTGGTCGGCGCCGGCGCCGGTTGCGAATTCCGCGCGCCCCTCGCCGTGCGCGACGGCAATCGGCAGCAGCGCGCCCTGCATGCCCTTGAAGAGGAGCGACGGCGAGTCGACGATCTCGACGAGGCTCAAGCGCGCCTCGAATTGCTCGGAGCGATTGCGCACGAAGCGCGGCCAGTGCTCCGTCCCCGGGATGAGCTCGCGCAACGCCGCGAACATCTGGCAGCCGTTGCAGACTCCGAGCGCGAACGCGTCGCGACGCTCGAAGTGCCGCTGGAACTCCTCGCGCGCGCGGCTATTGAAGAGAATGGCCTTGGCCCAGCCCTCGCCGGCGCCGAGGACATCGCCGTACGAAAACCCGCCGCAGGCGACGATGCCGCGAAATTGCTCCAGGTGCACCTGACCGCCGAGGATGTCCGTCATGTGGACGTCGTGGGCTTCGAAACCGGCGCGGTCGAAGGCCGCAGCCATTTCCACGTGCCCGTTGACGCCCTGTTCGCGCAATACGGCAACACTTGGACGCGCGCCACGCGCGATGAAAGGCGCCGCGACATCGTCGTCCGGATCGAAGGGCATGCGCACCCGCAGTCCGGGATCGGCGTTGTCCGAACGCGACTCATGCTCCTCGCGCGCGCAATCCGGATCGTCGCGCAGAGCCTGCAGCCGGTAGGAAGTCTCCGACCAGATACCGTGCAGGCGCGTTCGGCTGTCGCGAATCTCCGTGTTCGCGCAGCGAATCCGCAGGTCATCGCCCGCCAGCGCGCGTCCAATGACGGTCGCGCTGGCGCCGAGGCCGTGCCGGTCGAACACCGCGCGAACCTTGGCCGAGTCCCGCGAGCGAATCTGCAGAACGGCGCCGAGTTCCTCCGCGAAAAGCGCCGCCAGCGCGCCGGCTGATTGCCCGGGCAGCGCTACATCGAATGCACAGTGGCCGGCGAATGCCATCTCGAGGAGCGTGACCAGCACGCCGCCATCGGAGCGGTCGTGATACGCAAGCAGGAGTTCCTGCTGCCGAAGTTCGGCGAGCGCCGCGGTGAGTTTCACGAGCTGCGGCGGCTCATCGGCATCGGCCGGTTCTGCGCCGATGCGACCGTACACCTGCGCGAGCGCCGATCCGCCGAGTCGATTACGGCCGCCACCGAGATCGACGAGCAGCAATTCGGTCTCGCCGGCGTCCGTTCGAAGCTCGGCAGTCCAGGTCTTGCGCACGTCTGCCACCGGCGCGAATGCCGATACGATCAGCGACACCGGCGCGATGACGGAGTGCCGGCCGCCAGCGTCGCTCCAGGCGGATTTCATCGACAGCGAATCCTTGCCGACCGGAATCGTGATGCCAAGGGCCGGACAGAATTCCTCGCCGACGGCCCGCACGGTTGCGTAGAGCTCGGCGTCTTCGCCGGGCTCCCCTGCGGCCGCCATCCAGTTCGCGGACAGGCGGACATCGCGAAGCTCGGCAATGTCCGCGGCGAGGATATTGGTGATGGCCTCGGCGACCGCAAGGCGCCCGGACGCCGGGCCGTCGAGCATCGCGACCGGTGTGCGCTCGCCCATGGCCATCGCTTCGCCGCTGACGCCGCGAAAACTGTTTGCAGTCACGGCCACATCCGACACCGGCACCTGCCACGGCCCGACCATCGGATCGCGGCAGATGAGACCGCCGACCGTGCGATCACCGATCGTGACGAGAAACGATTTGTCGGCCACGGCGGGCAGGCGCAGGACGCGCTCAAGCGCCTCGCGGACGTCAATGTGGCTCAAGTCCCAGCGCTCGCGGGGGCGCGTCACTCGCCGCACATCGCGCGTCATCTTCGGCGGCTTGCCGAGCAGCACCTCGATCGGCAGGTCGACCGGGCGATCATTGAATTTTGAATCTTCGACGACGAGGCGTCCGTCCGCGGTAATCGCGCCGATGTCGGCGTACGGGCAACGTTCACGGCGACAGAACTCCGTGAAGATCGCCATGCCTTCCGGCCGGATGGTCAGTACGTAGCGCTCCTGCGCCTCGTTGCACCAGAGCTCCATCGGCGACATGCCGGGCTCGGCGTTGGGCACGCTTCGCAACTGGATGCGCCCGCCCCGGTGACTGTGCGCCACCGCCTCCGGGACCGCATTGGCGAGGCCGCCGGCGCCGACGTCGTGGATCAGCTCGATCGGGTTGTGCTCGCCGAGCGCCCAGCAGCGATCGATGACTTCCTGGGCGCGGCGCTGCATTTCCGCGTTGCCGCGCTGGACCGACGCGAAATCGAGGGCCGCGCTCGCGGCACCGCTCGTGACGGAGGACGCCGCGCCGCCGCCAAGGCCGATCAGCATCGCGGGCCCACCGAGGACGACGATGCGTGCGCCGATGCTCACGTCCGGCTTCGCGACGTGCGTGCGGCGAATGTTGCCCAGGCCGCCCGCGATCATGATGGGCTTGTGGTAGCCGAATCGCCGGACGCCGTCCGCCATGTCGACGGCCTGTTCCAGCGTTCGAAAATAGCCGGCGATGTTCGGCCGCCCGAATTCGTTGTTGAACGAGGCGGCGCCGATCGGTCCTTCGATCATGATGTCGAGCGCCGAGGCGATGCGTTCGGACTTGCCGTGGTCGGCTTCCCAGGGCTGCACGAAGCCCGGAATCCTGAGATTCGACACCGTGAAGCCGACGAGACCGGCTTTGGGTTTCGCGCCGCGCCCGGTCGCGCCCTCGTCCCGGATTTCCCCACCCGACCCCGTGGCGGCGCCAGGAAACGGAGAGATCGCCGTCGGGTGATTGTGTGTTTCGACCTTGAGCACGATGTCCGCGGGTTCGTCGGTGTAGGCGTAGCGGAACTTTCCGCCTTCACCCGCCGCGAAGAATCGCGGCACCGACGGACCTTCGAGCACGGCCGCATTGTCGCGGTATGCCGAGAGCACGCCTTTCGAGTTGCGCTCGTGCGTGTTGCGGATCATCGCGAACAGCGACTTGCGCTGGCGTTCGCCGTCGATCAGCCACTGCGCGTTGAATATCTTGTGGCGGCAGTGCTCGGAGTTCGCCTGCGCGAACATCATGAGCTCGACATCGGTCGGATCGCGCTCGAGTCGCCGGTAGTTCTGCGCGAGGTAATCGATTTCATCCGCCGACAGCGCGAGGCCGAGCTCCGAGTTCGCACGCTCGAGGGCGCCGCGGGCATCCGTGCCGAGTGCAATCCTGCCAAGCGGGCGGGGATCGAGATGCGTGAACAGGCGACCCGCATCGGCTGCATCGAACAGCGCGATTTCGGTCATCCGGTCGCAGAGCGGCTGCGCGAGGCGCGAGAGTGACTCGCGGTCGAGCGGCCGCGGCGCCGCCAGGCGATAGGCGATGCCGCGCTCGAGCCGCTCGATCGCGTCGAGCCCGCAGACCAGGGCAATATCGGTCGCCTTGCTCGACCACGGCGAAATCGTGCCCGGGCGCGGGACCACCAGCACGAGCTCGCCCCGCACTGCGGCGTCAGGCAGGCGGGGACCGTAGGTCAGCAGGCGATCGAGAAGTTTGCGCTCGCCAGCGGTGAGCGGGCGGCGTGTGGCGACGAAGTGCAGGTAGTGCGCGTCGACGCCCGCGATGTCCGGGCGAAGGGCTTTGAGCGCGCGCAGAAGTTTGTCGAGACGGAAAGCCGAGAGTGCTGGCGCGCCGGCGAGTTGCAGCATTCTGTCGCGGTGCCTCAAACGGGGCGCGAATCATACAGAAGTGGCGATTCAGCCGCCAATCGCGGCCGCGCGCTCAGCGCGCCAGACAAGGAGAGGGTTGCCGGATGGGGTCTGGCAAGTCCGGTCTGGCGATGTTTGCGGGCAGGACTTTCAAGGTCCGGGTATTGGGTTTGGGACGTCCTTTCGGGACCGCCGTAAATCCATCCCTGGAGGCTTCGGAAAAAACGTCCTGTTTTTTACGATCCCGAAAGGACGTCCCAAACCCAATACCCTTCGCGTGGAGCCGGACGCAGTCACGGCCCCTCCGGCAACCCTCTCCTTAGTCTGGCGCGCTGAGGGTCGCGATCGGCGGCTATTTTTTGGCGGTGGAATCGCCGCCCGGCGGGTACATCGGCATCGGAAACTGGCTGACATTGCCGCCCTCGATGCTCATGATCTTGCTCACGCCCTGCTTCTTCACTTCGTCGATTCTCAGGACCGAGTGCAGGGGCAAATATGTACGCTTTACACCGGCAAATTCGGACTTAATCTTCTCTTCGGCCGGATCGACCACGACGCTCGAACGCTCGCCAAAAACAAGTTCCTCGACCTCGATAAAACCAAAAAGCGAGCCATGGCTCACCTTGCGCGCATAGACCTCGTAGACCTTGCCCTGGTTCACGAACATCACCTTGAAAATGTGACTGGCAGCCATACGACCCGACCCGCGCACTGTTAACTTGCGCTGCATTATACGGTGCCTACCGGCTCGGGGGTGGCAGCCTGGATGGGGAAATCCGGGGTGCAACAGGAGCTAGTGGTAGGCAGTTGAAGTGTGTGGCGGTCCTCTTCCGGATGGAGGCCGTTTTATTAGCGAGGGAAGATCATGGCGATGCGTCTGCGCGTTGTCAGCTCCCAGGGCCAGCTGCTAGGCGATCGTGCCAGCAAGGTTTTTGGAGTGCATGGCGGCTCGATCGGGCGAGCTGCGGACAACGACTGGATTTTGCCCGACCCGGAGCGCTACATCTCCGCCCACCACGCGCGAATTGAATATCGCGAGGGCCGGTATGTCCTGCTCGATACCAGCACCAACGGCATGTACGTCAACGACTCGAACGAGCCGCTTGGCAAGCTTGCCCATCATGAATTGAAGGACGGCGACCGCCTGCGCTTCGGCGACTTCGAAGTGCTGGTGAGCATCGACGCCTCCAACGATTTCCCGCCCGACAAGAGCGCGATCATCGCTTACGACGGCCGCGGCACCCCGGGCTCGGCGGTCGCGAAGTCGACCCAGAACGACCTGGGCGAAGCGCTCGATCTCGACTCGCTCCTCGCGAGCGATCACAACGGCGAGTCCGGCAGTCCCTACGGCCCCGTCGATGCCTATGGCCAGCCGATCAAGTCGCCCGGCAAGCGTTCGCTCAAGGCGAATGCGCGCAAGGGTGTGAAGTCGCTGCTCGATGACAACACGGAACTCGTCACACCCGGCAAGAGCGACGCGGCCGGCGCCAAACCCTGGCATCTGTCGACGCGCCCTTTCAACGCCGCGAAGCCCGGCCCGCAAGCCAAGCCAGGCACGGCGCAGGAATCGCCGTCGTCCGTGTCAGGCTCCCGTCCGCGCCTCGATGCGGGCGACTCCACGGACATCGCCGCAGCCATCCAGGCACTCTGCCGCGGTGCAGGCATTCCGGCGAACTCCATTCCGACCGAACTTCACGGCCGCTTCCTGCAGACAGCGGGTCAGTTGCTGCGGGAAATGGTCCTCGGCCTGACCGCAACCCGTCAGTCGCGGGCGGAACTGAAGAGCCGGCTGCGCATCCAGGCGACGGACGAGGAAAGCAGCTCGCTGACACTCGCCGCGGGCGTCGATGAGGCGCTGCGCAGGCTCCTCGCGGGCGCAACGGGCCGCAACGTCACGCAGGCTGAAGCCGTGCGTGCGGGATTTCAGGATATCGGCCATCACGAGCGCGCCATCATGGAAGCAATGCCGGCCGCACTCGCCGACTTCATCCAGCGGCTCAGCCCGGAAGAGCTCGAGGAGCGCTTCGCGCGCGGCGCGAAGCGCTCGAGCATCATGGGCGGCAACGTCAAGGCCCGGAACTGGGAGCTCTACACGGAGTTCTTCCGCGGCCTGACGCAAGGCTCGGGCGACTCCATGCCGCATGTCTTCGTGGAAGCCTTTGCGCGGGCCTACGAGTCGAGCATCCGCGAGCTGGACGGCGCTGCGGCCCAGCGCGAACGCGTGGTTGCCGACGGGTCGTAGTGGCACCGAGGGTCCTCGATTGGCCCTCTCCGTAAATCAAAAGCGCCCCTCAGTGCAGGGGCGCTTTCGCTTTGTCTGGCGGAGAGGGTGGGATTCGAACCCACGTGGAGCGTTAGCCCCCATCGCATTTCGAGTGCGCGCCGTTATGACCGCTTCGGTACCTCTCCGGGTGGAGCCCGTCGCCGGACTTCGGTCCGGACCCGGGGGCGCGGTATTCTAGCGCAGCGGCGCTCGAATTCGAGCCAGAAAAGAAGTACCGGCGTGCGTTCCATCTCGCTCGCGATCGCTGTTCTCTCGTTCGCCCTGCTCGGCACCTGCCAGCGGGTGCCGACGCTTCTCGAGCAGATCAGGGACCTTGGCGTGCTCAGGGTCGTCACCCGCAACAGCCCCACCGCCTATTTTCTCGGTGCCAACGGTCCTGAAGGCCCTGAATACGAGCTCGCGGACCGCTTCGCGGCGAAACTCGGCGTCGCGCTCTACATCTACACGGTGCCGCGACTCGCCCAGATCAAGGATGAAATCACCAGCGGCCGGGCCCACCTCGCCGCGGCGGGCTTGAGCGTCAGCCACGAATGGCAGGACACGATCGCGTACGGGCCGACCTACCAGCAGATTCGCCAGCACCTGGTCTACCGCATGGGCCAACCCAAGCCCCGCGACCTGCAATCCGTGAACGGAGCCCATCTCGAAGTGATCGCCGGGAGCCGCCACGCCGAGCTCCTGAAGCAGCTGCGCAACACCATGCCGAACCTCGTCTGGGTCGAGAATCGGCGCGACGAATCGCTGGACCTGCTCGCACGCGTGGCGAACGGCGACATCGACTACACGATCTCGGATTCGACCGAGTTCGCCCTCGCCCGCGCCCTGTATCCGGAAATCCGCGTGGCGTTCGATCTTCCCGACGAGCAACCGGTCGCCTGGGCGCTGCGACGCGACGACACGTCGCTCGCGACGGAAGTGCACGCGTTCTTCGCCGAAGCGACGGCGAGCGGCGCGCTCGCCGAACTCGTCGAGCGCTATTTCGGCCAGAATGACCGCTTCGAGTATGTCGGCGCGCGCGACTTCATCGCGCACATCGGCCTCAGGCTGCCGCGCTACCGCGACTGGTTCAAGGAGGCCGCGGCTAGCGTCGGCGAGGACTGGCGGCTGCTCGCGGCGATCGGCTACCAGGAGTCGCAGTGGAACGCGAACGCGATCTCCCCGACGGGCGTGCGCGGCATCATGATGCTCACCGAAGACACGGCCCGCGCCGTCGGCATCAGCGACCGGGCGGATCCGCGTCAGAGCATCCTCGGCGGCGCGCGCTACTTCATCAGCATGCGCGACATGATTCCGGACCGGATCGGAGAGCCCGACCGCACCTGGCTCGCGCTCGCGGCATACAACGTCGGCTACGGGCACCTCGAGGACGCGCGCATCCTCACGCAAATGCGCCATCACAATCCCGATTCCTGGCAGGACGTGCGCGCGCACCTGCCGCTGCTCGCGCAGGAGAAATGGTACTTGCAGGTGAAGCGCGGCTACGCGCGCGGCTGGGAGCCGGTGCGCTTCGTCGACAACGTGCGCGCCTATCTCGACGTCCTCGAGTGGGTCGCGCAGGACGCCGCCGCCCAGCCCGCCATCGCACAGAGCAATTAAAAAGGGGACATTCCTGATTTTCCGCCGACACGTGAGTCAAGCACAGGGAAAATCAGGAATGTCCCCTTTTTCTCAGCGGCGCTTGGCGAAGAACTGGGCGAGGAGTTCCGCGCACTCCTCGGCGAGCACGCCGCCGAAGGCATCGACGCGGTGGTTCATGATCGGCGAGTTGAAGATGTTGAGCGCGCTGCCCGCAGCGCCGAACTGCTGATCCCAGGCGCCGAAGACGGCGCGCTCGAGCCGCGCGTGGACCATGGCCGCCGCGCACATCGTGCAGGGCTCGAGCGTCACGTAGAGCGTGCAGCCAGTCAGCCGGTACGAGTCGAGATTGACGGCCGCCGTACGCAGCGCGATCACTTCGGCATGCGCAGTGGGATCGTGCCGGCCGATCGGCTGATTCCAGCCAACGCCAACGATCTTGTCGCGCTGGGTCACCAGCGCACCGACGGGCACCTCGCCGGCAGCGCTCGCGCGATTCGCGAGCTCGATCGCCTGCCGCATGAAATCGCGGTCGCTGTACGTCGCCATGCGGGAATTGTACGGCCTCTGTGACTTCGATCACCCAATGATACGGCCTCGGCCTGCAAGATCCCGCACAGCTCTCGACGGATATTGCGCATGAAAATTCGCACGCTCCTTGCCTTGCCGCTGCTGCTGACGCTCGGGTCGCTCAAAGCGCAGGCTGACTCGACGGCTCGCATCGTCGAGCTGCAGCCGTCGGCAACGGCCGCCCTCGGTCGGGGCGAAAGCCTGTATGTCCGCATCGAGTATGCGACCGATGAGCCGATCAGCCTCTGGGCGCGGCCCTTTCGCCGGGGGGCCGAGGTCAAGACGGCGATGTCGAATGCATCGATGTCGCACACGGGTTCGGGCGAGGCGCTCGGCTGGTTTGCACTGACGGAGCCCGGCGAGGTCGATGAAATCCGCATTCGCGCCGGCGGTGGCAAGCCCTATCGCGAGTGGGATCTTGCGCGCCAGCCGGTGCAGCTCACCTGGACCACGGCCGCGCCGGCCGCCGCAGCGCGGCCCGCCTGGGTCGATCAACTCGCGGCGACGGAACAAGCCGAGATGCGCGACCAGATGCAGCGTCAGGCGAGCCAACCGGTCTCGGCCGGCAGCGCCGCGTTCTTCAGCGGCTTCATGCTGCTCGTCATCGCCCTGCTCATCGCCGGCATCGCCGTACCGATGTGGTCCGTCTGGAAGTGGCGCGGTGGCTGGCGCCTTGCAGCGGCCGTTCCAGCCGCCCTCATTGGTTTCGTCCTCTTGCGGATCATCGTCGACACGTCGCGCGATCCGACGTCGCACAATCTCTGGCCGTTCGAGATCCTGCAATTCGGGACGCTCGCCCTCATCGCCATCGGCATCATGAAATTCATCCGGCGCCGCCTCGGCGCCGAAGCGACTCCCCCATGAATCACGCCATCGGCTCGATGATCCTGCTCTTCTTCGGTGTCGGTCTGCTCATAGTCGCCTGGCGCGGCAATCGCTCAGGCGAACTGCGCGCAGGTTCCGCCGGCTGGCGGCCCTACCGGCCGAACCGGATGGACAATCCGCTGGGATTTCGCTTCTACTTTTTCCTTTATGTGGCAGCCGGGATCGTACTGACGGTATGGGGCGTGCTCGCGATGCTGGGCGCTGCGCCGCCGCTCGATCTTCGCTAGCGCTCTGGCAGCGCGAACGCCATCAGATAGTCGCCTGCGGGCACGATTCCGCTGAAGGCGAAGTGGCCGCCCGCTGCGACGACGACGAACTGGCGGCCGTTCGCGCCGAGCCGGTAGCTCATCGGCACCGAATTCGCGCTGGTCGGCAGTTCCGCCTTCCAGAGCTCCTCGCCGTTCTCGATGCTGTAGGCGCGCAGCGCCGGATCGGTGCTCGCGCCGATGAAAATGAGGCCGGTCTTCGTGACGGCCGGGCCGCCAATCGAAAACCCTCCATCCATCGTCGACATCGGCCAGCGGGCTGCGGGCCCGAGTTCCCCGTGTGCACGGGTCCAGAGGATTTTCCCGCTCTCCAGGTCGACGGCGGAGATCGTCGCCCACGGCGGCTTCGAGCAGGGTGCGCCCCAGGGCGAGAACACCGGCGCCACTACCGCACAGTAGTCAGAGCCCGTCTGCGGGTAGTCGAGCCCCTTCACCGCGGCGCATTGAGCGCGTGGCACGAGACGAACCGACATCGGAATGTGATTGGTGCTGACCACCATGACCTTGCGCTCGGGATCAATGGCGGGTGAACCCCAATCGTTGCCGCCAAGGGTCGAAGGCTGCAGGACGGAACCTCCGAGCGAAGGCGGTGTGTAGAGACCCTCGTGATTGAGCGCCGCAATCGTGTCGCGGCACCGGTTGCGATCCCAGAACGTGAAGCCCCACGCCTCGTCGGGACCGAAGGTCATGGCGTTGAGCGGCGTCGGCAATGTCGGAACAGGCTGCGTCGGGCTCAGATGCTCGCCTGCCACGACGCCGTCCTGGGGCGCGAGACGCTCGACGACCGGGAAGAGCGGCGCACCGGTCTCGCGATTGAGCACAAACGTCAGGCCCATCTTCGTGACCTGCACCAGCGTCGGAATCTTCTGTCCGTCGATCGTGAGATCGACGAGCGTCGGCTCGGCCGGAACGTCGTAGTCCCAAAGGTCGTGATGGACGACCTGGAAATGCCAGACGGGCTTCCCGGTCGCGCCGTCGAGCGCAACGATCGAGCTCGCGTAGTAGTCGAAGCCGGCCCGGTCGCCGCCGAAAAAATCGGGCCCCGCGTTGCCAGTCGGCAGGAAGACGAGATTGCGCTCGACATCGACCGACATGATCGACCAGACGTTCACCGTCGACGCGCGGAACGTGCCGTCGGGATTGCGATCGGGTTCGCCGGGCGGCACCGGATTGAAGGCCCAGAGGAGCGCGCCACTCCCGGCATCGAAAGCGCGCACGACGCCGGCCGGCACGTCCTTGCGGAAGCTGTCGGCGACGAGACCGCCGACGATGACCGCTCGACCGAGGATCGCCGGCGGGCTCGTGACGTCGTATTCCCTGGGACCGTGCGGCGTGAGGCCGACATTGAGATCGACCGTGCCGCGGTCACCGAACTCCTCGCAGGGCTTGCCGCTCGCCGCATCGAGCGCGAGCAAGCGGCCATCAAGCGTGCCGGTAAAGATGCGCGCCGCGCACAGCCCTTGCCCCTCGCCCTTCCACAGCGAAACACCGCGGCAAACGGTGACGTTTTCCTCCTCGACCTTGACGTGGGGATCGAAGACCCAGCGTTCCTTGCCCGTCGCGGCGTCGAGCGCGAACACGCGATTGAAGGGCGTGCAGTAATAGAGCGTGTCGCCGCTGACGATCGGAGTGACTTCGAAGTTCGACTGCTGCAGGGCCCCGTTGATCTGCCCGGCGCCGCTCGCCGGCGGCTGGCGCACATCGCCCGAGCGATGCGTCCACGCCAGCGTGAGCGCGCTCACGTTGCCGGGAGTGATCTCGCCCGCCGCGGAAAAATGGCCGCCGCCGGGAGCGCCGCCGAACGTTGTCCAGTCCGTTGCAGGTCCCGCCGGGCGTTCGATTGCGCCGTGGTCGCTGCAGGCGCCGCACGTCAGGCCCGCGATCCAGGCCGTGAGCCAGATGCGGCGCGACACGGTCAACTGCCGCCGCGGACGTGCCACCACTCGCGCAACGACGAGCAGTGGCCCGACGCGTCGAGCTCGAGCACGAATACCCCATCCAGCTCGATCATCGCGCCGTTCGGCTGCAGCCGGAATGTTGCCGGCCAATGCGCGACGCCGGTGTTGCCATTGACCGCGATCACGCTGGACTCGAATTTCACTTCGCGCTGATCCGCGGTGACCGTTCGCCAATACTCCTCGATGCCCGCGCGTCCCTGCCTCGGCTCGTCGAAAGGCATCTCGTGGTAAAGCGCGTCGGTGGTGAACAGGCCGCCTGCCGCCGTGGCATCGCGCGCTTCCCATGCAGCGCCGTACTGCTTGAGCCAGGCTTCGAGCGCCGCGGGGCTCAAAGCGTGCGCGTCGACGGCGGCCATCAAGGCAAACAGGACGGCCGCGAGAACCATTGACCTGCCGCTGCGATTGAACATGGTTAGCGATTCTAGTGGCGCGATCACTTGAAACTAGCCCACCTTCTTCAGGCAATGCAGATAGTGTTCCCCGTCTTTCACTTCGACGCCATGGGTTTCATGCGCAAAGCCTGGGAAACGTCGGTCCCAATCGCGTAGCGCCCGCAAATAGCCGATGTAGGGTCCGTCGGCGGCGCCAAAATTTTCACCGGGCATGAGCATCGGGATTCCGGGTGGATAGGGCACTACGCTCGTGGCCACCGTTCGATTCGCAACCTCCTCCAGCTCCACGCGCTCCACCTGATTGCGCACCAGGCAGCGATACGCGTCCGCGGGCGGCATTTGCGGGGCGGGTAGACTGGAGAACGCCTGTTGCAGGTGATGCATCTGATTCGAGCGCACGTAGTGGTCGAACATTTCATCACTCAGGTCGCGCAGTCCCATCGCGCCATAGCGTTCGGGAGCGGACGGAACGAGATTCGGCAGCACCACGCTCAGCGCCGTGTTCGCGTCGTAGTCTTCCTTGAACCGGATGAGCGTAGTCAGCAATGTGCCCCACTTGGCCTTGGTCATGCCGATGGAGAAGAGGAACAACACGGTGAAGTCCTGTGTCTTTTCGTATTCGAATCCGTGGCGCACCAGGTAAGAAGCAATGATGGCGGCAGGGATGCCGCGTTTCTCGAACGAGCCGTCGGTCGCAATGCCCGGAGCGGCGACCGTGACCTTGATCGGATCGAGCATGCAATAGCCGTCTTCCAGGCCTTCGAAGCCATGCCAGGCCTCACCCGGGTGCAGCACCCAGCAGTTCGGATCGGTGACCAGCAATGTTTCCGGCGCGTCTTCGAACGCGATGCGCTTGCCCGTCCCGGGGTTCGTGACTTCGGTTGCGTTCCAGGTGCTGAAGAACCAGTCGTTCGTCTGCGCGAACTGTCGCTTGATTCGCCCGACGGTCTGGCGAAAGCTCACGGCCTCGCGAATGGCTTCCGTGGTCAGTGCCACGCCGCTCGTGCCGTCCATCATTGCCGCCGAGATTTCGTTCGAAGCAATGATCGGATAAAACGGCGAGGTCGAGGCGTGCATCATGAACGATTCGTTGAAGCGGGCGTGCTCGATGGGTTCTCGTCCGTCACGAATGTGGATAAAAGACGCCTGCGAGAACGCCGCCAGCAATTTGTGAGTCGAATGCGTGGCGAACAATGTCGGGCCATTCTTGTAATCGGCCGGGTCGCCGATCATGGCGTGGCGGTTTTTGTAAATTGGATTGAAACGCGCGTAGGCGTACCAGGCTTCGTCGAAGTGCAGGCGATCGATGGCGTCCGCGACAATTTCGATCACGCGCGCCACGTTGTAGATCAATCCATCGTAAGTGGAGTTGGTGATGATCGTGTGCCGCGGCTTGCGTGCGTTTGCCTTGCCGACGAGCGGATGGGCGGCGTTACGAGCTCGCACGGCTTCCGGGCGCAAGTCTTCGGGATAGATGGGCCCGATGATTCCGTAGCGATTGCGGTGCGGTACCAGGAACACCGGTATCGCTCCGGTCATGACCAGCCCGTGCTCAATCGACTTGTGACAGTTGCGGTCGCACAGGGCAATGTCGCCCTGCGTCAAGCTGGCCATGAAGATGATCCGGTTCGAGCTCGAAGTACCGTTGGTCACGGTGTAGCTTCGATGCGAGCCGAATACGCGCGCAGCATACTTCTCGCTCTCGCCGATAGGCCCGCTGTGATCGAGCAGCGAACCGACGGCCGCCATGCCGATGGAAAGGTCGGAGCGAAACGTGTTCTCGCCGAAGTAATCGAAGAAGACTTTGGAGACCGGCGTCTTGAGAAACGCCGTGCCACCGAGATGTCCGGGCGTGCCGAATGCATATTCGTGGACGTGTGCCTGCCTCAGCACGGCGGCGAACATGGGGGGTAGCAGGTTCTCGCGATAGCGATTGATCGCTGCGGCGATTCGGCCGGCGATGAACTTCGAAGTATCGTCGGTCAGCCAGACGAATTCGCTGGCTAGCCTGAGTGTTTTCAATGGAATAGCCGGCACCTGGCTGCGCTCGCCGAAAAGGAAAGCGGGTGCCCGGTCGTTGCGTTCGCGAAACGCACGCAGCACTTGCTCTGCGCCAACGGTCTTATCGAGGTCGGCATCGACGAGCACACATCCGAGCAGAGGATCGGAGCGGATCGCGGCCGCTCCATCGGTTGCCGACCGCGCGAGGGTGACCTCGAAGCCATTCGCCTGCAGCTCTTCGATGAGGGCCTTGCCGGAACGTGCCAATGTGGTTCCGGGCGCGATATCGCCGTAGACAACAAGAATATTGAGCTGTGAATGCGCAGTGGGGTTCGTCATGGTCGTACCCTCCTCCGTGTCGAGTGACAGAATGGCGACTTGCGACTGCATGCCGCGACGCCCTGCGAATCATAGAGTTCTGGTGCGTTGAAGGGGAACCGGCGATGGCTTCAGGTAACGGCTTAAACGCGCGACTCAATGCGCGATGCCATGAATCCTATTCCCACTCGATCGTCGCGGGCGGCTTCCCGGAAATATCGTAAGTGACTCGAGACACGCCGCGTACTTCATTCGTAATGCGGCGCGCGACCACGTCTAGAAAATCGTACGGCAACCGCGCCCAGTGCGCGGTCATGAAATCGATCGTCTCAACCGCACGCAGGGCAATGACATAGTCGTAGCGGCGGCCGTCGCCCATCACGGCGACCGACCGCACCGGCAGGAACACGGCGAACGCCTGGCTCGTGCGGTCGTAGAGATCATGGCGACGCAGTTCTTCGATGTAGATGGCGTCCGCCTTGCGCAGGATTTCCGCGTATTCCTTCTTCACTTCGCCGAGGATGCGCACGCCGAGGCCCGGTCCTGGAAACGGATGACGATGCACGAGTTGCGGCGCGAGGCCGAGCTCGACGCCGATGCGGCGCACCTCATCCTTGAAGAGTTCGCGCAGCGGCTCGAGGAGCTTCATGCGCATCTTCTCCGGGAGTCCCCCGACGTTGTGATGCGACTTGATGACGTGCGCCTTGCCCGTGGCGCCGCCGGCGGACTCGATGACGTCCGGATAGATCGTGCCCTGCGCGAGCCAGTCGATACCTGAAAGCCTGTGCGCTTCCTCGTCGAAGATCTCAATGAAGAGCCGACCGATGATCTTGCGCTTCGCTTCCGGATCGGTGACGCCGGCGAGCGCCTCGAGGAAACGTTCCTCGGCATTCACGCGCACGACGCGCACGCCCATGTGCTTCGCGAAGGTCTGCATCACCTCGTCGCCTTCGTTCAGTCGCAGGAGCCCGTGATCGACGAAGACGCAGGTGAGCTGATCGCCAATTGCCTTGTGGACGAGCGCGGCGACGACGGAAGAATCCACTCCGCCGGAGAGCCCGAGCAGCACTCTCGCGCCGCCGACCTGCGCACGGATGCGCTCGATGCTGTCGGCGATGATGTTGCCGGTGTCCCAGAGCGCGTCGCCCTGGCAGATGTCACGCACGAAGCGCTGCAGGATGTCGTGCCCGCGCTTGGTATGGGTGACTTCGGGATGGAACTGCACGCCGTAGTAGCGGCGCGCCTCGTCCGCCATCGCGGCAAATTCGGCATTGCCGGAACTTCCCACCTGCCGGAATCCAGGCGGCAGCGCTTCCACCCGATCACCGTGGCTCATCCACACGTCGAGGAGCGAGCGGCCCTGCCCGTCCGCGTGATCCTTCAGGCCGTCGAGGAGCTTCGATGAGGCGATGACGGCGACCTGCGCGTAGCCGAACTCGCGATGATTCGACGTCGCGACGCGGCCGCCGAGCTGCTGCGCCATCGTCTGCATGCCGTAACAGATGCCGAGTACCGGCACGCCAAGATCGAATACCGCTTGCGGGGCGCGCGGCGGATCTGCGTCGGTGACGGATTCGGGACCGCCGGAGAGGATGACCCCGCGCGGCTTGAAGGCGCGGACGTCCGCGTCGGAGATGTCCCAGGCGCGGATCTCGCAGTAGACGCCGATCTCGCGCACGCGCCGCGCAATCAGCTGTGTGTACTGCGCGCCGAAGTCGAGAATGAGGATCCGGTGGGCGTGGATGTCCGGCAGGCTGGCGGGTGATTTCTCGACCGATTGAGGATTTTGGGCCGGAACGGTTGCCATGCTTCAGCTGACGCGGTAGTTCGGCGCTTCCTTGGTGATGGAGACGTCGTGCACGTGGCTTTCGCGCACGCCGGCGGTCGTGATGCGCACGAAATGGGGCTTGGTGCGCATCTCTTCAATGTTGTGGCTGCCCGTGTAGCCCATCGCCGCGCGCAGGCCGCCGGCGAGCTGATGCAGGATCGAAACCATGCTGCCCTTGTAAGGCACGCGGCCCTCGACCCCTTCGGGCACCAGTTTTTCGAGCTCCGAGGCCGTGTCCTGGAAATAGCGGTCCGCCGAGCCGTGCTTTTCCGACATCGCGGCGAGCGAGCCCATGCCGCGATAGGACTTGTACGAGGCGCCCTGGTAAAGCTCGACCTCGCCCGGCGATTCTTCCGTGCCTGCGAAGAGGCCGCCGATCATCACCGAGTGGGCGCCGGCGCAGATTGCCTTGGCGAGGTCGCCGGAGTAGCGAATGCCGCCATCCGCGATCGCCGGAACTCCCGTCGAGGCAATCGCTTCCGAGACGTTGGCGACCGCACTGATCTGCGGGACGCCAACACCCGCGACGACGCGGGTCGTGCAGATCGAACCCGGGCCGATGCCGACCTTGACGCCGTCCGCGCCCGCCTTGATGAGATCGTGCGCCGCTTCGGGCGTGACGATATTGCCGGCGATGACCTGCTGCTCGGGCCAGCGCTTCTTGATGCGCTCGACCATGTCGAGCACGCCGCGCGAATGGCCGTGCGACGTGTCGACGACGACGACATCGACGCCCGCCTCGCGCAGGGCCGCGATGCGGTCGAGCGTGTCCGGGGACGTGCCGACCGCCGCGCCGACGCGCAGGCGCCCGGTTTCATCCTTGCAGGCGTGCGGGAATTCCGTCGCCTTCTGGAAGTCCTTCACCGTGATCATGCCTTTCAGCTGGTTCGAGGCGTTCACGACCAGCACCTTCTCGATGCGGTGCTTGTGAAGGAGCAGCAGCACTTCGTCCTTCGGCGCGTTCTCGCGCACGGTGATGAGCCGCTCTTTCGGCGTCATGACGCTTTTCACCGGCGCATCGAGCTTGGTTTCGAAGCGCAGGTCGCGGTGGGTGACGATGCCGACGACTTCGTTGTTGCCGATGACGACCGGCACGCCCGAAATGTTCCTGGCGCGCGTGAGGTCGATGACCTCGCGGATGGTCTTGTCCGGCGTCACCGTGATCGGATCGGTGATGACGCCGCTCTCGAATTTCTTGACGCGGCCGACTTCACGCGCCTGCGCGCCGATCGTCATGTTCTTGTGGACGATGCCGATGCCGCCTTCCTGCGCGATGGTGATCGCGAGGCGCGCTTCGGTGACGGTGTCCATGGCCGCCGATATCAGCGGCAGATTGAGGCGGATCTTGCGCGTGAGGCGGGTCGACAAATCGACTTCCCGAGGCAGCACTTCCGAGTAAGCCGGCACCAGCAGCACGTCGTCGAAAGTGAGGGATTCCTCGAGGATGCGCATGGCGTGGGTCGCTGGAAGGCCTCGGCCGGCTGAAATAAAGCCGGCGATTGTACGCGCCGGAGCGGTGAGGGTAAACCGGCAATCGTACTTCAGTCGCCCGGGCGGGCCTTATGGTGGATCGCAGCGCGAATCCGGCTCGATGGCGGCGAGCCAGGGATCACCGAGGCTCCCGCCGTGCAGCTCGAAGCGGGCGCAGTCGCCGGCCTTGAATGCGGAAAAGACCGCTGATTTCACCTGCAGCGTCTGCTCGAATCGCCCGTCCGGCCAGGCGTGGACGACGAGGTAGTAGCTGCGGCTCTTGCCACTGCGCGAATAGGTGTCATCGATGCGGGTCAGGTAGTCCGTCGCGGGCCCCGCATCGAGCTTCTCGTTGCGATACGTGTAGCCGTAGCGTCCGGCGAGCCAGCTTGCGGGCGCGAGGGCGAGCAGCAGCGCGAACGCGACCAGGTGCGTGCGCGAGGTACGGCCGACCAGCAGAAAGAGCGCCAGCAGCGCGATGACCACGACGCTCCCGGCGAGCACGGCTGCGAGATGATCGATATGCTCGTAGATGAGCTGACGCGGGAGCGCGGCCTGGTTCATCTGCAGGACGAACGCGACCATTCCGGCGACACCGACGCCAGTCGCAACAAACATCATCGTGCGTGACCGGCTATCGCCCGGATCGCGCTCGCCGTCCCAGGCGCGCGCGTGCAGGTCCACGAGCCGATCGCGGACCCTTGCAAGCAGCGGCCGATAAAGTGGCATCAATGCTTCCGCGACCAGCAGGTCCGGCAGCTTGCCATGGTCCTGTGCGACGGGCACGAGCACGATCCAGATCCGCCCGCCCGCGCATTCGACCGACCGCATTTGCGGGTCCTTGAACAGCGTCATCACCGCCCGCCGCAGCTCCTCGTCGACGGACAGCGCCTCGCAGAGCACCCGGTCGTCCGAGAGGATGAAGATCGACTCATCGAACTCGCGGTCGTGGGTCTCCCATTCGCGCGCAAGTCCCAGGGCCTTGCCGCAGCGGTCGTAGAATTTCTCGCGGCGTAGCACGAATCGCAGGCCGTCCGGGGCGTCGAGCGCGAGCCGCACCCGGGTAATGCGCCGATTCTTCGCGCGCGACACCAGGTACTCGTAAGGATCGTCGCTGCGCGGGGCGCGCGTGCCGGAAAAGCCGCGGCGCAGGAGCACGGCGAGCATGAACATGCCGCCGACGAGGCACATGAAGAGGATGATTGGCAGGAACGGCATCCGCGGCAATGATACGGCGCATCCGAGCTCGCGGCATGTCAAACCCGCTAGAATCCCCGGCGATGGCGACCCCCACTTCTCCGGATCGCGATGTCTACACGGTCGCGCGCCTCAATCGCGAGGCGCGCGTCATTCTCGAGCGCGGCCTCGCGACCCTCTGGCTCGAGGCGGAACTCTCCAATTTCGCGCGCCCCGCTTCCGGCCACTGGTATTTCTCGCTCAAGGACTCGACGGCACAGGTCCGAGCCGCGATGTTCCGCCAGCGGAACCAGAATGTCGGTTGCACTCCGAAGGACGGCATGCAGGTCCTCGTGCGCGGGCGCGTGAGCCTCTACGAGCCCCGCGGCGACTACCAGCTCATCGTCGATCACCTGGAAGAAGCGGGCGAAGGCGCATTGCGCCGCCAGTTCGAAGAACTCAAGAACCGCCTGTTCAAGGAAGGCTTGTTCGCCGAGGAGCGCAAGCGCCCGCTGCCCGCCCTGCCCCGGCGCATCGGCGTCATCACGTCGCCCACCGGCGCGGCATTGCGCGACATCCTGCACATCCTCAAGCGCCGCTTTGCCGCGGTGCGCGTGCTCATCCATCCGGTACCCGTGCAAGGCGCGGCGGCAGCGCCGGCCATCGTCGAAGCCCTGCGGGAAGCCGGCACCCGACGCGACTGCGATGTGCTGATCCTGGCCCGCGGCGGCGGCTCGCTCGAGGACCTCCGGGCATTCAACGACGAGCGGGTCGCGCGGGCGATCTGCGGCTCACCGATCCCGGTGATCACCGGGATCGGGCACGAAGTCGACTTCACGATCGCGGATTTCGTCGCCGACCGGCGTGCGCCGACGCCATCCGGCGCGGCGGAAATCGCCGTTCCCGATGAGCGCGCCTGGACGCGCGTCATTGCCGATCAATTCGCGCGGATCGCCCAACTGACACAAGCCGTGCTGGCGCGTCGCGCGGACGGACTCGCCTGGCTGACCAAGCGGCTCGCGCAGGCTCACCCCGGAGCCCGGCTCGCCCAGCAGGCACAGCGCCTCGATGATCTCAGCGAACGGATGCGGCTCGCGACGGTCCATCGTCTGGAACTCACCCGGGGGCGTCTCAATGTGGTCATGCGCGCGCTCAACGCCGTGAGCCCCCTTGCCACCATCGATCGGGGTTATGCGGTCGTCACCAGGGAGGCCGGCGGCGAACTCGTGCGTTCGCGGCGCACCGTGCGTGCGCAGGAGCGCCTGCGGATTCGAGTTGCGGACGGCCATATCCGCGCCGTCGTCGAGGAAGGATCGGATGACTAGTCAGCTGCCGAAGCTGGCCGCTTTTCTCTGGCCATGGATCGTCGCAACGGCGCCGGCAAACGCCGGCGACGGACCGACCGCGCGTGCGACCCCGGGCGGCATCGTGCTCATTGCCATTGGCCCGTCGAAGGAGGCGCCGACGGTGTACTACGACGGGCACCGCGTGCTCGTGCGCGAACGGAAGGGATCCTGGGAAGCGGTCGTCGGCGTGCCGCTCGCCGCCGAAGTCGGGGACCAGCAGCTCGAATGGCGGCTGCCGAACGGCGAGGCGCGCAAGATCGCGTTCACGATCGGCGCCTACGAGTATCCAACCCAAGCGCTCAAGGTGCCGCCAAAGCAGGTCGATCTCTCCAAGGCGGATCTCGCGCGCTTCGACCGCGAGAAGGCGCATATGGGCGCGATACTCGATGGCTGGACGCCACGCGGACCGTCAACGCTCGAGCTCGCGGCGCCGGTCGACGGGCCGCGCTCGACGAGCTACGGATCGCGGCGGCTCTTCAACAATCAGCCGCGCAATCCGCATACAGGCATGGACATTTCCGCGAACACGGGCGCGCCCGTGCGCGCGCCGCTTGCCGGCAGGGTGGTCGACGTCGGCAGTTATTTCTTCAACGGCAACAACGTGATCATCGACCACGGCGAGGGCCTGATGACCATGTACTGCCACCTGAGCAAGATCGACGTGAAGGTCGGCGATGAGCTCGCGACCGGCGCGCTCATCGGTGAAGTCGGCGCCACCGGGCGGGTCACCGGCCCGCACCTGCATTTCGGCGTGATGCTGAATCGCGCGTGGGTCGATCCGGCGCTGTTGCTCGCGCCGCCCCAGTGATCCGGATGAGGAGCCTCGTCGGGAAGGAGCAGCGGTGAGAGTCATCCTGGCGACGGACCATTTCCGGCACTGCCCCGAGAGCGAGTTCACGCGCGGGCAACTGCTCGAGCCTTTCGAGCGACCGGCGCGCGTCGAGTCGATCCTGCGTGCGCTTGAGGGCGCCGGGTACGGTCCGCCGGAACCACCGCGCTCATTCGGCCTCGCCCCCATCCTGCGCGTCCACGACGCGGCCTACGTGCGGTTTCTCGAAGCAGCCTATCCCGAATGGGCCGCGCTCGGACGACGGAGCGACGCGGTGCCGATCGCCTGGGCCATCCGTGGCCTGCGCAGCGATCGCGTGCCCGTATCGCTCGACGGCCGGCTCTCCTACTACTCCTTCGACGGGTCGAGTCCGTTCACGGCCGGAACCTGGCAGGCGGTGCGCAGTTCCGCGGATACTGCGCTGACGGGCGCTGCGGCCCTTGCGAGCGGCGATGCACGCGCGGTGTTCAGCCTTTGCCGTCCGCCAGGACACCACGCGGCCGTCGATTACTTCGGCGGCTATTGCTACCTGAACAACGCGGCGATCGCCGCGCAGTACCTCATCGATCATGGCGCAAGGCGCGTCGCGATCCTCGACGTCGACTACCATCACGGCAACGGCACGCAGTCGATCTACTACCGAAGGTCCGACGTGCTCTTCGTATCGATCCACGCGAACCCGGCGATCGACTACCCGTACTTCCTCGGCTACGCGGATGAAACCGGTGAAGGTGCCGGCGCCGGCTGCAATCTCAACCTGCCGCTCGATCACGGCGCCGACTGGCCGCGCTGGGGAGCGGCACTCGATACGGCGTGCGTCGCGATCTCGAAATTCGGCGCCGACGCACTCGTGGTTTCGCTCGGCCTCGACACGTTTCGCGGCGACCCCATATCGTCGTTCGCGCTCGAGTCCGCTGACTATCTCAAGCTAGGCACGCGTATCGCGCGGCTCGGCATGCCGACGTTGCTCGCGCTCGAGGGCGGCTACGCGATCGCCGAACTCGGGACGAATGTCGTCAACGTTCTCAGCGGCTTCGAGGCCGGGTGACGCCGGGCGGATAGTCGTCCCAGTACCAGGGCGCGGGCAGCGCGCGCTGCCGCGGCCACAGCTCATCGAGCGTGTCCGCGTCGTACAGGCGGCCGTTCTTCATGACTTCGCGGATCGATAATGTATTCGCGATATCGTCGAGCGGATTGTGTTCGAGGATGAGGAGGTCAGCGTACTTGCCGGCCTCGAGGCTGCCGAATTCAGTTTGCCGGCCAATGGTTTCCGCCGACCCCATCGTGGCCGCGCGCAGCACCTCCATCGGCGTCATGCCGCCTGTCGCATAGGCCTGCATTTCCCAGTGCACGCCGATGCCTGGCATCTCGCCGTGGCTGCCGACGCCGAGGAGCCCGCCGGCGCGCAGCACTTTCGCCGCACCGGCGGCAATGTCGGGAAAGAGGTACTGGTTCGGGTCGCGCCATTCGCGCTCGAGCGTCTTGATGTCAACGACGAAGTGCGGCGCGAAGCGGTTGAGCTTCTCATCGCCGTGCAGCTGCGTTCGCGCAAGATAATAGTCCTGCCCTTCCGGGCCGCCGTTCGTGATCTGCAGCGTCGCCGTGTAGCTCACGCGCGAGCGCGCCACGAGCCCGACGACATCGTCGTAGAGCGGCACGGCCGTCAGGGCATGCTCGTTGCCCGCGAATCCGTCGAGGATCTGCGTGAGATCGAGCTTCATCGAGAGGGCGCCTTCCGTTGTCGGCTGGATGCCGAACTCGCGACAGGCAGCTGCGATCCATTGGCGGACCCGCCGGTTGCCCGCGCGGTATTCCTTGAGATTGTAGGTGCGGTAGTGGTCGGGGTAGCGCGAAAGAACGTCGCGCACCTCCGCGTAGGACGTGAATGTATTGAAGGAAAAGATGGCAGGACCCGTGGAATGGATGCGTGAGCCGATCATCTCGCCGCTGTCGACGAGATCCTCGTACGCGAGCATGTCGATGCTGAGCGGTGAGGGATCGAAGGCGGTCGTCACTCCATACGCAAGATTGGCGCGCGCGCCCCAGCTCTCGAGATCGAGCACGCCGCGACGGACGTCCGCCAGGTGGTCATGGGTGTCGATGAGGCCCGGTATCAGGAACCGGCCGCCGACGTCACGGATCACCGCGCCCTTCGGCACCGCGACCGCACCGCGCTTGCCAATCTCGACGATGTGATCGTCGACGACGACGACGTCCGCGTCGACGATGACTTCATCGCCGCGCATCGTGATGGCGGTGCCTCCGCGCAGCACCAGCGCACCCCGCGGCGTGTCGCGCGGCACGCTCACCTCCGCATGAAATGCCTGCACTCCGCCCGTGCCGGGCCTTGGGGCATCAGCCACAGGGGGCGAAGCATTCGCCGGGTGCAGCTCGACGCTTGCGAGCGGACGGCGATAGAACGTCGACCCGACGGCCCAGGTGATCGTGCGGCCGTCGTCCGCCCAGTCGAAGAAATCCGCGCCGACGCTGGTGATCTTGCGATGCGAGGCAGCCGGCCGCGCAAGGTCGACGGTCGCTGCCGCCGCGGGCATCGCAAGCACGTGCAGCTGCTGTGCGATCTGTGCGAGCGCCCAGTGGCCGTCCGGGCTCAGCTTGAGATCGTCGACAGGGCCGGGACCCTCGACGAAGTACCAGCCCGGCCCGACGACAGCGAGCTCCTTGCGATCATCGCTCCCGTCGAAGCGCACCGAATGCAGTCCGTCGGACGTATTGATGTAGATGCGGTCGATGCCTGTCACGAATTGCGGCTTACCGCCGAGGCGGCCGCGCATGAGCGTGCGCGCGGAACCGCCGTCCACCGGCACCGTGACCAATTCCGCCGCGCGCTGCGATCCGTATTCCATGTAGGAATGCATGCGCAGGTCATTACTCGAGCGCAATGCGAGGATGGTCTTGCCGTCCGGCGTGAAGACCGGACTCGTGTAGAACGCCGCTTGCTGTGTGAGCTGGCGAGGCTCGCGGGCACCGTCGGCGGTCGCCGTCCAGATCTGTCCGGCCTGCCGTGCAGTCCAGCTCACGTAGGCGATCGTGCGGCCATCGGGCGACCAGGACGGCTGGTACTCCCGGGTATCGAGTGCCGTGAGCCGTCGCGGCTTCGCACCGGCCGCAAGCTTCATCACGTAGACATGGCCGAGCGCGGAAAAGGCCAGTCGCTTGCCGTCAGGCGACTGCACCGGCGCCTGGATGAGGCGCGCACGGACGGGACCGGTTTCCTGCGGGATGGACCGTCGCAATGAAGGGCCAATGTCGAGCGCGATATGGGCATGGAACGGAATGACGGTCGCTACGCCCGTCGCGACGTCGAGCCGCTGTAATTTGCCGCCGTAACTCAGCAACAGCGCCCGGCCATCGCGCGTGTACGTATAGCGCGGCATCAAGTCCTGGGATGCCGTCGCGCCGGCTTCGTCCCGCTGCACCGGAAAGGCGAGCCACCGATCATTGCGCGATTCGATGTCGAAGAGGCGCAAGCCCGTGCGCCCGTCGTAGCGGGTTGCGTAGACGAGCTCGCGGCCGTCCGGTGACAGCACCGGTCGCAGCGCCGTGCCGAGGCTCAGGTCCGGCCGCGGGCTCTTGGGCGCCGTGACGAGGACCTCTTCCTTGCCACTCGCAATTTCCCGGCGATTGATCGTCCATTCCGGCAGTCGATTGAAATCGAGATCGCCCGTGCGCGCAGCGTAGTAGAGATAGCGACCGTCCGGTGACGCTGTCGCACCCAGTGAGCTGCGCCGTTCAGCCGCTGGCGTGCCCGGTGCCGGTTCGCTCGCAATGACCAGACGCCCCTGGCTGTCACCCGCAACGTCGAACTGCCAAAGCTCGTAGGCGTTGAGGTCGGCACGATAGCGCGAAACGAAAACCGACTTGCCGTCCGCCGACCAGGCGGGAGATACGAAAATGGTGTCGTCGTCGCTTGCGGAGACCGGCCGCGCATCCGTGCCGTCCGGCCGCGAGATCCAGACATTGTCGGCACCGGAGCGATCGCTCACGAAAGCAATCCACGAACCGTCCAGGGAATAGGTCGCCTGCGTGTCGAACGCAGGACCCTGGGCAACCGCGTGCGCTTCGCCGCCGGCGGCATTCACGGAATACAGGTCGCCCAGCAGATCGAAGATGATCGTCCGCCCATCCGGCGCGATATCGAGGGATATCCACGTTCCCTCGTCGGTATCGAATTCGATGCGTCGCGTCGGCGCCAGCGGCAACGCCGCAGCTGCGTTCAACACGAGGGCCGCAATGAACATCTTTCAGCGGTAGCCAGGCGGCCAGGGTTCGGACTTATGCAGCGGCGAGTATCGATCGCGCAGCAGGCTCTGACGGGTCGTGAGCGACACCGCGCGGCCCGCGACGAACACCGCCGTCGGCGCGCTCGTCGGCTCGAGCGGGTCGCCGTCCCAGATGACGAGATCTGCATCCATGCCGGGCGCGATGCGGCCGTAGTGATCGTCGATGCCCCAGATGCGCGCGGGATTGAGCGTAAGCGCGCGCAACGCGTCCGCCCACGGCAGGCCGTTCGCCACCGCGACTCCAGCGGCCTCGCGAATGACCTCGCCGGCATCGTGACTGAGATGAATGCCGGGGACCGAGAAAGCGATGGTCACGCCTGCGCGCGCGAGGATGGCGGCATTGTCGGCGCGGGCGCCGATGTCATCGAAGGTCCACGGCAGATTGTCGAAAGGATTGAGCACCACCGGCACCTTGCGTTCGGCAAGGAGGCCTGCGACGCGCCAGGCCTCCGCACCGCCGATGACGATCACCGGAATGTTGTAGTCCGTCCCTACGGCCACGGCCTGGCGAATGTCGGATTCGCGCATCGCCGCGATGGCGAGCGGCATCGTCCCCGCCACGACGGGCTGCAGCGCCTCGATGTCGAGGCGATTGAGCAATTGGTCGCGAGGCTCGCCCGCACCGCGCGACGGCCGGTACTTCTTTGCTTCATCGAGCGCGTTGCGCAACAGGATCCACTCGGCGCTGCGCGATCCACCGACCTGGGAGGCGGCGAAACCTCCGACGACGACGACCATCGCGGCATGCCGCCGGTCGATCCACCCGGCGCCGTCGACGAGTTTGAGGACGACTCCCGACCCCGAGAACGGCGCCGACGCGCCGGCGGTCGCGAAGTCGCCCCAGGAGCCGGGCAGCGAGACAGCGCGGGTCAGTCCGTCGGCACGGGCGCGCGCGACGAGCGTCGAATTCTGATTGAGCGCATAGGTCACATCGAAAGCCGCGCCCAGCGCTCCGGGGTTGACCTTGGTATCCGAGCTGTCCGCGACCGAAGATACTTCGACGAGGCCGAGCTGGGTCGCCGCAT
>DASQOR010000044.1:0-52273 GCA_035644395.1 Steroidobacteraceae bacterium
GAACGGACCTCTCGGTGCATTCTCAGCAACGTCTGAACTTCGTGGCCCATGAGCTCAATCAACGGCCGCGCCAGACCTTGAAGTTCCGCACTCCAGCAGAGAAGCTTACCGACACCGTTGCAACGACCGGTTGAGACGGCACATTCCTGATTTCGCTGTTGCGGCCGCGAAATCAGGAATGTCCCCATTTTCCCCTGTTATCCTTCACGCCCTTCCTACAAGGGGACCTGCCATGTTCAGGACACGCTTGCTCGTGTTGTCGGCCGTCATCGCACTCGCGGCTTGCCAGAAGAATGAGCCTGCCGCGCCGGCTGCTGCAGCACCGGCGCCGACCTTCACGGCCGCGGACACCTCGATCCAGTCGCGCGTCGACAAGTACTCGACCGTGAAACTCACGACCGACCTCTCGAAAGTCTCGCCGGAAGACAAGCGCGTGCTGGGCCATTTCATCGCGGCCGCCGAACTCGTGAACGACATCTACTGGCAGCAGGCCTACGGCGATCCGAAGCCGCTGCTCGACGGCATCAGCGATCCGGTGCTGAAGCGCCTCGTCGAATTCAATTACGGGCCCTGGGACCGCATCGACGGCAACAAGCCGTTCGTCGCGGGCGTTGGCGCAAAACCGGCCGGCGCGCAGTTCTATCCCACCGACATGACGAAGGAGGAATTTGACGCGTTCGCCGATCCGAAGAAGACGGGTCTCTATTCCCTCGTGCGGCGCGACGCCGCCGGCAAGCTGATGCTCGTCCCCTACAGCAAAGCCTACGCCGCTCAGCTCAAGGTGATTGCGCACGAACTGCGGCAGGCCGCGGCCCTCGCGACCGAGTCGCGCCTCACGGACTATCTCGAGCAGCGCGCGGTCGCGCTCGAGACCGACAACTACCAGCCGAGCGACTTCGCCTGGATGGACATGAAGAAGAACCAGGTCGATCTCGTGATCGGCCCGATCGAGAACTACGAGGACCAGCTCTACGGCTATCGCGCGGCGTTCGAGGCGTACGTGCTCGTGAAGGACATGGACTGGAGCGCGAAACTCGCGCGCTTCGCCAAGTTCCTGCCCGAGATGCAGAAGGGCCTGCCCGTGCCGGAGGCCTACAAGAAGGAGCCGGCGGGCACGGACTCCGACCTCAATGCCTATGATCTCGTCTATGCGGCGGGCGATGCGAATGCGGGCTCGAAGACCATCGCGATCAACCTGCCGAACGACGAGCAGGTCGGATTGAAGGTCGGTACGCGGCGGCTGCAGCTGAAAAACGCGATCCAGGCGAAGTTCGAGGCTTCGCTCATGCCGATTGCAAACGAGCTCATCGCGAAGGATCAGCTGAAGAACGTGAAGCCCGATGCGTTCTTCGCGAACGTCATGTTCCACGAAGTGGCGCACGGCCTCGGCATCAGGAACACGATCGACGGCAAAGGCACGGTCCGCGAAGCGCTCAAGGAGAGCGGCGGCGCGCTCGAGGAAGGCAAGGCCGATATCCTCGGCCTCTATCTCGTGACCAAGCTCCTCGCGAAGAAGGAGCTCAAGGACACGACGCTGATGGATCACTACGTGACCTTCATCGCCGGCATCGTCCGCTCGGTGCGCTGGGGCGCGGCCAATGCGCACGCCGTCGCGAACATGGTCGAGTTCAACTATTTCGAGGACCAGGGCGCGTTCACGCGCGATGCGGCGACGGGCACTTACCGCATCAACCAGGACAAGATGACGAAGGCGGTGGCATCACTCGCCAGCCGCATCATCCAGCTGCAGGGCGACGGTGACTACGCAGCAGCGGCGAAAGTGCTCGCGACCGAAGGCGTGATCCGGCCGGACTTGCAGAAGGATCTCGACCGCCTGACTTCGAAGAGCATTCCGGTCGACATCGTCTTCGAACAGGGCAAGCAGGTGCTGGGGCTGTAGCAGAAAAAGGGGACAGATTTATTTTCTCGAGTATCTGGGTGCCCGCAGCAGATATGAGCGAAAATAAATCTGTCCCCTTTTTCTGGTCCCCTTTTTCTCAGTGATGCCCGCCCTCGCCGTGCACGTGGCCGTGCGCGAGTTCTTCGGCACTGGCGTCACGGACTCCGACGATCTCGATGCTGAAATTGAGGTCGACACCGGCCAGCGGATGATTCCCGTCGACGGTGACGTTCTCCTTCTCGACCGCGGTGATCGTCATTACGCGCGCGCCACCTGGCGCCTGCGCGTGGAACTGCGTGCCGACCTTGATCTTGCCGATGGTCGCGAGCGCCTTGCGCGGGATGACCTGCACGAGTTCCGCGCGGTGCTCGCCGTAGCCGTCTTTCGCGGCGAGGCGGATGTCGAACTTCTCGCCGACCTCGCGGCCTTCGAGCGCCGTCTCGAGCGCCGGCAGGATGCTGCCGCCGCCCTGGATGTAGGCGAGCGGTTCGCCGCTCCCGGAACTGTCGATGGTGTCTCCGCCGTCGTTGCGCAACGTGTAATGGAGCGACACGACCTTGTCTTTCAAGATCTTCATCGGTCGAGAGTGCCTTGTGAGCCAGCGCGGATTTCGCGGAGCGCCAAGGATACGGGAAGAGCCGGCCGGAGCCAAAAGGATCGCTCCGGAGCGTCCGCGGGGTGCGGACGCCACGGGGCGGGTTACTTGCGGGGAGAGTTCACCAGGTCGATGAGCTCGACCGATATCAAAACGACCAGCAACAGGGCGGTGCTGGCCAGCACCAAGGCTGCCATTGTCATTACCTCCAGTTTGAGCTGCCCGGACCACGAGAAGTGCACACAGGTCGTGTCGGACGGCGAGCATCCTGACAGGTTTATTTGACGCTCGTGTGAAACGCGGGGCGCGAGCTTACTTATTTTTATTTCTTGTGGACTGCTCTTCACTTCTTGCGAAATAGCGCGTCGAGATCGGAGCGCGCGGCGTCCGGGGACTTGATACCCGCCGCTCCGCCCCCAAAGAGCGCGTCCAGCCCCGTTTTCGACTGCTCACGGGACCCCTGATCGGGCGGAATCCACGCACCGGGCTTCGGCTTGAAGTAGTCGCAGAAGTTCGCGTGCTCCTTGTCGCGCACTTCTTCCGCGATCGGCTCGCGGCAATGCTTGGCCTTGCTGGTGTCGTAGTCGACGCAGAGCTTGCAGACGTGCTGCTCGGCTCCGCAGGCCTTGCACTCATCGAGCCGGCGCAGCGGCAGCGTCAGCTCCTCGAGCGAGGCGCCGCATTTCCAGCAGACGAGACCGTGCGCCATGAGCGCCATGAGTTACTGCGCGCGAAGGAGGAGGATCTTCTTCACCCAGCCCTCGGCGTCCGGGCTCTGCACCTTGACGAAGCCGCCCTTCTCCTCGCCGAGGAAGATGAGTTCCGCGCCCCTCGGCAGCGAGGCGATCACCTTGCTGCCGTCCGCCGGCGAGCCGAGCAGCTTCACGTTCGCGATCTTCGGCGTGAGCACATCGCCCTCGTTGAACACCGCGCCCGCCGTCGTGACCTTGCCCGCCTCTTCCTGCAGCGTGCCGACACCGCGCTGGAGCGCCGGGTCGTTGCGCACCGCCGTCACGATGTTGTTGTAGTTGTCCATGAGCGCGGCGGCAATGATCTTGCCTTCGTTGGTCTTGCCGTAGCCGCCGATGCCACCGGCCGCACCGCCGCCCGCGACGAATCCGCCGAGCGACAGGTCCGCCTTCTTCGTGCTGCCTTCCGCGGCCGCGACCTGGATGCCGGAGCGCGTGTCGGCGAGCAGCATGCTCGTCTGCGCTTCCTTGAACTTGAGCCCGCCGACGATGCCGCCGATCGCCGAGTTCTTGTGGCCAAGGAGGCCCCCGAGCGCTCCACCGACGCCGCCCGCATTGTTTTCCGAGAACACGACGGCCGGCGTGAGCACGAAGTCCGCCGTCTTCATCTGGCCGCCGCCCACGTTCGAGCCCTGCTGCAGCATGCCCTGATCGGCGAGCTGCTTTTCCTGCATCATGTTCTGCATGGCGAGGCCGCGCTCGACCACGATGAAGCAGTTCGATTGCTGGATCATCATGCGGATGAGTCCCGAGGGCGATTGCAGCCCGTAGCCGTTGAGCGAGGACATGACGTAATCCTGCGGCTCGGCGACCGCGATCGTCGCCATCGGCTTGTCGCATTTCTGCAGGCCGGGGTTCGCCCCTTGCGAGCCCTGCGTGCCCGCGCCGCCCTGCACCACCGAACCGCCCTGCCCTTGCTTCTGTTCAAGCGGGCCCGCGACGGCGCCGCCGATGATCAGGGTCACGCCCGCCGCAACCCAAAGCAGCACTCGGATGGTCTTCGTCATGTGGCACCCCTGGGACTTCGGACCGGCCCGGAAAACTAGCACAGGCGGCGGCCATTAGGCAGCGGGGCGGCCCGCCCGGCCGGCCGCTCTCGCTATACTGGCCCGGTATGCGCCGATCCATCGCACTGATGTCGAGCCTGATGCTGGCGGCCGGCCTTTGCGGCGCCGGGTCGAACGACGAGCGCGAAACGCTGATGAAGAAGGGCGTCGAGCAGCACGATGCCGGCAGCTACAAGGCGGCGATCGAGACCTTTCAGCAGATCCTCGAGAGCAATCCCCGCGACGCGAGTGCGCTCTACGAGATCAGCAACAGCTACCTCTCGCTCGGCGACTTCAAGAACTGCCTCGATTTCGCCCAGCGCAGCCTCGCCATCCAGGGCGCGGCCTATACCTACAGCATGGTCGCGAGCTGCCAGGACGAGCTCGGTGACGCGAAGGGCGCGCTCGAGACGTTCGAAAAAGCGATGCAGCACTATCCCGGCGACGTGATGCTCAACTTCAACTACGCCGTGACGCTCATCCGGGAGAACCGGCCGGAGGAAGCGAAGCCGCACCTGCAGACCGCCATCAAGGCGGATCCGCGCTATGGCTCGCCATTCTACGTTTACGCGAACGTCCTCGAGGCGCAGCAAAACCCCGTCGGCGCTTTCTACCTCTGGCTGCGCTTCCTCACGCTCGAACCGGCATCGCAGCGCTCGCACGAGGTGGCGCAGGACATCTATGCGCTCGTGAGCCCCGCCAGGGAAGGCGACGCCTCGAGTAGCACGCCGGTCACGCTCAAGGCCGGCTCGATGGCGAAGCGCGACGAATTCCCGGCGGAACTCGCCATGATGAGACCGTTCTTTCACGTGTCGGTGAAGAAGGACGGCGGCGACAAATCTGCCGCCCCGACGCCTGCCGCAACCTTCGTGTCGAGCGCGAAGGTGCTGCTGGGGCTCTTCCGCAAGACCATCAACGACAACTCCTCCGACTTGCGCTCCTTCGAATGGCAGAACTCCGGCGTGCCGCTCATGGAACTCGACAGGAAGAAGCTGACGGAGCCATTCCTTTATTACGTCGCCGCGCTGGCGAACGTCGAAGGCGCCCGCGAATGGCTCAAGGATCACACCACCGAATTCGACGGCCTCAAGCAATACCTGACGAAGCGGGACTAGCGTAGGATGTGCGCCCCCAAAAAGGCGGGCGAATCCCTTATGTCGGTCCGATCGAGTCTCAGCCTGTTTGTGCTTGCGGCGCTCCTCGCCGCTTGCTCGTCGAAGTCTCCGGAACCGTCCGCTGCGGCGGCTGCCCCGGCGGCGGCGGCCCATGCGGACGGGATCGCCTGGCACCAAGGCGATGTCGATTCGGCCTTCGCCGCGGCCAAGGCCTCGGGCAAACCGGTGTTCCTCTACTGGGGCGCCGTGTGGTGCCCGCCCTGCCAGCAGGTCAAGGCGACGATCTTCGCAAAGCGCGAGTTCATCGAGCGCACGCGCCAGCTCGTTCCGGTCTATCTCGACGGCGACGAGCCCGCCGCGCAGCTCGCGGCCGAGCGCTTTGGCGTCGTCGGCTATCCGACGATGATCCTCTTGCGCCCCGACGGCACGGAGGTCACGCGGCTGCCGGGTGGCACCGACGTCGACCTCTACACGTCGGTCGTCGATTCGGCGCTCGCGAGCCTGAAGCCGGTGAAGGATCTCATCGACGTGGCGAATCGCGATCCGGCCGGCCTCACGGAAAACGACTGGAAACTCCTCGCCTACTACGCCTGGGATGTGGACTTCGACCGCATCGCACCTGCCGCCGAGGCGCCGAAGATCGTCGCGGGCCTCGTGCAGAAATGCCCGAAGTCGTTCGAGACCGACTGCGTCCGCCTGAAGCTCACGCTCGCCGCACTCGTCGCGGATGAAAAGGACAAGCCCTCCGTCACGATCGATCGCCGCGATCTCCTCGCCACCTTGAACGCCGTGCTCGACCGGCCGGAACTGCAGAAGCTCAATCTCGATTACCTCATCTATGAGTCGCCGGAACTCGTCGGGGCCGCGACCGTGAAGGGCTCCGCGGAACGCGCGGCGCTCGTCACGCGCTGGCAGGCGCTCCTCGATGCGCTCGCGAACGACGAGAGCCTGGCGCGCGTCGACCGCATGGGCATGGGTTACGCGCGCGTGCTGCTCGCGCGGCTCGACACGCCGAAGGGCCCGCTACCCGCGGACGTGCTTGCGATCGCGCGCGATCGGGCTGCGTGGGCGGATCGCGCCACGACCGACCCTTACGAGCGCCAGGCCGTGATCAACCGCGCGGCGGCGACGCTCGATGAAGCGGGCCTCGAAACGGAAGCGAACGATCTCCTGACCCGCGAACTCAAGGTCTCGAAGTCGCCCTACTACTTCATGCTCGATATCGCGGACCTCGCCCAGCGCGCCGGACACAAGGACGTCGCGTTGCACTGGCTCGAGCGCGCGTACCACGAATCCGAGGGCCCGGCGACGCGCTTCCAGTGGGGCACGGACTACCTGCTCGGCCTCATCGAGATGGCGCCCGAGGACGACCAGCGCATCCAGACCGTCGGACTCGCGGTGATCGACGAACTCGGCAAGGGCAAGGACAACATCCATCAGCGCTCGAGCATCCGCCTCGGACGCCTCGACAAGGCGCTGATGGACTGGAACAAGGGCGACAACCACCGGCCCGTGGTGCGTGCACTGCGCGCGCGCCTGCAGGAAATCTGCGCGCCGATCGGCGCCGGCGACTCCGCGCGCAAGACCTGCGACGACTTCCTCGCGAAAGCATGAGCCGCCGCGCACCCAAAGTCGGCTTCGTCAGTCTCGGCTGCCCGAAGGCGCTGGTCGATTCCGAACGCATCCTCACGCAGCTGCGTTCCGAAGGGTACGAGGTGATGCGCACGTATGAGGCGGCGGATCTCGTCGTCGTGAATACCTGCGGCTTCATCGACGAAGCGGTGCACGAATCGCTCGAGGCGATCGGCGAAGCCGTCGAACGCAACGGCAAGGTCATCGTCACGGGCTGTCTTGGCGCGAAGCCGGAAAAAATCCTCGAGCGCCATCCGAGCGTGCTCAAGGTGACGGGGCCGCAGGCCTACGATGAAGTGATGTCGGCGGTGCACCAGCACCTGCCGCCGAAGCACGATCCGTTCCTCGATCTCGTGCCGCCGCAGGGCATCCGCCTGACACCGCGGCACTACGCGTACCTCAAGATTTCCGAAGGCTGCAATCACCGTTGCAGTTTTTGCATCATCCCCTCGATGCGCGGCGACCTTGCGAGCCGGCCGATCGGAAGCGTCCTCGGCGAAGCGGAGCGGCTGGTGCGCGCGGGAGTGAAGGAAATCCTCGTCATCGCGCAGGATACGAGCGCCTACGGCGTCGACCTGAAATACCGGCTCGATTTCTGGGAAGGCCGTCCGGTGCGAACGCGCACACAGGAGCTTGCGCAGGCGCTCGCGGGGCTCGGCGTCTGGGTGCGGCTGCACTACGTCTATCCGTATCCGCACGTCGACCAGCTGATTCCGCTGATGTCGGAGCGCGGCCTCCTGCCGTATCTCGATGTGCCGTTCCAGCACGGCAGTCCGCGGATCCTGAAGCTGATGCGCCGGCCGGCGCATGCGGAGAACACGCTCGAGCGGCTGCGCGCCTGGCGCGCCATCAACCCGGACATGACGGTACGCAGCACTTTTATTGTTGGATTTCCGGGCGAAACGGACCAAGACTTCGAAATCCTGTTGTCCTGGCTCAAGGAAGCCCAGCTCGACCGCGTCGGCTGCTTCAAGTACTCGCCGGTCGATGGGGCCGCCGCCAACGAGCTGCCGGATGCGGTGCCGGGCGAGGTCAAGGACGAGCGCTACCGGCGCTTCATGGAACTCAGTGCCGACATCAGCACGGCCAAGCTCGCCGCCAAGCTTGGCCGGCGCCTGCGGGTGCTGGTCGACCGCATCGAGGACGGCACCGCCATCGCGCGCAGCACCGCGGAAGCCCCGGAAATCGACGGGCTGGTGCGCTTCCCGGCCGGGGCGGGGTGCGTGGCCGGCGACTTCCACGATGTCGAAATTACCGGGAGCGATGCCTACGACCTGACGGCCCGCGCCGCCGGCTGAGGCGGCTTTCCCCCCGCGAAGTTCCAGAGTAGGCTTCCCGGCGGCGTCAAACCCCGGGGGAGAACAAGAAATGATGCGCCCGATTTCCATGGTTCATTCCGTCCTGCGATCCGGCTTCCTGCCACTCGTATGCGCCGCCTTCCTGCTTGCAGCCTGCGCGGACTACGAAACACCGGCCAAGGAGTCGCTGGCCAAGGTCGAGGCCTCGCTCAAGAACGTCTCGCGCGATGCGGCGAAGTACGCGCCCGAGGAACTGAAAGCGGTCGAAGACGAACTCGCGGCCGCCAAGGCCAGTTTCGACGGCGGCGACTACGAAAAAGCGCTGCTCGGTGCCCGCAGCACCGCCTCGAAGGTGCCGGAACTCGCGACAACGGCCGGCAAGAAGCGCAATGAAGTGATGAAGCAGCTCTCCGAGGACTGGCAGAAGCTGTCGACCGAGCTGCCGAAGACCATGGACAGCATCGGCGCCCGCATCACGAAGCTCGCGAAGTCCAGGAAGCCTCCGGAAGGGTTCGACCAGGCGAAGACGGACTACGATGCCGCGAAGCAGTCGATGACTGATGCGACCAAGGCAAGCGCCGCCGGCAACCTCGAAGAGGCGGTCACGCTGGCGAGATCGGCTGCGGACAAGGCCAAGACGATCATGGCAACGCTCGGCATGACCACGAGCTGACGCTGCGGAGGCGTCCATGGAATGGCGCGGACGGCGGGAAAGTGGGAACGTCGAAGACCGGCGCGGCCGGCGCGTGCCGGGTGGAGTCGCGGGCATCAGCGGCGCCGGCATCGTCATCGTGCTGGTCGTTTCCCTGCTGACCGGCCAGAACCCGCTGTCGCTGCTGCAGAGCATGGGCGCCGGCACCGAAAGCCAGGGTGCGGCGAGTGATCAGCCCTACCAGGAAACGCCCGAGGAGCATGAGCTCAGCCAGTTCGTGCGCGTCGTGCTCGCGGACACCGAGGACATCTGGGGCAAGATCTTCCAGGATGGGCTCGGCCGCCCGTACGAGAAACCGACGCTCGTGCTCTTCACGGACGCCGTGCAGTCCGGCTGCGGCAGTGCGCAGGCGCAGATGGGCCCGTTCTACTGCCCGGCGGACCACAAGCTCTACATCGACCTGGGTTTCTACCAGGAACTGCGCGAACGCTTCGGCGCACCGGGCGATTTCGCGCAGGCGTACGTGATCGCGCACGAAGTCGGCCATCACGTGCAGAACCTGCTCGGCCTCTCGGACAAAGCGCACGCGGCGGAACAGCGCGCGGGCGAAGCCGGGGCGAACGCCATCTCGGTGAAGGTCGAACTGCAGGCCGACTGCTACGCCGGAGTCTGGGCGCACCACACCGAGCAGCAGAAGCACGTGCTCGAGCAGGGCGATCTCGAAGAGGCGATCGGCGCAGCGCAGGCCGTGGGCGACGATCGCCTGCAAATGCAGGGGCAGGGGCGCGTCGTACCCGAAACCTTCACCCACGGCTCCGCCGAACAGCGCGCCCACTGGTTCGAAGCGGGTTTCTCGAGCGGCGACATGAACCGCTGCGACACCTTCAAATAAAAGGGGACAGATTTATTTTCCTAAATAAAAGGGGACAGATTTATTTTCTCGCGTATCGGGTGCGGACGCCCAGATACTCAAGAAAATAAATCTGTCCCCTTTTATTTAGGAAAATAAATCGGTCCCCTTTTATTTATTGAGCGTCGTCGTTCGCGGCTTGCAGGCCGTAGGTCTGCTGGACGCGCTTGAGGTCCTCGGCGGTGTCGAGATCGAGCGCGGCATTCGGCATCGCCACGTGCGCGAGCCGGTTGCGGTAGCGCTCGAGGATCGACTTCGCGCCGGTGTCGCCGCGCAGCTGGCTCAGTTCACTGAAGCACCAGCGCGGAAAGATCGCCGGCACGCCGACCGTGCCGCGATACGTCGCCGCCGCGATCACGCCGTCCTCCCCGCGCCAGGCGGAAACAAGCCGCCGCAGATCGTCCGCCGTGACCGCCACCTGGTCGCAGAGCTGGATGAGCACGGCATCACAAGCCGGCGGCAATGCCGCGATGCCAAAGCGGATCGACGAGCCCATGCCCTCTTCCCAATTGCGATTCACGACGGTCGACACGCCGGAATGCTGCAACAGGCGCGTCAGGTCCGCTGAGTGCGCGCCGAGCACGACCGTGACGGCGTGCCCCGCGATCGCCGTCGCCTGGCTCACGACCGAATGGAGCGCCGGCCGGCCGCCGACGCGCACGAGTTGCTTCGGCTGGCCGAGCCTCACCGAAGCGCCGGCCGCGAGCACGAGCACGTGCAGGCTGTCGGCGATCATGACGGGCCGCGGCCCGCGCGCGCCGCGCGGATCTGGCGGTGGACAAGGAAATAGTAGAGGGCCGCAACGACGAGGAGGAAGCCGCCGACCCACAGCGCAATGCGGTGCACACTTCCCGCCATGAGCTGCGGGTCGCGCCCGGCGGTGACGCCAAGCCAGGCGAGCACGGCGCACCAGATGGCCGAGCCGAGCACCGTCGCGATCGAATAGCGCAGGAAATCCATGCGCACGATGCCGGCCGGAATGCCGATGAGGTGGCGGATCACGAGCAGGAGCCGCGCCACGAACACGCCGACCAGGCCGAAGCGGTTCGCCCAGGTCTCGGCGTCGACGACTTTCTGCGGCGAAATCAGGAAGTATTTGCCGTAGCGCAGGATGAGGGGGCGGCCGACGATGCGCGAGATCCAGTACATGACCGAGGCGCCCACCCAGGAGCCGACGGTGCCGGCCGCGACGATCCCGGGGATCGACAGCGTGCCCCGCGTGTGCGCGAGCCACGCGGCCGGCGGAATCACGACTTCGCTCGGCAGCGGGATGATGGAGCTCTCCATCGCCATGAGGAGCGCGACCAGCAAGTAGCCGCCGCTCTCGAGCGTCGCGAGATACCAGGCCGTGAGTTCCTGAAACCACTCGTGAATCATTGGCGTTCGATGATACTACGGGCAAACTGGCGCCAATGACCGAAAGCGCCACCGACTCAACGCCGCCGCGCCGGCACGGCGGCACGCCCTACCAGCGGGCGGCGCGCTGGCTGCTCGGCGCCGTCGTCGCGCTCATTCTCTACGGGTCGCTGTTTCCGTTCGAATTCGACGCGCCGAGCGGCCTGCCGCTCATCGCACTCGTGGCATCGCTGCGCTTCGAGCGCGCCTCGCGCGGCGACATCGTGGCGAATCTCCTGCTCTATATCCCGCTCGGCCTGTGCCTCGCGGCTGCGCTGCCGCGCCGCTGGAGCGCGGTCGCGCGCTTCGCCCTCACGGTGACCGCCGGCGTGCTCCTGTCGCTCGCGGTGGAACTGCTGCAGACGATGGAGCCGGCGCGAGTCTCGAGCCTCACGGACGTCGGACTCAACGCCGCCGGCACCGCGATCGGCGCGCTCGGGGCGCTCATCTATATCGCCGTGGGCACGCACGTGCGGATTCCGGGTCTCGTCGAGAGCCGCCCGGCGCCGGTGCCGCTCGGATTCATCCTGCTGTGGCTGAGCTACCGCCTCGCGCCATTCGTCCCGACGCTCGACTGGCAGAAGATCAAGGATTCGCTCAAGCCCGTCTTCCTCGACCCTGCGTTCGACGGTTTCGACGCGCTGCGCTTTCTCGTCGGCTGGCTCGTGGTCGCGCATGCCGTGCGGCGCATCTGGCGCAGGGAATACGCGCTGCTGGTGCTGATCCTGCTCGCCGCCGGCACGCAGTTCGGGCGCGTGCTCATCGTCGGCAAGACGCTGAATCCGTCGGAGCTCGTGGCGCTCGTCTCGATGTTCGCCTTGCTGCCGCTCATCAATCGCCAGCCGACGGCGCGGCGACTGCTCGTTCTCAGCGTCGCGCTCGCCGCGATCGTGCTCGCGCAGGGGCTCGAGCCCTGGCAGCTCGCGCCCGTGGCGCGCTCCTTCAGCTGGGTGCCGTTCATGAACTCGCTGTCCGACTCGCTCGAAGTCAATATCAGCGTGTTGATCGAGAAGTGCTTCTGGTATGCGAGCCTGGTCTGGCTGCTGTCGCAGCGCACCGGCGCGCTCGCGGCTTCCGCGGTCGGCGTCGCGATCTTCGTGGGCGCGATCGAGTGCGTGCAGCTGTGGCTGCCGGGCCGCTCAGCCGAAATCACCGACCCGCTCCTCGTGCTCGCCGCCGGCGGCCTCCTGAGCCTCCTCAGCGGAAAAGGCGACAGAACCAATTAGGGGGAAAAGGGGACAGATTTATTTTCTCGAAAAAGGGGACAGATTTATTTTCTCGAGTTTCTGGGTCCATGCACCAGAAATGCGAGAAAATAAATCTGTCCCCTTTTTCGAGAAAATAAATCTGTCCCCTTTTTCGTTCAGTCGGCGGGCTTGGCTTCCAGGGCCTTGTAGGCGGGCTTTTCCCAGGCGGCGAGCCGCTGGATGTCGTCGTGCGTGTAGCGGGTGAACGATTTTCGGCCCGTGCGCGCGGCGCCGAGCATCGCCCGGCCGACGGCTTCCGCGGAAACTCCGCGGTATTTCTTCGATTCGCCCTGCAGGAAGAGATTGGCGAGCGGCATGGCGATCTGCGCGGCGAGTTCGAGCGGCCGCAGCTCCGACCGCATGCCGAGGAGCAGTCCCGGTTGCAGCACGTCGGTTGCCGCGAAATTGAGCCCGCGCAGCGCCTCCTCCATCTCGCCTTTTACGCGCAGGTAGAAGGTCTTCGACGCGCGGTTCGCGCCGACCGAGCTCACCACGACGAAGCGCTGCGCACCGGCGCGCGCCGCCGCCCGGGCGAATTCGAGCACGCAGTCGTAATCGACCTTGCGAAATTCGTCTTCGGAGCCGGCCGCCTTGATCGTCGTGCCGAGCGCGCAGAAGGCCTCGTCGGCCTTGGTGCCGGCCAGGCTTTTCTCGAGCTCGCTGAACTTGATGATGCGGTTCGCGACCTTGGCGTGTTCGACCTGCAGGGGCCGGCGCGACAGGGCGATGACGCGTGAATACTCGGGAGCCCGCAGGAGCGCCTGGACGAGATGCCCGCCTGTGAGCCCGCTGGCACCGGCGACGAGAGCGACTTTGGTCAGGTTCAGGAGCGAATTCACGCGATTCTCAACAGGGTTCCGCGCGCTTTATACCGTTCTGCGGCGAGCCTCGCACCATCTATTTGGATTGAACCACGGCCGTCCCGGCGCGTCACTCAACGGGAACTAGCCCGCCGTATCGGTGAACTGATACCTTGGCTGGCGCATCCGCTCACACGAGGACCTATGACCGCAGTTCACAGACTAGGGGCGTCCCTCATCGTCGGGGCGGCCCTCGCGAGTGCCATCGTCCGGCCCGCGGCGACTCCGGCGGCTCCCACGCCGGCGCCGCCGGCATCCACGGCGCCGGCCGCGCCCGCCATCGTGAGCACGCCGGAAGAGCGCCTGCAGGTCTACCGCGAGTTCCGCGCGCTGTTCGACGCGCAGAAGTTCAGCGACGCCGCCGTGCCCGCCGAAAGGCTCGTCGCCATGACGGAAGCGGCGAGCGGCCCGAACGATGGCTCGCTCATCGCGCCGCTCGTGAACCTCGCGACGACGCGCTACCAGGCCAGCGACTACGCCGGAGCAGAGCAAAGCTATCTGCGCGCGATCCGCATCATCGAGCAGAAGAGCGGCGGGTTATCGAAGGACCTGCTCACCCCGATCCGCGGCCTCGGCCTCACCTACCTGGCGGCCGGCCAGCCGGAGGCGGCGCTCGACCAGTTCCGCCGCGGCGTCGACCTCGTGCGCAAGGTCGACGGCCTCTTCAGCGAGAACCAGGAGGAGCTGCTCGATCCGCTCGTGCGCAGCTACCAGCTCACCGGCCAAATGGCCGAGGCCGAACAGGAAGCGATCTACCGGTTCCGCGTCAGCGAAAACAAGTTCGGCCGCAACAGCGCCGAGGTCGTGCCTGCGCTCGAGAAGCTGGCGCAGTGGTATTCCGACGTCGGCCGCAATACCACGGCGCGGCAGTATTTCGGCCGCGCCGCCGCCATCGTGCAGAAGACCGCCGGGCCGGCGGACCTGAAGATGATCCCGCCGCTGCGCGGCATCGCCAACACGTATCGGCTCGAGTACATCTACGGCCCGGAACTCGCCCCCGACCAGCAGCAGCCGAACCCGGGCTCGGCGAACATGAGCGCGACCCTGGGCACGGCGCCCACCGTCCCGGAATTCAACACGACGACCGCCAAGCCGGATTCCTCCGGCGAAGGCGCCCTGCGCAGCGCACTCAGCATCGCGGCGGCGGCGCGCCCGAACGCCGACCCGGCGCTCGAGTCGGTGCTGCTGCTCGACCTCGGCGACTGGCAGCTGCTCGCCGGCGACAAGGACGCGGCCATACAGAGCTATCGCACGGCCTGGCCGTTGCTCAAGGATCTGCCGGCGCCGCAGAACACGCTGCTCGCCGCACCGTCCCAGGTTTTCTACCGGATGCCGCCCGCCGCCTACCGCAGCCAGCACGCCAAGGAAGAGAACATCATCGAGGGCTTCGTCGACGTCGAGTTCACCGTCGCGCCCGATGGCAAGACCACGGGCGAGCATACCGTCGGCAAGAACGCGACGGACGCGCAGGAGAAGTCGGTGCTGACAGCGGTGAAGAAGGCCCGTTACCGGCCGCGCTTCGAGGATGGCACGCCGGTTGCGACGCCGGGCATGCGGCTGCATCAGCCGGTCTACACCGTGAAGAACACGAGCAAGAACTGAGCGGTCAGCGGACCCCGGCGCCCGCAAGCGGATCGGTCTTCTTCTCGTCCGGCTTGTCCAGCCCCTTCTCGACGATCGGCACGATCTCGATCTTCTCCAGCGCCATTGGCGTGCTGCCGCTGTCCGCCACGGCCGTCTCGCCGAGCGGCTGCACCGGCTCGCCGGCCAGGAGCTTCTTCACCGTCGACTGTTCCGGAAACTGCACGAGGAACTTGGCGGCGGCGTCGCGCATGGCTGCCCGCGTCGCCAGCTGCATCGGCGTTCCCGAGCCACCCATGGTCGCCGACGGCGCGCTGCCATAGCCGACGAAGGTGAAGGAATCGAGCCGCTCGCCCTTGGTGTTGAACAGGTTCAGGCGGTAATCGATGGTTACCGCGAAATACGCGCCGCCCGTGTCGCGTGACGTGAGGAACGAGAAGCGCTCGATGCGCGGTTCGATGACCGCCTTGAGGTTCGCGCCCTGCGGGATCGAGTCGAGGCTCTCGACCGGCACGATGCCGTCGAACTCCCGCTTGAAGAGATCGTCGGCGAGGTGCATGTGGCTCGTGCCGAGATCGACCACGTAGGCGGCGCCCCAGCGGTCTTCGCGATGCACGTAGGTCTTGAAGTTGTTGCCGTAGAAGACGCCGACGGTCATCGGCAGCTTCGTGATGAGGGACGGCGGGAGTTGCGGTTCCGCCTTCACTTCGATGTCACCACAGGCCGCCAGCGCCGCGAGCAGGAGTGCTGCGGCGGCCGCGCCGGCCAGGCGATGCATTTGGCGGTGGCTCATGGTGACTTCCCCGATCGCTATTCGAACACACTGCCCCGAAAAGGGGACAGATTTATTTTCTCGAGTATCTGCGGATCCGCACCAGAAATGCGAGAAAATAAATCTGTCCCCTTTTTGGCCGCTTCAGTGATTCAGGCCGACGAACGTGCCGCCATTGCGTTCGCACAATGCCCGCATCAGGGCGCCAAAGCGCATCCGGGCGGCGAAGGACACCTCGTCGTTCGTCGGAAAGCCGATGGCGTGGATGCGGACGCGGCGCACCCCGTTCGCCGTATGGTTCAACTGGTCCACCCGGTCGAGGACGTCCTGCACGGAAGGTCCCGTGAAGTCGTCGCCGAAGACATAGATGCTGATCTTCTTGTTCGCCGTCGGGAAATCCTCCATCGCCTGCTCGATGCCCTCGACCGGGCTCGAGTTGCTGTAAGGATGCCATTTCGGGAACTTGGCGACGATCTGGGCACGCTGCGTCTCGGAATCGGTGAGCCAGCGGCGCGCGCTGGTCGAAAACATGTACTTGCCCTCGTCGTCCATGACCTGCAGGCCCCGGACGCGCGGGTACATGTCGAGGATCTCGCGCAGCGTGCGCTCGGCGACGTTCCAGTGGAACTCGGTCATGCTCGGCGAGGTATCGATCACGAAGATGATGTATTCGCTGTCGACCGGGATGCCGCCGACCGACTCCCGCGTCGCGCGCCGATTCGACTGCGAGAGGAGCCGCTGCATTTCCGCGGTCAGCTTCTGGTAGGCGGCGACGAGGTCGCCCTCCTCCTGGTTGACGGACGCGCCGTTGCGCTGGCTCGCCTGGAACTGGCCGCGGATCGAGGTGAGCTCGCCCTGCAGGCGCGCGAGCCGCGCCTTCTCTTCCGACAGCTGCTCGATGCGGCCCTTGAGATAGCGGTTGTAGACGTCGGTCTCGCCGCGGATCTCGTAGAGCTCGGCCTCAAGCTTCGACACCTGGCCGTTCAGCGCTTCGCGCGTGTCTTCGAGAATCGGCGCCTCGCCGCCGTTCGAGAGCACGAGCAGCAGGATCACCGCGCCGAAGCCGCAGCAGATGCAGTCGAGGAACGACAGCGTGAAGATCTCGGTTTCGCGGCGCTTCAACTTCACGGCCAGTCTTCCGAGGGCATCATGAAGACGCCGTTCGTCTTGCGCGACAGGTTCCAGAATTTCGCCGGCGCCGGCACATCGCCTTCCATCGGGAAGAGGATGACGCTTACCGGCGCTTGCGGCAGCCGCGTGACCGCATCATCGAAGAGCTTCGCGCGCTCATCGACGCGGATGTTGCGCTTCAGCGTGAAGCCCGTGGCGCCCTGCGTCGGCAGGCCATCCGTCAACAGGATGATCTGGTCGGGCGCGGGATTGAGCGTCTTGAGCGCCACGAAGGCGTTGAAGAGGCTCGTGCCGTCGTTCGGAACGAGCGTGTTGATCTCGGCGATCACCTTGCTCAGCTGCGTCGGATCGTTGCCGCTCAGCCAGTTGCCGGGCGCCCCGGCGACGAGCGGCCGCGCCTTGGTGTTGAATGCGAACACCTGGAACTGCGCGGAGGTCGGCATGCGCGCCGTGAGCCACGTCGCGGTCGCGACGGCGCGCCGCCACTTCGCCGAGCGGCGCTTTTCCGCGTCCGGGAGATTGCGCAGCCTCAGGATGTTCACGATGGTCGAGTCGAGCATGCTCGCCGACTGGTCGAGCAGGATCGCGATGCGCCGGCCCTTGAGCGACAGGCCCGTGAGATACATGCGGTCGCCGCCCGTGCGAAAGCGCACGAGATTCTCGCCCTGCGGCCCCTTCACGTTGGTGCCGCCCTCCAGCCGGCGATTGCCTTCCTCGAGTGCCTGAACGTCGGCCTTCAGGCGGTTGATGTGCTCGATGCTCGCGAGGCTGTCGGCGTCGTAATGCGCCAGTTCCACCTTCGTCTTGCGGAGCTCGACGACGGCCTGGTCGGCGCGGCCGGACGCGCGCACTTCCTCGGTCCTGGTTTCCTCGAGGGTGTTGCGCAGCAGGACGAGATTCTTGCGGCCGATGAGGACCTGCTCGTCGAGCTTGTTCACGGCGGCGGCGATTTCATCGTTGCGCCGCAGGCGCACATCCCCGGTGCGCCCGGCGACGATGATGTAGAACAGGATGACGGCACCGAAACCGCAGCAGATGCAGTCGAGGAACGACATGCTGAAAATTTCGGTGCGGCGCCGGCGCATGGGGCTGCCCTGTCCTCAGCCGACGGCGATGAATTCGAGCACGATGCCGGGCGAACCGAGCCGCAACCGGTCGCCGGCCTTGAGCCGGGCGCGGTGCGCGATGCGCTCGTCATTGAGCCAGGTGCCGTAGCTCGAGTGGTCGAAAACCATGAAGTCGCGCCCCTGGCGGATCACCGTGCAATGAGCACGGGACACACCCGCCGTGGACCCGGTGACGTTCAGCGACCGGTTCGCGCCGGTCACCGCCGTACCGATGGTGAGCGAGTCGCCTTCGAGCGCGAGCGCCTGGCCGCGATAGAGCATGTGACTCGGCGCCTCCACAGCCGCTCCATCCCCCGCCGCCACCGCCATTGCGCCGAGCGCCGCGCGGTCGCTCTCCGCGAGGCTCGGGAGCGTCGTCGCCCGATGCGCCTCGTCGATGGCGGACGGCGCAAAGCGGCCGGAGACGGCCGCGATCGGCGTTGCGGGTTGCAGCACGAAGACTTCCGTGTCGGGCAGTTCCGCGAGCCGCTCCTTCAGTCCGGGCAGCACGGCGGCCCGCGCGCCGAGTGCGATCCGGCTCGCTTCGCCCGCGAAGCGCAGGCGATGGAGCTGTGTCACGATTTCGTCGATGAGCGGTGCCGCGGCGGCAATGAGCTGATCGCGCGTGATGTCGATGCTGTGGCGATTGTCGGGCGGCCCGAGCGTGAGCGTCACGCGGCCATTCGCCACCGCCTCGCGGTTGAGGCCCGGAATCGCGTCGAACAGCGCCTGCTCGCTCGCGCCTTGCTGCAGCGGATCGAAGCGCGTCGCGAAGACGAGATCGCGGGCGATCGTCTCGAGCCAGCGCTGGTGGAATCCGTGCTGGCCGGCGCCGGGCACCGTGAGCGCACGCCCGCGCTCGATGTTCTCGCCGACGCGCAGTTCGCTCAGCGTCGCGCGATGCAGCTCGACGTCCGCGTGCACGACCTTGCCGGCGCCCGGCACGGCGCGCGCCGCGGCGACGGCGGTGTCGATGATGCGCGGCCGGCCGAAGCCAACGGCCTGCGCTATGGCCTTGAGGAGGCCCAGTTGCTCGAGACCCATTTCGGCGGGCACGAGCAGCAGGACATCCGCGGACGGTGCGCGCGCGCCGAGCAGTTCGCGCAGGTGCAGGAAGGCAAGGTCCGCGTGCGAGCGCACGCCAGCGGCCGCGCGCGGCAGCGGCCGGTTGGAGAGCTCGCTCCAGAACAGGTGATTGACGCGTAGCGGCTGCATGCGCGCGGCGGCCCGCGCTGCTTCTCCGAGCACTACGCCCTGCTCCTCGAAGAGTGCGTAGCCGGGGCTGGTCGCCAGCACCTGGCCATCGTCGGCCAGCATCACGCCGGCATCGTTCAGTTCGATGACGCGCGTCATGGCCTAGATGTCCACCGGGAAACTCACGTTCTTGTCGGCGGGCGTGCGCTCCGACGGCGTGAAGCGCTTCGCCGCGTTCTTGTCGTAGTCGGCGCCTTCATCGTCGTCCTGGCTCGCGGGCTTTGCCGCCGTGTCGGGCTTTTTCGCGGCGGGCGCAGCCGGTTGCGCAGGCGTTGCCGGCTGCGTGGCCGGTGCCGGTGCGGGCGTCGCCGCGGGAGCCGGAGCCTTGTCGTCCTCGGCGACGGCGCCGACCGCGATGAACAGGCCCGCCATCAGCGCAAGCCTCACGATGAGTCCGAGCCAACCGAACTGAGGGGTTCTATTCTGCATAGCGGGCCACCCGGAAGCCGAGATCGATGCGCTTGTTGCCGCTGAAATCGCGGAACGTCAGCCTGAGCTCGGTCAGTTGCGAAGTCGTCCAGCTCGATCCGCGGATCGTATGCACGGCGTTAGCGGCCGGCCCGGACGGATCCGTCACCGACGCCGGCAGATCGAGATTGAGGGAATAGGAATCGTTCACCCATTCGCTCACGTTGCCGCCCATGTCCTCGAGTCCGAGGGCATCGGCTCCGAATGTTCCGACCGGCGCGCTCGCCGGGAAACCATCGCGATAGTTTGCCATCACCTGTTCGACGATCTTGGCGGCGGAATCATCCGCGAAGTTGCCGGCCTTGGCGGGCGCGGTCGGCGAGTTACCCCACGGAAAGCGGCGTGTCGCCGCGCCGTTCTCGTAGCGCGCCGCCCATTCCCACTCCGCCTCCATCGGCAGGCGGTAGCCGCTGTTGACCGGCGTCTTTAAGGCGAAGTTGTCGCCGTTCTTGCCGTAGGCCTCGGGCAGGCCGTCCTTCAGGCTCAGCCAGTTGCAGAAGCCCGCGGCCTCGGCCCAGGTCACGTTCGCGACCGGATGCTTGTCGAGGTCGAGCGTGCGGTCTTTCACGAGGCCCGAGTCGTGCTCGCCCTGGAACTGGCGGAAGAGCCCGTTCGTGACCTCGGTGACCCCCATATAAAAGAGCCGCGCGAGCTTCACTTCGCGCTGCGTCTCGTTGGTGCGCCGGCCGGGATCGCGGCGCGGACTTCCGATCGTGAAAGTCCCGGCCGGCATGAGGTTCAGCACGTAGCCGCTCGCGGAGCGGATGCTCGGCGGGAATTTTTCGCTGTGCGCCTGGGCCGGCGTGCGCAGGCGGTACTCGATGAGCTGGTCGAACCCCGCCTGCGGCTTCAACTCGGTGACGAAGGTTTCAAAGCCGCCCTTGCGCACCTCGATGCGATGATCGAGCGGCGTCAGCTCGAGCTTCTGCACGGCGGCGCCGCGCGCTGTCCCGTCGATCCAGAGTTCCGCATCGGCGGGCTCGCCGCGGATACTGACGGCGACGTTCTGCGGTTTCAGCGCGATGTCGAGGCCGCGCTTTTCGCCCGGCACGACGCGCAGGTGTTCGGTCGCGGGTTCATAGCCCTCGGTCTGCACGACGACCTCCTGCTGGGCGCCCGCCGGCAGCTCGAATGTCACGGGCGTCCGCCCGCGGTATTTTCCCGCGGCGGTCACGTCGGCGCCCGCGGGCGTCGAGCGGATCGTGAGCGTGCCGTCCGGCAGGCCGAGTTCCACCGGCCCGACGTGCTGCGGCTCGTTGTGCTTGACGAGGAGTTCCGTTTCCCAGGGCTCGAATTTCGGGTCACTCAGCTTGAGCTGGTGGCGGCCGGCGTCCGCATCGTAACCGAGCGGCGTCTTGCCGATCTCCTGGCCGTCGAAGAAAACCACGGCGCCCGCCGGCTTCGATTCGATCGTGAGATGCGCCCATGCGGGCGTGAGCTCGACCTTCAGTTCCTGGCGCTTGCCCGCGCCTTCGATCTCGACGCCGCCGAGGCTGTCGAGGTGGCGCGGCGCCCGCACGACGAGCCCATGGTGGCCGGGCGGCACTTTGAGCGGTACGCCGGTCGCTCCCGCCTCGCGGCCATCGACAATCACCGTGCCCTTGATGTCGCCCGTGAGCACGACGAGTTCACCGCCCTGCTTCGTGAGCGACAGCACGAGCGGTGGCTGGTCGCCTCCGCTCAGCGTGATCGCGCGCCTCAGCGGTTCGTAACCGTCGCGCCGCGCCAGCACTTCGTGCTCGCCAGGCAGCGCATACAGGCGGTCGGCAACGCGATAGTCCGCGATCGTGTCGGAGAACTGCACGCCCGCATCCGGCGGATCGACGCGCACGATCACGGAGACGACCGACAGGAAATACCCGGCGAGCACGAGGACCGCGAGCGCCGCGCCCACGAGCCACAACCAGCGGCGCGATGGCACTGCCGGCGCGGCCGCCGCTGCTGCTTCGACGGCGCCGGCTTCCGGCGCGCGGAAATCGACCTGCGGAATGTCGTGCGCCGGCACGATGTCTTCGGTCGCGACCGGCGCGTCCCCCGGCGCATAAGAGGGCGGCGACGTCGGGTTAGCGACGAGATGGTCGACGCGCAGGATGCGCTCATCGCGTTCCAGCTCGAGAAAGATCCGGGCCTCGCCCACCGCGATGACATCGCCGGTCGCGAGTGCGACGCTGCCGGCGATGGGCTGGCCGTTGCAGCGCACGCCGCGGCCGGCCGCTTCGAGAAAGAGGGTCGCATTGCGCTCGGCGATGCGGGCCAGTGTCTCGCCGGCGGCTGCGCCGGGTACGGGAATGGAGCTGCCGGAGCCTCCGATCGTGAGCGCGTTGTCGGCGGTGAGGCGGCGTTCTCCGAGCGGATCGCGGACGCTGATGGCTGCGCTCAAATGCGATCCTCGCAACGGACGACGAGTGCGGCCGGCGATTCACCCGGCCGTACCCTGAGCTCGTGCCGAACGTCGCGAAAGCCCGTGCGCATGCCGATCACCGTGTAGGTACCCGGGGCGAGATCGAGTTCCCGGCGCGCGAAGGCGCCGAGCGATCCCACGTGGTAGATCACGACCTCGGTCGCTGAATCCGATTCGATGGCGACGTGCACGGGCGTCGCGGCCCTCGCGAGCAGCGCCTCTACCTTCGTCAACTGGGTCCGCAGCGCCGGCCCGGCACTTGCGACCCGGCGCGCTTCCGCGACCGAGCGTGTCGCCGCCTCGCGCACTTCCGGTGAACCGAGGCGTTCGGGCCGCGCGATGTAGTCGTTCAACCGGGTGTCGAGCTGCACGCGCGGCGCAACCCGGTCGCGCCCGTCGCGCGCGAAGAGCAACGTCGGATTGCGCTCGAGGATCGAGACGTACACGGTGAGCGCGTCGCTCCAGCGCTCGGCGCGTTCGTGGGCCCCCGCTTCTTCCCGCAGATCCTCGATCTTCGTTCCGGCAATGGCCGCGTTCACGCGCCCCGCGAGGTCGCGCGGCTCCACCGCCTGCGGGCGAAGCTGGTGCGCCCGCTCGATCGCCGAGCGCGCGGCGGCGAAGCGGCGCAATTTCAGGCCGTCGAGCGCCTGCGCCATCGCTGTCTGGTACAACTCCTCATTGAGCGCGCGCTGCGCGCCCGCGAGGCCGTCGCGGGCTTCCGTCGCGTCCCCGTCGAGGGACAGCGCATGCCGATAAGCGTCGACCGCCGCCGCCCACTGTTTGTCGGAGACCGCGCGGCGGCCTTGCACGATGAGTTCCTGCACGCGATCGGCGGCGGCGGCCCGCTTCAAGCCATGTTTGGCCGCGGCATTGTCCGGGTCGATCGAGAGCGCGAGATTGAAGTCCTGGGTGGCTTCGCCCGAGCGCGCCGTGTCGAGCGCCCGCGCGCCGTTATCCAGTGCCGTCTGCAGCGCGAGCGGCGCCTTCGCTTCCACCGCGGTGAGCTGATCGGCGGCGCGCGTGTAGGCCGCAAGCGAGTCGGCGTACTGCTCGGACTTGAGCAAGCCCTCGCCGTCGAGACCGAAGCTGCGCGCCTTGGCGAGCTCGGGCCCGCCCCACACCGCGGCGCTGCGCTTCTCGAGCGCGGCAATGCGGCCGTCGAAATCATTCTGTGCCCGCACGGCAGCGGCCTTCGCGGCGGCGCTCGCGGGTGACAAGGGCGCCGCGGGTTGTTCACCCGTCGTCGCCGTCGGCGCCAGCACCGGGGACGGTGCATGATCGGGCAGCACGACGAACACGATGAAGGCGGCCGTGATGAAGCCGAGCCCGGCTGCCCAGGGCCACCAGCGACCGGCCCGCGGACGATCGGGCGGTGTGGCCGCTGCGGTTCGCGTTGCGTTCCAGCCGAGTGTCACCGACGCATGAGAGCGCGGGCCGTCCGACGGCTGCGTGTCTTTCATGGCCTTATCCAGTTCATCGGCAACGGCATGCATGGATTCTGGGCGTTTCATCGGATCCATTTCGAGCAATTGTGCGATCAGTCGTTCCATCCGGGCCGGCACCGGGTGTGCCGGCTCGAGCGGCGGCACCTGGCGGCCGGGCGCATCTGCGGCCGCCCGATCCGGGTAGAACGGAGGATGGCCGCTCAACAGTTCGTACAGCAGGGCGCCGAACGAATACAGATCGTCCGCCGGCTCGGCCGGCAGGCCGGCGGCCTGGCCCGGACTGCGCGTGAAGGGCGAGCCCCCGTTGGGCGGTTGCCGCTCGCCGATGCGAGCGGCGAGCCCGAAATCCGTCAGCAGCGCGCGGCGCTCACCGCCGACCAGCACGTTCGCGGGCTTCAGGTCCCGGTGCACCCAGCCCTTCTCATGCACGAAGGCTACGGTGCGCGCGAGACCGGCAAGGAGCGGGGCGAGCGCGGCGAACGGCTGCCCGCGCCGATCGGCAAGGCTCCGGCCTTCGATACAGGTGGTGACCAGGTACGGATGCTCGCCGTCCCGGCCGTGCGCGAGGGCGCGCGGCACATCGGGATGATCGAGTGCGCGGCTCGCATCGAATTCGCGGTCGAAGGAAACCGTCGCCGCGCCATCCGTGCCGCTCGGCAGCTTGATCAGCACCCGGGTGTCGTCGACCGTGTCGTTCGCGGACCAGGCCTCGGCGCTTGCGCCCCGGCCCAGGGGCCGTTCAAGCCTGTAGCGCCCCGCAATGCTCTGTCCGCTCGACCATGCCGGCATGATGCGTCATCAGTTCTTCGTCGGAGCGACGCCTTCGGCGGCTGCCGCGGGCTGCGTGGTCGAAACCGGCGTCGCGACGACACCGCCCGTCTCCTCCGCATACAGCGAGCGCAGGAGCTTGCGCCACTCTTCGTACTGGTCTTCGGCCGTGCCGGTGAGCCTGAGCGTCCGTCCTTCCACTTCGATCACCTGCGGCGCGACTTCCGACTGGAAGGAGGTCGCAAGCTCCCGGATGCTGTCGGCCTTGAGCTTGGCATCGCTGCGCTTCTTGAGGCCGCTCAGGATGCCCGCCGTTCCGCCGACGGCCGCGACGCTGCGCACGGCGCTCTCGATGCGCTGGCAGTTGTAGTCGTAGTTCGAGCACTGCGAGGGCACGAAGATCGCCGCGAGGATCGCGGCCGCGCCGAGCGCGGTGCGCGTCGTCGCCTGCGACTTGAGCTTCTCGTACTCCGTGATGTCGTCGTAGCTGTCGCGGCGCCAGGCCGAATACGACTCGCCGATGGCGTCGCTGAAGCCCGAGTAGTAATCGCTCACCGTGTCGATGAGCGCGAAGTCGCGCTGGCGGATGCCGTCGATGCGCGTGAACATCGGATCGTCGGCCGCCGGCAGCCGCGCGACCGAATACTGGGCCTTGTGGCTGCTCGCGAGGTAGGCCTTGTACGGATCGGGCGCGAGATCCGCGGCGAACCGGAGCGAGGCGACCCGGCGCACGTTCTCGAGGTCCGCGACGGAGACTTTCTGGCGCGCCGCGAGCAGGTCGTCGGCGATGTGCACGTAGAGATTCTGGAACGGATCGCGCGGCTTCGCCGTGGGCGCATCGTGGTAGGAGGCGATATCCGCCACCTGCTCATAGCGCTTGTGATCGATCCACTTGCGTCCCGTCGCGTCCATCGCGCTCACGTCGAGCTTCAGGTACTTGCCGTTCGATTCGACGATCTTCGCCATGACGATGACGTCGACGAACTGCGCCATGTCGGGAATGACGCGGACCGCGCCCCACTGGCCGGATGCCTCGAGCGTATTGCGCAGGTTCATCGCGAGGTAGCGCGATTCCGCCTTGCGCAGGTCCGGGAAGATGCCCTGCTTCACCTGCTGTTCGACGTCGGTCATCACGTCGGCGGGTACGCCGGGATCGAACAGCCGCACGCCGACGTCGAGCACCTGGGTCTGCGGGATTTCGGCGACCGGCTGGACGGGCGCGAGCTTCGGCTGCGGCCGCTCTTCCTGCACCATGCAGCCGCCGAGGAGCAGCAGCGATGCAAACAATCCCGCATGGGCCTTCAGCACGTCCGTCAGCATTCTCATGACAATCTCCGGCATCGCCGGGCAGCCGCTCAGTGACTGCCGTCGCGATACTTCTGGCATTCCTTCTGCAGTTTTTCCTTGAGCTCCGGATCGGTCTCCTGCCGCGCCGCCTCGCAGATCTGGCGGCCGACGATGTCGTCGACGCGGCCTTCGCCCACATCGCCCTGGTGTGCCGCGCCGTTGTCCGTGCTCTTGCCGTTCGGGTCCTTGCTCGCTTCGGCTTCCGATTTCAGGTCGCCGTTCTTCGCCACGTACTTGTCCGGATCGACGCCCGCGTCGGCGTCGACATCCTCCACGCCCTCGCCGTTCTTCTCGGCGGTCTTGGCGGTGTCCTCGGCCCGCTGCTCGCGCGATTTCGCGAGATCGGACTGCTCCTTGCGCAGCGTCTCATCCCAGGTGCCGAGCGAATCGTCGAGGCGCTTCGCGACGGCGACGCGACGCTCCTCGCTCGTCTGCGGATCGCCCGGGTTGCTGGTCGACGATTCGCCGGTCTTCGCGTTCTTGTCCTTCTCCTCGCCCGTCGGCGCCGGGCTGCCGGTCGAGGATTTCGTGCTCGGCGTTCCGCTCACCGGGTCCTTGGCGGGCGCCGGCGTCGAGGCCGGTGCCGGCAGCGGCGTCGCCGACGGCACGGGGGGCGCCGGTTTGTTGACCGTGCTCGTCGCGCACGCGGCGAGGCACAGGATCGCGATGGCTACGACGAGATACTTGAGCCGCGCGCTTTTCATGACACTGTTCCCGGGTTTGGAATCACTTGGTGGCGGTCGCCGCATCGCCCTGCAGGAACGTCCGGAGCTGCCCGGCCATGCGGTTGCAGGCTGTGCCCTGGACGCGCGCGATGAAGGGCAGCGGGACGATGACGCCGACGAGCGCGGAAGTGCCGGTCACGTTGGTCGTGACGCTGCCGGCCGAACGCGCCTGTTTCAGGTCCCACACCGTCGCGAGATAGTCCGACTGCTTTTCCCACCAGCCGAAGCCGAGGCAGCCCGCCGCGCCGGGAGCCGCACCACAGGCGATGCTGCCGCCGCCGTCGGTCTTCTTCGTGACGCCGTCCACCCAGACGACATAGCGCACGCCCTTGGCGGCGATCTTTTCGGAGACGCCCGGACGATTGAGCAGTTCCGTGATCGCCTCCGGGCGCGTCGGCGCCGTCGACGGTTCGAACCAGGGGAAGAGGTCGTCCACGAATGCGTTGTTGGCGGCGATGTGCATCGGATGCGCGCCGCCTGCGAGATCGTCACCGACACAGTCCATGAACTTGTCCTCGGTGCCGGAGCCTTCGACGTTCGGCTTGGCGAGGATGACGACCGCCTCGGTGGAACTGATGGCGGTCGGCAGTTCGCGGGTCTGCTCGATCACCGCGTGCATGCAGCCGCTCAAGCCCAGAAGCGCCACGCCGAATCCCGTGCAGCCCAGCGTCCTCGAGGAGAACGCCGCGGCGAGTTTCCCGATCTGCATGAAGCCTCCCATCAGTGTCCGTTCTGCTTCGCTCGCGACCAGTATAAGGGCCTTGGTCGGCCATGAGACCAGACGTCCCTCATCTTGTTCCGGGCGGGGATCATCGGCTGCGGTCGCCTTGCAGCAGACCGGGTCGATTGAACAAAGTTCGAGCCGCCAGGGACGTGCGGGCTTCAGAAGAGCGCGAGCTGCGGTGTCGCGGCCGGCGGCACCCGGAACGCCTGCAAATCAAGCTCCGTGCGCGGGTTGCGGTCGAGCCCGGCGCGGCGCACGGCGAGCTTGAAGCGCTGGCCGATCAGCTCCGCGACTTCGCCCTCGCCGCGCATGCGGCTGCCGAAGCGCGGATCGTTCGCCTTGCCGCCCCGCATGTCGCGGATGAGGGACAGGACATGCTCGGCCTTCAGCGGAAAGTGCGCCTGCAGCCATTCGCTGAAGAGTGATTTCAGTTCGTGCGGCAGCCGCAACATGACAAAGCCCGCCGTGCGCGCACCGCGCGCAGCGACGGCCTGCACCACGCCCTCGATTTCATGGTCGTTGATGGCCGGGATGACCGGGGCCATGAGAGCGCCCACCGGGACGCCGCGGGATGCCAACAGCTCGATCATGCGCAGTCGTGCCTGCGGCGCGGCCGCCCGCGGTTCCATGACGCGCTTCAGTTCGTCGTCGAGCGTCGTCACGCTCAGCATCACCGAGACCAGCCTTTTCGCTGCCAAATCTGCAAGCAAATCAAGGTCGCGTTCGATCAGCGTGCCCTTGGTGACGATGGTGCAGGGGTGGTGGAAGCGCTGCAGGACCTCGAGGATGGAGCGCGTGACCTTGAGGCGCCGCTCGATCGGCTGGTAGGGATCGGTATTGGTGCCGAGCGCGATCGGCTTGATCCGATAGCCGGGCTTCGACAGCTCCTTTTCCAGGAGCTCCGCCGCATGCGCTTTGAAGAACAGGCGGGTTTCGAAGTCGAGCCCGGGCGAGAGATTGAGATACGCGTGCGTCGGGCGCGCAAAGCAGTAGACACACCCGTGCTCGCAGCCGCGGTAAGGGTTGATCGACTGCTCGAACGGGACGTCGGGTGAGTCGTTGTGGCTGATGATCGTCCGGCACGGTTCCGGGCTCACGTGCGTGACGAATTCCGCCACCCCCGGCTGCGGCTCCCAGCCGTCGTCGACCGGTTCCAGCTTGCGGGCCTCGAACCGGCTTTTGTCGTTGGTCAGGGCCCCCCGGCCCTTGGTCGGAGCCGGTGGCGCTTTCGAAGGGAGATCCATCGCCCGTACCTGTATGGATATACAGGTGCAGTCTATCAGCCCTTCTCCTGCCTCGGAAACAGGTTCATGCGTGCCAGCGGGGGGAAGAAGAATACCCAAAGGCCGGTGACGCCGAGCGTGATGGCACCGCCGATGACGACGGACGGCACCAGGCCGAGCGCCGCGGCCGCGAGGCCCGACCGGAACTCCCCGAGCTCGTTCGAGGCGCCGATGAAAACCGAGCTCACAGCGCTCACCCGGCCGCGGATGGCGTCCGGCGTTTCGAGCTGCACCAGGGTCTGGCGGATGTAGACGCTCACCATGTCGCCGGCACCGAGCGCGATGAGCGCGAGCATCGACAGCAGGAAGCTCGTCGAGACCCCAAAAACGACGGTCGAGATGCCGTAGATCGCGACGCCGCCGAACATCCAGCGCCCGACGTGACGGTCGATCGGGCGCGCCGTGAGGGCAGCGGCCATCAGCGCCGCGCCGATGCCCGTGGCGCTGCGCAGCCACCCGAGCCCGTCCGCGCCGAGGTGCAGGACGTCCTTCGCATAGGCCGGGAGCAGCGCCATCACGCCCCCGAAGAGCACCGCGACCAGGTCGAGCGAGATCGCGCCGAGCACGACGGGCCGCTGGCGCACGAATCGCAGGCCTTCGAACAGCGAATGCAGCGTCGATTCGCTGCCGGCGGCAAAGCTCTGGCGGTAGGTCATGAGGATCATGAGCACGAGCGCGCAGGCCGACAACCCCGCGACCGAGCCGTAAACGACGGGCGCGCCGAAGTGATACAGGAGGCCCGCGATCGTGGGGCCGACGATCATCGAGAACTGCCAGGTCGAGCTGTTGACGGCGATGGCGCGCGGAAAGAGTTCGGTCGGCACGAGGTTCGGCAGCATGGCCTGCGTCGTCGGCATGATGAACGCGCGCGTCGCGCCGAACACCGCCGCCACGATGAAGATCGGCCACACGACTTTCAGGCCCGCGATGCTGAAGGCGACGAGCGCGAGGCTGCCGCAGAGCTCGACGACGTAGCAGCTGATCACGATGACGCGCCGGTTCATCCGGTCGGCCAGCTGCCCCGCGAACAGGACGAGCGAGACGAACGGCAGGAAACCCGCGAGGCCGATGAAGCCGAGGTCGGTGTAGCGGCCGGTGATGGCATACACCTGCCAGCCGACCGCAACGCTCTGCATCTGCAGGGCCGTGGTCGCGAAGATGCGAGCGAGCAGGTAGCGGGTGAAGTTGCGGTCGCTTAAGAGCGCCCGGGTGGACAGGGAACCGTCGCGAGGCATGCGACAGACAGTTTACCCGATGCGCCGGCAGGCTATGGCGCGAAGCGGCTACTCAAGGCATGCTGCGCGCCACGCTTCCGCGCAGCGGCCACAACCAATCGACAACAGGCCCCCCAAGCGAATCCACAAAGGAAAACACAAGGGGAAACCTCATGCTCAGTATCCGTCGCGGCATATCGGCTTCGATCCTGCTCGTCTCGCTCGCCTTGCTGGCGGCCTGCCAGAAAGAAGAACCGGCCGCGGCGCCGGCTCCCGTCTCGCAGGACGCCGACTTTCAGTCGCTGGCCGACCGCTACATCGACGAGTTCACGCGCTTCTCGCCGGTCGACGGCACGCGCATCGGCGACCACCGGCGCGACCGAGAGATCGACGACCTGACCCCGACCGGCGTCGCAGCGCAGCTCGCCTGGGACAACGAACTGCTCGCCGCGCTCGGCAAGATCGATCGCGCCCGTATCGATCGCGCGAACCAGGTCGACGCGGCGCTGCTCGACAATGCGCTGCGCGCGGACGTGTGGTCGATCACCGAATTCAAGCGCCGCGAATGGGACCCGCTCCTTTATAACGACCTCGCCGGCGGCGCGATCTACAACCTCATGGCGCGCGAATTCGCACCGCTTCCCGATCGGTTGAAAGCGGCGAGCGCGCGCCTCCACAGCCTCGCGAAGCTTTACGAGACCGCGCGCGCGAATCTCATTCCCGGGAAGGTTCCTCAGGTTTATGCCGAGCAGGTGAAGAACCGCAATCGCGGCGTCGAAAGCCTCATCGACGAATTCCTGAAGCCGAAACTCGCCGAGCTCGCGGGCGCCGATCGCGACGACCTGAACGCCGCGATCGCCGAAGCCACGAAGGCGGTCGAAGACCATCAGCACTGGATCGAGACGGAGCTGCTGCCGAAGGCAAAGGGCGAATTCCGGGTCGGCGCACAGACCTTCGACACCCAGCTCGCCTTCACGCTGCAGTCGAAGCTCGACCGCGCGGAGATCCGCAAGCGCGCCGAGTCGGAACTGAAGCGCGTGCGCGAGGAGATGTACGGCATCGCCAGGGGCGTGCTGGCGGGCAAGGCGAAGGCGCCGCCGGCACCCGACAACCCGACGCCCGACGAGCAGCAAAAGGTGATCGTCGCCGGGCTCGAGCTCGCGGCCGCCGAACGGCCGCCGCGCGACAAACTGGTCGAGTACGCCAAGGATGCGCTCGCGCAGGCGTCGACCTTCGCGAAGGTGCAGAACCTCATCACGATTCCGTCGGACCCGATCGATATCATCCTCATGCCGAAATTCCAGCGCGGCTTCGCGGTCGCGTACTGCGATGCGCCGGGGCCGCTCGATGCCGGCCAGAAGACCTTCTTCGCGATCTCGCCGATCCCGGACGACTGGGATCAGAAGCGGGCGGAATCCTTCCTGCGCGAATACAACACGCACGCGATCCAGGACGTGACCTTCCACGAGGCGATTCCCGGTCACTACCTGCAGCTCGCGCAGTCGAATCGCTACCCCTCGAAGCTCCGCTCGATTCTCGGCTCCGGCACGTTCGTCGAGGGCTGGGGCGTGTATGCCGAGCGCGTGATGACCGATGCGGGCTATCTCGACAACGATCCGCTCATGAAGCTCGTCAACCGCAAGATGTACCTGCGCACGATCTCGAACGCGCTGCTCGACCAGGGCGTGCACGTCGACGGCATGACGCGCGAGCAGGCGATGCAGCTCATGACGCACGACGTTTTCCAGGAAGAGCGCGAGGCGGCCGGCAAGTGGGTGCGCGCGCAGCTCTCCTCGACGCAGCTCTCGACCTATTTCGTCGGCTTCCAGGAACACTGGGACCTGCGCCAGGAAGCGGAGAAACGCGCCGGCGAGACCTTCAACCTCAAGTCCTACAACGATCGGGTGATCTCGTTCGGATCGCCGCCCGTGCGCTTCGTCCGCGCGCTGATGTTCGAACTGCCGGTCGAACCGTGACAATCGAATCCTGGACTCGCGCGTCTCCTGGAGAACTCCATGCGAAGTGCTCTTTGTGCATTGGTCCTGCTGCTCGTCGCCGGCATCGCCGCGGCGGCCGCTGATCCGCTGACGCCGGCGCTGCCGCCGGGCACGCAGATCCCGGACGCGGCGCGGCCCGGGCCGGATTTCGACGCCGATCGCGCGACGGAGGCCTACCTCGCGCTCCTGACGCCGGAACAACGCGCGCGCTCGGACGCGTACTTCGAAGGAGGCTATTGGTTGAGTCTCTGGGGCACGCTCATCCAGATCGGGGTCTGCATCCTGATTCTGCGCGCCGGCTGGTCGGTCCGATTGCGAAATTTTGCGGTGAAACGCGCCCGCGCGAGCTGGCTGCAGACGGCAATCTACGGCGCTGGCTTCGTCCTGCTGTTCGCCGCGCTGCTGCTGCCGTGGACCTGGTACACGGATTTCGTCCGGGAGCATCAGTACGGGTTGTCGAATCTGTCGATCGGCCGGTGGAGCGTCGAGCAGCTCATCGGGCTCTGGGTCAGCCTCATCGTGTCCACCATCGGCATCGTCGCCATCTACGGCTTCATCCGCCGCGCCGGGACGCGCTGGGTGGCGTGGGCGACCGCTTTCATTTTCGTCTTTCAGCTGGTCGTCGGCATGGCGTACCCGGTGTTCATCGCGCCGCTCTTCAATGACTTCAAGCCCTTGCCGGAGGGTGAAGTTCGCGAGGCCGTGCTATCGCTCGCGCGCGCCAACAGCGTTCCAACCGATCACGTCGCGTGGTTCGACGCCTCGAAGCAGACCGACCGGGTGAGCGCCAACGTGAGCGGCTTCCTCGGCACGACACGCGTGAGTCTCAACGACAACCTGCTCAACAAGACCTCGCTTCCCGAAATCAAGGCCGTGATGGGTCACGAGATGGGTCACTACGTGTTGAATCACAGCCTGCGTCACGCCGTTTATTCATCGCTCGCCATCGGTCTCGTGCTCCTGATCCTCGACAAGCTCTTCTATTCCACGTTCGCGGCCTATCGGGCGCGCCAGGGAATGTCCGAGCGTGCGGATCCGGCGGGACTGCCGCTGGCGATCGCGATTCTCAGCGGGCTGTTCTTCCTGGCCCAGCCGGTCCTCAATCGCATGATCTACGTCGCGGAGGTCGAAGCCGACGCCTTCGGCGTCAACGCGTCACAAGAGCCCTACGGCCGGGCGACCGTGAACATCCGCCAGGCGAGCTATAGGAAGCTCGATCCGGGCCCGGTCGAGGAGTTTCTTTTCTACGATCACCCGAGCGGCCGCTATCGGGTGCACGCCGCCATGCTCTGGGTCAAGGAGCATCAGGCGCTGGTGGCGGAGCAGCTGGCCGCTCGAGAGGCGAAGGCTCCGGCCAACTGATTTGCCACCGGCTCGCCTGCGCGAGCGGCGCTGGTCCTCGAGGCGCAAGTCGCGCTTGAACCAGACGAGTTGCAGTCCAGCCGTCATCGCAGTCACTTCGGCTCGGGGCTGCCGATGACTTCACGCGTTTTTTCCTTCACGCGCTTCAGCCAGTAACGCGCCCAGGCGAACTCGACGCTCAGGATGGCAAGGCCCGCAGGGATGACGAGCAATGCGGGACCGGGCGTGACGATCATGACGATCCCGATGAGCAGGACCGTGCCGCCGGCAATGCCGATGGCTATCCGTCGAGCCCATTGGTAGGAAGTCTTCATGCCGGACCGCGCGAGAGACTGCGGGTGGGCATTTAAACACAAGGGCACAACGGCCCGGTGCGAAATCAGCTCGCCGGGTTTTCGGCGTCGCGCTCGACTTCCTGCGGCAGTCGGGACTCGGAGTCCGTGTCCGGCAACGGGCGCCGCTTCACGCGCGCGCGCAGTGCCCGGGCTTGTACGTCGACCATGCGCACGAGCAGCCAGCGCAACTGTTCCACCGCATCGCGCACGTCCGCGCCCGCTTGCGGCATCAGCGCGATCGCATCGAGCGCACGACGGCCGCCGACCGCGACGGCGTCCTCGGCGCGTGCGAGCGTCGAGGCCGCGCGCTCCTCGTCGTCGCCGCCGACGTCCGACAGCAGCGCCTGCAACAGGCGCGCAAGGTCGCTAAGGAGATCCGCGCTGTCGGCCCCCGCGCGCGACAGTGCAGGGGGAGCCGGCAGGTTGCCGAATTGTTCCACCAGCGCGACCTTTACTTCCTCGATCAGGATGCGCAGTGCGGCGTCGCGATCGAGCGGCCGCAGGCGCGCAACGTCCGGCGCGAGTTGCGGTTGGGGCGAGCGGCGCTCGCCGGTCAGGCTGACCGCAGGCGTCGCTGCCGCCGGCCGCAAGCCGGATTCGAGATTGACGGGCCGGGTCGGATTCATTGCGGAAGATGTCGGCAGTGACCGCCGCCGACTTTAGCCGCGAGGCGTGAAGAAACGCGCGAGCGCGGCCGCGGTCCCCTGCGGATCCTCGTGATGCAGCATGTGGCCGCAGTCCGGCAGGACCACGGTCTCCGCCCGCTGAAAATGCGCGGCCAGCGTCCCGGGATCGCCGTCGGGGCCCAGGCGCGCGAGGTATTCGGAGCGCCCGCCGAGGAGCAGGAGTGCCGGCGCGCTGATGCTACGCCAGCAGGCCTCCGCTTCCTCGCGCCGGTACAGAACCGGATTCAACAGTTTGTGGCGTGGATCGGCGCGCAGGACGATGCGTCCTTCGTGCTCGCGGCCCCAGGCGCGGGCGATGAACTGCGCCCGATCCATCCCGAGGCGCGCATTGCGCTTTGCCAGGAACCCCGCAAAGCTTTCGAAGGATCCGTAGCTTGCGAATTGCGGCGCCGCGCCGCGCATCTGGTCGAGCCATTCCCGGTAGCGCTCCGGCGCCGCCGTGGGCGGCAAGCGCGGCAGCCCGAAACCCTCGAGCAGGGCCATGCGCTCGAACCGCTCCGGTCGCGCGCCGCCAAAAAGCGCCAGGACGTTCGCGCCCATGCTGTGACCGACGGCACGCGCAGGACGATCGGGACTCAGGACGTCGAGGCAGGCCTCGAGGTCCGCCAGGTAATCGGGAAACCAGTAGCCTGCAGGCGCCCACTCGCTGCGGCCAAAGCCGCGCCAGTCGAGTGCGGCGAAGGCGAGGTCGTCGGGCAGGCAGTCAACGAGAAACTGAAAGGTCTCACCCGAGTCCGCCCAGCCGTGCAGCAGCAGGACCGGCGGGACATCGGCCGGTCCCCAGCGCCAGATGTGGTGGCGGACGTTGCGAAGGATCAGCGTTTCGGCGCGGGGCGGTCGTCGCGACGGGTACATTCGGACGGCGTTTGGCTAGTCCCAGTCGCCGGGACCTCCGGTATCGCCGCGCGTGCGGCGCCGGCGGACGACCTTGCGCCTGGCCTTCTTGCTTCCCTTCTTCTTCGCCGGCTTCCTGAGCTTGCGTGCTGCCATGATCTCACTCCCTGCGTCGCCGCACCCGGCGGCGGCGTCACTTTAGCAGTTCCGCGGCGCCGGAACGACGGCGCGAGTTTGTCGCCGCTTGCGCGGGATGAACGCCGTGCGCAGCGCCCGCGAACGTGACAATTTGCCCGCGCTGCCGACACTTCTTTACTATCACCGCAAGAGTCGTATCTCATGGCACGGACGCCGGGGCTACTCCGCCGAAAACAGTCAGAACGCACGACTCAGATGTCGCCCACAACGACGGACCTCGAAGCGATCATTCGCCACGCCGCGACGCTCTCCCCGCAGGAGCAGCTCGCGTACGTCACGCGCAACCTGCGCACGGACGACAGCCTGTACCGCGAGGCCGTCGACCGGCTGCGCTCGATGGGCACGGGCGAATTGCTGGCGGATTCGCTCGCCGAACCGCCCGCGGATCCGGACGACTGGCAGGACGGCGAGGATCGCAGCGGCCAGGTCCTCGGCGCCTACCGCCTGGTGCGCCAGCTCGGCATCGGCGGCATGGGCGCGGTCTACCTTGCGGAGCGCGACGACCAGCAGTTCTCGCAGCAGGTCGCGGTCAAGCTCGTACGCCAGGGCCATATCGGCAAGGACATCCGCAGCCGGCTGAAATCCGAGCGGCAGATCCTCGCGACGCTCGACCATCCGAACATCGCGCGCCTGCTCGACGGCGGCACCACGGCGGAGGGCATCCCGTACCTCGTCATGGAATACGTCGACGGCCTGCCGATCGACGTGTACTGCGACGAGAAGCGGCTCGATCTCACCGAGCGGCTCAGGCTCTTTCGCACCGTCTGCTCGGCGGTGCACGCCGCGCACCAGAACCTGATCGTGCACCGCGACCTGAAGCCCACCAATATCCTCGTCACCGACGACGGCATGCCGAAGCTCCTCGACTTCGGCATCGCGAAGATCCTCGACGTGCGCCAGTCGCATCACACGATGGCGCTCACGCGCGCGGACCTGCGGGTGCTGACGCCGGATCACGCGAGCCCGGAACAGGTGCGCGGCGACCCGGTGACCACGGCCAGCGACACCTACGTGCTCGGCGTGCTGCTCTATGGACTCGTGAGCGGGCGGCGGCCGTTCAACGTGCGCGGGGTCAAGATCAAGGATCTCGAGCGCGTCATCTGCGACGAGCCGCCGGCGGCGCCTGGCTCGACGCTGTTCGCGGACAGCCCCATCGACCAGGAAGCGGCCGCGCGGCGCGGCACGACGGTTGCGCGCCTGAAGCGGATATTGCGCGGCGACCTCGGCAACATCCTCATGATGGCGCTGCGCAAGGAGCCCGAGCGCCGCTACAGTTCGGTCGAACAGATGTCCGCGGACATCGGCCGCTACCTCGACGGCCAGCCGATCATCGCGCGCCGCGATACCTGGGGTTACCGGACGGGCAAGCTCCTGCGCCGTCATCGCCTCGCCGCGTTCGCGCTCGCCGCGGTGCTGGTGATGGCCGTCGGCGTCGCGATCGCCATGACTCTGCAGGCGCGGCGCATCGCCGTCGAGCGCGACACGGCGAACGTGCAGCGCACGCGTGCGGACACGGAACGGCTGCGCGCCGAACAGGTGTCGAGCTTCCTCATCAACCTGTTCGAGATCGCGGACCCGGCGAAAAATCGCGGCAACGTGGTGTCGGCGCGCGAGGTGCTCGACGCCGGCGCCGATCGGCTGAAACGCGAGCTCACTTCGCAGCCCGCGACGCAGGCGATCCTGCTCGGCACGGTCGGCAAGGTGTACGGCAGTCTCGGCCTCTACGACAAGGCCATCGCGGCGCTGCGCGACGCGCTCGCCGTCCAGCAGAAGCTCTACAGCGGCGACAACATCGAGCTCGCGCGCAGCTACACCGCGCTCGGCACGCTGCAGATCACGGCGCACCAGCTGGATGAGGCGGACCACAACCTGCAGCTCGCGCTCGGCATGGCGCAAAGGCTGAGCGGCGGCGAGAGCGCCGACGTCGCCTCGACCCTCTACCAGATCGTGCGCCTGCGCCGGGACCAGGGACGCTATGACACGGCGCTCGCGCTCGCGCATCGCGCGCTCGACATGTATGCGAAGGCCGGCCAGCCGGACAATGCGACGGTGGCGGACCTGTGGAACGCGATCGGGCTCATCCTGAGCGTACAAACGGACTGGCCTGCCGCGGAAGCCGCCATTCGCAAGGCGCTCGACGTCGATCGACGCGTGCGCGGCCCCGACCATCCGGACGTCGCCGTGAATCTCGCTGTGCTCGCGCGCACGCTTCACAACCAGGGCCGCATGGCGGAGGCCCGCGCCGCATACGAGGAAGCGATCGCGATCCAGCGCCGCATCCTCGGCCCGGACCATCCCTCGACCCTCGCTGCGCTCGACGGCTACGCCAACTTCCTGCGCAAGGTCGGCGACAACGCGGAAGCGGAGCGCGTGGCGCGCGCCGCGCTGGATACCGAGTTGCGCGCCCGCGGCCCCGACACCGTGAACGGCGCGGAGTACCAGCAGACGCTCGCTCTCATTCTTTACGAGGAAGGCAAGCTCGCGGAGTCCGAGGTCAATCAGCGGGCGGCGTGCGCCGTGTACAAGACGCAGATGCAGGCCGATGTCCAGGTCCAGGGCCTGTGCGGCGTCTGGCTCGCACGCGTACTCATCGACACCGGACGGGCCAACGAAGCGGAACCGATCGCGCGGCGCTCGCTCGCAACGCTGCAGGGCGTATTGCAGGCGGACAATCGGCATGTCGCACGCGCGCAGAGCGTGCTCGGCTATTGCCTGCTCGCCCAGCATCGCCTCGGCGAAGCGGAACCCGAACTGCGGGACTCCTATGCGGGCATCGTGCGCGGCTTCGGCTCGGCTTCCACCGACACGGTCCGCGCGCACCGCTGGATCGAGCGGCTGTATGCCGAGATGGGCAAGCCCGAGCTCGCACGCCAGGTCATCGACGACGCGACGCCCGCTCAGGGGCCCAGGAACATCCTGTAGGCGGGATTCTCGGTCTCGTCCGCGTACTCGTAGTGCAGTTCCTTCAGGTGCAGCAGGAACTCCTCGCGCCCGGGTGGCGGAATCTGGATACCCGCGAGCACCCGGCCGTGGTCCGAGCCGTGGTTGCGGTAGTGAAAGAGGCTGATGTTCCAGCGCGTGCCGATCGCCCGCAGGAACTTGAGGAGCGCCCCGGGCCGCTCCGGAAACTCGAAGCGCAACAGCCGCTCGTGCTCGATGCCGCGGGCGTGGCCGCCGACCATGTAGCGCACGTGCAGTTTCGCCATCTCGTTGTCGCTCATGTCGACGACCTTGAAGCCGGAGCGCTCGAGCGCCTGCACCACCGAGTCCTTCTCCTCGCGCCCCTGTGAGAGTTCGAAGCCCGCGAAGATCCGCGCACGCGCCGAATCCCCGTAGCGGTAGTTGAATTCCGTGACGCTGCGCGTGCCGAGCGCCTCGCAGAAGCGCAGGAACGAGCCCGGCGCCTCCGGGATCTCGACCGCGAAGAGCGCCTCGCGCTGGCCGCCGAGATCGGCGCGCTCGGCGACGTGCCGTAGCCGGTCGAAATTGAGATTCGCACCGCTCGTGACGGCGATGAAGGTCTTGCCCCTGACATTCTCGCGCGCGACGTACTTGCGCAGTCCCGCGACCGCGAGCGCGCCCGCGGGCTCCGCGATCGCGCGCGTGTCCTCGAAGAGGTCCTGGATCGCCGCGCAGATCTGGTCGGTGTTGACGAGCAGGATCTCGTCGACGTATTTGCGCGCGAGCTCGAACGTCTCCTCGCCGACGCGCTTCACCGCGACGCCGTCCGCGAAGATGCCGACGCGCTCGAGCGTGACGCGCTTCTTCGCCTTCAGCGAATCGTGCATCGAGGCGGCATCCTCCGGCTCGACGCCGATGACCTTGACGCGCGGCGCCAGGAATTTCACGTAGGCGGCGATGCCCGCGATGAGGCCGCCGCCGCCGACGGGCACGAAGATCGCGTCGAGGTCGCCCTGGTGCTGGCGCAGCATCTCGACCGCCACCGTGCCCTGGCCCGCGATCACGTCGGGATCGTCGAACGGATGGATGAAGGCGAGATTGCGATCGCGGGTGAGTGCCATCGCGTGCTCGCAGGCCTCGTCGTAGTCATCGCCCTCGAGCACGATCTCGGCGCCGAGATCCATCACGGCCTGCACCTTGATGTGCGGCGTCGTCCGCGGCATCACCACGACCGCCGGAATGCCGCGCTTGCGCGCGGCGAGCGCCACGCCCTGGGCGTGATTGCCGGCCGACGCGCAGATCACGCCCCGCTCGGCCACCGTCGCCGAAAGATTCGCGAGCTTGTTGTGCGCGCCTCGCAGCTTGAAGGAGAAGACCGGCTGCAGGTCCTCGCGCTTCAGCAGCACGGTGTTGCCAAGGCGGCGCGTCAGCCGCGGCGCCGGATCGAGCGGCGACTCGATCGCGACGTCGTAGACGCGCGCCTTCAGAATTCTTTCGACGTAGTCATCGGCCATACCCCCGCAAGGCTACCGCAACGCGGTACTCTTTGGACGAAAATGGGGACATTCCCGATTTCCCCTGGCCTTCACTCACGTGTCAGCAGGAAATCGGGAATGTCCCCATTTTCGTCCTACCGCGGCGGGGTGGTCTTGAGGGCGAAGCGGAAGCGGGTCTTGCCGATGGTGACCTGGTCGCCGTCGTTGAGCGTCTGCTTGGAGATGCGGCGATTGTTGACGTACACGCCGTTGGTGCTGCCGAGATCCTCGAGCACGGTGAAGTTCGGACCGGCAAGCATCTGGGCGTGATGGCGGCTGATGAACTTGGTATCGATCGCGAGATCGTTGTCTTCCGTGCGCCCGATGGTGGTGACCCGGCGGTTGAGCACGTGCACGACCTCGCTGTCGCCGTCGAGCCGGATGAGAAGCCGCGTGACCGGATCCTGCCCGGGTGCGGTGCCCGCCTTCGCGCTTTGCAGAGACGGATCGGCCGGCGCGCCGTCGTGGCTGCCGAGGCGCTCGATGTCCTTCTGGATGGAATCAATGACGACCGCGTTCGAACGGATCTCGCCCTCCAGGCGGACGATCGTCGACTCGCGCTCGTTCACGGACCCCTTGAGCGCCTCGCGCTCCGTCCGCAGCTGATTGACGCGTTCCTCGGCATCGGCGGCCAGAGTCTCACGGTCGCGCAGGGCCGCTTGCAGCCGCGTGCTCGCATCCTCGTTCGCGCGCAGCTCGTTGCGGGCCGCCGTCAGTGCGTCGGACTTCGCGGTGAGCTCGCGCTCGAGCGTGTGCACGATGCCGATTTCCTCCTTGAGGTCCTGCTCGAGGGCGTCGATCTGCGCACCCCGCTCGGCGAGGAGCTTCGCCTGGGACTCGGCCGTGCCGCGCACCTCGGCCATCATCGCTTCCTTCTCGCCGACCTGGCGCGTGATGTCGCTCCACTGCTTGCGCCATTCATCGATGGAGCGCTGGTGCTCGACCAGCTGCCCGTCGCGAACCGCGACGGTGCGCTCGAGATCTGCGATGCGCTGGCCGCGCGCTTCGAGGTCGACCCGCAGGAGCTCGAGGTTGCGTCGCAGGCCCTCGAGGTCCGCCTCGAGACCGAGCCGCACGCGTTCGCGTCCCTGGACGTCGACCCCCAGCCGCTCGATGGTGGCCTTGAGTTCGGCATGCGCGCGGGCATCCGACTCCGCGCCATTCGTCGCCGCATCGACCCGGCCCCGCAGTTCGGCAATCGTGGCATCGCGCGCCCGCAGATCCTGTTCGAGTCCGCCGATCAGCATCGACTTGCGCTCGGCGTCGACCCCAAGATCCTCGATCCGGCGGCCGCGCTCGCCGAGCTCCGCTTCCAGCGACGCGCCGCGGCGCTGCTCGCTCGCAAGCTCGCCTTCCAGTTCGCGCGCGCGGGCCTGGCCCGCCGCGATCTGGCGCTCGAGGTCGTTGATCTGCTCGCGACGCTGCGAGAGTTCGGCGGTGAGGCGCGCGGTGGCCTGGTTCTGCCCCTGCGTCGTCGCGACTAGCTGCGAAACTTCGTCGTGGCGGCCGGCGAGCGCCTTGCCCATGCCGGTGATCTGGGATTCCAGCCGGACGATGGTCGCGGTGTGGTCCTCGACGAGCACGCCGGTATCGGCGCGCGCACGCGCCGCCCGCTGCAATTCGACGTTGAGCGACTCGTACTCGACGCGCTGGCGCGATATTTCGCGCTCGAGCTCGTACACCGCTTCATCGTGGATGCGGCGGCGTGCATCGAGGTTCTGCAATTTCTCGAGATAGGCCCCGTTGCGGCGCGCGAGGTCGGCGAGATCGGCTTCCAGCCGCGCACCGCGGTCCGCCTCGCGGTCGATGCGCGCGATGAGTTCGAGCCGCTCGGATTCCTTGTGCTCGAGGCGGGTCGTGAGGTCGCGCACGCTGCTCTCGAGCGCCGACACCCGGCCCTGTGATGCGCCGTGCAGGCCCCGGGCGCCGCTCAGCTCGTCGGCAAGCTGGCGGCTTTGCCGTTCCGCCGTCGATACCTGATCGCGCAGCGTCGCGATCTGCATCTCCCGCGATGCGAGATCCGCCTCGGTCTGGGCGACGCGCGCAACGCGGCCGCGCAGCTTGTCCTCGAGCGACACGTGGTCGATGTCGCGGGCGTCACGCTGCTGCTCGAGCTCGCGCACCTGTTGTGCGCGTTGCGCGACCTCGCTCTTGAGACGTGCGATGGTTTCGCCGCGCGCTTCGAGATCCGCGCCGAGCGTGCGCAGCGATTCCTCGCGATCCTGCACCGCAGCCGCGAGATCCGAGCGCTCCTTCTCGAGCGCGCGCACGCTCCGTTCGAGATTGCGTTGACCCTCGCCCCGGTCGCCGAGTTCGCGCTCGAGCGTGCCGACGCGTTCGCGAGCCGAGGCGTGTTCCTCGTCGATGCGCCGGCGCGCGTCTTCGAGCTCGCGGTTGCGGCGCTCGACGCCGGCGAGTTCGCGGGTCGCCCCGTCGAGTTCGCGCTCGAGGCGCGCGATCTGCTCGGCGCGGGCCTTGAGGCTCGCCTCGAGCGAGCGGATGTTCTCGCTGATCGTTCGCAGGTCGCCGCCGAGACCGGTCGTTTCGACACGCTCGGTCTCGTCCGCCTCGGACGCACGCTGGCTCTCGAGAGCCCGTGCGTCGAGGACTGGAAGTTCGTCGGTACGGTCGGGATCCTGACCCCGGCCAACCGGTGGCGTGGAACGCTTGCTCATTGATTCTTGTTAGTTTATGGGTCGCCTGCCGGCCCCGCCGCAACCGAGATCGCAATACAAGATGTCAGATCCGGCCCGATGGCCAAACAAGACTAGACATAAGCCCCCTTCCCCTACAAGTCCGGCTCGAAAACCGGCGGTCCATCACCCCCCCCCCAGCCCGAAGCTGCGGTGCGGTATGCTTCGCGCCCGCTGTGAAGCCCGTCCTCACGCTGGCCCTTGCTCAATGCTTCGCCGCCACCGGCACGGCGGTCGTCGTGCTGCTCGGGGGCATCCTCGGCGCGACCCTGGCGCCGACTCCACTGCTCGCCACCTTGCCCGCCTCGCTGCAGGTCGTCGGCGTCGCCCTTTGCACGATTCCCGCGGCACTTTTCATGCAGCGCTACGGGCGCCGGCGCGGATTCATCCTGAGCGCCTGCACGGCCGTCGGCGCGACGCTCCTGGCATCGCTCGCCGTTGCGCGGGGAAGTTTCAGCCTGCTGTGTGTCTCGACGCTGCTGATCGGCATGCACAATGCCTTCAGCCTGCAGTATCGATTCGCGGCCGCCGAGTTCGTGCCGCCAGACAAGATCGGCAAGGCCGTGGGCGTCGTGATGGTCGGCACGCTGGTCGCGGCCTGGCTCGGGCCGACGCTCGCGCTCGAGACACGGCACCTGATCGCGGCACGGGAGTTCGCCGGGTCGTTCCTCGCGACGAGCGGCCTCTACGTGATCGCGATCGCGATTCTCGCGCGGCTGCCGGACGCCGGCCACGCGCAGCTCCCGCGGGGTGGCGGGCGGCCGCTCGGCGAGATCCTCCGCCAGCCGCTCTTTCGCGTTGCGGTCGCCGCCAGTCTCGTGTCCTACGCGGTGATGAGTTTCATCATGACGGCGACACCCATCAGCATGCACATCCACGATCACCACTCGGTCGATGCGACCGGCTCGGTGATCAAGGGTCATCTCATGGGCATGTACCTGCCCGCGCTCGCGAGCGGCTGGCTGGTGTCGCACTTCGGCGTTCGCTCGATGATGATCGCCGGCATCCTGACGATGGCGGGCTGCATCGGCATCGCCTCGCTCCTCGCGCACGATGTCCTGCACTACGGTGTCGCACTTGTGATGCTCGGGGCCGGCTGGAACCTGCTGTTCGTCTCGGCGACGACGCTCCTCACGCGTTGCTACCGCTCCGAGGAGCGTTTTCGCGCACAGGGTTTCAACGATTTTCTGACTTTCGGCTGTCAGGCGACGGTGTCGTTGCTCGCGGGGGCCGCGATGGCGGCGTTCGGCTGGCGCACGCTCAACCTCGTCGCGCTGCCGCTGCTCCTGCTGATGCTGGCGTTCCTCGCGGCGCGCTGGCGCCTGCTGGCTTCAGCGGTCGAGAAATGAGCGCGCCGCCGCGGCGATTTCCCGCGGCGCGGACCGAAAGACGCCGTCGCCGTGCTCCGGCAGGTCGACGAGCTTGAGCTGGCGCATCCAGGGCTTCGCCCGGAGACTCGCCTCCCACAGATGATCCCTTGCCCGGATGAGGAGCGCGGGCTGCGTGACGAGCGGCAAGCGCTCCGCCGCCAGGTACCCGAGCGCTGCGTTCGGCATCCACCAGACATTCGGGCCGTTGTGCAGCCGGATCGAGAAGTCCTCGACGTTCGTGCCGAGATCGGCGGGCGAACTGCCCGGGAAAACCGATCTCTGCCAGTCGACCGCGAGATGACTGCCATCGGCTGCCGCCGGGAACGGCGCCATCGAGCGCGCCCAGGTCGCGCGCTCTTCGGCGTTCAGGACCGGCAGGCCCACGAGGACAAGCCGTCGCACGACCTGCGGGCGCAAGAGCGCGAGATCCGCGGCGATCAACGAACCCGTGTGATGCCCGAGCACGTCGGCCTGGCGAAAGTGCATCTGGTCGAGGAAGTCCGCGAGCGCCGCGGCATAGTCTTCGATCGCGGGCTTCGACGGCGGTGCGTCCGATTCGCCACAGCCGGGGAGATCGGGCGCGTAAACCGAACGATCGCGTCCCATCTCTTCCATGAAGGGACGGAACACGCGGCTCGACAACGGACAGCGATGCAGGCACACGAGCGTCGGATGATCGTCGAAGCCGCCGCCGACCGGGAAAGCCGTCGCGACGTGCAGCTGGCCGAAGCGGCATTCGAAATACGCGCGACGGATGCGCGGCGTCGTGTCGACCGCGGGGGCCGCAGTTTTCTTGCGTTTCGATTTCATGTGGTGCGCAGGTACCAATCGTAGTCGAGGTCGGTGACTTCCGCGCCGAAGCGGTCGCACTCCTGGCGCTTGATCGCGAGGAAGACCTTCAGGAAATCCGCCCCGAGCGCGTCGGCCAGGAATTCCGACGCCGCCGCACGCTCGATCGCTTCGTGCCAGGTCGCCGGCAGGCTCGAGCGATCCGCCCGGGTGTAGCCGTTGCCGACGATGGGCGGCCCGGGATCGAACTTGCCCTCGATGCCAAGACGCGCGGCGCCGAGCACGGTGGCGGCGGCGAGGTACAGATTCGCGTCGGCGCCCGCAACACGGTGTTCGATGTGGCGGCTTGCGGGCGGGCCCGCGGGCACGCGCAGGCTCACCGACCGGTTGTTGACGCCCCAGGTCGGCGCAATCGGCGCGTAGCTCGACGGCCGGAAGCGCCGGTAGGAATTGCCGTTCGGCGCGAAGATCGCGACGCTCTCCGCCATGGTCTTGCGCATGCCGCCGACGGCGTGACGCAGGAGCGCGCTGCCTTCCGGCGCGGCGTCGGCGAATGCGTTACGGCCCGCCGCGTCCTCGAGACTCAGGTGCAGATGCAGGCCGCTGCCCGCGTGCCCGGCGAAAGGTTTCGCCATGAAGGTGGCCGTGACCCCGTGCTTCGAAGCGACGCCCTTGACCAGCCGCTTGAAGAGGATTGCCTCGTCGACGGCCTTGAGCGCGTCGCTCCGGTGATGCAGCGTGATCTCGAACTGGCCGGGCGCGTATTCGGACATGAGGGTTTCGGCCGGCAGCCCTTGCGCCTTCGCGGCGGCGAACAGGTCGTCGAACAGCGCCTTGAGTTCATCCAGCCGGTCGAGACTGTAGGAATCGATCTTCTGCCGGCCGCCGGCGGCGAGCCGATAGACGGGCTCCACGCCTTTGCCGTCGCGGTCGCGCACGAGATAGAACTCGATCTCGCAGGCCATGACCGGTGTGTAGCCGAGCGCCGCGAAACGCTCGACCGCGCGCACGAGCGCGTGACGCGGATCGGCCGCGGCGGGCCGCCCGTCGAGCTCGTACATCGTGAGCATGAGCTGCGCGGTCGGGCGCTCGAGCCACGCCGCGCGCTGGAGCGTGCCCGCGACGGGACGGCAGAGCTTGTCGGCGTCGCCCACGTCCCAGACGAGGCCCGTGGCATCGACGTCAGCGCCCGTGATGTCGAGGCCCACGATCGAGCCCGCGACATTGCGCCCCGCCGCGAACAGGGCCTCGATCTCCGTGCGCGCAATGCTCTTCCCGCGGGGCACGCCGCCCGGATCCGTGATGAAGATCTGCACGGCTTCGACGTCGGGATTCGCCGCGAGGAAGGCACGCGCCTCCTCGGCGGGCGGGAGCGGCTTGACCTGTGCGGCGCTCATGCGGGGTGCATCAGTGGCTTCAGATCGCGCAGCCAGTCGGCGAAAGCGCCGCGCAGCGCTTCGAGATCGACCCGCGTGGTTGCGGGACTCACGAGCATCATATTGTGAAACGGCGTGATCAGCACCCCGCGGTTCGCGAGGTAGAGCCTCAAGGACAGCGACAGCTCGTCATCGAGCCCGACCCGGGCCTCGACCGCGTTGCGCGGCGGCACTGCGCGAAACAGGAGCTCGAGCCGTGCGCCGACGCGCGTGATGCTGAACGGCCAGCCTTCGGGCCGGAATACTTCTTCGAGGCCCTCCTCGAGCAGCACCGCGTGTTCGATCATGTGCGCGTAGGAATCCGGCGTCATGACTTCGCCGAGGCAGGCGTTCAGCGCGGCCATCGCGACGCGGTTCGCCGCGAGCGTCGTGCCCATGCCGGAATGGCCCTCCGGCTTCGTCGCCAGCACGCCGAGCATGCGTTCGCGCAGTTCCGCGTTGAAGCCGTACACGGCGCAGGGAAACCCGCCGGCGACCGCCTTGCCGACCACGAGAAAATCCGGCTCGAGGCCGCACACGCGGCTATAGCCGCCGAGCCCCGTACTCAAGGTGTGCGTTTCATCGATCGCGAGCAGCGCCCCGTGCTTGCGCGTGAGCTCGCGCAGCGCGACGTGAAAGCCGGGATCCGGCAGGACCATGCCGACGTTCGTCAGCGCGGGCTCGCAAAGCACGCAGGCGACGTCGCGCGTCTTCAAAGCCTGCTCGAGTCCCGCCAGGTCGTTGAAGGCGACGACGCGCGTCGCGCTCGCGAGATCGTAGACCTGGCCGATGAGGCTCGGCTTCGCCACCGTGCGTCCGCCCTCGAGCTTCACGCAGCTGTCATCCACCATGCCGTGGTAGCAGCCGTCGAATACCACGACGAAGCGCCGGCCGGTGATGCCGCGCGCCCAGCGCAGCACGCAGCGATTGGCATCGCTCGCCGTTTGCGTCACCTGCCAGTACGGCAGGCGGAAGATCCTCGCGAGCGCAACCCCGACCGCGCCCGCATCCTCGCTCGGCAGCATGCAGGTCAGGCCGCGTTGCGCCTGTTCCACGATCGCCCTGGTGACCGCGTAGGGCGAATGGCCGAACATCGCGCCGGTATCGCCCAGGCAGAAATCGCTGTAGCGGCGGCTGTCGACGTCGATGAGCTGCGCGCCCTCGGCCTCGCGCACGGCGATCGGGAACGGCGTCCCCCAGTCGTGCATCCAGTGCATCGGTACGCCGTGCAGCCAGTGCGCGCTCGCGGTCGCATGCGCGCGCGCCGACAACGGATGCTCGCGCTCGAAGCGCTGGCGCTCGCGCGCCAGCATCGCCTGCAGGGCGCTGCGCGCGATCTCCGTGTTCTTCACTGGCATGGGTGGACTTCCGCGCCGTCAGTCGCCGATCTCGAACGGCAGCGTCGCATCGAAGGCCTTGCGGTCCGCCGCGGTCATGAGCTCGCGCAGCGCCAGCAGCGTGAACCCGCCGATGAGCCGGCCGTGATCGACGTACATCCAGTCGCTGATGCGCTCCTTGTCGACGACGATGCGGTCGCCGAGGTGGACGTTGCGCACGTCGAGCGGTTCGTTCGCGATGCGCCCGGTGAACTGCCCGTTGGAAAAGCTCTCGATATCCATCCAGAAATGCTCGACGTGCGTGCCGTCGATCACCGGCACCTTGATCGCGAACGAGCGCTGGTGGGCCCCGGCGTTGGTGAACGCCGCGATGAACAGCTCGACGCTCGCGCGGGCCTTGCCGGTGGCGGCGCTCATGTGCGCATCCTCGGCCGGGACCCGGAAGACGTCCGGCTCGCCGCTGCGATGGACGATGCTCTCGTCGGCGCCCGCGGTCGCGGCGGCCGCGAGCGCGAGGAGTACGAGTAGCGGCTTGCGCATGGATCGGTCCCTTCAGTCGATTCGAAAGCCCATCTCGCGCTCGAACGCCGGACGCTCCTCGGGCTGCAGGCGGTCGCGCATCAGGCGCACGGAATAGCCGCCCTTGAGGACGCCGTTCTCGACGAACATCCAGTCCGAGATTTCCCCGGCCGGCACGGTAACGCGCTCGCCGAACTTTACGCCAGTGATGTCGCCCGGGTGATTGGCGACGATACCCGTGAAAGCGTCGTCCGTCGCGCTTTCGAGCGTCACCCAGTACTGCTCGACCAGGCCTTTCTCGGCGGCCAGCATCTTGAAGCGGAAATCGCGCTGCGTACTGCCGCGCGCCCGGTATGCGCGCAGGAACTCGCCCGCCGTGCGGCGCGCCTCGACGATGCCCCGGGCGGTCAGCGGGTCGTCGACCGCGATACGCACGACCTCCGGGCGCCGGTCGTCGAGCGTCACCGGTTCGAGTGCGGGAGCCGCTTTTTGCGTGCAGCCCGCAAGCCACGGGGCGCATGCAAGTACGCACGTCACGCTGCGCAAGCGTCGCAGCCAACTATTGTCAAAACCGCATGGACCCATCGGGCCTCGCCTCGTAGCATGTTTTCCCATGCTGGCTATTCTTATAACTACACTCGCCGGCGCAACCATCGCGCTATTCGCCCAGTCCTGGCCGAAGGAAGAGTCACCGCCGAGGCGGCGTACCGGACGTTACTTTCGCGCGGTCTCCATCGTACCGACCGGCGTCGCGGGCTGCTGCGCGGCCTGTGAAGCGCTGAGCTCGCGGCGCTATCTCCTCAAGGATGCGCCGAAACTCCCGCTCGCCCAATGTACGGCGGTCGAGTGCAACTGCCGCTATCGCCATCACTCGGACCGCCGCCAGTACTTCAATCCGGGCCGCCGCGTCCGCGATTTCGGCCAGAGCCAGCCGCAATTCGACGGCAGCGAACGGCGCCTGTGGGACGTGAGCCGCCGCCGCCGGGGCGGGCGCAGGCACGCCAGGGCCTGAGTGTTTCAGTCGCCGGGCGGGATCGAAAACGGCTGCGCCGCCGCCGAGTCGTAGACCTGGATTTCGTTGCCGCGCCTCAACATGCGCCGGCCCAGGTCCGGGAAATCCGCGATCTCGACCTCGTGATGCTCGCCTCCCATCAAATAGACGAGATCGGCGCCGGAAGCGTTCATCAGGTGATGCGCGACGGACGGGGTCGGAAAGCCCATGAAATCACCCGCACCCACCTCGTATTCGACGTCGTCGATGCGTGCCGTGCCGCGCCCTTCGAGAATGTAGATCCACTCCTCTTCCGTCTGGTGCGAGTGGTAGACGAAGGACTCCTTGCCGGGCGGCACGCGCACGAGGCTCACGCCCGTGCGCTTGAGGCCGACCATGCGCGCGAGCTGCGTGCCGATGATCTCGGAGCGCGGATTCCACGGATGCGAAAAGGACTGCGCGTGCTCCACCGCCTCGGCGGCGCGCAGCAGGTAGAGATTCGGTTTGTCCTGCATCGTGGCGATACCTACCAGGGAAGCTGCTTGCCGTCGTAGCCGAGAAAGCTGCCGGAATCCTCGCGCTTCAGGCCCGCGATGACGCGGCGCATGCCACCGACGCTCGTCGCCACGTCGATCTGCGCCTGCGGTCCACCCATGTCGGTCTTCACCCAGCCCGGGTGCATCGCAATGGCGATGATGCCGAGGCGCTTGAGGTCGATGGCCATCGAGCGCATCACCGCGTTCGCGGCGGCCTTCGTCGACCGGTAGCCGTACATGCCGCCGAGATTGTTCTGCCCGATCGAGCCCATGACGCTCGTGAGCGTGACGATCTTCTTCTCGCCGCCCGCCGCGACCTGCTTGGCGAATGCCTCGGCAACCTTCATCGGACCGAGCGTGTTGACGCGAAAGGTCTCGAGCCACAGCGCGTAGTTCGCCTCGCCGAATTTCTGCTGGCCGCCGACACCGGCGTTGTTGATGAGCACGTCGAGAGGCGTCTGCGCGAGCTGCGCCGAGAGCCGGTCGATGCCGGCGTGCTCGAGCACGTCGAGCGGATGCACCGTCACGCGCCCTGCGGAACCGGCGGCGAGCTTGGCGAGTTCCGCTGCGCCCTGGGGCTGGCGGCAGCCGGCGATCACGCGCCAGCCGTCGGCCGAGAATTGCCGGACGAATTCGAGGCCGATTCCGCGGCTGGCGCCCGTGACGAGAACGGCAGGCATCGAGGCTTCCGGCCTGTCTACCACTCGCCGACGTTCGGCATCGACTTCCAGGGCTCCGCCGGCGCGAGCGCGTCGCCCTTCTGCAGGAGTTCGACCGAGATCTTGTCGGGCGAGCGCACGAAGGCCATCTTGCCGTCGCGCGGCGGCCGGTTGATCGTCACGCCGTGCTTCTGCAGCCGTGCGCAGGCCGCGTAGATGTCGTCGACCGCGTAGGCGAGATGGCCGAAATTGCGCCCGCCCTGGTAGATCTCGGGATCCCAGTTGTGGGTGAGCTCGACCTGCGCGTCTTCGTCGCCCGGGGCCGCCAGAAAAATGAGCGTGAAGCGGCCCTTCTCGTTCGTCATGCGCCTCACCTCCGTGAGGCCGAGCCCGTCGCAGAAGAACTTGAGCGTCGCTTCGGCGTCGCTCACCCGGATCATCGTGTGCAGGTATTTCATGAGAAACCGGTGCCGGTGTTGGTGTTGGATTACTGGGGATTTCGTCGTGACAGAGCTACAGGGTCTGGTCGGTCAGGTGCTGGCGAAATCCCCAGTAATCCAACACCGGCACCGGTTTCAGGTATTTCATCAGAACATCTCCGAAGCACCCGGCGGCTTGATCGTCGTCTTGTGGCGCGAAGGGATGTGATCGCCCGTGATCATCTCTTCGTAGGTCTGGCCGGGGCCGACCATCGGATAAACGCCCGCGTCCGGGTCGATCATCACTTCGAGGAAGGCCGGGCCCGCGAAGCCGATGAATTCCCCGATCACCCGCGGCACGTCGGCTTTCTTCTCGAGCCGCACGGCGTAGCGGAAGCCGTCCGCCTGCGCCGTCTTGACGAAGTCCTTCTTGTGGAGCGACTTGTCGCTCGCCGACAGGCGCCCCTTGAAGAAGAGCTTCTGCCACTGCTTGACCATGCCGTCGCCGAAATTGTTGAGCACGACGATCTTGATCGGCAGGTCGTAGGTCGCCGCCGTTTCGAGCTCGCCGATGTTCATGCGGATGCTGGCGTCGCCGTCGACGTCGATCACGAGCCGCTGGCGCTGCGCGAACTGCGCGCCGATCGCAGCCGGGAGGCCAAAGCCCATCGTGCCCATGCTGCCCGACGTGAGCCAGAGCCGCGGATTGCGGAAATCGAAGAATTGCGCCGCCCACATCTGGTGCTGGCCGACGCCCGTCGTGATGATCGCCTCGCCCTTCGTCAGCCGATTGATCTGCTCGAGCACGTAGTGCGGCTGGATGAGCGGGCTCGCGCGGTCGTAGTTCATCGCGTGCCGGGTCCGCGACTCGTCGAGCTCGCGGTGCCAGGCGCTCCAGTCGCGCTTGAAGCCCTTGCGCTTGCCGTAGGCGCGCAGCGTCAGCAGCGCGTCCGGCAGCACGCCGACGTGGCTCCACTGCACGCGCTTCACCTTGTTGATCTCGGAGGCGTCGATATCGAAGTGCGCGATGCGCTTCGCATTGCGCGCGAACTTCGCCGGCACCCCCGCCACCCGGTCATCGAAGCGCGCGCCGACGGCGATGAGGAAATCGCAGTCCTCCACCGCGTAGTTCGCGAACGCCGTGCCGTGCATGCCGAGCATGCGCATCGAGTGCGCGTGCATCGTGTCAAACGAGCCGATGCCCATGAGCGTCGTGACGCCCGGGATCCCGAACTCCTGCGCGAACTCGCGCAGCGGATACGCCGCGCTGCCGTTGATCACGCCGCCGCCGGCGTAGATGAGCGGGCGCTTCGCTTCGCCCAGCATGGCGAAGAAATCGGCCGCGGCCCCTTCGTCGATCGCGTTCGCCGACAAGCGGCTCATGCGCTGGCGATAACCGGGGACGGCGAGCCGGCCGGATCCCTGGAAGGTACCCTCCCAGTTCTGCACGTCCTTCGGCACGTCGAGCACGACGGGGCCGGGCCTGCCGGTGCGTGCGATCTCGAAGGCGGTGCGCACCGTCGCTTCGAGCTTGCCCGGATCGGTGATGAGAAAGATGTGCTTCGCGACCGAGCCCATGATGCTCGGCACCGGCGCTTCCTGGAACGCGTCGGTTCCGATCGCGTTCGACGGCACTTGGCCGCAGATGACGACGATCGGCACCGAGTCCGCCATGCAGTCGCGCACCGGCGTGACTGTATTCGTGGCGCCCGGTCCCGAAGTGACGAGGCAAACGCCGACCTTGCCGCTGGCACGCGCATAACCCGCCGCCATGAAGCCCGCGCCCTGCTCGTTCGCCGGCACGATGAGCGGGATGGCGTGACCGTCCTTCGCGTGTTCCTGGTTGTGCAGGAACACAGCGTCGTAGGTCGGAAGGATGGCCCCGCCGCTGTAGCCGAAGATGGTGTCGACGCCCTCGTCCGCCAGCACCTGGACGATCATCTGCGCGCCCGTCATCTTGCGGCCGGCAAGCGGGTGGGTGAAATGATCGAGGGCCTGGTAGGTCGCCTTCACAGGTGAAAAATCCGCGCCAAATCAGGGTCGGAAACAGCCTAACATCGAAATCGGTGCCGGTGGAGG
>DASQOR010000045.1:0-2207 GCA_035644395.1 Steroidobacteraceae bacterium
GCGACGAACCAGTCCCAGCTCGAATAGTTCTCATAGATCCGTTCCGCACCGCTCGCAGCGAGCAGTTCGTACGACTTCCTGGCCATGAAACGAAGCCGCGCGATGTCGGAGTCGGCAAGGATGGAGGCGATGCGCGCCAGCGGCATTGCGAAAGCATCGCGCGCGACCGGGTCGAGATCAACACGGCTGTCGCGATTGGGCAGCCGCTCGCCGATCGCGCCGACATGTAACGCGTGACCCCACAGCTTGCGCACCGATTGCGCATGGGCGCGTCCCCAGCCCGGGGCCGCCCGCAGTGCGAAGGCGGCGAGCCCGCCAAGCTCGCTCTCGCCCGCAGCGTTGTAGAGGCGACATCCGCCGATCACGCCGGGAATAGCGTCGGGCGCATTGAAATCCCACGAGATGGCATCGCTGGGCAGGCCGCGGCGGCCGTGCTGCGGTTCGGGATGCAGTGCTCCGACGGTGACAAAGAGCGTGTCCATGAAGTTCTGCCCGACCTGGCCGCTCTCATTGGCGAGGCCGTCGGACGCAAGCAGCAGTCGCGGGGTTTCGACGGCGCCGCAAGCCAGCACGACCTGTTTGCTCGCGATACGTTCGATGCTGCCGTCGGGCCGCCCGACGAGAACGGCCGCGACATGATCGTCGGGCCCGGCCTCGATCCGGATCGCCGGACATTCCGGTCGCACCGTGCAGCGTCCGGTATCCAGCGCCGCGGCTATGAAGGTGACGTCAGCGCTGCCCTTGTCGCCGCGCGGACAGCCTTTGTTGCAGCCGCCGCAATAGTTGCACGGCGCCCTGCCGTTCCAGGGCAACGACAGTGCCGCGCGGCTGTTGGCCTGCCAGTCGAGGCCGAGTGCCTTGGCTCCCTTGCCGAGCGTTTGCGATGCGTAGGACAAAGGATGCGGCGGCAGCGGAAATCCGCTTGAGCGCCAGCGCGCGCCCTGAGTCGCGGGGCCCGCCACGCCGATCAATTCCTCGGCCTCGGCATAATACGGCTCGAGCGCGCCATAATCGAACGGCCAGTCCGCTGCCACGCCGAAGCGCGTTCGCATTCTCATCGCCGCCGGGTGGAGGCGATGCGATTCGCCGGTGAAGTGCAACGTGCTGCCGCCAATGCCGCGGACGTGCCGATAGCTGTCCATCAGCCGCGTTCCGCCGTTCGCCAATGGTCCTAGCCCACGGCTTCCCGATGCGAGCAAAGGTTCGCTCCCGAGCTTCTGGCCCGGCGCGAATGTGACCTTGCCCGTGCTGCCCGCCTTTTGCGGAAATTCGCGCGCGTCCCAGTCGGCCTCGGTGAGGGGATAGTCGATCGACGGATCGAAGCGCGGCCCTGCGTCGATCAACAGCACCGATCGTCCGCGTTTACACAGACCGTAAGCTGCCGCGGCCCCGCCTGCGCCCGCGCCAACCACGATCGCATCCCAGCTACGGTCGTCGCTCATGCGGGACGTTTTTGGAAATCGGCAAAGCCGTCAGGCTGCGGCGGACCGGTATAGGCAAAGGCCGACTTGATGGCAGGGGCTGAGTAATAGGCCGTGCCCAGGTGATATCGGAGCGTCAGCACAAAGGACTGAATTCCATCGTCATGCGACGCGAACGCGGAATCGAGGGCCGCGAGCTTGCCTGCTTCGTCAAGGGCAAGAAAATTCGAACCCCCTTGCGATACCGCGCGCTTGTCGAGCCAGACGACGCCATTTGCGATCTGGGCCTGCAGATCCGGCATCGCGAGTACCAGGTGGTGAAGTCCCAACGCGGCCGCGCTTGCAAGTCCGTCACCCGGGAACATCACGTCGGCAATGGCAGCGATGGAACGAGCGATGTGCTCGCGCGCGTCCGGCCGACGGAACGATGCCAGGAGGCGCCACGCCACCGCCGCCCCGCCAAACGAGAAAAATCCGAGAAGCGCGAGCACATGCCGTCGCTTCATGCAGCTTTCTCCCTGATCGCGCCCGAGGGAACACCAGCGCCGTATTGTCATACGCCCGCGGCTCGCGTTCTTCACCCACCGGCCCGGCGAACGCCGCAGCCTTCGCCGCCTCCACCAACAGTAGAGCGCGAGGGCTCAGCCAGCCGCCTTCGTGCAACGAGTCCAGCACTTTCACGCGAGACCCTTGCGGAAACCGCTCGGGCGAAGTGATCTACCGCAGGGTCATGGGCTGCAGCCCTAGTCGAGTATAGTTGACGGCCATGTAGCCGGTGAGGTCATC
>DASQOR010000046.1:0-2348 GCA_035644395.1 Steroidobacteraceae bacterium
CAAATTGCATCGTAGACGTCGTCGTCCGGATTGCTCCAGATCGCGGCGAAGGAAGGCGCGCTCGTCGCGGCGGCGGCACGGGTCAGCGCACGCTCCTGCTCGCGCAACCGTACGAAATCCACGAAATCCTCGATTTCGGCAATGCGTTCGGCGGGCAACGCCCGAATCTTCTCGACCAAGGCCTGAGTATTGGCTGGCATGGTTGCTCCTTAACCCGAAGTTTTCATTGTGCGATGACGCAAGTAGCTGATGCGGCGTCGTTTTCGGCCGGGTAAGTTTTTCGGTTAGTGGACACGCCTTGGGTCGACGCCGAGCCGGTTGAATGCAGCCTCCTGAAGGCGGGTTGGGGTTGTGTAGAGGATGATGGAGCGGTTGTCCTGAAGCGGCGCGGAGAGGTCGTTGCGGGCGAGTGTTCCGAGATGATCCATGAGATCGGCGAAGGCCATGACGGGCTGGCCGTCGGCGTTGCGTCGGGTCGCCTTTGTGGTCTTTGCGGATGGCGAGGGTTCGGTCTTGCCGACGGGCGAGGCCCGCTCGGCGCGAGCCGCCGCGATGTCGGTGTCGTGGAAGAGGAGCGGCGCCAGCGCCTGACGCAGGTGCCACTCGACATGGTAGGCGAGCATGCACAGGAAGACGTGCGCGCGTACCCGGTCGGCCATCCAGTGGCGCACCGGACGGATCTCGAGATCGACTGTCTTGAGGCACCGGAAGGCGCGCTCGACGCGGGCCAGGTCCTTGTAGGCCTGGACGGTCTCGGCGGTGGCCATGGCCTCGGCCGCCACGCTGGTGCGCACGACGTAGATGCCGTCGAGGCGGGCCTCGCGGGCGATGCTGTCGGGCGTGCGGCGGAAGCCGAGGCTCGCCTCGCCGATCATGACCTCGATGTGCTTGGCCATCTTGTGCTTGTCGATGACGGCGCCGACGGCGAGGCCGATCTCCGCCGTGCCGCGCAGCGGCGCGCGCTTGCGCTCGACCGAGAGCTTGATGCGGCTCAGGTCGCGCTCGGTCGCGGCCAAGAGATCCTCGCGCTTGCGCGCGCGCTCCTCGGCCAGCAGTGGGTTGCGGCAGACGATCAGGCGCTCGCCGGGGAACGCATCGGGCGCCGCGATCTCGGCCATGTCGCGCTCGTCGAAGAGCGAGAGCTGCAACGGGCCGCCCTCGGTCGCCAGCGCCTGGATCTGCGGCGCGCGCAGGCAGCTGATCCAGTCGAGCCCGGCGGGCTTGAGATCGTCTCGGATGCGGGCATCGGTGATCATGCCGCGGTCGCCGACCAGCACCACCCGGTCGAGCCCGAAGCGCGCCTTGAGCTTGAGGATCTGCCGGCCGAGCGTCGTCGGGTCGGCCGTGGCGCCGTCGAACACCTCGACCGCGACCGGCAGGCCCTCGCGCGTGCACAACAGGCCGTAAACGATCTGCGGCCGGTCGGCGCGATGATCGCGGCTGTAGCCGAACCGCGCCAGCGGACACTTTCGGCCTTCAAGGTACGAGGAGCTCACGTCGTAGAGGACAAGGGTGCCGTTCTTCAGATGACGGCGCGCCAGACCCGCTTCGATCCGCGGCTGCTGCGCCACCAGCCAGTCGAGCGCGGCATAGACCTCGCGCTCGGCCACCGTTCCCAACCCCAGCACCGCGCCCAGGCTGGAACACCTCGTCTCGGGATTGACCGCCCGCACGAAGGCCAGCTTCGAGCGCGGTGCGATCAGGCGATCGACGATCAGCCCGACCACCAGATCGCGATGACGGCGGGCTTCCTCGTCCTTGGCGGTGCTCAGCATCAGCCGGTCGAGCGCGATCTTGCGCACCGTGCCCAACGCCGCCGCGACATGCCCGTGCGGCAGCGAACGCTCGACCTTGAGCCCGTCCTTCCCAACCACCGTCCCGCCGGCCAGCAACGCCTTCAGCCCGGCCACCACCTCGGCCGGCAGCCGGCTCAGATTGGCCAACGTCCGCTTCTGCGACTTGCCGCCCTCATCGCGGTAGCTCTCGCGCAGCAGCACCGCCGGTGGCGAGGTGCGGTTGGGCACGGTCTCGATGAACATGCCCCATCGAATCAGAAATCGGCCGCCGGCGGAATCCCCTACATGGACACACCCAAAAATGACTCAAACGAAAATCCGAGCCGTTCCGCCAAAAACCGGCTCACGCAGGCGAAAACTTCGGTCTAGGCCCTCGGTTTGAGCGAGCTCACAAAGCTGTGCATTCGGCGCCGTGCCGGCGCGAATCGGCGGCGGAGCGTCGAATCGGCCGGACGCCCGCCCTTTCCGGCGCGTATGAAGGCGGCGACGAGCAGCGCGAGAGCGAGATCGGCGGCGAGCACGATCAGCGTGATGTAGACGTAGAGCATGGCC